>JADBWK010000057.1 GCA_020404895.1 Pseudanabaena sp. M085S1SP2A07QC | reverse complement strand
CTTAAGCCGTGATAAGTCTTCTAAGTCCAGTATGCGAGCTAAACGTCATAAGGCGGCTTGGGATCTGGCTTATCTTGAACATCTCCTTTCCCTTTGATTTTTTATGCGGTTGCCCTGATGGTCTGTACCAATCCAGACTGGTAGTGACTATAAAATGAGAGAATGAATGAGTAATGAGCATATATAGCAACGTAAGAGATAGATAGGACAATTCAAAACCCAAAAGATGGCAGAGCTTCGCTCTGCTATCTTTTGGGTTTTATGTCCTAAGCAAAGCTTACATTGCTATACAATCCATCAAGAGAATGCCCCAATAGGTTTAATGCGTCATGACTGTGCTTAACGTCTAAGTTTAAAAATGCTTACCGAACTTGGCAATATCTATAATATGACAAAGAATCTTAGTTGATTAGCAAGGCAAAGTGATGCCCATCTTTACTCTAAGGCAAAATATGCTTCTATTTAAACCAGCGATCGCCATCATGAATCGGCTGAAATACCCCCAAAAGTTTTTTCTGATCAGTTTGCTCTTTGTGTTGCCATTAGCATTGGTGATGAATCTGCTGTTGTCAGAACTTGATAGCCGCATAGAGTTTACCCAAAAGGAAATTTACGGGAATGCTTATCTACGCCCAATCAGTCAACTATGGCAATACATTCCACAAAGACAACTAATTTTGCAGAACCAATTTTACAAGAGCCTGCAAAGCATTAACCTGACAGCTAAATCGGAAGTACTCCAATTGCAGACGAGAGAATTGGATGATCTCCAAAGTCTAATTGATAACGAATTCGCAAGCTTATCTAATGTTGATAGACGACTAGGTGTGACTATTCAAACAGGCGAGAAACCAAAAAATCTTCAGCTTTCCTGGCAAGACTTGCGAGACATGACAGGGTTTATAGGCTTTCGTAACCATGATTTATTGCTCGAAAAACTAGCCCAATTCCGAGTTCATGTAGTTGATTTCTCGAATTTAATTCTCGATCCAAATTTAGATACTTACTATCTAATGGATGCGAGTGCAGTTAAGCTACCTGAGATACAAAAGATTTTAAATAAGATGATGCAAACCTCTACGGAAATTTTATTTGACAAAGAAATCACTAATTTAAAAAAAGAATCACTTATTTCTTTACTTAGTTTGTTAGAAGAATATAACAACGATTTAACGTCAAATTTGGAACGTGCCTTTAGAAATAATCCTCGCGGTAATTTACGTGATTCGCTAAGCAGCTCTCTTCGCATTTTTGCTGCTAATTTAAGTGAGGTAATCGCCAATACAAATCAAATGGTCGGTAAAGATAATAAGTTCTCTTTAGCTGATGGCTTTTATCGACAAGCAATAGGGAATTCTCTTAAACATAGTTTTACGCTCTCACAGCAAATTACCGATCGCCTCGACGATCTATTGATCTATCGAATCCAAGGATTTAATCAGCGAAAGCAGTTTATCTTGATTTTTGTGGCAGTGATTTTCGGAGCAATTCTCTATTTGTTTATTGGCTTTTATTTGTCGGTCATGAGAACTGTACATCAGTTAGATATAGCTTCTAAACAAATGACAATAGGCGGAGCAATATCAATTAATCTTGATAATAAAGATGAGCTATCGATGGTTGTCCGATCATTTAACAGTGTCGCGATCGCACTGCGAGAGTCTGAAGCAAAATATCGGAGCATCTTTGAGAATTCTGTAGATGGGATCTTTCAAACAACCGTCGAAGGTAAATATCTAAGTGTCAATCCTGCCCTAGCTCGAATTTATGGCTATGCGTCAGTTGAGCAAATGCTTAAAGAAATTGTTGATATCCAAAGTGATCTCTATGTTGATCGCGATCGTCGTCAGCAATTTCAGTCTCTAATGGAGGCTAATGATACGATTACCAATTTTGAGTCACAGGTATATAAACGCGATCGCACGACAATCTGGATTAGCGAGAATGTCCGAGCATTACGAGATGAAAATGGCAAAATAGTTTATTACGAAGGAACCGTCGAAGATATTAGTCAGCGAAAGATTGCAGAAATTGCACTGGAGAAAGCTAACAAGCAAATTCTGGCTTTAAATGATCTTCTCAAATTAGAAAATCTAAGGATGAGTAGCGAACTAGATGTAACGCGCAAACTCCAGCAAATGATTTTACCTAAAGATAAAGAATTAGCGTTGATTGTGGGGTTAGATATCGCAGGATTTATGGAGCCTGCTGATGAGGTCGGGGGGGATTATTATGACGTACTGCAACAAAACGGGAGAATTAAAATTGGTATTGGTGATGTAACAGGACATGGGCTAGAAAGCGGCATGTTAATGATCATGGTACAGACTGCGGTACGAACCTTACTCCAAAGTGAAGAGAATGATCCTGTCCGCTTTTTAGATATCCTCAATCGCACAATTTACGGCAATGTTCAGAGAATGTCATCTGATAAAAATTTAACTCTATTGTTGATTGACTATGTGCATGGGAAATTGATCTTGAGTGGTCAGCATGAAGAAATGATTGTTGTGCGTAAGAATGGAATGTTAGAAAGATTTGACACTATTGACTTGGGATTTCCGATTGGATTAGAGGAAGAGATTTTTGATTTTCTCTCCCAAAAGCATATTGACCTTCAGGAAGGTGATGTCGTGGTGCTATATACCGACGGTATTACTGAAGCAGAGAATGAAGAAAGACAGCTTTATGGATTGGATCGTCTATGCGAAGTTATCTGTCAACATGTCGATGAACCAGCGATCGCTATTCGTCAAGCAGTTATTGCCGATCTGCGATCGCATATTGGCACTCAGAAGATTTATGACGACATTACATTATTAGTCCTCAAACAAAGATAGCCATCATAGGCGGTGCAACGCAACGCCTATGATATATTTTCTTCGCAAACCCATCGCCATAATGGATGACTTTTTCCTTTTTCCTTTATCCTTTTTACTTGACTAATCAGCGATCGCTTCTCTCGTTGATTAACTCCCCATAAAATAATTGAACTCTGCCAAACTAAAGTCGCGAGAGTCATTGCTATACATATCCCCAAACCCATCATAGGCAGACGATTATAAACTAGAGATATGCGCACTCCCACCCATGTAAAAGCAGCTATCCATAGCTCAATATCTGATCGCAAAGCCCAAATACTTGCAGTTCCGATAGTCAACCACAGAAAACCATCAAATATCCATCGCAAGTATGTTTGCACTTCGATCAATCGTTGGACTTGGCGCTCTAGCAAAGGATCAATTAATACCTCAGAGCTAGATTCCGAGAGAGAATCACTATTATCAGAATTCATATATCTACATTTAAAACATCATCAACTGTAAGCTGGAGATCCGCAAATGTCGGTGAGATAATTTGCTCTCCTAAATGAAAAACAGTTTCTTGATAAGTTCCATCAATCATCAATAAGACCGAAACTAATTCCAGAGAGGCATCAACAATCCAATACGCAAAGATACTTACTCACATAATTGCTCTAATGATAATGGCGATGTTTTACACCGCCATTATCATTTAGTTTGACTCTAGCGGCTGTTGACTAATCTTAGAATTCTGACGACCACGCCACCAAGCTAGAAAAATACTGGCATTGAAAATGCTGGAATAAACTCCAGATAAAAAACCAATAATCAAAGCTAGAGCGAAAAATCTCAGGGTTGCACCACCAAACAAGAAGATGGCGATTAATGGCAAAGTAGAAGTTAGGGTGGTATTAATTGAACGTCCTAAAGTTTGATTAATCGAAGCATTAATTAGATCGTTAAACTTAGTTGCCCCTGCGTCAATCTTTACATTTTCGCGAATGCGATCGTAAATTACTACAGTGTCATTCACCGAGAAACCACAAATAGTTAACATCGCCACAATAAATAAGCTGTCGATTTCCACACCTAGAGTCAATCCAAGAATCGAAAACATACCAGCGGTGACGAAAATATCATGGAACAGAGCAATAATCGCAAAACTGGCATAGTCAGATTGAAAACGGAATGTTAAATAAATGCCAATACCCGCAAAGGAGATCGCCAAGGCTAGTAAACCATTGTTTAAAGCTTGCTGACCGATCGCAGGTCCGACCTCATCAATCTGAGACTTTTTAGGGTCAATCTCACCATATGGCTTCAATGCATCAGTCAATACTGAGCGCAACTTTTCACGTTGTTCTGTTGATAGCCTCGCCGTTCGTACAGATACACCTTGGAGATCTTTACCTTCAACTGATTGGATGACGCTATTAGCAAAGCCTTTACTTTCGATCGCTTGTCTGACCACACCAACATCAATTTTCTTGCCGCAATTGTTGGCACTACCACAGGACAAGCCAAGGGTAATACTCGAACCACCTGTAAAGTCGATACCCAATCGCAACGGTGAGCCTATCTGCTGAAAAGATATTACCATTGCCACCAGTCCCGCCAAAATTACGGCTGAGGACAGAGAAACATAGAAACGAGCATTCTTAATTACATCTAGTTTCATAGCACCGCACCTGAAGTATTGTCATTTTTCTTGTCGCTGGCGTTCTCTTCAGCGATCACCTCAATATCTATAGTCGTTGAGATTTTCCCAAACGCTTTCATACCGTAATATTCGGGCTTACGGAAATTAGGATTACTGATCATCGCCAACATTAGCGATCGGCTTAAAGTAACTGCGGTAAACATACTGGTTAGCACACCAACGCCAAGCGTAACGGCAAACCCCTTTACAAACCCTGAACCTAGCCAAAACAATGTTCCGCAGGCAATTAAAGTAGTCACATTACTATCAAGAATACTTGACCAAGCGCGATAGAAGCCTGCTTCGACGGATTTATAAAGTGTGCGTCCTGCTTTTAATTCCTCTTTAGTTCGCTCAAAAATTAATACGTTTGCATCTACTGCCATACCGATACTGAGGATAAAACCTGCAATTCCCGGTAAGGTGAGCACCACACCAAGCAGGCTAAATGAGGCAAAAGTAATCACCGCATAGGTAATCAGCGCAATATCCGCAACTACACCCAAAATGCGGTAATAAATCACCATGAAGATCAATACAAGCAACAATCCAGCAACACCGGCGTAGATACTGCTGAGGATACTATCTGCTCCAAGAGTTGCCCCAACAGTACGGTTTTCTACTATTTCTACAGGCACAGGCAATGCACCAGCACGTAACTGTAAGGCTAGTTCATTAGCTGTATCTAAGTTGAAGTTCCCAGTAATGACTGCTCGACCACCTGTAATGCCCTTACCTTGAAATTCAGGACCTACTGATGGAGAGCTAATTAATTTATCGTCTAGAAAAATTCCTAAAGCGCGACCAGTACCACCGATTTCGCTAGTGGTTTTAGCAAATAGATCACCTCCCTTATCATCAAAAGTCAGTGCAACTTGCCAAGAATCAGGTCCATTTCCCGTTGGTGAAGCAACGGCATCTTTGAGCATATTGCCCGTTAAGCCTGTGCGTTCAAAGATTCCTTTTAAATCTTCAATACTTTTCTTATAAGCTGCTTCGTTCTCCGCGATCGCCTTTTGATCAGTAGAGTTTTTCAGGACTTCACGCTGAATTGCCGCCGCCTGCTGGATTTGCAATCTTGCCCTTAGCTCACTTTCCGTACCTTTCTTTTGCTTCCGAAAATCAAGCTGGGCAGTTGTACCAATTACGCGCTCAGCTTGAGCAGGATCATTTACCCCTGGTAACTGAACAATGAGTTGATCATTTCCAGCTAGCAAAATCGTTGCTTCAGAAACTCCCAAGCCATTAATGCGCTGTTCCACCACAAACTTTGCAGTTTCCATGATGCGCGGCGTAATTTCATTAATACCTTGTTCAGGATTGATTTTAGCTTGGAGCGTAAGCTGTGCACCACCTCGAAGATCCAACCCTAATTTAGGAGGATGACTTACGATTAGATACACAGCCCCGATTAAAATTGCCAGTACAAAGGCAAGCAGGCGGCTTTGTTTACCCATATTTTTTTTGGAGCTTTTTGTATAGCTTTTCTGTATAGCCGTTTGAGCTTTACTTAGAGCCAGATTAAACAGAGTATATTTTGAGACATCTGTCATCATACCCCACGAATAGCAGCCCTGAATTGGTTATAAAGCTATCAAAATGATTTGCGGCGCTTCGCGCCGCAAAGCTTTAAACTTTCTGGCTATAGTTATAAAAGCCAAGCTCTGTGAGTCTTTTATAAGAAATTTGATGTTCCTGTTCGAGAAAAAATAGCTTTAATAATTTTAATAATGTAGATGAGCATAGTTAATTACAAACTCAGCCCCGTAGGGTTGCGCTCCGCAGGGGCGCAACCCTACGGGGCTTGGGACTTAAAAGGAATGAGTTTTGACAACTTCAAAAGAGATGGGCAATGTACCCGATCGCAACTGTAAAGCAATTTCAGTCGCCAAATCCTTAGTAAATTGTCCCGCAATAACAGCACGCCCACCTGTAATGCCTTTATGAAATTCAGGGCTAGCTATAGGAGCACTAATCAATTTATCATCCAGAAAAATGCCTATAGCCAGACCTGTTTTCGCAATTTCGCTTGTAGTCTTGGCGAATAAAACATCTTCTTGATCATCAAATGTCAGCGAGATTTGCCAAACAGTAGAACCTTGGAATAAAGGTTCAGCATAAGCATCTTTGATCATATCACCAGTTAAGACTGGGTTCTCAAAGATGTCCTTAAGAGCTTGAGCACTCTTTTTATAAGCGGCTTAATTTGCCGCGATCGCCTTTTGATCGCCAGAATATTTGAGAACTTCACGATGAGCCATCACTTCCTTTTGACTGTCCATATTTTTTTAATTAATCCACCATCATTAATAAAAATCATAGTTTAAGCCCCCTGTGCAAAATAAATTATCAAAACCCGTAAAGTTGAGCCCCCCGCAGGGGCTCAACTTTACGGGTTTTGATTTGTAATTAATAAGAGACAAGGCTTAGCCGTTAAAATCTCTTGTTTTTTGTTGTTGAACTTAAGAATTTAGCCTCAATTTCGATGGCTTTCTAATTGATTTAGCCTATGTCTTTAGATAGAAATTTGAAGATTCACCTTAAAATATTTTGCTTAATGCGATCGCCAATCATCAGAAATAACGCTTTTAGTAAGGAATTTATAGAGCTTTTTAAGGGTTAGTAAGCTCTTTACCATTAGTTGCGCAAAGCTTTGTAATACAGCCTACGCAAATTGTTGCGGGTAAAAGGTAAACTATATCAAAGCTGAAATTTAGGTTGGATTTGTGAGATCTCGGATCGAGCGAGTCTTTTCCGAAGACTGGCTAAATTATTATATCGATCTCTTTTTTGGAGCGAACTGACTGTGACTATTTACGTTGGAAATTTGTCTTATCAAGCTGCTAAAGACGACTTAACAAGCGTCTTTTCAGACTACGGCACCGTAAAGCGCGTGCAATTGCCCACCGACCAAGAAACAGGTCGGGTTCGGGGTTTCGCCTTCGTGGATATGGAGGACGATGCTCAAGAAGAAGCGGCGATCGCGGCGCTAAACGAAGCTGAATGGATGGGACGAACCCTTCGCGTTAATAAGGCTAAGCCTCGTGCTGAGCGTAGTAACGATCGCCCTAGGGGTCGTGGTTACGCCTAAGCCTATATTAATTGCAAAAATCGCAAACTGCGAAGAGTGGCAAGCTATTCTTCGCAGTTTGTATTGGGCAAACCAATATGAGTAGATATATACGAGCTTTAAAGCTTTTCTGGACAACTGCGATCGCAGCCGAACTTGAATATCGGCTTAACTTTGTGATCGCGGCTCTGAGCAGCATTGGTAATTTGGCAGGAAGTTTGTTCGGATTATTTTTGTTTTATCGCACTGGTTACACTTTTACTGGTTGGCGATGGGAAGAAGCAATCATTGTGCTTGGTATATTTACGCTCCTTGAAGGATTTTCTAGCACTTTTCTCGCCCCGAACTTAAGCAAAATCGTGGATCATGTCCAGAAAGGAACGTTAGATTTTGTGCTTTTAAAACCGATCAGTAGCCAGTTTTGGCTATCGGCAAGAGCAATCTCACCTTGGGGATTTCCTAATTTAATTTTTGGTGTCGGCATTTTGATCTATGCAGGCAACAAACTGGGATTAAGTTTGACCAATTATCTTTTGGGATTAATCCCCCTGATCTTTGGCTGCATTAGTCTCTATAGCATTTGGTTCATCCTAGGTGCAACTAGCATCTGGTTTGTAAAAATTTATAACGTTACCGAAGTCTTACGCGGCTTAATGGAGGCTGGTCGCTATCCGATGGCAGCCTATCCCGCCTCCTATCGTTTCTTTTTTACGTTCATTGTGCCGATCGCATTTTTGACAACGGTTCCAGCCGAAACGCTTCTGGGGCGAGGTGAAGCTATATGGATCCTCGGTTCGATGTTTTTAGCGATCGGATTACTTTATGTTTCAAATCAATTTTGGCGATTTGCATTGAAGTTTTACACAAGTGCATCTAGCTAAGTTTGAGACACCTGCAAAGCGTGTGTCTTAACTTTATTGGTTTTAATTTTGATATGCTAATTAACAACTGACTGCAAATTTATAAAGAACTATGCCTAGATCGCAACGTAATGACAACTTCGTCGATCAAACTTTTACCGTTATTGCCGACACGATTTTAAAACTCTTTCCTGCCAGTCAGAAAGAAAAAGAAGCTTTTGCTTACTATCGAGATGGCATGTCCGCTCAAGGTGATGGAGAATATGCCGAAGCACTTGCTAACTACGAAGAAGCTCTCAAGCTGGAGGAAAATTCCTACGATCGCAGCTATGTGTATTACAACATGGGCTTAATTCATGCCAGCAATGGTGATCATGATAAAGCGCTAGAGTTTTATGAACAGGCGATCGATCTTAATCCTCGGATGCCACAAGCCCTTAACAATGTAGCGGTGATTTATCACCATAAAGGCGAAAATGCTCAAGACGAAGAACAGGCTGAAGAATATTTCAATGTTGCTGCCGACCATTGGGTAAGGGCGATTCGTCTTGCACCAAACAATTATATCGAAGCTCAAAACTGGCTCAAGACTACTGGTCGAGCCGACATTAATTTATTCTTTTAGACTGTTTTCTGAAATTCACATAATATTTGCCCAGTTATTTCTTCCAATCTTTAATCAATGGACTTACAGATCCATTATTTAAAGATTATTATCTGCTTACACTTATATAAAAATCATGATTGACAGAGAGCAAGTTCGTCACGTTGCCCATTTAGGACGTTTACAATTAACTGAAGCTGAAGAAATTTCTTTTACTAAGCAATTAGATAGTATTTTGGATTACTTCCAACAGCTAAATGAACTCGATCCTTTGCTAGAAGGGGTTGAACCGACAACTAGAGCCGTTAATACTGTCAATATTACTCGCTCTGATATATTGCAACCCTTTGCAGATCGCGAGGTCTTGCTTAACTGTGCACCTGATCGCGAAGAAGACTTTTTCCGCGTACCACAAATTATGGGTTAGATACCTATGGATACATCAGGTCAAATCGATTCATCAATATCTAGTTTCATAATACTCTTAGCCGAAGATAATCCTGTCAATCAAAAGGTCGCTAAACGAGTATTGAATCACTTAGGATATCAAGCCGATATAGTGAATAACGGTGTAGAAGCAGTTAAAGCGATCGGCAACACAGCTTACGATCTGATCCTGATGGATATTCAAATGCCTGAAATGGATGGTTTAGAGACAACCAAATATATTCGTAAGCAAGAATCAGAATTACAGCTCCCTCCAATTGTGATCATTGCTATGACTGCAAATGCAACTGATGACGATCAAAATCTCTGTCGTGATGCAGGAATGAATGATTACATCAGCAAACCAATTCAGATTGATAAGCTCAAAACCCTTTTGCAGCATTACGCATCACTTAAAACAACAAATTTGGTATAAGAATCTGTGCAAAGCACAGATTCTTATACCAATTCACAAAAGTGTGACAACACTTTTTGTGAATTGGTATAACTCTAATGAAAAAAGATCTATAATCAAACCCAAAAAGAGCGACGGGCTAATAAGCCCGTCGCTCTTTCTTTGTTTGATTATTTTGTGTAATTTCCTAAGCAACTTCTGCTTCTGCAACTTCTACAGCTACAGGTGCATAAACGCTGATTTTCTTGCGAGTTTTGCCAAAGCGCTCAAAAGTCACAACGCCATCAACAGTTGCGTACAATGTGTCATCACTACCACGACCGACATTATTGCCTGGGTGAAACTTAGTGCCACGTTGACGAACTAGGATGCTACCAGCCTTAACGACTTGACCGCCGTAACGCTTTACGCCAAGGCGCTTAGCATTAGAGTCACGTCCGTTTCTTGTACTACCCGTACCCTTCTTATGTGCCATTTTTTTGTATCCTCATTAAATAGTTAAAGACTCTTACATAGAAAAGGCGCTTTGCACCTTTTCTATGTGATAACTGGTTTTAAGCAGCTTTACCACTGAGATTGATTGCTTCAACCATGATCCGAGTCAATGGCTGGCGGTGACCATTCTTTCTGCGAGTTTTCTTCTTGGGACGCATTTTGTAAACGATTACTTTTTTCGCCTTGTGATGGCGCATTACGGTAACTTCTACGCTAGCGCTATCAACAATGGGCTGACCAATAGAAATGTCGCCATCCATATTGACAAACAAAACTTTATCAATTGTCAATTTACTATCTTCTTCGGCTTCAAGTAGCTCAACGTCATAAAATCTGCCGACTTCGACGCGATATTGCTTACCGCCTGTTTCAATGATTGCGTAACTCATGGTGTTTAAATATTCAGTAGCTGCCGTACAGGTATTGGGGAACTTAGTATTATCTAGTTTCTCCAATTTTTTAAATAACCCGATCCGAGCATGAAAGATCGTGCGATCTACAACTATACATGAAATAAACAAATAAATTTTCGCTGAGCAAAAATTTATTTTAAAAACAAGAGAAGGCTCGCTGCGCGAGCCTTCTCTTGTTTTTGGGTTTTATTTGATCCACCCTAATCCCAGACCAGTTAGGAGCAAAGCACCAAATATTAGTCGATAGCCGACAAATACCCAAGTCGTATGGGTTTGGAAAAACTTGAGCAGCCATGCGATCGCTAAATACGAAAAAATCACTGATGAGAATAGCCCGATCGCAAGCTGTCCTACACCAACGTCACCAAAACCTTTTTTTATCAAGCTAATTAACTCAACCAGCCCACCAATAGTGATGGCAGGAATACCTAGCAAAAAGGAGAACCTAGTTGCAGCAACGCGATCTAACCCTAAAAATAAACCTGCGGTTAAAGTCGAGCCTGAACGCGATACCCCCGGCACAAGTGCCATTGTTTGCGCTACACCCATTAAAATGCCGTCAATTACTCGGACTCTATGAAATTGGCGCTTTTCAGTTTTACCTCGCTGACCCAATATCTCCGCTAGAGCAAGCAAACTGGACATTACTATTGAGGCGATCGCGATCGCGGTCAAACTCCTCAAAGGTGATTTGTCATAGTCTGGGACAAAAATTTTAATTAGTAAGCCACCAAATAAAATTGGGATTGTTCCGAGGGCGATCGCCACTGCCAACTTAAATTCTTGGGACTTGTAGTTTTGCGATCGGACGGCTTTGATACTGCCTAGCGTAATATTGCTAAGATCTTTCCAGAAATAGCCGACAACTGCGGCAATACTCCCAAGCTGAATTACAGCATCAAATGATAGTCCAGCATCTTTCCACCCAAAAATCGCAGGAACTACCTTTAGATGAGCTGTACTACTAATAGGCAAAAATTCAGTTAATCCTTGCACTATCCCTAAAACAAAAGCTTGCCAGTATTCCATAAAAATTAAAATTTAGACAAATGACATATATCACGAATTGGCAAAATCCTAAAAAGTATAGCAATGTAAGCTTTGCTTAGGACATAAAACCCAAAAGATGGCAGAGCTTCGCTCTGCCATCTTTTGGGTTTTGAATTGTCCTATCTATCTCTTACGTTGCTATAGATACGCAAGTAAAGCTCACACATCTAAGTACATGTGCAAAATAAATTACCCAAACCCGAAAAGTTTCGCCCCTGCGGGGCGAAACTTTTCGGGTTTGGGAATGAGAATTGCTGATACATCTACTTTTTAGAGTTCAACTTTCAGATTTGCTGTCATAATGAGTACTAAAATCAATTTCTAATTAATGGGTATAAACATATGGATTTAAGAGTATTAATAGTACTAGGCCCGATTGTTTTGGTAGCTGCATGGGCAGCTTTTAACCTTGGAAAAGCTGTAATCAAGGGTGAAGCTTCCCTATTTGGTAAGCAAGGTAACAATCCTTTCCAATAATTTCAGCGTAAAACCCAAATATCAAGAGAGGACGCTAAGCGTCCTCTCTTGATATTTGGGTTTATTGTTAGGTATGTACAGTCATAAGCATACATAACGATAAAATAAGCTAAGAAATAAATAAAACTAATTGTGTAAGGTAGCTTAAGATATGGCGATCGGAGAATATAAGCCTGGTTTAGAGGGGGTTCCTGCAACCCAGTCAAATATAAGTTATGTTGATGGTCAAGCAGGTTTGCTGGAATATCGAGGTATCCGCATTGAGGATCTTTGCAAGCATAGCCATTTCCTTGAAACCAGCTACTTACTAATCTTCGGTGAATTGCCCAAAGCTACGGAACTACAAGAGTTTGAGCATGATCTCACCCATAGAAGAAGAATAAAGTATCGCATTCGCGACATGATTAAGTCATTTCCTGATAATGCTCATCCCATGGATGCACTCCAAACAAGTGTGGCAGCATTAGGAATGTTCTATCCTCTGGGGAATTTCCATGATGCAGACTACATTTATCAGGCGACAGTAAGACTGCTAGCAAAAGTACCGACGATGGTGGCAGCTTTTCATATGATGCGTCAAGGTAATGATCCCGTGATGCCTCGCGATGATTTGGACTATGCCTCTAATTTCCTATACATGTTAAACGAGAAGGTTCCTGATCCTCTCGCTGCCCATATTTTTGATGTATGTTTAACCCTTCATGCAGAACATACTGTTAATGCTTCGACCTTTGCAGCTTTGGTAACTGCTTCAACTTTGACTGATCCCTATGCGGTGATGACTTCAGCAATTGGTACTCTTGCTGGTCCTTTGCATGGCGGCGCTAATGAGCAAGTAATGATGATGCTCGAAGAGATTGGCTCGGTTGAGAATGTGACTGCTTACCTTGAGCGAAAGATTGAGCGCAAAGAAAAGCTCATGGGCTTTGGACATCGTATTTATAAAGTCAAAGATCCCCGTGCGATCGTTTTACAGGACTTAGTTCATAAAATGTTTGATGAGTTTGGTCATGATCCTTACTATGACATTGCACTAGAACTAGAAAAGCAAGCATTTGAGAAGTTAGCTAGTAAGGGGATTCATCCTAACGTGGATTTCTATTCAGGATTGGTTTACAAAAAGCTAGGCATTCCTAGTAATTTGTTTACAACTATTTTTGCGATCGCCCGTGTTCCTGGTTGGCTAGCTCACTGGAAAGAACAGCTTTCCGATAATCGCCTTTTCCGACCAACTCAAGTTTATACAGGGTTACATGATGTAACCTACATGCCTATTAGCGATCGCTAGTAGCTACTCTCTTCCCACTAATAGATAAAAACAAGAAATAGCGGTGCGGGGCAAAGCCTCGCACCGCTATTTCTTGAATGGGAAAGAAGTAGTTACTAAATATTAAATTTCTTATTATTTAAAAGTTATAAATTACGGCAAAATAGCGGGATTAAATCTATACAAACTATAGCTTTCAATCAATCATGAGAAATTACCAACCGAGCAATGTTGCGCCATCACAGGGTGTTGCTATATTAGCTGCCTCTTCTTTGGTCTCAGGTGTAGCGATCGGCGGAGCAACCGCATTTATAGGTAAATTTATTTACTTCATTGTTCTATTCCCATTGGGCATGGGATTTGCCACAGGTAGTGTATTGGGATTTGCCGTTAAAAAAGGGAAAATTCGGAATCCGCTGATTGCGATTGGATTGGGGCTTTTGGGCGGGCTTGTCACCTATGGCTCTCTGAAGTACGGGCAGTATATGAATTTTCAGCAGGAACTGGTAACAGTCATGGAGCGTGAATATGCTGTTACAGATAAGAATCTCGCAAGAGAGCAAATTGACACTATTTTGCAGGAAAAAACTGGTTCTTCAGGGTTTGTTGGGTTTGTGAAGATTGCAGCACAAGAAGGAATCACTATTAGTAGGAGTGGTAGGAGTGGATTCACAATCAAAGATAATTTTGCTTATTTACTTTGGTTGATCGAGTTGGGAATTGTCGGGTTCTTAGCTGCTTCCATTCCTTTTGCCTCTGCAAAAGAACCATTCAATGAAGAAGCTAATGATTGGTATGGAGAAAAAGAATGGGTTGGCAGTGCATCTGAAGAATCGAGAGATGAACTTATTCGACTTTTAAATATTGATGATATGACAGGAGCTTCTGCCTTATTATCCAGTGTCCCTAATATATGGACTCCTCATATTGATGTTTATTCTCAATCTTGTGTTGGCGTTTCTTTTAGCGATTCTGTAATTACAGTTAGCTATGTCTCTACGAATGCGAAGAAGCAACTAGAAAGAAAAGACATCTTGACAGGCTTAGTTTCAGAATCTCAGCGATCGCAACTTGTTCCGCAAATATCTGCGTCAATTCCTGAGACTCCAGAAGCCTGAATTTTGCGATGCCAAAACTGTACAGAGTTGTAGCACAAAGCGCTGCAACTCTGTACAGTTTTATATCAAGGTGATAGCCTTTGGATTGTCCATGATTGAGCCTCTTGGTGAGTATATAAGAAGCGATCGTGTAAGCGATTAGTACAGCCCTGCCAAAACTCAAAACTATCGGGAACTACCCGATAACCACCCCAAAAATCTGGTAGAGGTATTTCTCCATCCAAAAATTTGTTCTTCATCTGTTCAAATTGCATCAGCAGAAGTTGTTTTGAGGAAATTACTGAGCTTTGTTGCGAAGTCCAAGCTCCCAACTGGCTACCTCTAGGGCGAGAGGTGAAATATTCTAATGATTCGGCAGTAGTTACTTTCTCAGCAGTTCCAGTAATATGGACTTGTCTTTGAAGTGGTAACCAAGTAAACAGAATTGAAACCTTTGGATTTGCATTCATCTGATTTGCTTTACGACTCTCATAATTGGTGAAGAAAACCAATCCATTAGCATCAAAATATTTCAGCAATACCGTTCGCATAAATGGCTGACCTTCTACAGAAACTGTCGATAAGGTCATAGCATTTGGTTCTAGCAACTCAGCATTACAGGCTTGCTGAAACCATTTCTCAAATTGCTTGAAGGGATCATCATGAAGATCTTTGCGTCTAAGCTCTCCTTGTTTGTAATCTTCTCTTAGGGCGTGAATATCCATTTTTTTGTCTACTCAATATCGGGATTATAAAGAACTACATTTTCTTGTTCGTTGGGATCGTTACGTGAAACGATCGCATGGGCTGCCTCAGTATCGCTGAGATTATGTGGTTGATGAGGCACACCTGCGGGAATGAAGATAAAATCACCAGCTTCATTAATTACTGATTGACTCAGCCCTTGACCATAGCGAGTTTCTACGCGACCCTTGACCAAATAAATAGCAGTCTCATAATCACGATGAAAATGTGGCTCGGCTGCACCACCTGCGGGAATGATCACCAAATTCATCGAGATTCCCTTTGCTCCTGCCGTAGCACCAGAGATCCCCACAAAGTAGGGCAACTTTTGCAATGTGGCGGTTTCGCGATCGGGACGTACTGTGATGATTTGGCTTGAGTAGTCGGGTAATTGCTCAGAATCAGAATTAGCCATAGCAATTGATAAGGCGATCGATAAGTGTTTGTTAGTATTGGCGGCACTTGCAAGAAGTACTAGCTACATCCTTAATCATATACTCATCAAAAAAGTTAGGATAGTAAGCCCTAAGTAAGTTTGTGGTAACTCTTGCAAATCAGTATGCGATCGCAAAGAGCATTTTAAGCTCAATGATTTAAAGGTTTGCAAAATCATTCTTTTCAGCGATCAATTTTCTGCTAGATAAATGCTTCCCAAAAATTGTCGCTTTCACTGCCAGCTAGAGGTAAGTTTTATTTTCTCTTGTAAATATCTCCTCTAAAGTCAATCTCATAAATTAATAACTCTTCAACGCTTGCACAAAAAATGACTCGCATTTTACCTACGCGCATTCTTTGGTAGCCTTTCCATCCACCCTTGAGATTTTTAATGTCTAGTTCTTGAAACGGGATTGAACCACTTTCTTCAATGGAGAGTACAAGCGTTTTCAGCTTTTCCCGTATTCGCTCTTGGTCGGTTGAGGATAGAGCATTTAAGAACTTGATTGCATTTTTGCTAAATTTAACTTTCATGATTTGATCCAGTCGGTCATGTCAGTAAATTCTTCGGGGGCATATTGTGCTGGAGTGGGAAATTTTGCTTCGATTTCGTGGATCTCTTTGTCGCTGACAAGGGGGATTAGGGCAAGAAAAAGAGATAAGCGTTCTTCTCTCAAGACTTCGCGAACACTCTGCTTGATGATGTCTCTAAGCATTTGGGCTTCCATAGTTGTATCTCCTATCATAAGTTTATTCCTAAAATTTTCAATTGTTGAATCATCCAAATTCTCTCCCTTTTTTAGCTGCTGCGTACACACAAGTCTTGCTATCTGCGTTGTAAGGTTTAGATCCCCCTCAATCCCCCTTAAAAAGGGGGAAGAAGAAGATTCTCCCCCCTTTTTAAGGGGGGCTGGGGGGGATCATCCTTTCTATCTCCTCACAGATACTTTCAAGATCATCTAAAACCTGCCGATTAGTAAATCGAATTACCTTGATTCCGTAACCTTCTAATCGTTGAGTTCTTTCTTGATCATAGCCTTTGCCTTCATCGGTATAATGCCCCTCACCATCGACTTCGATAACTAGTTTGAGACTAGGGCAATAGAAGTCAACAATAAAATAATCAATTGGTCTTTGTCGATAAACTTTGAACTTGAAGGTTCTTAAATATTGATGCCAAAGTTTTCTTTCGGCGGGTGTCATGCTTTTTCGCAGTTCTTTGGCTCTGGAAATTAGAGCAGGATTGTAGGGAAGATGAAAGTCCGTTTCATTTAGCATAATTGTATCCCCCTAAAACTTTTTAAGTCGTCACTCTTCTCCCCCCTTTTTAAGGGGGGCTGGGGGGGATCGATAACCTGCAACATAGCCACCACATTAATTTCTACAGCCTTATATTGTTGATATATGGTTGTTTTTTGGAGGAGAGATGGAAGAAGATCTGCTTCGTTTAGCATGGTTGATCCCCCCCAGCCCCCCTTAAAAAGGGGGGAGAATTTTTAATTTCTAAGTTTTTTAGTTGCTGGCTTATCCAGTTTGTTGCTACTTCTTCGTTTTCTTCTATAGCCTTTTCTACTCCAGTTTTAGCAATTTCTAATAGTTGCTTAGATTGTTCACGTTTTTGATGTGCTTCTTCAACCTTATTTTTAATCCTTTGTTGGATTTTATCTGGAGCTTCCCATACCCAAAAATTATCTATATCTTTAGGGTATAGCTCAGTTTGTCCAGATGAACCTTTTAAATATTTTTCAACTTGATATTGACCAGCAATACTATTGATATAAATTGATAAATAAACTGGATCAAGTACCTTGGTTCTTAAAATAGTAACGTGATTATCTGGCAAAGCATTTTGCTTATGTAGATATGGAGCGCATCGCCCAATAGTTCCTACACCAGTACCATTAATCAGGACATCATTAGTTTTAATAATTAGAGGTTTATCTTCAGGTTGATATTTTGCATAACGGTTATCAACTAAGATAACTTCACCTTCTCTAACGTGCTTTGAGTTAACAACTGGTAAACCATCTAATATATTTTGATCTTCTTCAAAGTAGCTTGGCTGTTTACCTCGTTGATTCCAAGTTAATAATTCTCCGAGTTTTGATAAGTTTACTTTTTGTTCAATTTTTTCGGTAAGTTGATCAAATTTAGGTTGATAGTGTTCAGCATCAAGCCGATCGCTTGTCCCAAATGAAGCCGAAAAACTCTTAACCGCAATATTTTCATCCGTCGGTTGCCATTCCTCCAACCCAAGCTCTGACAACAACAAATCTTCAGCTTTTATATATACTGCCTTTGAATCATCAAGTTTATTTTGAGATAATTCAATCAAGTATTCAATTTGACGTTGAAACGGTTTAGTAACTAAAGGTATTTTAAAATTCTTTATCGCTGTGTAATCGAGAGCAGGACGAGTTACTCCAACAATATTTTTATCTGATTGTAGTTTCCCAGCTTTAGAATTTAAAAATGTAGATACAAAATATGGAATAAAGTTACTGTCTTTTAACGTTATTTTTACTGAATGTTGATTAATGTTGCATCCTATAAAGTCCTTATTTACAACAGCAGACTTACCATAGGAAACACCTGTAATAGTTAATAAGACATCTCCGTACTTTAATTGACTGCGTTTGAGATCTAGATTATCCTTGTCTGAAATAAAAACCAAATCAGAGTCATCAATATAATTTTGCATTATATTTTGAACTCGAAGAAACCCAACTCCATTTTCTAGATATTCTGCCCCTAAAGGCGTAGCTCCACCAGTAATATTTTCTATTTCATTATCAAAACTCACAAAACCTAAAGGATATTTTTTTATTTTCTGTATATTAGCTAAATACTCTTTTTGAAAATGTTCACTATCAAATCGCAATGAGTAGTTATTATCTATAACTTCACTCAACCTCAATTCAATTGCTTCTAGCCCATCCATTAACCGATCATACTTCTCAGCATCAAACGGCATAACAGATGAGCTTAAATCAAAAAAACTTAAATTTTCCTTCTTGGCAAACTCAATAAACGCCTCAGCAATCCCATCCTCAGTCAAACCATCATGATTAAACAAATCATGATCCACAATCAAATGATGGTGAGTATCTAATAACGGCTCACCTGAACCATCCGACTTTTTGACATACACCTTATCCCCCGAATTATCTTTACCACCCTTCCGCATCGTCGCAAAAAAGATATTGTAATCATCCTGACGCGGACACAAAGCCCCAGCCCTCGGATCATCATTCCACTTCTGCACAAACAACACCGAAGTCTTCGTCCCCGTATGCGGCTTAAACGTGTTCCCATGCAAACCCACCACCGCCAAAATCCGACACCGTTCCGCAATAAAATCACGAATATACTTATCCGAAGAATTATTAAACCTTCCCTGCGGCAACACCACCGCCATTCGACCACCCGCCTTCAAAAAGTCCAGATTGCGCTCAATAAACAAAATATCGCGTCCCATTTTGTCTTGACGCTTACCATTCGCCTTAACCGCCAGATCGTACTTAGACGTAATCCGTGACTCCTTAATCTCCCCCGCAAACGGCGGATTAGCCATCACAATATCAAACTGAAAAGACTTAAAATCATTCTTCTTCTCCGTAAAGCCACGCAAACGCTTAAAGCCATCGCCATAAACATCGCGCCAATCTTGCTCTTCTGACCTCTCCTTCCAAGACTCATAGTCCAGTGTGTTCAAATGCAAAACATTCGTCTCACCATCCCCTGCAATCAAATTTAAAGTCCGCGATACCCGTACAGCCTTCTCATCAAAATCAATCGCAAACACCTTACCCTTAACATAATCCTCACAACGCGCAGGTTTCTTTTCCAACGAAAACAAATTACTAACCTGCAAACCCTCATCATCAATAATTTGCTGCCACACATGAAAAATTGTATGCACAGGAAACCCAGAAGATCCCGCTGCCGTATCAATAATCGCCTCATCCTCTTGCGGATTCAGCATCTTCACACACATATCAATCACATAGCGCGGCGTGAAATACTGACCCTTTTCACCCTTACTACTTTGATTAATCAAATACTCGAACGCCTCATCAACCACATCCAGATTGGAATTAAACAACTTCACATTTTCCAAAGAGGATACGCACACCGACAAATGAGCCGAACTGAGCGTAATCTTGTCACTTTCCTTAAATACACCTTCCCATTTCTTTTTAGCGCGACCAAATAAACCTTGAATCTTAATTTTTAGCTCAGTATCAGTTTGTCCTGTATTCCGAAACTCTAACAATCTTGTTTTTTTACGCTTCTCATCTCGTCCCGATTCCCACTCATCATAGAGCTTAGTGAAAATCAGCATAAACAACTCTTCAAAAACATCAACACCAGCATTCGCAAGCACTTCATCTTCCATTTCTAGAATTAGCGCTTTTAAAGATTTTTTCTCTGTGATCAGCTTATCTTTCTTAATCAGGTCAACCAGCGTAAACCGTTCATTGAGAATATCCGCCAATGTCTGATTAACATCAGGAATATCCGTAATATCTTCAAAATAGTTAGGATCTTTGCGCTGATAAAAAGAAATCTGATCGCCATTAGTCCAAACCCCAATCGGTGAACCCGTTGCATTGCAATAAGACCGTAACTGATCCTTACCATCCTTCAGTTTGGGCTTCTTCAGTTCCACAATAATATAAGGCACATTCGGGCGATCCTTATCCATAATCGCCACATCAGCCCGTTTCTTTTCCCGCCCAAAAGAAACCTCATATTCCACCAAAATCCGATTAATTGGGTATTGATAGCGATCGCATAAAACCTTTAAATAAATCTGCCTAACCGCCTCTTCAGGAGTTAACTTAATATCCTTACCCCGCACCAAACACTTAATATAAGGCACATTCCCCTTAGTACTTGCCTTTAAAAAAATAGACTGCTCAAGCCAATCCACCTCATCAGGCTTAAACTGTGAAAGCTTATACTCAGAGTCTTTCAGGATATCGGATAGGTTCATCAGGGGCAAAAGGTGTCATCTATAAAAGTGTTGTCTGTCATAGAGTGTAGCCTAATTGCGAGAAATAAATAAGTATTAGGTTGGGGTGAGATCGCTAAATTCCCAAACTGAGATATAAAGCGATCGCAATATTCAGCGAAAAAAGTTAAGATGGTAGACTCTAAGTATAGTTTTCGATAATTCTTGTAATAAATAAGGTCACGACATCAAGTTATGGATGCAGTTGCAGTAAAGCCCAGCGAAAGCAAACCTAGTGATATTAAACCTAGTGATATCCTGCGGCAAGCCGATACCGAAAAACTAGCGCGGATTCGCCACACCTGCTCTCATGTGATGGCAATGGCAGTTCAAAAGTTATATCCCGATGCTAAGGTGACTATCGGCCCTGCAACTGAAAATGGCTTTTATTACGATTTCGATCGCTCTGAGCATTTTACACCCAGCGATCTCAAGGCGATCGCTAAGGAAATGAAGCGGATCATCAAGTGGAATCAACCCCTTGTGCGTCAGGAATTACCACGTCCTGAGATGCTTACCGAAATCGAGAAACTAAATGAGCCTTACAAAATTGAATTGCTAGCTGCCATTCCTGAAGGGCAAAATATTAGCCGTTATTTCATTGGCGATCCTGAAAAATTTGAAAAACAGCCTTGGTGGGACTTGTGTGCTGGCCCCCACCTAGATGCTACTGGCGATATTAATCCCGATGCTTTTGCCCTAGAAAGCATTGCAGGAGCATACTGGCGCGGCGACGAAAAGAATCCAATGCTACAGCGCATTTACGGCACGGCTTGGGAAAACCCTGAGCAACTTCTTGCCTATCACCAAATGCTCGAAGAAGCCAAACGTCGCGATCACCGCACCATCGGCAAGGATCTGCAACTATTCAGCATTCAAGAAGAAGCTGGTGGCGGTTTGGTCTTCTGGCATCCTCGCGGCGCGATTATCCGTAACACGATTGAGACTTTCTGGAAAGATACTCATGCTCAGAATGGCTATGAGGCAGTAACCACTCCCCACATGGCAAACCTCGACCTGTGGAAAATTTCAGGGCATAACGACTTCTATCGCGAAAGTATGTTTCAGGCGATGGAAGTGGAGCATCAAGTTTATCAGCTTAAGCCAATGAACTGTCCGTTCCATGTGTTGATTTACAAAGACACATTGCATTCCTATAAGGAGTTCCCGATTCGCTATGCTGAGCTTGGCACAGTCTATCGTTATGAGCGCTCTGGAACCATGCATGGGCTGATGCGTGTGCGTGGCTTTACGCAAGATGATGCGCATATCTTCTGTACTGAGGCACAAATCGAACAGGAAATTCTTGGCGTTCTCAATCTTGCGGAATTGATTCTCTCGACCTTTGGCTTTGAGAATTATGAGATCAATCTCTCGACCCGTCCCGAAAAATATGTTGGTTCTGACGAAATTTGGGAAAAGTCTACTGAGGCGCTAAAACAGGCTCTCAATCATAAGGGCTGGGACTATGTGGTCGATGAAGGTGGTGGCGCTTTCTATGGGCCAAAGATTGATATCAAGATCGAAGATGCGATCGGTCGCCGTTGGCAATGTTCGACAATTCAGCTAGATTTCAATTTGCCCGATCGCTTCAAGATGGAATATGTTGGTGAAGATGGTGTGCGCCATCAACCAATCATGATTCACCGTGCACTTTTTGGTTCCGTCGAGCGTTTCATCGGCGTACTGATTGAAAACTATGCTGGTGATTTCCCGCTTTGGTTGGCTCCTGTGCAAGCTAAGTTAATTGCAGTCTCCGACAGTCAAATGGAATATGCTGAGCAAGTTGCCGCCAAAATGAAAGCCGCAGGTTTGCGCGTACAGCTAGACCATAGCGGAGATCGCATGGCGAAGCAAATCCGCAAAGCTGAGATGGAGAAAGTGCCTGTAATGGCAGTAATTGGCGCGAAAGAGGTTGATGCTGGCACTCTCAGCATTCGCAGCCGCAAGCATGGTGAGATTGGTGCAATCTCAGTGGACGAGGCGATTAGCAAGATGCAAGCAGCCATAAGCGAGCGCACTTGGTTCTAACAACATAAAAAGTTAGGCTGCGCAGAGTGCTGCCTAACTTTTTATTAGGACTTACAAAATATGTCCCATACGTTTGGGAATTGCCTCATTAAAGTTTTTGGTGATTTGAGATAAAGATACAGAAATCGACTTCTCCCCACCAACAATAATTTCTAAGTCGCTTGCAGCATCGTTGACAGTACCAATATGTTGCCAAGTATTATCCAATTGACTGATGAGATAGGTTTCCCATTTAGTGCGATCACTTTCTTTCACCGAGACCACAATTCTACTTGCGCCTTCACCAAAGAGAAGTTGAGTGAGATGATTGCCTTCAGGATTGGCTAGTTTGATTTGAGCGGTGAGTTTGCCAGAGATACATGATTCTGCGATCGCGACAGCAAGTCCACCATCGGAACAGTCATGGGCTGACTGGACTAAACCTTGAGTAATACCTTGACGACAAGCAAATTGCACTTTTCGTTCTAGCTCGAAATCTACGGGTTGTGGACGACCTGTCACCTCACCAATAATTGAGGCAAGATATTCAGAACCAGCCAAACTGGCGCGATCGCTACCGAGTAGATAAATCGCATCACCGACCGCTTGCCAACCCTGTCCAACAACCTTAGTTACATCTTCAACTAAGCCCACCATACCGATTACAGGTGTAGGATAGATTGGTTGAGAATTACCATCTGCATCTATAGTTTCGTTGTAGAGAGAGACGTTACCACCTGTCACAGGCGTTGACAACTCACGACAAGCATCAGCTATGCCACGACATGCCTCGTGAAGTTGCCAATAACCGATCGCATTTTCTGGGCTGCCAAAGTTTAAATTGTCTGTTACGGATAGAGGCTCGGAACCGACACAGGACAAGTTTCGCGCTGCCTCCGCAACCGCAAGTTTTGCGCCTTCGTAAGGATCGAGGTAGACATAACGGGCATTGCAATCGACTGTAGCCGAGACACCAACAAGAGAATCAATTTGAGAAGCCGTCGCTTCTAAGTCACCGACACCAAAGCCTTGACTGCGTAAACGAATTACCGCAGCATCGGCTCCCCCTGGGAAGATGACTGTATTATTTTGCACTTGATGATCGTATTGGCGATAGACCCATGCTTTCGATGCGATCGCAGGCGTATCGAGCAATTGTAAAAGCGCGTCATTGGGAGTAATGGATGGCAAAGCCGCGATCGCAGATTGCTCATCCCAAGCCCAAGCTTTCTTGGCATAATCAGGGGTATCGGCTAACTGACGATGATAAATCGGTGTGTTATCTGCCAAAGCTGTCGCAGGAATCTCCGCCGCAACTTCACCATGCCAGAGAATTCGCACAATTGGCTCGGAAAGAACTTCACCCGCCACAACGGCATGAAGTCCCCACCGCTCGAAAATTGCAATGAGTTCTGCTTCTCTTCCTTTATGAGCAACAAAGAGCATTCTTTCCTGCGATTCCGACAGCAAATATTCATAGGGAGTCATTCCCGTTTCTCTAGCAGGAATCTTGTCCAAATCGAGAACAACACCAACGCCACCTTTCGCCGCCATTTCAGAAGTTGAACAAGTTAAACCTGCCGCGCCCATGTCTTGCGCCGCGACAACTGCGCCTGTTTTGAAAGCTTCCAAACAAGCTTCTACTAAAGATTTCTCTAAGAATGGATCGCCCACTTGTACTGCCGAACGACTCTGTTCTGATTTGTCCGAGATCTCAGTACTAGCGAAACTTGCGCCCTTCATGCCATCACGTCCCGTGGTGGAGCCAACATAGATTACAGGGTTCCCAGTCCCAGAAGCGCCCGATTTGACAATTTCTTTGGTTTCCATAATCCCGATTGCCATCGCATTGACGAGAGGATTACGGTTATAGGCTTTATCAAAATAAACTTCACCACCAACGGTAGGGACACCAATGCAATTGCCATAGCCAGCAATACCATTGACAATGCCATTAACTCGACTCCGTACCCAAGGATCGGAAAGTTCACCAAAACGTAATGAGTTGAGAATCGCGACGGGACGCGCTCCCATCGTAAAAATATCTCGCAAAATGCCTCCTACGCCTGTCGCTGCACCTTGATATGGCTCGACTGCTGACGGGCGATTATGACTTTCGATCTTGAAACTGATGGCAATATCATCAGTTATCTTGACTACGCCTGCATTTTCTCCAGGTCCTACCAGAATGCGATCGCCTGTGGTCGGAAATTGCTTAAGTAATGGGCGCGAATTTTTGTAGCAGCAATGCTCTGACCACATCACGCCAAACATCCCCAATTCGGCTTTGTTGGGTTCGCGATTTAGGCGATCGCAAATCATCTGATATTCATCAAGGGTCAAGCCTTCAGACTTGATTTCGGCTGGGGAAAATTTAGTGGTGATATTTGCGGTCATAGTTAACGTGCGACAAATCTTTAGCGGTCAATATCGATCTTACAAGTCAAACTTAATTTTTGACATAAAAATAGGAGTAGTGCGATGCACTACTCCTATTTTTTTGGGTTGTAAGTACCTCGGCATAATTAAAAAAATAGAGCCAAAATTCTTAGTAAAAAGACACTTCTTTAAATTAAAAACCAAACCATGTAAAAGGTTTAAAAGCACAAAATGGCGTAGCTATTTTGTGCTTTTGTATTATTTGTTCTTTTTTAAGGCTGTCGAAATAAGGCGATCGCTGTTGATCTCAAATAAAGAAGGAAGATCCTCAGAAGGAAGAGTCATGGAGCTGATAAAGTCAACTTTCCATCGCTCACTGTAGGTTGGAGGAAGCGGGACAATTTGATCTTGCGCAACTCTTTGCAGCGCAGGTTGAGAATTGCTGAGTATGCCAATTAAATCTTTATTTTGATTGCAAACAATGATCAAAGATGGTTTTGAAGATACGATCGCCCCATTAACAACTAGTTGCGGAATATTATTTACTTGTACTTTAGTTTGACCAAATAATATTTTTCCAAGATCGATCAGCGGCACACTTTTTCCTGCAAGGGTAATCCTAGGAATATGTTTCTCAAGGGGGATTACTCGATATATGGATTCAATTGGCACAATAAACCAAGCAAGACGTAAGCGAAAAGTCACATATTGCTTTTCGATATCATGACGAAGTTCTGAAAGTCGTTGCGATCGCAGAGAAGAAATGGCTGGCATAATTTGATAATTCGTAATTCGTAATTAATTAGCGACAAACTGAGATAACGTTTGCAAGAGTTCATTATCTTTAAATGGCTTAGCAAAATATGCAGAAGCTCCCAGGCGCATTGCTAGATCTCGATGCTTTGAGCCGCTTCGAGATGTAAGCATCATCACAGGAATATTTTTGCAATTCTCATCACCACGAGATTGTACTAAGAAGCCAAATCCGTCTAGTCGAGGCATTTCGATATCGCAGATCACGGCTTTGACTCTGGAGCTTTTCGGTAACGTTTGTAATTTCCGCAACTTCTCCATTGCTTCTAGTCCATCTTTTGCTTGTTCCACTCGATAGCCCGATTTCTCCAAGGTCATCGCTAAGAATCTCCGCACATTAATTGAATCATCAACGATCAGTACGGTAGCACGTCGATCGCCGCGCTCAGATGGCAAGGTGAGTGTTTTGCTAGGAGGTGCATCAATATCGGCAATTGACCAAGTTAGTAAGCTGTCAATATCAACTAGTGGCACAAGCTTACCACCTCCTAAAATTGCGCAACCCATAAATCCAGCGGGCATCGGAATCGGGCTTTGCAAACCCCGAATTGTTACTTCCTGTTCGCCCCAATAACGATCTACTTGTAGTCCGAAAGGAACGTTATTGCGCGTAACAACTAACATTAAAGGTTCGTCAACAATTGGGCGATTTTCTGTTTCAACTTGAAATTGCGGACGCGAGAAGTGGAGGCGATCGCCTAATTTTAATAAAGGTACTGAATATCCTTGCCAATCCAACACTTCTTGATTGGCAACTGTGTAGATCGAAGTATCTTTAATTAAGAGTATTTCTTCAACAGCACTAGTGAGAATTGCCATCTGCAAACCATTACTTTCAAATAGCAGCACTCGCGCGATTGATAGAGAAACTGGCACTGTCAAGACAAAAGTTGTTCCTTGTCCAAATTCTGTTTCGACACGAACGCTGCCACCAATCACATTCAAATTAGATCGCACCACATCCATACCAACGCCACGACCTGAAAGCTCTGTCACGCGATCGGCGGTACTAAATCCTGCTTCAAAAATTAACTCTAGTAGTTCAGACTCACTAGAGCCATCAAGATCACTCTCGCTTAATCCCATCTGCAAAGCGCGATCGCGTAGCTTGGTAAAATTAATACCATTGCCATCATCACTGAAAGTGATGACTGTTTGGTTACCACGATAACCTGCGGCAATTTCGATCTTGCCTTTTGGCGATTTACCCTGAGCTATTCGGGATTCAGGTGTTTCTATACCATGATCAAACGCATTGCGAATCAGATGTAAAAGCGGATCTTCTAAAACTTCTAAAACTGATCGCTCAACTAAAGTCGAACTCCCACGCACGATAAGTTCAACCTGTTTGCCATGGGTCAATGATAAATCTCGTAGCAAACGGGGGAATCGCCCTAAAACTTCACTGAGCATTCGCATTCTCGCTTGCTCGATCGCAGTTTGCATTTGCCGAGAAGCCCGTCCCAGCTCACGCTCAGTTCCCTCAGTATCAGTTAAAGCAGTTTCCAAATCGCTAGAAACTTCTTGTAACTGCACCACACTATCCATGATTTCCCGTGATAGTACATGCAACTCACTATAGGAATCCATTTCTAGTAAATCAAATCGACTTGCATAAGGGAGAAATGTTGTGCTGCTTGGATCTTGATTGGTAAAGCGATCGCCTTTAATATTGCCTTTAATACTGGTCGAGGTTTCGGTCGCCATTACTGCATTAATAGGAATAAATGGCTCAGAGGAAGTTGCCACGCGATCATATGCATCTCTTAATTGAGCATTAGATTGCTCTAAGCCATGCATTCTTGTATTTAAGAGTTGGACTAGATCGCGCATCCGTTTTAGTTGCATACGTAGTCCGCTACGCTCAGCATTTAACTCACCAAAGCGATCGCTAAGGGTCTCAAGCTGGCGAAGAGGAACACGAATCGTAGCATCTAGATTTTGTTCAGGTTTAGCAGTATCATCGATAGGAATATCATTAGATATATCGTTGTCAAGGCTTAAATCTTGAATTTCTTCTAGAGATGTTGCAGATTTTTCTAGATTAGTTGTTTGATCTTCTTGCCAAAAACTACTGTCTAATACTTGAACATTAGAGTCTATTTGGCTAGAAGAATTGATAGTCCCTGCAACTGGCTCCAAAAAGATGGGTACCTCAAAATGTTCAGGTAAAGCCTGAAATTGACTAACCAAAACAAGGGCTTGTGATCGTCGCCAAGCTTCCAGCGCAGCCGTTGTCACTTCGCGAAGATTATGTTCTTTTGATTCCAGAGCAGCACTAATTTCTGCACAAAGATTACTAAATGCAGGAAGCTCTAACATTTCTCCCAAGCAGCCAAATTCTTGACTGGTGAGTTCAAATTCTTCTCTTAGTACCTGAGAGTTTTGATCGGCTAGGACAATAGTTAATCTCTCCAAACAAGCATCTACTTCAGTTGAGAACATGAGGACACGCATATCCTCTCCTGCTTCTTCAGATAGCAGACTCGCTTCATCTTGTGCTGTTAACTCACCTAAAATTGTGCGCAAATGATTAAAGGGAGGATTAGCAAACTCTCGCAACCAATCATCATCAGGAGTTTTTCGCTGCTTATGAATATTAGCTGTTTTCCCCATGTTGTCGATCGCACTGAGGAATAGGCTTTCGATCTCAGGAGTCGTTTTTTTGTTGCCAGTTTGTAAAATCTTAAAAAAGTCTTCTAGTTGGTGAGCGAGTTCACTGAGAGCCATAAAGCCCATCATCCCCGCGCCACCTTTCATCGAGTGAGCCGCCCGCAAACTCTTGTCGAGAGCTGATTTCTGCAACCCACGATCGCTTAAGCCGATGATTTCCGTCTCTATATCCGCCAAAAAATCTTTAACTTCTTCGAGAAATAGCAATCGAACTTCCCATTCGCGATCGCTTAATGTATTAGTTGCCATATCGACCTCTACTAATTTTAAAAATTATTTTTGCACCCTGTGCTTCGCACAGGGTGCAAAAACTTTATGCAGCATCAACCCTAAAGGTTTCCACAGAAGCTTGTAGCTTACTAGCAACGTCTGCCGTTTCTTGGAGAGCAATTGATACTTCACGGGAAGTAGTTGAAGATTTTTGAGACTGAGTAGATAGATTTTCCATAACCAGTTTTACTGATTGTGAGGTTTGCACCTGCGAGGTTGTTGCTGTTGAAATACCTTGGAAGAGTTCATTTACTTTCCTAGCTACATCAACAATCTGACTCAAACTCTTTCGCGCATCTTCGACCTTATTCGTACCTTCAACCACCTGTAATGTACTAGCTTCCATCGATTCTACTACCTCACTAGTTTCTTGTTGGATGCTTTCGACAATCCGTGCGATTTCTTTGGTTGCTGTCGCAGACTGAGCAGCCAATGCGCCGACTTCTTCCGCAACTACCGCAAAGCCTCGACCTTCTTCACCCGCACGCGCTGCCTCAATACTGGCGTTTACCGCCAACATATTGGTTTTCAGCGCAATTTGGTCAATCAGTACGACAACCTTAGAAATCTGTTGCGATGCTTCACCGAGACGCTTTACCTTTTTGGTAGTTTCGGCAACGGTTTGACGTAGTTGCAGGATACTTGTTGCTGACTGCTCGATCGCAATGCTACCAGTTTCTGCTGTGGTCGCCGCCAAGTTTGAGGCATCCGCCGCTTCTTTAGCATTACTTGCCACCTGTTGAATCGAGTCAGTCATTTGTTCTACAGATTGCAGAGCATCATCAAGTTGTTCTGCTTGTAAGGTTGCGTCGCTTGCTAAGGTGCGAATCGATGCATTGTTGGTATTTACTGAGTTGTTTACCTGCAAAGTGGCAATTTTTACTTGCGATACAACGTCCCGCAAGCTTTCCACGATCGCATTAAAAAAGTCGGCAACGATGCCAATTTCACCAGCCGAGATTTGAGCGCGAACGGTCAAGTCTCCACTCGCCGCACCTTCAACGTCAGATAGTAATGTAATTAACTCATTCTGAATTGATTCACTCCGCAGACGTTCTTTTTCTGCTAATTCAGCAGATTGGCGAGTTTGCTCCTCTTGGAGAGCAATAAACTCCTGCAACTGTCCTGCCATCAAGTTGATGTTGCCGCCCAGTTGCGCCATTTCATCTTGCCCCTTTACAGCAAGGCGAGTATCAAGATTGCCTTTACCTAATTCGACCACCGCAGCCGTTGCGTCGATAATTGGACGAGTGGCTCGTTGGGAAAGCAAGAGCGCTAATACCGCAGCTAAAATAATCACAGACCCAGTTGCTGCGACGAGGATCAGTAGTAATTGCCGCAAGGGCTTAAATGCGATCTCCTCATCAATCCCATTTAAAGCATCCCACCTCAGTTCTGGCATTCCCTCCACTTTAGGCAAAGGTGCATACCCCACAATTTGAAATCTATTAGAAACCAAGTCAATGGACTCTCCCGCACCAGCTTCACGATTGGCAATTAGAGAAGCTATTCCTGGGAAGTCAGTTTTTAGATCGCGTCCAACTTGTTCTTTTTCTGCTGCTACAAAGAATTTACCATCAGATTCAACCAAGTGATATTGCAGTCCGCCAACTCCGAAATCACTAATAAGTTTTTCCAGAGACTCCACGGGCATACGCGAACGCACAACCCCAGTGATCTTACCTGTTGTCACATCTTTGATTGGAGCTGCGATGTGAATTACGACCTTGCCAGAAGATTTGGATGTTTGTGGTTGACTGATAACAGGAGCACCCGTCTTAATCACCTCTTGAAAATAAACTCGATCTTTGTGGTTGTTTAACAATTCACCTTGAGATTGAGCGATCACATCACCATTTAAGTCAAAGGCTGCAATACTGTCATAAACAACATAGGTTTTAACGTAATCATCGAGTGCTGATTGCCGTTCTTGGGGTGTGGTAACTGCTTGGACTTTTGGGTTGCTGAGAAAAGCCAGTTTAGCAAGTATTTGAATGTCTCCATAGCGCTCTCTCATGAAATAAGCAACCCGATATCCCATGTTTTTTGCCAGAATTGCTTCATTTTGCTTTGTCGTTCTTGTGATGTCTTGTGCAACATAGTAATAAGAAAATCCACCGACTGCTACCAGAGGAATTGTAATTGCAGCGATAGCTACAATTGTCGCCTTTGTCTGCAAACCTAAAGCTTGCCACCAGTTGCCGATCAGATTCTTCTTTGCCGATGGAGCAGTAGGTATAGATATGGGTGTGACCGTAGCTACAGTTGCATCACTGCCATTGTTAGAGGCATTATTAGACGATGTCGCACCATTGCTATTGATTGCCTCAGAGCTATCAACGCGAGAACGTGAATCAAGTACCATTGTTTAAAACTCCATTTTTTAAGGAAAAAGGAAAAAGGAAAAAGGGAAAAGTGAAATCTATACGCTGAAGTTATAATTGGCGATCGCTTCGGCATCTAACACGTACAGATTGTCGTTAACCGCTTCTGACTGAATGACCCAACCGCGCAGAAAAGGCAGAAGCTCAATTGGAGTCCTAACATTAGGTGATTCTCGTGGTGATACGATCTCAGGCTCAGTAAATCGCACCACCCTCCCCACTCGATAAACACCCAAACCAATAAATTTGCCCCCAATTTGCAAAACTGCGATATGTATCTCGATCGCAGTCGAATCAATTGGGGTAAAACCTAATAGTTGAGGTAAGTCCAGCACCCAAAAAACGTTACTGCGATGTTCAACCAACCCCATTAGACAAGGATGAACATTGGGCATTTGCGTAAAGCGATTAGTAGTTAGAACTAGAGTCTCACGTACAAATTTTAATTGCACAGCGACTTTTACATCGGGACTTAGCTGCAAGCTTAAATAGGGCAAACCTGCGATCGCCTGAGACTGTTCCTCCCGTAACTCGATCATCAAATCCACCATTTCATCCTCCTACCGCCAGCGATCGCACTGCATGCAAAATCTCCTCCTTTGTAAATGGCTTAGTAAGATAGACATCAACCCCCTGTTTCATCCCCCATAGGCGATCGAGTTCTTGGTTTTTAGAAGTACAAGCAATTACAGGTACTTTACCAGCGGCATTTTTTTTGACCGCCCGACACAACTCCAATCCACTCATTCCAGGCATTACCAGATCGGTAATGACAATATTTGGCTTAAGCGACTCAAGCTTTTCCAACCCTTCCTTGCCATCACAAGCACTTACGACCGAATATCCTCCTTGACGTAAATACTCACAAATCAATTCACGTTCTGAAGACGTATCTTCCACTACCAATACTGTAATCAATCTCTTACCTCCTTGAAACTTAAATTATATGGAAACTGATTGATCATGACAATCAGCACTTAGCGATCTAGGCTACAGAACGGACTGCCCGTAAGATATCTTCACGGGAGAATGGTTTAGTAACATAGACATCAATTCCTTGTTTCATACCCCATAACTTATCAAGTTCTTGATTTTTAGAAGTACAAGCCACAATTGGCACATCTTTTGTCTCGCTATTTTTTTTCAAACTGCGGCATAGCTCTAATCCGCTCATTCCTGGCATTACCAAATCTGTAATTACAACATCAGGTTTTCTACCTTCAATCTTTTTGAGAGCTTCTTGTCCATTAGTTGCACTGATTACTTTGTAACCACTTTCCTCTAAATAGCTAACAATTAAATCCTGCTCAGAAGCAGTATCTTCAACTACAAGTACTGTCGTCATAATGCATTCTCACTAAATTCTTTTTCTTGATTCATTATTGATTAAAAGGCTTTTGCAGATAAGATTTTACTTTTTGCATCAATCCTATTTTGATCACACTAGCAATTCTCAACAAAACACAAAGATACCATATAAAAGTAATGTATTTCGAGATTTGTTCAGGTTAGTTCTGGTGAAGCTAAAAAATCAATGACCTCCTGAAAGTTTGTAAAGCAACCACTCACATGAGATGTCGCATAATCATTCTCAGTAAATCAGCTTGGACAAAGGGTTTAGCCAAATAATCTGTAGCCCCAGCAAGTCTTGCGCGGGCTCGATCAATTAATCCTTTATTGCCTGTTACCATTACAATCGGAATATCTTTTAAAATTGAAGATTTACGGATTAGAGAACAAAGTTGGTAACCATCAACATTTGGCATTCCAATATCTAGCAAGATTAAATCGGGACGGATAGAAGTGATTTTCATCAAGGCTTTCATCGAGTCTTGAATGAGCGTAACTTGAAAATCCTGATTTCCTAAATAGCTGCTGATGATACTAAGCATCGACTCACTATCATCAATACAAACAATCTTCCATGTTTTGACTGGTTGCTGAGAAGTAATTTGTGAAATGTCGTCATCACCTTCTTCTTTCTCTTTAGTATCTGCCTCCGAACGTTGTTCGTTTTTTTTGCTTCCCTCTGCAAGAGCAGGATCATAAGTCCGTGGCAACTGATTAAAAGGAGCCAAAGGTTCTTTTAAATAGATCGATCCTTCAATAATTAGAGGACTAAGCTGCTTGGCAATAGCCAAAGCATCTTTGCTTAGTAATGCACCTAGCTGACAAAAATTAAAACCTCTGAGAATCCGACCAAGCCGCTGGACAGTCTCTGCGGACATGCGCTTTGCCGCCACAGTTGGATTAACTAAATAGGGACACTGATAGGGTGAAGAAATTGTTGGCCCAAGGCTATACCAAACTTGTAATCTTTGTTCGACAACTTCTAAAGTTCTGTCAATTGGCAAACTACAGTATGTGCCATTTAATAAGTGCTCATAAAAAGTGTGACTCAAGTCGCCGTTAGGCAGACATAAAAAAGTCTCAATTACCTCTTGTATAATCCGAGCGATTAGTTTGCCCGCAACTGGTTTAGTCATATACTTTTCATCAACTAGCCATCGGATGGCAGAATATTCAGTGCATAGGGTTTCGCTTGTAACTTTGTACTTGGCAGTTTCCGACGATAAGTCATCGAACATCAAGCGGAGCTGCGATCGCAATTTGTCATTCAATGTAGGTACTTCTCGACTTAGCCCGCGTAAATGCCGTTCTACTCTTTCAAAGCTTTCTAATGAATGCGATGCATATACCAGTTTCCCTTTTTCGACATAGAATGCCCAGCGAATCTGATCATGAAAAACGTACATACATCCATCTTTACTGGATACTAGACTTCTCAAGACTTCTCTAGCACGCTGTTTTTGATCTTTAATCATAAAAATAATACGGCAAGTGGGAAACTCAGTGTCTTCAGATCTCAGAGGGAAACGAGCGAGGCAATTTATTGCCTTTATTCTTTCTGTCTAATTAAACTATAATCTCATCATAAACAGTAGGACTTACGCAAAAAGACTTAAAACCCGCGTTTTATCGTAGAGGCAATTCATGAATTGCCCCTACGACTCGTTCTTTTGCTTAAGTCCTAATAGTTTAAAGATATTTTAACGAGTTTACAATGTTGTCAATGATTCCCGAATAATGCAAACAAAGTCATTGAGCTGACTCAAAAACAGCTTATGCTGAGGCAATCCTAAATAGTTTATGAAAGAGCGCATCCAAAGAATGCACTCTTCCATAAACGTAATATACATAGATAATGACTTAGGATTGCTATAGTACAGAATTCCTGAAAATAACCTTAAAGCTGTGTCGCTTTTTTTATCGAAACTTTTGCCGCTGTTCTTTTATCCGCTTGGGATATCGAGTGTATTAATTACGATCGCCTTAGTGATTTTGTTATGGCGATCTAAGCGATCGCGCAATCCTAGTAACTCTATTAAACTAATTAGCTTATTGAAAAAAAATCGTTTTGCCTCAACCCTAATAGCGATCGCACTAATAACTTTATTGCTAAGCAGCAATGAAATTTTTTCTAAGTGGTTAGTACGATCGCTGGAATGGCAATATTTACCAAACAGTGATATCCCTAAAGCTGAAGCGATCGTTGTCTTGGGTGGCGGGACAAGACCACGCATAGCGCCGCGACCTTGGTATGAGGTCAATGAAGCTGGCGATCGCATTTTGTATAGCTCGTGGCTCTATAAGCAGGGCAAAGCTCCCTTAGTAATAGTCACTGGTGGTCGAGCTGAATGGCTAGGCGATGGGGGAAATCCTGAGTCTGAAGACATGGCTGCGATCGCCAAATTTATGGGTGTACCCTCTAGTGCCATTATCCAAGAATCGCAATCTTTTAATACCCGCGATAACGCGATTAATACTAAGGAAATTCTTGCTAAAAAGGGAATCAATAAAATATTGCTAGTAACATCGGCTCTGCATATGCCGCGATCGATAGAAATATTTCGGAAGGTCGGTGTTGAGGCTATTGCTTTGCCAACTGACTTTTTGTCGGTACAAAATGAGAACAACAAAGGTTTCGCCTTAATACTGGATTTCTTGCCTAGTGTGGATGCGCTCAAAAACACCACCAATGCGATCAAAGAGTACATTGGCTTACTTGTTTATCAATTAGCAGGATGGGCTTAACCCCAAAAAAAAAGGCGGCACTAAGCGCTGCCTTTTCTTTTGCTATAGAGAACCTAAGTTTTTGTTAAAAGTGCTGCAAAGCAGCACTTTTAACAAAAACTTGGGGCTTGATTTCTACGTAATAAATACCGCCATTTACCGTAGGTACTTGTGCACATGATGGCTCTCTGATTAAATAGGCGCTAGTAATATCACAAAATTTATAAATCTTTATGAGCAGGGGCAACGGTAAAAATAGCAGCAGCATGAACACGATTTGGATCGTGCTGGGATTAGCTGCCCTCGGTACTGGTATGGGTGCGGCAATCGCCACCAAATTGGTTAATCGAACATCCTCTACAGAGATAGCTACAGCCAACAATGAATCAGCTTTAAATCCTGCTAATCCTGTTGCAAGTAATGATTCGCAAGCTTTTTGTCAATACAATGCTTTGGAGTCGGTGACGGCTTCACTCTATCAGGTCAGATCGATCAATGCGATCGCCAATGACCCATTACCTGTTTTATCAAGTCTGAACAGCAGCATTAATGCTGATCTGCTCGCTAGTTTTACCCCTGCGCCATTTCCCTCAATCAGCGATCGCGCCCGTGCAGCCAAAATCCCGATCATCATGTATCACGACATCACAGCGGTAAAAGACGTAGATTGGGATGTCACACCTGAAGAACTCGAAAAACATTTTCAAAAGCTCCAAGAAGGTGGATATACACCAATTTCAATGGATCGCATGGTTAATCATCTGCGTACAGGTGCTCAATTGCCAGAAAAACCTGTATTGCTAACATTCGATGATAACTATCTCGGACAGTACAAATATGTGTTTCCATTGCTTAAAAAATATAACTATCCTGCGGTATGGTCTGTACATACTCGCTTTGTTGGCACTGGTGGACAGAAGCCCAAAGCAAATTGGGATCAACTGCGGGAGATGCAGAAAAGTGGTCTCGTCACCATTGCTTCCCACACAGTCAATCACCTCAATCTAAAAGATCTTAGCGAGAAAGAAATCGAAAAAGAAGTAACAGAATCGAAAAAAGTTCTTGAAAAGGAATTGGGCGTTTCCATTGATTACTTTACTTATCCAGAAGGAGATTTCACAGATATATCTAGAGATAAACTCAAAAAAGCTGGTTATAAAGCAGCCTTAGCAATGAGCCTCGATCCGCGTCAAGAGCGCTCTGCCAACGAATCAGAAGATTTGATGGCAATCATGCGTTTTGGGCAGTCACGCTTTGACGAAGCCATCGCAAAAGCTTCTGCGGGAACTTCTGTAAGTCAATTTTCACTTTTACCCCCAGTCAGTAATGGAGTTATCAATTTTACAACTCCTGTAGAGAAGCGCACAATTACTGTTGATGGATTGCCACTTACCCTCGTACATGGCGGTCGCGTTGTCACAACCCATGCGGATAGTCGCTATCAGGTTGCCGAAATTATGACCAAGACTCCTAATGCGATCGCTGCTGTCGATGGAACTTTTTTCTCCTTAGAACACCTTGACAGCAATAAGATGATTGGACCCATAATGAGCCAATTTTCTAGTAAAGCTGGAATTTTTATCAATGGCAACAAGGGCGAAAATCCACTTCTTAATGGCCGTCCTTTGGTGTTGATCAGTCCCACTGCTGTTAAGTTTATTCCTTACAATGCAGCAAAACACAATTCGCTGGAAGCTGTAAGAGATGAGCTCCCAGATGTGACTGACGCTTTTGTGGGGGCAGGTTGGTTAGTTCGTGATGGCAAACCACAATCAGCAGAAACCTTTGGTAAGCTCTATGGATTTGATGCAAGTCGCGATCGTGCTTTTTGGGGAATTGATCGTTCTGGGAGACCGACAATTGGCGTAACAATGGAAATGATCGATTCTGTCGGTTTAGGAAAAATCTTGGCGAAAGCTGGATTGCGAGATGTCGTCATGCTTGACTCTGGCGCAAGTGCAGCGCTTGCCTATCGCGGCAAATCAGTTATGGCTTATGAACCTCGTCCTGTGCCTCATATTGTGGCTCTTTTACCGCCCGATCCTGCTCCTGTGGAAACTGCCGAGAAGCCAAATTGTCCAGTCAGTTTAAATCGCTTTTGAGATTTCGGGCAATTCTCAAGAGAGAGTTGAATAGCAGGCATTTTACCTGCGGTAAAATGCCTGTCAACCTAGATGCAGTTCGCATTCAAGTTATGACAGCCCCACAATACCAATTCACAAAAGTGTGGCAACACTTCTGTGAATTAATATGAATTAAAACCCAAACCCTGTAAGGGTTTTAAAATCACAAAATGGCTATGCCATTTTGTGATTTGGTATAAAACATAAATCCCAAGGGGCGTAATGAACAACAGTTACGATTTATATCATTCATTCTTTCTATCCCCCCATTTCACGCATAATTAAGAAATCATTTAAGAATTATAGGACTTACGCAAAAGAACGAGCCGTAGGGGCAATTCATGAATTGCCCCTACGGCAAAATGAGACTTTCAGGGCGTTTTTGCGTAAGTCCTAAATTACTTTCTGCGGTCAAACGCTCTAAATAACAGCAGTGATGGCTCACGTCGGATTGCTACAGAGATTTTTGGTATTTGATTGAGAATTGGTACTCATTCTATGTTTGAATCAGCTGAAATCGGACATAAGCTTAGTAAAGTAGAGTATGAAGCTCAAGAGCCTTCTCTTCGTATTCAACTCTTAGAAGTTCAGGAAGACCTCAAAAAAGCTTCTTTTCCAGTAATTATTTTGATAGGGGGGGTAGATGGTGCTGGCAAGGGAGAGACTGTTAATTTACTCCATGAGTGGATCGACCCACACTATCTCGAAACCCACGCCTTTGGAGCCGCATCCGATGAAGAGCGCGAGCGTCCAGAAGCTTGGAGATTTTGGCGAGTTCTCCCGCCTAAAGGACGAATTGGTATTCTATTTGGATCGTGGTATACGCGACCTATCATCGATTGCGTCTATGGCAAGACAAAGGTTGGAGATCTTGACGTGGCGCTAATGCAAATCAATACTTTTGAGAAAGCATTGGTGAGTGATGGAGCCCTGATCATTAAATTTTGGTTCCATCTCAGCAAAAAAGCACAATCTGAACGCTTAAAATTGCTAATGAAGAACCCCGACACTCGCTGGCGAGTTAACGATTTGGATTGGCAACACTTCAAGCTTTACGATAAGTTTCGGCGCACTTCAGAACGAGCCCTTCGCACCACGAGCACAGGTGAAGCTCCTTGGCTTATCATTGAGGGCGCAGATAAGAGATATCGAAGCATTACTGTAGGGAAATATATCCTCGACTTAGTGTCTAAACGTATTGCACAAGAAAGTACACAAGACAATTCACAGACTATTAAAATATCTGCACCTCCAGTTCAAACAGACAACTCCTTCACAATTCTAGACACTCTCAACCTAAAGCAAAGCCTGAGTGAAGAGGACTACAAAAGATCACTGGAAAAATACCAAGGTCGTCTAAATTTACTATTTCGTCAAGAGAAGTCTTTGGGGCGATCGGTGATCCTTGTTTTTGAGGGCTGGGATGCCGCAGGCAAAGGAGGACTAATCCGCCGTGTTACCTCGGCTCTAGATGCGCGTGACTATCAGGTGATACCTATCGCAGCACCGACAGACGAAGAGCGATCGCATCATTATCTATGGCGATTTTGGCGACATCTGCCACGGTCGGGGCGGGTCACTATTTTTGACCGCAGTTGGTATGGAAGAGTTCTTGTAGAGAGGGTTGAGGGTTTTGCCTCTGAAGCAGAATGGAAGCGAGCCTATAATGAAATCGTCAATTTTGAGCAGCAGCTTCATGAACATGGCACTTTGCTGCTCAAATTTTGGATTCATATTGATCCTGATGAGCAATTGCGCCGCTTCCAATTAAGACAAGCAACTCCCTATAAGCACTATAAAATTACTGACGAAGATTTTCGCAACCGTGCCAAATGGAATGAATATGAACTAGCTGCTAACGAAATGATCGAGCGTACAAGCACTAGTTTCGCACCTTGGTACTTGATTGAAGCAAATGACAAAAAATTTGCCCGAATCAAGGTGATTAAAACACTTTGCGATCGCCTAAAAAATAGATTTTCCCCAACCTGATTTATACAAATTCACAAAAGTGTTGTCACACTTTCGTGAATTAAAAACTAAACCCTTACCTGTGAATGATTAGTAGTTGCCGTGCATCACTAATCATTCTCTTAAATAAGCCATAATTAGGGCTGCCTGAAAAAGTCTACAGAGCAAATTTAAAGACAATACAGCTTTAAAAATAGTATTTTGTCGCATATTTTCCAAATTTACCCAGCGATTTTCCACGGAAGTGCAAGGGTTTTGGGCTTTTAGACGCTATAACCTTGCACTTGTTATGGCAATAAAAGCTTAAAGTACTTATGTAGCAAGCTTTTGTACTTTTTCCGCAAGCCCTAATTAATTTCAAACCCAAACCCTTAAGGTTGAGCCCCTGTGAGGCTCAACCTTAAGGGTTTGGGTAATTTATTCTGTATAGGTACTTAATGCTAATACACAAAAATGTAGTCATGCCTTCAGAAAAGATCGATCAATCTCAATATCGAATCCTGCTCGCAGAAGATAATCTCGTTAATCAAAAAGTAGCCGCAATGATGCTCAAAAAGCTGGGGTATATTGCTGATATTGCCAATAATGGGTTAGAAGTATTACAAATGGTGGAAAAGAGATTTTATGATCTCATTCTTATGGATATGCAGATGCCAGAAATGGATGGAGTTACGGCAACAAAAATTATTCGTCAGTCTAACCAGCCGCAACCTCGGATTATTGCTGTAACAGCTAATGCTTTAGAAGAAGATCGCCAATTGTGCTTTGACGCAGGAATGAATGATTTTGTGACTAAACCCCTTCTAATTCAAGAGATTAATCGCATCATTGCAGAATATTCCGAAACTAAGTCTAAAAAAAAGTAAGGTAGGCAATGCACACCTTACTTTTTTATAAAAAACAGAAGTATAGCGGCTCTTTATTTATGGATTGAGAGTTGCAATGGTAGTTTGTAGTACAAAGATCGCTTGTTCTCCAGAAATATGTGCAACTGGCAGGCTATCAATTCCCATCGCTACACAAAGCAACCCTAAATAAAGAATCGAATATTTGAATAACGACCGAGCAACTGTGCGATCGCTTGGCTCTTTTAACAACTGAGTTGCTTTAAATATAAATGCACCACCAAGCCCAACAGCCGACAATGCATAGACTAAACCCATGACATTACAAGGATAAACTAGTAACAACGACACAGGAACCAACAACAAGGTGTAAAGCAAAATTTGATCGGCAGTCACCTCCGCGCCCTTGACAACAGGTAGCATCGGTACGCCTACCTTGGCATATTCATCACGAATCATCAGTGCTAAAGCCCAAAAATGAGGTGGAGTCCACACAAAAATAATCGCAAATAAAACCCAAGCCGCCCAACTTAGTTCACCAGTTACCGCAGCCCAACCAACTAAGGGAGGGATCGCACCTGCTGCGCCACCGATGACAATATTTTGAGTGCTGGAACGCTTAAGCCAAATCGTGTAAACGCCGACATAGGTAGCGATGCCTGACATCGCTAGACAAGCGGCAAGGAGATTTGCATATACCGTTAGCAAGGTGAAGGAAATAATTGCTAAGACGATCGCAAAAATCAGCGCATTAAGAGGTTGTATTCTGCCTGATGGAATTGGTCTCCAGCTAGTGCGCTCCATTTTGGCATCGATATCGCGATCGTATAGACAGTTAATTGCATTTGCCGAAGCTGCTGCAATCGCCCCTCCTAAAACTGTAATAAACATCAAAAATGCATTCACTTGTCCTTCAGAAGCAATCCACATCGCCCCTGCGGTGGTGATTAGCAACAAAACGATAATTCGTGGTTTAGTTAGCTCTGTATAGTCTTGAATAACCTCTCGCCAGTTACGACTTGCCGATTGATTGGCTTTAAAGATATTTTCCGCGATCGCTGTTTCTGGGATGTTCAATTCTTGTATTGCTGTTTCTTGCATTGCGCTTAACTCCTAAAATATTTCGCAGTTATTACAGTTAGCGAATCGCAGGTTGCGCTTGATTCTGTTCTTGGATTAAAGGTTGGTCTTGTCTGTTAGCTCTAAATGCTAACACAGCAAAGCAAACGAGGGTTCCGAGCAAGGCTGAACCCGTAGCTTGGTGAGCAATGGTGAGTGGTTCGACCTGTAGGTGTAGTCTATAGGTAGCATAGCCGATAGCTATCTGCCCAATTACTAATAAACCTGCGATCGTTGCCACGAGTCGTAATGCAGAGGAGATCTCTTTAAATAACCATGCTGTCACCACTACCGCGATACTAGCAAGGGTAGCTGGGATCACACCAATCAAATGTGCATTCAAAACAATACACATATCCTGAGTAGCAAAGCATTGGTGTAACGCCCATTGAGATGCAACTAATGCACCGAGAATACTTTGTAAATAAACTAAAACTGCGGCTGTTAAACCAATCCAAGGTAGTTTTGTTGACGCGCTTCGTGCGTAAGCAAAATTACTAGTTAAAGCTGTGGCGATTGCTAGCAAACTAGAGAAAAATAACAGCCCCGTGCCCAAGTGGGCTGTGACAATATCAAATCGCAATAATTGCGTTACAGTCAGTCCACCTAAAATCCCCTGAAAAACCACCAGAGATAATGATCCTGATGTCGCCCAAGGTAGCCATTTCGGCAAATCTTTGCGGAAATACCAGCTTGCACTAAACAAAACAATCGTGGCAAACCCAACTGTAGAAGCAACTAGACGATGAAACCATTCTAAAAATACTTGTAGGTTCATTTGCTCTGCGGGCAATACCGATCCATAACATAAGGGCCAATCGGGGCAAGCTAGGCCTGCATTCATCACGCGAGTGGCACTACCGATTGCCATCACCACCCAAGTTGCGATCGCAATCCCTAGTGCCATGCGACGGATTAGAACAACTGGCTCTATAAATCGGTTGGTTATATGAGAACTACTATTAGTAGGATTTTCAGCCGATTTTGCTGATTTATAAGAAGATAAAGAGTCAGTCATGCAAGTTTATTAGGTTCAGGCTTTCTTCGTGAATCTTGATAAAACTCAACAGAAGTATTTGTAATAGCTAGAGATCATATTAAGAGCAGTTCTAGATTTGGTTTGGAGATTTAACAATTTCTTCGCGTTAGGTATTTACACTGATTAAAAAAAAACCGCGAAGCAGTTTTTTTTTGGATTTCATTGCTATAGATTGTCTAGACGTTTTTTGAGGCGGTTTTCAATATGGTCTTTCATGCTCTTTCTCGGATGATTTGGGCGATTTTTTTGCATGATTTCTTTGAGTTGCGATCGCTGTTGTGGGGTCAGGATTTCACGCATGGCTAGCATTCTCTCAAAATGTTGCTTGCGTAATTCTTGCTGAAGGTTTAGCACTTGATTATGTTTTGCTCTAATTACGTCACTGCTCTCAGACCCACCGAGTAAATCTCGTAACTCAGTATTTGCTTGACGAGATTGCTGTGCCAGATCTTGAATACGAGCAAGATCGCGATCGCGAATTGCCTTAATCTTTTGTAACTGCTCAGTTGATAAATTTAATTGTTTGAGCATCCTTCCTGATGGAATATCGCCACTTTCAGCACGATCTGGACGATTGGGTACTTGGGCTAATATTTCGGGTTCTGTTTCAGGCTTATTTTCAGGGATAGCTTGAGATTGTGCTTGAATTTGAGATTGCACCGATTGCGACTGTAAGTTGGCATTACTAGCCCAAATAGCACCAGTGACCGCAACTACAGCAGAAGCGATCGCACAATATTGAAAAATTTTTGATTTAAACATAATATTTCTCCTCTGTTTACTCATAGTCAAGAGGTGATAAATCACTCAAAAGCTGCGTATCTGTTGAAGTAGGTGCATTAACCGCTTGATAGGTTGTGTCATTGGTCATATTCCAACTGCTGATCAGCGACTGCTCGATCTCAGCTTTTTCAGATTCGCTAATACTTGCTATTTGATACTGAGATCGGTTCGTTACCCAGTTAAAAGTAATCCCTGTAGCGATCGCGGCGGGGATCAATAAAGCCCAAGGTAGCCAACGGTGTAAATTTGCTTTAGAGGATTTTGGTGATCGCTGCGGATATTTACTGATTTCAGCAAATAGCTGTTGCTCAAAATTGGGGGCTGGCGGCGGTGCGATCGGTTTATTTTGTTTGAGAAAAGCCAATAAGGAATCATCAGAGGAGTCATCAGAATTTTCGCTAGGGTCTTGACCAAAGCTTTCTGGAAAATCTTGAGAATATTTATTTTTCATAACTCGACTCCTTGCGCTTCTAAAAACTTTTTGATGGCACTACGGGCATGAAATAACCGCGATTTCACAGTGCCGACAGGAATAGATAAAATTTCGGCGATATCTTTTTGAGGTAACTCCTCTAGATCGTGCAGAACCAATACAGCGCGATGATCTTCACTTAGCTTTGCTAAACCGCGTTGCATTATGTCTTGATAATGCATTTGGGTTAAGCTCGGTTGCAAATCACTTTCACGGGAAATCGCATCATCAGCAAGATTTTCTAACTGATCATCTTCGACAGAGATATTTCGCGATCGCATTTTGGCTAAAGCTTTACGGCGATCGCTCGCCACATTAAAGGCAATTCGATAGAGCCAAGTGGAAAACTGAGCGGACTGTCGAAATTTGGCTAGTCCTTTCCATGCCCGTAAAAAAACATCCTGCACCAAATCATCTAGCCCATCGGAGCCACATAGCTGGTAAAGCGTAGAGCGAACCTTGTGATGATGACGTTGATACAGTTTTTTAAAACCATGGGGATCACCTTGCAAGCAAGCTTGCACAATCGCGAGATCGAGATCGAGCTGAGGTGATTCTCTGATATCTGTTTTTTCTGTTTTTTCTGTTTTTACCGCTCTGAACATCTATGGCGAACATCCGTATGAGCATCTATACTTGGTGAGGCAATATTGGCGGGTTTAACTTATTTCTAAGTTATTAGTTTTGACCGCCATAACCTTAAATAGGTTCAATTCACAATGTCTGCTGTTAGTTCTGTATTAATTCCTATTATTAAACTATGGTTGAGATCGCAGGTCGAGCATATCGAAACCATCGAAATTGCGATCGCTGGCAAAAGTCGCCAAATTTTAAGTGGTGATATCCCCAAAGCTATGGTTATCGGGGTGGGAGCCAAATATAAAGGTTTAGCAATAACCAATATCGATTTGTGTGCCGAAGCTATTCATCTAAATATTTCCCAAATTATCAAAGGTGAGGCATTACGATTACTTGATCCTATCCACGTCACCATGGATGTAGAGCTTTCGTCTGAGGATCTGCAAAGTTGCCTCAAGTCTCCGATTTTCTTAGAAGCGATCTCTGCTGATACACCTCCCATTGCTAACAGTGATCATGAGATTCACGTATTACTAGAAACCCTTGTGCATAAACTCGGCGATGAATTTACACTTCATGAACTAGCGATCGCCGATGGCGGCGCAAAATGTCGTGGCGAATTCGCGATCGCTGCAACCTAAAAAAATCATAAAGGTACGCTAGTGCTTTTATGATTAATCCAAGCCCTCTGTGATCCCTATAAATGTCCCTTGTTAATTTTGTAAATAAATTTCAGCAGTTTGTCTTGACTGTGGTCATCAGCTTCTTATATATAGCGATCACGACTCAGCCTACATGGGCTGCCTCATTTGCGGTTAGAGTTTTTGATGGCGATAACATCACCCTTGTCGATCGTGGCATCAAAACTAAAGTACACCTTGCCTGTATAGATGCGCCTGAATTAATGCAAGCTGAGGGACAACATGCTCGCAAAGTGTTACAAAATATTCTTGACGATGAAGAGGTCTATTTAAAAGTATTCAAAAAAGATAAATTTGGGCGTTACACTGCCGAAGTTTTAGCGGGGGGACAAAATGCTAACAAAGTTATGGTGTCTCTGGGGCTAGCCCATTATGATCCCCTGCAAGAAAAAGACTGCCAAGGCTATGAGGAACTTGAAGCGCAAGCACAATGCGATCGCTTAGGCGTGTGGGCGAATGGGACTAATGTGGTGCTGCCAAGCCAATTTCGGCGTGAAAATAAATTATTAGGCGTAGGATATTAAACAAAAAAAGGAGCGCAATACGCTCCTTTTTTTATTAACTATCGCGGCGGCGAAAACGACCTCTACGCTTAGCATTTTCAGCTTTACGCTTACGTTTTTCGCCTGCGGTCTCATGGTACTGACAGCGACGAATATCTGCTAGTAAGCCAGCTTTCTGGATTTTTTTCTTAAATCGACGCAGAGCCGATTCAATCCCTTCATTTTCACCAACGATTATTTGAGTCATGCTTATTTTGGTAGCAAAGTATTGTTCTTAATTATGCTGTAGTTTGGCGCATTTTAATTTAGGCGACGGGTATCTAGCTTAGCAAATCTAAGCCGAGATTGTAAAGTCTTATTTTGTAAGTCGCAAATTTAAGTTAGCTTTAAGTCACAAAAATGGCTTTTAACATGCCTTCTTCCTGATCTAGATGTAGCTGAAATCCTAATTTTCGACAAATACTTTGCATTGCGTGATTGCTACCCAGAATATAACCAACGATCGCACTGAGTTTTTCTTCCTTACCAATCTCTATTAGTCTTCTTAATAACTCTGTGCCTAATCCTTGGTGCTGATGGCGATCGCTAACGATTAGAGCAAATTCGGCTTCGTTTGTACCATGTAACTTACTCAACCTTGCCACTGCCAGAATCTCGTGTTCTGAAGTTTGCAGATTTTTAGAATCAGAGACTAAGAGCATTTCGCGATCATAATCAATGAAGCAGATACGGGTTAAGCGCTCATGGGCAATACGCTGCTTGAGCTTAACCATATGCGCATAACGCAAATAGACACTCTCCTCTGAAAGCCCTTGATGGAACCGCACCATAAGCGGCTCATCTTCGGGACGAATAGGTCGAATCGTAAGGAGATCGCCTTTCAGAGATTCCCATAGCTGAACGTACTTAGAAGGATATGGACGAATTGCAGGGATTGGTCGCTGGGCATTATCTGCGGTGTGAAGAACTATCCGTGCATCTAAAGCAATCATCCCCTCAGGAGAAACGGTGAGAGGATTGATGTCAATTTCGCGAATCTGGGGCTGTTCGACAATTAATTGGCTGAAGTTGACCAACAACTGTTCAAGTTTTGCCAAATTGATCGCCTTTCTACCTCTAACTCCTTGCAAAGCTTGATAGATACGAGTCTGTTCCATCATTCGCCGCGCAAGAGTAGTATTTAATGGTGGCAAGGCTAAAGCGCGATCTTGAAATATTTCTACGAGCTGACCACCCATGCCAAAAAGCATTACAGCGCCGAACTGAGGATCAAGACTACTACCTAAAATTAGTTCATAGCCTTCTATTTTGACCATCGGTTGTACAGTTACACCCAAAAAAGCTTGAGGATTTATAGCTCGAACTTTGGATGCGATCGCCATAAAAGCGCGAGTAACCGCTGCTGCATCTTCCAGATTAAGACGCACGCCACCTACATCCGTCTTGTGCGTGATAATCTCGGAATGAAGTTTAAGAACGACAGGATAACCAAAGCGATCAGCAATTTCTACAGCTTCTAGATCGCTCGTAGCGATTTCGGTCGGTACAGTTGGAATTCCATAAGCAGCAAGTAATTGCTTAGATTCATACTCAGTTAGCAAACTGCGATCGCTACTGATTGCTGGTGCTAAAATTTGCTCAGCAAGAAGGCGATCTGGTGCATACTGATCGGAGTCCACTGGCAAGGAAGGAGTTTCATAGATCCCCCGCAAATTGTAGGTATACCGCCACATGTAGTTAAACAATCTAACGGCAGTATCTGGATAGGGATAGGTGGGAATATTGGCTTGATTGAGAATTTGCGTACCTGCGGCAATTTCAGCGCCACCCATCCAACTTGTTAAAACTGGTTTGCCTAATTGACTATAAGCCTTGAGCTTTTCCGCAGTCTGTGTAGGGTTTGTCATTGCTTGCGGAGTCAAGATTATGAGTAATCCATCGCTGTTGGGATCATTTGCCACAACCTCTAGGGTTTTAGCATAGCGATCGCTACTTGCATCGCCAAGAATATCAATGGGATTATGGCGGCTCCATTGGGGAGGCAAAAATTGATCTAGCTGTTGCAATGTTTCTGGAGCTAGTTCAGACAATTCACCACCTCCACTGATCAGAGCATCCGTTGCGATCGCGCCCGGTCCTCCAGCATTAGTGACAATCGAGAGGCGATTTCCCTTAGGGCGTGGTTGTTTGGCGAGAATTTCTGCCATATCAAAGAGATCGGAGATCGTATGTACGCGCAATACCCCACAACGACGGAATGCTGCATTTAGTACTTCATCACTACCTGTCAAAGCTCCTGTGTGCGAAGCCGCCGCTTTAGCCGCCGCTTCTGTATGTCCCACTTTCAATACAATAATCGGTTTATCCATCGCAACTTCACGAGCCGCTGACAGAAAAGCACGAGCATCACCAATTGATTCCATATATAAAACTATGCTGTGGGTGTGGGGATCATCTCCGAAATATTCAATCAAATCACCCCAGCCAACATCCAGCATTGAGCCAATGGAAACGAAGGCACTAAATCCCACATTATCGCCGAGGCTCCAGTCTAAAATCGAAGTACAGAGGGCTCCGCTTTGACTAATGAAAGCGACGTTCCCCGCACGAGCGATCGCACCAGCAAAGGTGGCATTTAGTCCTGCCAGTGGATTCATTACACCAAGACAATTTGGCCCAATAATTCGCATTCCACCCAGTCTTGCTTCTGTAAGAACTTGTTGTTCTAACGCTACCCCAGCCTCTCCAATTTCTTTGAACCCCGCCGAAACAATTATTGCCCCTTTTACTCCGACCGCCACACATTCATGAATCACTTGAGAGACTGTCGCCGCAGGTGTTGCAATTACGGCTAGATCAACTACTTCGGGAACACTAGCGACATCTGGATAGGACTTAATTCCCAAAACGCTATGACGCTGGGGATTAACTGGAAAGACAGTGCCCCCAAAGGGACTGCGAATTAAGTTCCAAAGCAATGTTCGTCCTACACTTCCTTCTCGTTCACTTGCTCCAATCACAGCAACAGAGCGAGGATGAAAGATACAGTCAAGGGGATGCCGCTGTCTTTTCCAAATATCATGAGCTGGATCGCCAGCACACATTTGATTTGTTAAATTATTTGTTGAAACTTTCTCCATGCCATTATCCTAAACCTAGATATAAATGCAATTTTCGCGATCAACAAATAGAAGTCAAGAAAAATCCCTACTCTTTTTCTTTGACTTGGGAGAAAGGGCTAGGAGATAAAGGATTTTCTTGAGTCATTTAAGACATATTAAGTCTTAACTTACGATGAGAGCGATAAATATTGCCATTACTGTGAGCAAAACAGCAAATACAAATTGAGATTTAGAGCGAAGTCGCTCTTCAGTAGTCAGAAGAGTAGGCTCTTCGACATACATCGGTGTCAGAATTGCGTAGTTATTCAGCAATCCCTGATCATCTACGGTATAACCGCTTGAGATGGGAATGCTTGGATTGGGAATAGTTGCAAAAGTTGTTTCTGTAACTGTTTCTGGAACTTCTCCAGAGGGTAGCTCACTGCTATCACTACGACTATCTGCTACCTTCATTTCTTTGAGATCGATGGTAAACATATCGGTGATTCCTCAATGAATAGTTTTATCTTTTCACTCTATAAATTGTACCATTTTCTATGGTGACAAGATGAAAATTGATAAGGAGCGAAACAATTCAAACAACATAATCAGATGCATGTATTCTAATTTTTTATCAGATGCATGTATTCTAATTTTTCCTACAGGCTAAATATTAACTTTTATGACAATGATCAAATCAAGATTTACTGCATTTTTTGCTGCTTCAGCGCTATGTTTGATTTCTACATCCATGCCTCTGCCGACTGAAGCTCAGTCGAGAGATCTTCAACAATTTGTTGATTCTATCAAGTCTACTGAGCAAGTAAAAACAGTAATTAGAGGGCTTATTAGCAATCTTGACCAATGTGGCGTGGGTAGCTGCTTCAACTTTAACAGTACCGCGATTTGTGAGTGGGTTGCAGCTTTGGAATCTCAGGTAAATGGTCAGATTATTGGTGATTTTACTTCTGTTGGCTCACAGGGTAATGTTGCTATTTCTACTAGTGATTTGAGTTTGATGCGAGATATTTTTAGCCAATGCAAGCCGACCAATTATCAGTATTGGAATTATTCATCTATGCTGGACGTTTATTATGTACCCAAACCAGAAATCGATAAAAAGGTAAGAAAAGCGTTAGGAATCCCCTTAAACAAGAGAACTAGATAAGGATTTGTCAGTGATGTAATATTCTTTGCTGACAAATCAAATATCGCTAGTTAGGATAAAGCGCCAATCACTTTCATCCATGCCATGACTGACCAAACTAGCGATCGCATTAGGAAACACACCCTGATTTGCAAGGGTGATCGCTAAATCATCACCCCTCGGCACACAGAACATATGGGTATATCCAGCGGCAGGAGTCGAAATCTCTGTGGGCAAGCGATCGCCCCACTGCACATGCAGTAGTGGCAACATTTGTCCATTACTTTTTAGCTTTAAGTCTTTAATACCCTGTAGAGAAAGATAAGAGATATTACCGCGATATTTAATGAGTATTGGTTCTAGCGATCGCATTACTTCCGCATCGACACTATAGATTCCTAATATAGATGAGCATCGAAACCGCACCAGATTAAACTTCTCGTAAACACGTACAAGACGATTAGGTTTACCATCACCTGCATTCATCGATATTGCATAACCGCGATCGCATTCTCCAATACAGGAAGCCAAAGCATGATGCAAAAGCCTAATTGAAAGATGTTGCCTCTGATAGTCAGGATGAACTTTTAAATCGCAGAGATACCAAGCTAAACGCGCTGGTTGATCTTGACGGTAAGGCACTTGTCCCAATATTCCTGCGCCAACGGCAGCTACGCGATCGCCATCCAAAGCGGCAAAATAATGGACATCGCCAAGGCGGTCAAAAAAGGCAAAGTAATTATGACCATGATCGAGTTGAAAGAAATCGTTGCCCAATGGATAGAATGCGGTTTGCTCGATTGCCTCAATTCCTGCCTGAAATAGTGAACGTTCTGAAAACTCAATGCGGTGAAACTTCATAACCGAAACCCTACGACAACTTCACGATAGAAAAAAGAGCGATCGCTAGCAAGCAATTCCTGACTAAGTGAGCGATCAATCGTAATATGCTCTGCCATGATTTCCGCTAAATTATGGTCGCCATTGAGCCTCCGCCCAATGATCGCAACGCCCGATTTCAGGCAATTGACTATCTCTTTCAACATGTGATGAAGGCTGCTCAGAGGCATCCAGTCTGAGATATTAGAAAACTGAATCAAGTCGAATTTCTCTGAAGTGGCGAGTTGCTGAAGACAATCTACGAAAGCGCCCTGATGTAGCTGTAATCGCTCTGTCCCTAATGTGCGAATATCATTTTGGGCTGAGGCTTGGAGATAAAGAGGAACTCCCTCTCCTTTGAGATCGGACGTATAGCGATCGCCCCAGACTTGAGTCAAGAAATAATTCTCATTAGGGATAAAGCGCTGTAAGGCTTGGGCAAATACATCGGCAAAATGCTCGCCAAAGCTGCGATCCATTGAGTAGTTGACAGCAGCTTCACCAAAGGACTCTATGAGTCGATCGCGCTCAAATACCTGTTCAAAAATATCTCGCCATCGAGGATGATTCACAGCAATTAACGGTTCTTGCAAAGGTTCTATTCCAATCTGGGAAAACTTTTCAGCAAGTTGCCGAAATAATTGTTCAAAGCGTCCGACTTGATTAACGCCAAACCCAATCTGTTCGAGTCTTGCATCCCAAAAAGCTTTTGTACTCGTAGGTAAATTTGGGCTTAAGCTGGCGTAGATACTGAGCCGATCGCGATCGCTAATAGATTTATCTACACCAATAAATCGCAATTGCTCATCTAAAGATAAATGCAGTAAGGCTTGGCAGCGTAGTTCGAGGAGATGTAGTTGAGCGGGATTAAGATCTACCGCTTCGATTTTGGCGATAACAGGATGTGATAGCAAACTTAAGGCGGTGCAACCACCTGAAGCCACCAAAAGCACCCTTAATGGATTTTGTTGGCGCTTGGCTAACTCTTGGGCACTGGTCAGTTAATGAGGGATGGGTGCTGAAATGTACATTTCATGCCAACAAAAAAGACGCAAATACGTCGATCACGTTTTAGCTGACCAGTGCCGGTTTTCTTCAAGGCTTCATCCGCCATCACTTGATCCGACTGAGACATAATGCGATCTCCTCTCTCATAAAATCAGCTCACCAAAAGTGCGATCGCCTAATCTTGCAGCTAAAAGTGAGTTATGATTTATTTACAATCTAAAATCCTTCATGAATTGTGACAGATAGTAAAGATAAAAGTAAAACATCACGGCATGGTGCTGTAAGTCCCGATGATTGTATAAAGATGGGTAGAAAGTATAAGTGGAAGCTTAAAGATATTGTTTTGAGAACCGATCGACCGATTTTAAAGGTGGATTGTGTGTTTGAAGGTGATACAGAATTTTCTAGTTACGGAGAGAAAGAAAATGAGTAAATATATTATCTATCGGGCTGGTTGGGGACATGATTGGGACAAACGCAAGTTTTCTCATAGCAACTCTTTGACTGATATTCTTTGTGAAAATTTTGATAATTCTAATGCACCGATTCCACAGGTTGGCGATCGCCCAACGGTATTTGTGCGAGTTGCTGATGCTGTCGATCCTGTGATTCATGGTGAGGAGGGTAAAACCCATTCCCGTGATGCGGATTGGATTGTTGATCGCGTTGATATTTTCGAGAGTAAGTCGGAGTCGTCTGAATACGATTTGGTGGTGATTTGCTATTGTAAGTACGATCCGATCGCTGCGGATTTGTATGTGATCGCTGAGGGTAATTTGGGAGATCGTTCTGAACAACAAAAGATTTTGGTTAATGTGTAAACTAGCTAAAAACTAGAGGTGATTGTTTGAGATTCCTAAATTTAAGCGGCGATCGCCTTCTCCATAAAATAAGCTAACCAAAAGGCAAGGGCAATTCATGAATTGCCATTGCCTTTTTAGGATTTAGAGAATTCCTTCCTTTTGTGCCATTGAAATCATCAAATCAACCACACGACAGGAATAACCCCACTCATTGTCATACCAAGAGACAACCTTAAAGAAGTTGGGATTTAGTTCCATACCTGCGCCAGCATCAAAGATACTCGATCGCGAATCGCCTCTAAAATCAGTTGAGACAACTTCCTCATCTGTATAGCCGAGAATGTCTTTTAATGAATCCTCTGAAGCCGACTTCATTGCCGCACAGATTTCTTTGTAACTAGTAGCCTTTTCTGTTCTAAAAGTCAAATCTACCACCGACACGTCAGGTGTAGGTACACGCATAGCCATTCCCGTCAGCTTTCCTTTCAGTTCTGGTAGTACCAAAGCCACAGCCTTCGCAGCACCTGTAGAAGCAGGAATGATATTTTGGCTAGCACCACGTCCACCGCGCCAGTCTTTTTTGCTTGGCCCGTCTACCGTTGGCTGAGTCGCTGTCATCGCATGAATAGTTGTCATCAAGCCTTCCGCAATGCCAAAATTATCATTGAGAACCTTTGCAATCGGCGCTAAGCAATTAGTAGTGCAACTTGCATTGGAAACAATCAAATCAGTTTCAGGATTGAACTTAGTATGATTGACTCCAACTAGCAATGTTGGAACCTTTTCGGGATCTTTCGTGGGAGCAGAAATAATTACGCGCTTTGCACCAGCATTAATATGCGCGATCGCCCCAGCATAGTCAGTAAATAAGCCCGTGGACTCCACCACATAGTCGGCTTTTAGCTCGCCCCAAGGCAATTCTGATGGGTTGCGAATCGCCGAGCAAGGAACAAACCTGCCATCAATCTCAATGCCTTCTGCGTGAGATGCGATCGCACCGTCATAGAGTCCATGAGTAGAGTCATGTTTGAGAAGATAAGCGAGGTTATCAGAAGGAACTAGATCATTGATTCCGACAATCTCGATTTCGGGATGCTTGGCAGCAACGCGAACCACTAATCGTCCAATTCTGCCAAATCCATTAATGCCAATTCTGAGTTTAGCCATATTTTGCTTATCTAGCCTACCTATAGTGCTTCGCGATCATGCTAACCCAAGTTCTATAGTCTAAAAACTCTAAAAACTTAATATGTCAGGGTTTGAATATATAAATATGGTGATCCCCAGCAATGTTGTCAGGAATATATCAGCTTTTGGTCTTGAACAAAGAGAGATTTTTAGGTTTAAAGTTGGTGAATCTAAACTTGTTGAATTAGGGTTGCCTCTATGATTTTTTTATAATGCCTTACTTTCTGAAAACCCAACAGCCGATCGCCAAAGTTCAAGAAAAACTTCCACAGCCTGAGCCAATTCCTAATTCAGACTGGATTGTCTGTGATTTTGGAGATCGCTATATGGATGGGACATTCGAGGAAGATACATATTTGACCCAAGAGCTTTCAGAAGAATTTGGTGAAGTGATTTTCATTGCGATTGATACAAGCAACGATCAATTAGATTATGAACATTCCCTAGATGGTGTAATTCTGAGGAAGTTGTCATGGCTTTCCGATGGTTGCGAATCGACTTGGATGTGCGTTGAAGGTGAGATAGAAGCATGGGAACGAACTTCGATTTTTTCATTGGATAATTTAAACCGCACCAAAGAAATGATTCGCTACGATCGCCATTTGCAATTATTGCCTAGCGCTGAGATGGAGATCAAAGAAAAAGAGTTACAGAATATTTGGCAGAGCCCTCAATATATACTTAATAGTCAACTGCCATTGGGAGATGCCACTCTAGGTATGGTAATTCAGCAACATTTCTTTGGTGTCACCGAATAAAACCCAAAGAGTGTGAAGCGGCGCAAAGCGCAGCCTCACACTCTTTGGGTTTTATCCAAAATCGCGTTAAAGTAGTCCTACATCTAAATATTCAGTCTATTAGGATGACAAATTTTATGTCTCGTTTACCTCTTGCCTTGGCAACCGCCTTTGACCGCCGCAACGCTCTCAAAATTATTAGCGGTATCCAAAACTTCGATCGCAGCTCCGTGAAAATGGTCGTGCAAGCAGCCGATCGCGGTGGCGCTACCTTTGTTGACATCGCGGCTGATGCTGAGCTAATTGCGATCGCTAAGTCTAATTGCTCTTTGCCTATTTGTGTATCCGCAGTCGAAGCTCACAAGTTGGCTGAGGCTGTGGCTAATGGTGCAGATCTAGTCGAAATCGGTAACTACGATAGCTTCTATGCGCAAGGTCGGATTTTTACCGCCGATGAAATCATTGCTTTGACTGCCGAAACCAGAGCATTATTGCCTCATACCGCAATCTCGGTAACAGTTCCTCACACCTTGCCCCTAGATGAGCAAGTTACCCTCGCCGAGAAACTCGAAGCGATCGGGGCAGACATCATCCAAACTGAAGGCGGTACAAGCTCGGCTCCAACTCATGCGGGTATCCTCGGTGCGATCGAAAAAGCATCACCTACCCTTGCTGCTGCCCATGCCATCAGCCGCGCTGTATCGATCCCCGTACTTTGCGCTTCAGGCTTGAGCAATATCACAGCACCTATGGCAATCGCATCAGGTGCATCAGGTGTTGGTGTTGGTTCCGCAGTTAACCAATTGAATGATGTGGTTTCCATGATTGCGACTGTTCGCGCTCTCAGAGAAGCGATCAACAGCAACGTTGCTAATAAGGCGATCTTGTAATTAACTTTTTCTAGTAAGGGACTTACACAAAATAATTGAGCCCAAAAATATGGCGGCGGGCTTAGCCCACCACCATATTTTTGGGCTTTATATTGATCGCGTTGGTATAAAAATTGGTATAAAAATCTATTTAAAATAGTTCCTTCCAAATAAAAGTCACATCTGGAAATGCAAGCATGGATAATGTATCGCCTTCATCGTAACGATTTATCTGTTTATATCCATTTGCAGAAGGTTGTGAATAGCCCTCGATCGCTTTCTTATTCAAATCAAATAACCACATTTCAGGAATCCCATTCGTCGCATATAGAGGTGCTTTGACTTCGCGATCATAGACAGTCGTGCTATCGGCAACTTCGATAATCAGCAAAATGTCATCAGATGTGGGCAAAGCCTCAGTATAAAAATCATCACGCCATTTGAGGATGGCAATATCTGGCTGTGGTTCAGCATGATTGTTTAAACGGATAGAATTTTGGGGTGAGACCATAAAACGATCACCCAGCTTTTTTTCAAATAGTTTCACTAGGCGGATAATACAGGCAACATGTTTTTTGCCAATTGGGGACATCGTTTTGATTTCTCCATTAATTAATTCAAGGCGATCGTCATCACTAAAAACACCAGCTTCATACATGAGGTGATATTGCTGGGTCGTCAACATGAACTTATTCGCGAAATTATTTATATTATGCGTAAGCAATTGAACTGTCATAACATTAGCGGAGTGATGTTAACGATCATCATAACTTAACCCAATAGATTCAGCAAAAAAGCCTTATTCCAACATAATTATTTCTGGCTATAAATAATGACAGGTTTACGTCAAATCATCTGTTCTACCCAAGGAGCGATCGATCTCCAAATTAACGGAGCATTGGGGATTTCCTTTAACGATCTAAATAGCGATCGCGCTTCACGCATACCAGAAATTTGCCAGTTTTTATATCAACAAGGGCTAGACGGATTTTTGCCAACACTTGTGACTACATCTATTGAGCAAACACATCGATCTCTACTTGTTCTGGCTAAAGCAATCTTCTATCAAACACGAAATCCTAATCCTCTCGAAGCCAAAATTTTAGGCGTGCATCTTGAGGGACCTTTTCTTCATCCTGACAAAAGGGGCGCACATCCGCAGCAACATTTATTACCGCTGAATCTCGAAACCTTGCAGCAGGTATTAGGTGATTACACCAAAATTATTAAACTTGTTACCCTCGCGCCCGAACTCGATCCCACGGGCGAAACCATTAAATATTTATGCGATCGCAATATTACTGTTAGCTTAGGACACTCTACGGCTAATGCTGAGCAAACAAGATTAGCGATCGCTCAAGGCGCAACAATGGTGACACATGCCTTTAATGCAATGCCAAGTTTGCATCATCGCGATGTTGGTTTATTAGGAGAAGCAATTTTAAGCGATCGGGTTTGGTGCGGGTTAATCGCCGATGGCGTTCATGTTTCGCCGCAGATGGTCAGACTTCTTTATCGCATGACAAACAAAGTTTTTCTGGTCAGCGATGCGCTTGCACCCCTTGGTTTAGCTAATGGCACTTATCCTTGGGACGATCGCCATATAACGATTCAAAATGGTACAGCCAGATTACCCGATGGCACACTCTCAGGCACGACACTACCCTTAATCAATGCAGTCAATAATCTGATCGAGTGGGGAGTTTGTGAGCCAGAAAATGCTATTAAATTAGCGATCGACTCTCCCCGCCTTGCCATAAATCTTGAAATCGATCAAGATGCGCCTCAAAGGCTCACTTGGTGTAGCTACTCGTTCTCTTGCGCTATGGCTCCTATGGCTCCCGAATTTATGACCCCAGACTTTAAAGATGTCCATACTTCGTTCGGTTGTGAAGTTAACTAAAAACCAATTTTTGAGTGGCACGACTTCGCCACGCAACTCAAAAATTGGTTCATAAGCTTAATGTACTATCAGACATAGCATGGGTTACAGACTTAGTAGCACCATTAAGATTTTGATTGGTAGCAATTAACTCTTGATGTTGATGCATTTTTAAAATCATCGACAAACTTTGTTTCAGCTTTGTTCTTGGCACAACCGCATCTACAAAACCATGATCGAGCAAATATTCTGATGATTGGAAACCATCAGGAATTTTTTGCTTGAGGGTCTGCTCTATGACTCGCCGCCCAGTAAAACCGATTAAAGCTTTAGGCTCAGCTAAAATAATATCGCCGAGCATGGCAAAACTTGCAGTCACGCCGCCCGTAGTGGGATTTGTCAAAACGGGGATATAAAGCAAATTAGCTTGCCGATGACGCTCCAGAGCGGCCGAAGTCTTCGCCATCTGCATTAAGCTCAAAATCCCCTCCTGCATCCTTGCTCCACCCGAAGCACAAAATATCAAAGCAGGAAAGCGTTTTGCAGTAGCAGCTTCTAGCATACGAGTAATTTTCTCACCCACAACCGAGCCCATACTGCCGCCCATAAAGCGAAAATCCATTACTGCCATTGCAGCATCACATCCATCGATCTTGCCAGTTCCAGTGATCACCCCATCACTTAAACCAGTTTTTTGCTTATATTCTTTGATGCGATCTATATAAGGCTTACGATCTTTAAAACCTAGTGGATCACAAGAAGTTAAATCTGGATCCATTTCCTGCCATGTACCAGAATCAATCAACTGAGCTATACGCTCATAAGCATTAACCTGATTATGATGACCACATTCTGGGCAAACCATCAAATTGATTTTTAGATCCTTTACATAGGTTAAAGCGCCACAACTAGAACATTTGTGCCACAAACCGTCAGGAATTTCGCGTTCTTGAGAATTTTGATTGAGATTAGGAGTTTTGCGGTGATATGCTTCACCTGCACGGGAACGGGTTTCAGCAAACCAATCAAACAGTGACATAGCGGCTCACGGTTTACAGAACAAGCTTTAGTTGTCAATATTGACAGACGACAACTGTAGCCAAAAATACAAGTGTAACTTTGTCATCATACAGCGCTTTGCGATCGCAGTAAAACTGAAGGGCGATGTAACACATCACCCTTCAGTTTTATTCTAAGCTGTCGCCTGATTTTTGTTTCACTCGTTCAACTTGAGAGTATTTCTCAACTGTTTGAGTCACTTCAAATAGTGATTGCTGTAAGGGTTTAATTGCAGTTTGCAAGTCTTCATAAGTAGCTTCTTCGGCTTCGTATAAATTCTTGAGAGCTTCCATGTTCTTAAGTGTAGGTTCACGCAAACTTGCTGTGATCACCGAGGGACCATTATCTCTGAGGGTTTCTTCAACAGTGCGAATCAGGTTAGATGCTTGGTTCCGCATATTCGCTAATTCACGACGAGCCTCATCTTCTTCCGAATAAACTTCGGCTTCCATCCGCATTCTCTCAATTTCGCTAGGACTCAATCCTCCTGTGTTGGTGATGCTAATGCTTTGCTCAACCCCAGTATCAACATCTCGCGCTGACACCTTGAGAATGCCGTTAGCGTCAATATCAAATGAAACCTCGATCTGCGGAATACCACGAGGCGCGGGACGAATGCCCTCAAGCTCAAATTTGCCGAGACTCTTATTATCCTTAGCCATCGCCCGTTCGCCCTGTAGAACATGAATTTCTACTGCCGATTGATTGTCAACGGCAGTAGAGAAAATTTGTGCCTTGCTAGTGGGGATTGTGGTGTTACGTTCTAAATTTTTTGTAAATACTCCACCTTGAGTTTCTAGTCCAATTGAAAGAGGAATTACGTCTAGCAATAAGAGATCCTTAACCTCACCACCCAATATCCCTGCTTGCACAGCAGCACCGATCGCTACGGCTTCATCAGGGTTAACTGACTGATCTGGCTTTTTGCCATCAAAAAATTTAGAGATCGCATCCTGCACTGAAGGAATACGAGTAGAGCCACCAACCAAAATAATCCGATTGATCTCTTTCGGCAATAATCCCGCATCTTTGAGCGCTTGAGCCGTGGGTTCGAGTGTTGCTTTGACTAGAGATGCAGTAATCTCATCAAATTTAGAGCGCGTAAAGTCTAGCTCAATGGTCTTGGGACCTGTTGCATCAGATGCAATAAATGGCAAGCTAATCAAGGTTGACGGTGCGCTTGAAAGCTCAATTTTGGCTTTTTCGGCAGCTTCTTTGAGTCGCTGCAAAGCAGTTTTGTCAGCAGCTAAGTCAATTCCTTCTTTTTGTTTAAAGTCAGCAACTAGCCAATCTACAATCATCGCGTCAAAGTCATCACCACCAAGGTGATTATTCCCTGATGTTGCCTTAACTTCAAAAATACCATCGCCAAGTTGTAGCACGGACACATCAAATGTACCGCCGCCAAGGTCAAACACTAAAACAATCTGATCTTGGTCTTGTTTGTCCAAGCCATAGGCGAGTGCAGCTGCGGTAGGTTCATTGACAATCCGCAAAACCTCCATACCCGAAATCGCCCCAGCATCTTTTGTCGCTTGGCGCTGAGTATCGGTGAAATAGGCAGGAACGGTAATAACCGCTTGCGTCACTTCTTCACCTAGATAGTTCTCGGCATCTTGCTTCAGTTTTTGCAAGATCATTGCCGAAATCTCTTGGGGAGTATAAGAGCGATCGCCAATTTGGACATCTACAGTACTATCTTTACCCTTGACCGCAGTGTAAGGAACGCGGCTGCGTTCCTGTTCAGTCTCATCCCAGCTACGACCAATAAATCGTTTAATACTGTAAACCGTATTTACTGAGTTGGTAACTGATTGGCGCTTAGCAACCTGCCCAACAATGCGCTCGCTGCTGTCTTTGACAAAAGCGACAATACTAGGTGTAGTTCGCCCTCCCTCTGCACTAGAGATAACAACAGGTTTACCACCCTCTAAAACAGAAACACAACTGTTTGTCGTACCAAGGTCGATCCCAATTACTTTCGACATATTCGCCAGTTCCGTTAAAAGCTTTTTTAAAAGTTTAGCTTAATGAATTTCTCAATAATGTACCCTAAGAATGCATTTCAAGATGCAATCGCGATCGCAATCTTGAAATATTTATACTAGTTAGATTCGCCAGAGCTATCTTCGGTCGTATTTTCAGAAGGGTTACTATCGCCACCATCAATTTTGCCAGATGATACTTTAACCAGAGAATGACGCAAAACTCGGTCGTCGCTGACTAAATATCCTGGGCGCAATTCCTCAATGATTATGCCTTCGCCATATTTAGTCGATGGTTCTTGCATAATTGCTTCATGGAAATTAGGGTCAAAGTCTTGACCGACACATTCCATTCTGACTACCCCTGTCTCTTTGAGGCATTTGAGTAACTGCTTGTATACCGATTGATAACTTTTGTGAATTGACGTTTCACCATCTGTTTTGGGTGAAATTTGTAACTGGGCTCGTTCAAAATCATCAACTACAGGCAATATTTTTTTGAGGATCTTGCCTGTAATTGTGCCTTCTTGCTCTTCTTTATCCCGCTCTGTACGTTTACGAAAGTTTTCAAAATCGGCATACAGTCGTAAATATTGTTGCTTGCGATCATCTAGTTGCTCTCTAAGCGATGTAGCTTCAGCGATTAAACCATTAATTTTGTCTAGCGTTGCTGCGGCTGCGGCGGTAGCTTTATTAGCTTCAGGTTTTGATTCATTAGCTGTAGTCGCGGCTGCTTGAGAGTCTTCTGAAACAGACGATTCTGGATTTGTGATTTGATTTAATTCTTCGGTTGCAAGTTGTTGCAGCCGAGACTCAAGTACGTCATCATCTTCGTCGATGAGGTCGTCAGAATTTAGGTTGTTTTCTTCTTCGATCATTACAGTGATACTCTTTTAGCGCTTTTTAGACTAGCAGTAAATTGCTAAGAGTTAAAATTTAAGTGTTTAGTTTTGACATTTTTTGCTCAGTCATTTCGATTTTACTCTTTATCTGAGACAACGTATAGCAATTAGTGGCATAAAACAGACAAACAAGGGAGAATAGTAGTGCACTTGTTGATTTTTGGCAGATATTTGCATTTGTAAGGCGATCGCTATTTATGAAGATCCGTGCTGAGAGACCAGAAGATCTCAAAGAAATTTGTGCAGTCAATATAGCCACCTTTGTCCTGAAGAATTAATGATTCTTGGCTTAGCTCCATTAGCAGTCTTGCCTCAATATCAACAGCGAGGCATTGGCACGCTATTGATTAAACATAGTTTGGAGAAATGTACTGATTTAAGATACAAGGCAGGGGTGGTGTTGGGATCTCCAGCATACTATTCACGTTTTGGGTTTATTTCCGCAAAAGAGAAGGGTTTAAAGTGTGAATACCAAGTTTCAGATGATGTTTTTATGGTCTTAGAATTGCAAAATGGATCTTTGGATGGTTGTCATGGAACCGTCAAATGTCGATTAGAGTTCCAAGAATGCGCGTAGCGATCGCTTGAGTGAAAGCCAGTATAAAGGGTGTCGAAGCCGCCCTTTATACTGGCTTTCATGGCAAACAATTAAGAGTTGATTTTGTAGAGATGCCAGTCTCAGCAGCATTGCCAGAAGCTAGAGAGCAGAAATATTGGCGGATATTAGGAGCAAGATTTACAACATTGGTAAAATCTGCGGCTTCGATACTGCCAATATTATCAACGATCGCATTGCGAAAATTTGCCCCATTAAAATTTGTCCCCGCAAACTCGATCAAAATTAGCTTTGATGCTGTTAGATTAGCCAAACTTAGATTTGCATTAGAGAGATTGGTCAAATGTAGTTCCGCCGATCGCAAATCTGAGGCGGATAAATTGGCTTCATCTAAGATCGCTTCACTCAAATTAGCTGCACTTAAATTACTCTCACTCAGATTAGCCTTAACTAAATTGGCTTTGCGAAGGTTAGCAAGTAATAAATTTGCTCCCTTGAGATTCGCGGAATTTAGATCAGCTTCACTCAGATTTGCTCTCATTAGCTCTGCTTTTGGTAAAAGCGCTGAGACTAACTTCGACTGTGATAAGTTTGCCCGCAATAAATTTGCTTGAGATAAATTTGCTTCAGCCAAATTAGAAAACGCTAAGTTAGCATCAACAAGACTAGCATTACTAAGATCTGCGCCTCGGAGATCGACTTTAACAATTTTAATACCGTTTAAATTCGCATTTTTGAAGATGACTTGGCGTAAATCTACTCGTTCTAAAACAGAACCACTGAGGTTAATATTGCTAAAATCTTGGCCTTGTAAGCGATCACCTTGAATTCCTGTCAACTGCACATAGCGAAAATCGCGCTGACCTTCGGCATATTTAGCTTGTAAAGTTGCAGCTGTGATTGAGATTAATTTTGGGGGTGCTACAGCAGGAGTGGGGGCATTTGTTGGAGAAGGAGAAATTACTGGTGAATTAGTGAGAGTTTTAGTTCCCATAGGCTGAGGTTGCGATGGATTATTTTTCGTCAGCAAAAAAATAATCCCTACAAGCCCTAAAGCTGCTACTCCTAACGCTAAAAATATCTTGTATTGCTTGAAAAACATAAGTTTTTCTTTGCGTGATGGCTGATCAGTATGGGATTGCTGATCCTTGCCATGACATCGGCGGATCAAGCGATCGCACAATTCACGGGTTTCATCATCAGGTATATTGGAGATCGTCTGAAACACTGGAGACAACTCAGGCTCTTGAAAATCGTTTTGCCGAAAAATCAAATTTTTATTGTCTTCATGAAATGTCTCCCAAAGATTTGGCTGACTTGCAAGAGCACGAAGTGATAAGGAAATTACCTCAAAAGAAAATTCATCAAGGCGATCGCTAAAGTCCTTAGAAGAGCGCATAGGGGGCTGATAGTTGGGATGCCCCACTTCAAGGGGCGGAGCACCTCGCAATGCGGGGACGTACATACCGTCATAGTCAACCAGCTTTAGCTCTCCCTCAGAGTCAACCATGATATTCCCATGCTGCAAATCACCATGGGCGATCCCCACCTGTTGCAGATCTTTTTGCAGTTGTTTTAATTGCCGATCTAAACGCAATAAAACTTGCGAATCGTCAATATGTTCGCCAATATAACGATCTATTTCTGAGCCTTGTACCCAATCCATTTTCAAAATCGGATACCATTCGCCTTTGACGAGGATTCCTTGCGTCAGGAACTCGAAATCGACTAAGTAAGGAATTTCATGTTGGCTGAGATATTCGCTGATTAACTTGTATCGCTGCTGTACATCTGATTGAGGAATCCTCGTAAAGCAACGCACTGCCCAAGAACGATTTCCCTTAGTTAGCTTATAGACAGTGGCAAAGTTTCCCGACCATAACAAGACTCGCCCCCGTGAATTTTTGGCAGTGCTTGACTGCTTAAGTTCAGGATCGACAAAGCAGAGATGCGGATTTTGCACTGCGATCGTAAAGTCGATATTTAAGGGCCAAGCTTGAATATCTGTCATGACTCACAATGCACTTCGGTTGCATCCTGAATTTTGAGGCATAGCAAGGTTGTATCATCATTAGCTATTTCATAGCGATCGCGCAATTCAGTCACCCACTTTGCAAACAAATCTTGTGTCCTGATCTGTTCTAATTTTACCCAAGGATCTTGATTTGATTCTATTTGCTTAAAAATCCAACAGGCGATCGCGTCGGTCGCTAGATAAAAGTGATCTCCGCATTTTGCAACTCCATGAATTTGCAAAATATTAATATTCGCCGCCTTTACATTGGTTCCGATCAGTCTTGGACGATTATTAAATTCATGGCTTTTTTGCAAAGGAAAACTTTTTTGCAACGTGCGATCGCGCACTACAAACAAACAAGAATCTCCCACAGCCAGAGATTTCCAACTTAAATCTGCAAAAACTTCTAAGCTCACAAAAGTCGCAAAAGCCCCTTCTCCAGCCTTACGTTTGGCAAACCAAGACAAATCTTGTTGTTTTAACCATTGCTGCCAAGTTGCTTGTAATGGTAATAGCCAAGTTGTGGCACAAGCGTAAACCTCTTGCCAAGGCAACTGGCGATCTGTAAAAGCCGTAACTAAAGAACTTGCCCATTCTCTCGTAAAGGAAGACTCGGTTGCTCCATCCGACAATGCAATCGACATTATAGGATTACGTTGTACACAACCCCATATATCTTCACATTCGGCGATCTCATTGCCTGCTTTCTGTACTGAAAAACCTTGAATAAGTTCAACGTCAAACTGTGATTTTTTTGTTTCTAAATCTTGCAAATTAGTTTTGGCAGATAAATTATATAAACTGCGATCGCCATATTTGTGAGTGGTGGTGGCAATCAACTTAAACCCAAAATTTGCATACCCATGCTGGGAATGCAATCCAGAACAAGAATTATTGCAAAAGTATCTAAACACGATATCTGTGGCGATCGGCAATTTGATCAGCAAATTCAAGGTCACACCTTAGCACATTAATCTAATAGAAAAGCCGCCAAATGGCGGCTTTTCTTGTCAAAAAATATTTTTATTATGCAATAGCTAAAGATGCTAAAGGCTGTGGAATTGAGGTGCTCGGCGCTGTAAATTCACCCGTCACAACAAACTCAAGCCTTAGCTTTAGCCAACGCATTGTATTTGGATCAGTTGTGATAATTGCCGCCGCAGGCTGAGGAATTTGCTTTTTAATACTTGCCATCTCAGTCGCTTCCAAAAAAGCAGGCTGCTCAATCAACCAAAAATTAATTTCCTTATTGCGTGCTTCAAAATTGCGCCGACGCTCCGATAGAGTCTCACCCAAAGGCTTCCCTTCGTCTTCGCATAGGTACTTACGGCTAGCAGCCACAAAATAATATTGCTTGGAGTCTGACATAAATTTTTTTCTTAACAAGGTAATAGCTTGTAAAGCCAGATCTATGTTAACTCTTATTTAACTTATAGAACTTTGCAATAGATTAAACTGTGGCGTTAGTTCTAGAACATTATTTAAAACAAGATCAGCCCCATTTTCTCTGAGCAACGCTGCATAGCGATCGCGTAAATTTTGACTCACATGCGGAGGAATCACACCAACTGCAAAATATTGATAACTAGGATCATAAATCTTCGCCTTAACGACCGTCAGCATATCCGCTACCGTATCACCGATGTAGACAACAATAGCTGCCGATTTATCCTGTCTGAGTTCAATTTGCTTCACAGCAAGTAAGAGTCCCGTAGGATCTGGTTTACCCGCTGCATCTTCCATAGCAATCAATACAGGAGCGTCTATTTCTAAACGCCGCAAAACATAACTAGCTGAAGCTCTTGTCGCACCACTAAAAAATCCCCAGCCAATCCCTGCGATCGTCAAATCCCAAAAATATTCTGTTGTCGCGATCAACGGCTCCGTGGCAATATATCCATCTGACCAGTCAGAATTCCTACCCCGATAACGCCCCTGAAAGAATTCCACAATTGTTTCATAGGATATTGCGACCTCTCTCCCTAGACCTTGAAAATATCGCTTAATCAACTCCTGTGAAGCTTCCCAGTCATTATTCCAAATTCCTTCAGCTTTTAACTCGTCGATTTCCTCTGGGGTAGGACGATAATCTGCATTTGTAAAATATTCAACCGTATCTGCTAGTGCTCGACGATAAGAACCCGATACATCGCGAATCACGCCATCAATATCAAACACAAAAATACTTGTGTTTAATAGATTTAAATCAACTTTAGAGGTTTCAATCATGTTATATTGCAAGATCGCTACTTTAATATGTAATTTAACTTTTCTTGGAGGTAGGTAGCATTGTCCCAGTTTATTCTAAAAATCTTATGGTTAGAAAATAATGTAGCTCTTGCTGTCGATCAGGTCGTAGGCAAAGGTTTCAGTCCTCTCACCAAATATTTCTTTTGGCCCCGTGATGATGCTTGGGATCAACTTAAAACAGAAATGGAAAGCAAGCCTTGGATTGCCGATCAAGATCGAATTGAAATTTTAAATAAGGCAACCGAAGTAATTAATTACTGGCAACAAGAGGGTAAAAACCGCCCCATGACAGAAGCTCAAGGTAAATTCCCTGATGTCATATTTACTGGTAGTAACTAGTAATTATCGCGAAAGTCACAAAAAGAAAGGCAGTGCTAAGCACTGCCTTTCTTTTTGTGGATAAGATGCGACAAGCTGCCTCTTATACCACAACACAAAATGTCATAGCCATTTTGTGTTTTTTAAACCCTTACAGAGTTTTATTTTTAATTCACAAAAGTGTTGTCACATTTTTGTGAATTAGTATTATTGTTTATTGATCGAGATCAGGCATAGAAAGTACAGCCTCAGTCTTACGGTCAATACCCTTTTCAAAGCCAGCAACAGCCGCGCGAGCCCGACCAGCGTGCCATAGGTGACCAACTAAGAACATGAAGGACAATACGAAGTGGGAAGTAGCCAACCAAGAACGAGGAGAAACAAAGTTTACTGCATTGATTTCAGTGATAACACCGCCAACTGAGTTCAAGGAACCCAAAGGAGCATGTGTCATGTACTCAGCAGCGCGACGCACTTGCCAAGGTTGTACATCATTCTTAAGCTTATCAATGTCCAAACCGCTAGGTCCACGAAGAGGCTCCAACCAAGGACCACGGAAATCCCAGAAACGCATGGTTTCACCACCGAAGATGATTTCACCTGAAGGAGAACGCATCAGGTACTTACCTAAGCCAGTAGGGCCTTGAGAAGTTGCAATGTTTGCACCTAGCTTTTGGTCGCGAACAAGGTAGGTGAAAGCTTGAGATTGAGAAGCTTCAGCAGCAGTAGGACCAAAGAATTCACTAGGATAAACTGTGTTGTTAAACCATACAAAGCAGGTAGCAATGAAAGCCATAAAGCTCAATGCACCAAGACTGTAAGAAAGATAAGCTTCACCAGACCAAACAAGGGCGCGACGAGCCCAACCGAAAGGCTTGGTAAGGATATGCCAAATACCGCCACTGATGCAGATCAAACCGATCCAAATATGCCCACCCACTACATCTTCAAGATTGTCAACTCCAATAATGTTTCCTTCGCCGCCAAAGGGTGAATTGAAAACATAGCCAAATATGACAACAGGATTGATCGTTGGATTGGTGATTACACGTACATCTCCACCACCAGGTGCCCATGTATCGTAGAGACCACCAAAGAACATAGCCTTAAATACGAGTAGCAATGCACCGCAGCCCAATATTATCAGGTGATACCCAATAATATTTGTCATTTGGTTCTTGTCTTTCCAGTCGTAACCAAAGAATGAAGAATAGTTTTCTAAGACTTCAGGTCCACGCAAGGCATGGTAAATCCCACCAAAGCCAAGTACTGCCGAAGAAATAAGGTGTAATACACCAACCACGAAGTAAGGGAAAATATCTACAACTTCACCACCAGCACCAACTCCCCAGCCTTGAGTTGCCATGTGAGGAAGAAGGATAAAGCCTTGCTCGTACATTGGCTTTTCGGGAATAAAGTGCGCGACTTCAAACAAAGTCATTGCGCCAGCCCAGAATACGATTAAACCAGCATGAGCTACGTGAGCGCCCAGCAGTTTGCCAGAAAGGTTAATGAGTCTTGCGTTACCAGACCACCAAGCAAAGCCCGATGTATCCTGTGTACGTCCACCCACTCCTAGCGAGTTTAAGTTAATGGTCGTCGTCACGAGAGGTTATCTCCAGAAAATTTTTTATAGGTTTAAAGTGCAAATAATTTTTAAGCTATCAGCTATCAGCTTGTTAACTGCTAACGTTTAGAAGTTTGATGAAATTCATCATAATCCAAAACCTAGTAGAACCGTACTGATTTCTGATAGCTAAATTTTGCAATTATCCTTAAAAAATTGCTTGCAATAAGCTGCAAGCAATTTTTTAGCTTCAAATTTATAGTGCGTTACCGCGAGGCAAAACTTCTTCAGGGAAGATAAATCTTTCTGCTGGTTGGTCTTGAGGAGCCATCCAAGCACGGATACCTTCATTCAAAAGCAAGTTCTTTGTGTAGAAAGTTTCAAATTCAGGATCTTCTGCTGCACGAACTTCTTGAGATACGAAGTCATAGGCACGCAAGTTCAATGCTAATCCGACAATACCAACGCTACTGAACCATAGTCCAGTTACTGGTACGAATAACATAAAGAAGTGCAACCAACGCTTGTTGGAGAAAGCAATACCGAAGATTTGGCTCCAGAAGCGGTTAGCTGTAACCATGGAGTAAGTTTCTTCAGACTGAGTTGGGTTAAAAGCTTTGAAGGTGTTAGCAGTTTTACCATCGCCATCTTCAAACAATGTGTTTTCAACGGTAGCACCGTGAATAGCACAGAGCAATGCCCCACCAAGGATACCTGCTACGCCCATCATATGGAAGGGGTTCAAAGTCCAGTTGTGGAAACCTTGTAAGAATAAAATGAAGCGGAAGATGCCAGCTACGCCGAATGTTGGGCCGAAGAACCAACCAGATTGACCCAAGGGGTACATCAAGAATACAGATACGAATACAGCGATAGGGCCAGAAAATGCGATCGCATTATAAGGACGGATACCGACTAGACGAGCAATTTCAAACTGACGCAACATAAAGCCAATCAAGCCAAAAGCGCCATGAAGTGCTAGGAATGTCCATAGTCCTCCAATTTGGCACCAACGGGTGAAGTCGCCTTGCGCTTCAGGTCCCCATAGTAGTACTAGAGAATGTCCAACACTAAGAGGAGGAGATGATACTGCTACAGTGAGAATGTTACAGCCTTCGAGGAAGCTAGAAGCTAGTCCGTGGCTATACCAAGATGATACGAATGTGATGCCTGTGAACCAGCCACCAACTGCTAAAAATGCGGTGGGGAATAGCAGTAAGCCACTCCAGCCGATGAATACAAATCTGTCGCGCTTTAGCCAGTCGTCGATGCTGTCAAACCAGCCTCTTTCGACTTCTTGCGACCTGCCCATTGCAATGGTCATAATTCTAAATCCTGCTTTAACTACTAGTATTTATATGGATTTGAAATTAGCTTAACACATCTTTACGTTTGCCTTCTTACAAAATACTTAAGAGCTTCAAACCCTCTCTAGAAAAAGGTTTGAACCAATTCCATAAAGTATATATATTCGACAACAAATCTTAAAAAAATGTTAAGGGTTGTTAGATATATCTCTTTGGAGATAGAGGTCAATAAATTAATATATTTAACTAACAATAATAGCAGGACTAAATCCAGTCATTCAAAAATGCTTTAAGGATCAAAGATTAATGCATTATTGAGTTCAATAGACTAAGCATTTACACCTAGTGAACTCCAAGAAAAAATGATCTATATAAATCCCCAAAATATAGTGACGGGCTTAACCCGTCACTATATTTTGGGGATTTATTACTTTGTGTAAGTCCCCAAGACATCAAGCACAAATTTTGTAATACTTCTCACAAAGGAATGCGATCGCGATCGCATTCCTTTGTGAGGTAACAGGGCAGTATTAGTTAAGTCCGCACAAGAGGTGATCATAATGATTGGACAATCTAAGGCAAAACAATCTGATGTAGAGCAAATAAATCTCCTACTAGACAAAATACTATCTAATGCCATCGAACTCTCAGAAGTGGATGAGGAAACTAGTTTGCTTGCTGATTTGTTTCAAGAAGATACTGCGCCACAAAAGCAAAAAAAATCTCGACAGCTATTTCGTTGGTCAATTTATGGCTTGTTGGGATTTGGGTTAATTGCAATAGGAGCTATAGCATTTCTGGGATCATCTTTTAGTTGTGGGACAAAAGCTAGGAGTAGCGAAGCTCGAACTTATGTAGGAAGTATGGGTAGAGCGCAGCAAGCTTTTTGGCTAGAAAATGGAGCTTTGGGGCGCTCAATTCCTGCTTTGGAAATTGGCATTAAAGAAGAGACAGCTAACTACAAGTATGATTTACAAAGTTTTGAGCTTGTTGCCTATCATTATGGTGTTCCCAAGAATGACGATTTAAAAAGTTTTGTCAGCGCGGTGTTTGTTGTCCCTGACCGAGATAAAAAACTTCAAGGGTCAAATCAACAGATAAATTCAACATCAGGCTCAACGCCAAACACAAAAAAAGAGCTAACTACAGTCACTATCCTTTGTGAATCTTCCAAAATTGGTGTAAAGCAAAAGCTAGCAAATCCATTTCTCCAAAATGGGACTCCAACATGTGCTGAGGGAACTGTAGCGTTCAATTAGCTGTCTCACAAAACTAACTTATAAAGAGATTGACCGATGGATAACTACGTAAATTATCGTTATCGTGATTTTCAGAATCAATCGTTTCAGAATGAATTTCCTAAAGGCGAAGAGAAAAAAGCTGACTTTACAGGCTCAAGGTTAAAGAGTTGCGATTTTCGAGGGACAAATCTAGCAGGTGCTGATTTCTCGGAAACAGCGATCGGACAAGATAAACAGAATTTCCAAAAACAGATCATGCAAATGTCATTGCATGTCATTTTGGGCATCCCTCTCGGTTTATTATCTTGGTTTTCTGGCAGACTTGTTCTCGTGGGCTGTGGCGGTGAAGTCGCAAATCCTTATGGGTGGATGACAAATCCATTTGTTTGGATGTTTGCCTTTGCCACAGCCGCAGCCATGTCTCAAAGAAGGCTTTTTTACATATACATGGGGCTAATTGGGTTAATGGTGATCGCTGCCATTAACTCTACTGCTTTGATGGTAGTCGGCATAGGTGTCATGATTGCCGCGTTTGTGATGTCTCTGTTTGGGCTATATCTGGGCTATAAAAAAGGGGCGATCGCGGTGGGCATGGTCTGGGTAGCGGTGGCAGTATCGTCTGCTATTTCGGCTGGCTATAGCTGGATCAAATACCGAGAAATTCATTATGCAATTTTATTTGCTGTATTGGCGATTTTACCTGCGGTTTTAGCTACTAGGGCTTTTAATCTTCACTTTGCAAAAGTCAAAATGTCAGCGATGACTTCTTTTCATGGCGCAGATTTAGAAAATGCGCGATTTGTAAATTCGTACTTAGAAAATTGTGATTTTTTAGATACCAATCTACAAGGTGTAGATTGGTATGGTGCAGCTTTTAAAAATTGCAAGTTTCCTAAGGGTTTTTCTATGGATGTAAATGAGGCGATCGCTAGACATCCTGAAGCTAATCCAGAGCTTGAACAATTGGCTGCGACTAATTAACTAGGAAAAGAATTAGTGATTGGAACCATGATGGAAATACCTGATGTTATCAAAGGGATACTAATCCTTATTTTTGTATTCGTTCCGATTGAGAGAGCATTAGCCGTTCATCACCAAAAACTATTACGCGAAGGTTGGTTTACTGATCTTTGTTATTATTTTTCTGGCTATTTTATTGGTCATGGCACAACAAAATTGTTAATTGTATTTGTATTGATGAGCCAAGGATCAATACCGATATTGTCTAAATTCGTCGGTCAACAGCCCCTTTTTTTGCAAGTAACTGCCGCTATATTCATTGGCGATTTGTGTTTTTATTTTGTTCATCGGCTATTGCATACTGTACCTTGGTTATGGCGATTTCACGCAATCCATCACAGCTCTACTCATATTGATTGGCTTGCCACAGTACGTGTTCATCCTTTTGAGCAGATTTTGACTAAGGCTTGCCAAATGATTCCGCTTTACTTACTAGGGTTTTCGTCAGAGGCTTTGGCAATTTATATAATTTTTTCGAGCGCGATCGCCTTTTTTATCCATGCCAATGTTCGAGTGAAGTTTCCGATTTTAAAATGGATTATTGCTACACCAGAATTTCATAGTTGGCATCATGATCGCTATCCACAGAAAAGGGCTCAAAATCTAGCTGTACAGTTGCCAATTCTTGATTATATATTTGGAACTTTGTATATGCCTAAGAATGAACAACCAAAACAATATGGAACCAAATTAAATACCACAACAAATTATTTTAATCATTTAATTTATCCGTTTAAAAATTGGATTAATAAAAATGCAGATAGGTGATTTTCGGCAATTTGTCTCTAAGCGTAGATATTTAATCCCCTTAGCCTTAGTTGGATCGTTGCTAGTTGCTACTGCTGGAGTTTTGAGCATTTTTGCATATCAACATCAAATGAGCTTGCCAGTGTATCTGCAAAGCTTTAGTACGCCACAAATTTCTATTGAGGAGTTGGCGAGTGGCAAACTCAGATCTGTAGTTTTAATCGATGTACGATCGCCTGAAGAATATGCTGAAGATCACATTGCGAATAGTGAGCTTGTGCCATTACCCGAAATTGAAGGTGAGGTGGGTATTCAAAGGGTTAAGAGTATTGTGGAACGCTATGCAAAGAATCATCAAGCTAAACCAACGGTAGTTTTATACTGTACTTCGGGGATGAGATCAGTTAAAGCGAATAAGTATCTTAGCGATCGCGGCTATCAAGTGATAACTCTGACAGGCGGCGTTACCGCATGGCGCAAACAATTTATGCGATCGCAGGATCTACAAGTTTTGCCAGCCAAATAAAAAAGCGCCATAGATGACGCTTCTAAGTTTTTTCTTTTTAAGTCGGGATGATAGGATTCGAACCTACGGCATCCTGCTCCCAAAGCAGGCGCGCTACCAAGCTGCGCTACATCCCGTTGCGAATATCTATGTTACTACACAAAGCGCTAAATATACAAAGTTATTTTTTATATTAAAATTTCACTGTAAGAATCTCCTTCAGCGCAAAGGGCGATCACTATTTGAAGCAATGCAATAAGAGGCGATCGCTAAACGATCCAATTTTCTACCCCTAAACCAGAAATATTAATAAAATCCTTTGTGTTATTCGTAACTACCTGATCATGACGCGATCCCCCTATAGCAGCGAGCATGGTATCTAGTTCGCCTGTGGGTTTACCAATTTGTCAATGTCTAGCTGGTTGCGCCATGCGCCGAATATACGATTTAGTCTTGCTAGTCTTGCATTTTTATCTTTAAGTTTGTCCGCTTCAATTTCTAGCAATACTGCTCCATCAGCAATATTAACTATATCTAACAGTTGAATCGTCTGCCCTGATTTCATGCCTTTAATTTGTAGTTTCATAGTTTTACAGCACCAGTAGCGTATTGCTAGAGTAACAGTCTTGAATAGTTTGGGACAATACCTTTCCAATAAACACATCACAAAGCGATCGCTATTTGCTTGAATTACACTAAAAACTAAAATCATCAAAAATGAAATACAGTATTGAATTTAAGCCAAAAGCAATTAAGGATTTGCGCAGTCTACCTAAACAAATACAGGGTAAAAGATTAGAAAAGATTCAGTTAATGGAAAATAATTTAGCTGGCGATGTGAAAAAGCTAACCAATTTTACGTTTGAATATCGATTAAGAGTTGGCAACTATCGCGTACTCTTTGAGATAGAAGATACAAATATTGTGATTTATCGCGTTAAACCCAGAGACAAAGACTACCAATAAATTTATTATGTTTAACTTAAATCCAGAATTGATTACTAAAGATGGCAAGCCTATGTTTGCGGTAATTCCATACGAGCAGTTTTTGGCAATTAAGGAGATGTTGGAAGACTTTCAAGATTTGCAAGATTTGAGAGCCGCTAAGCAAGAAGAATATAGCCAACCCGCGCTCGCTTTAAATGATGTTAAACAAATGCTTGGTTTATGAGATTTTAGCTAAATCGCTACTTGAATCAGTGCAGTAAGGTCGATTTTTTTCTGAAGTATAATGACTACCAAGGTTATAGAATAAACTTTCATAAATAATCCTATGAGTCAAGCCTTAAAAACATCTCTATTTCAAGAAGCTCTCAATGCCGTTGATGCTTTGTTTTTAGACGATCAAGCTGCTTTAATTGACGTGTTGAATAATCGTTTGAAGTTGCGTCAACGGCAGCAAGTTGTTCAAGAAGTTCGAGAGGTTTAGCAGGAGTATCGAGAAGGTAAATTCAAATCTGGTTCTGTTGATGATTTTTTGGCGGAGCTGGATAGTTGAGAAATATTGATTGAGTTTGTGCAGAGGTTTGAATCCAATCTGGATACGATTTTATATATCTCCGTGGTAATTTGTTCCTTATATTGAATTGCAAATCAAAAGGCTAACAGATTTCTTGTATTTAGCAAAAAGAGAGGTTCAATCTTGGGTTGAAACAAATTTAGATAATACCTACAGGAGATGCTGCTAATAAGGACACATAGCGCTGTTTACTAGCCCGAAGCTTTGCTTCGGATTGCTGGCGCAATAATTCCGTTTGTGACTATTCTTGTTCTTTTGCCTGTTGGAGAGAAATGGAACTTAATATTTGATGAAGACTGGAATTACTGATCAGTCCTACCAAGCGATCGCTATCATCTACGATGGGTAAGTGGCTGACTTGGAGATGCTCAAAGAGATTCAGCACAGTGCTCAGATCATTTAATGCTGATTCCCTTATGGTTACAGTCGGTTGGCTCAATACTTGTTGTAGCGTTAGTTGCTCTAATGGAAGCTACTGTATAGCTAGGCGCAACACATCTCGTTCTGTTAAGAGCCCGACCACCTGTTCATGCTCTACAATGACAATACAATTTGCATGAGCCTCACTTATCCTACTCATAGCAGTCATTGCCTCAATCACCTTAGTGTCAGGTGAAGTACAGACTGGATTTCTCATAACTGCTGTATTGAGCGCTTCAGCAATGTATGCTATAGGATATGGAAACTTAGTTCAATGTTTTTAGTATTTTTTATTCATTATTACACAGTGAATGTCAAGGGGGTAAGTTTCTCATCTGTTCCCTCAAGCTCCAGAACAGCATAATATTTCTGGCTAATATATATTGTCTGGGAAGCTTGTGTATAAACTAGAAATGACTATAAGTAAAAATGCTGGAATTGTGGGAATTTGGGTTGCGATCGCTTAGCATTTATTTGTCTTTGCGGGGGACGTATTCTGAAAGGAATCACTGAAACCCGTTAAAGATTGCTGAGAGAAGTCCCAGAATAGAGTTGACTCACCTTGCGATCGCAAGATCACTTCTGTATTAGCTTGAATCTCCCCGACCACTGCGCAAACCAAATCTTGAGCATGAAAAAGAGTTTGTACTGCTTCTACATTTTCAGGGCGCACGTTCAATAAAAATCCATAGCTAGGGAACGAAATCAGCCAACGCTCAAAGAGTACATTCTCAGGACAAGGAATCTGATCAAGCTCCAGAATTGCACCACAAGTAGAAGTTTCTGTGAGCATTAGCAAAGTGCCGATAATACCTCCCATACTAATGTCTTTAGCAGTGTCACATAAGTCTGATTTGGCTAAATATGGCAAAATTGAGAGATTCTCGCGTAGTTGCTGCGGATCGGCTTTAGTTGCCGCATTCCAAAAGGGATAGTCAGGATGAAATTGCCCCCGCATATCGATCGCAGCCAACAAGACATCATTAGGCTGGGCGTTAAAACTGGTAAGCAACTTCTGAGCGCGACCTAGAATCGCCACTGACAAAGCATTGTAGGGACTACGGCAATTAGTATGACCGCCGACAATTGGTACTTGATAGGCAATAGCCGCCGCTTTCATTCCTGCGAGCAATTCGGAAATAGAGTCGGTCGATTGACTCCACAGAGTATCTACAACTGCGATCGGCTCACCCCCCATCGAGTAAATATCACTGACATTAACCATCACCGAACACCAACCCGCAAACCAAGGATCAGTCTCGATTAATTGCGGTAACATCCCTTCGGCGGCAAGTAACAAATAACCATCGCGATCGCGAATCGCTGCACAGTCATCACCTAACAGAATAGCCTGATTCCATTGCTCACCTAAACCTCTCGCCGTAATCTGAATATCCTGCTTATGCAAGATACCCATAGACTGCCTGAGCTTAGCTGCGAGTTCCGCTAGCATCTATGAAGCCTCGCGAATTTGAGATGGAAATGCAGGACGGATTTCATCAATGGGAGGATAGAAATTAAGGTCAGCTTCCATAAAGTGGTGGGGGCGATCGCAGATTGACATTTCTTTAAGCGACTCCCAATGTAGACGTTGGAAGAAGCGCACATTCTGAATTTGGACTGTGGCGAAAAAGCGATCGCAGCCCCATGTGTTCGCGGTAGTCACGGCCTTGTAAATCAAGCCTTTGCCAATTTGCCAACCCCGTCGATAATCTTTATGAGTACCTAATCTACCGCCATACCAGATGCCTTTTTCGGTTTCATAGATACGGACAACGCCCACAACTTGATTATTCTCAGGATTAATGGCAACAATCGGATAGGCGATCGCATCGATTTCATCAACATCATTCTCTTCAAATACATATTGTTCTTCGACAAAGATTGCTTTGCGAAGTTCAAAGTATGCGTCGATTTCTTGTGGTGTAGATGCGAGTTTGAAGATGTAATCGGAAGTCATGATAATTATCCCTAGGTTTAATATTCTGCCCTCATCCCCCAGCCCTTTCTCCCGCAGGAGAAGGGGAGTAAGTCAAATTTTTGTTCCCCTCTCACAAAGAGAGCTATAACCCCTCCCTAGCCCTCCCCTTGCAAAGGGGAGGGAACAAGATTTCTAGTCTTTCCCCTTTGCAAGGGGGAATTAAAGGGAGTTCTAAAGACTTTGGTATACAGTAGCCCTCCAGGAGAGGGGCAAGGGGCTTATTCTTATTCAAAAAGAGAAAGTGCTGAACAAGCGCCACATTTTGCGCATCCCGCTTTGATATCCGCAGAGGCCATATGCGATCGCCTTAGCAATGCACCCACCTGCTCATAAACAGCAAACATAAACTCCGTCGTCGGTGCAGGATGATTCGCTAATGGGGTGCCACTAATCGGGACAAAGGGAACCACAAAGGGATAAACGCCGATGTTAATTAGGCGATCGCAGGTTTCCACCAGAGTTTCTAAACTATCGCCTAGTCCAGCTAAGAGATAGGTGCTGACCTGTCCCCAACCAAATACTTTCACGGCAGCAGCGAAAGCTTCAAAATAATATTCAAGGGGGACGCTAGCTTTTCCCGCCATGATTTTGGCGCGAACTTTTGGGTCAGCAGCTTCCAAATGCATTCCTAACGTGTTAATACCTGCTGCTTTCATGCGTTCAAACCAGATGAAATCATCGGGAGGTTCGCATTGGGCTTGAATCGGAATGTCTACCTTTGCTTTGATTGCTTTGGCACATTCCGTCAAATAAGCAGCACCGCGATCGCTAGTATTTGGTGTGCCTGTGGTCATCACCATATTTTTGACACCATCCAGCCGCACAGCGGCTTCCGCAACTTCCGCCAGTTGAGCAGGAGTTTTTCGAGATATGGTACGCCCTGCTTCAAGAGATTGCCCGATCGCACAGAATTGACAGGAAGTATCAGTATTGTTATAGCGCATACAGGCTTGCAAAACCGTTGTAGCTAGTACATCATGGCTATGCAAGAGGGCGATTTTCCAATAGGGAATCCCATCGCTGGTGGTGAGGTTATAGAAACTAGGTGATTTCGGAAAAGAAATGGGCGCGATCGCAGTTTTGCCCGATGCCAAGATCATCTCATTAGTTTCGGCATTGATTTCCACAGTGTAAGGAGAACTTGCTGCCGAACTATTGAAAACTGGAACCATTACCGTCGTACCATCAATAGCGATCGCCTTGTGATCCGACGGACCAGCACCACCTTTGCGACCATTCGCTCCCATTTGGCGATCGCTTTCGCGATCATTTTGGCGATCGACTAGTTGCAAACCCTTAGTTTGTAGTTCGGTAATCAGTTGTTGCTTATTCATTAAGGGTGACGCTCTCATCGAAATTTGCGATCTGAAATCCTGAATATGGTTCAGCATTTAAATGAGCTTGGAGCAGGTCTGGACGCGCATAATGTCCAACCGAGTCCATCATGCGTTTCCGCTTTGTGATCAGCGAAAAATCTAGATCTGCGATCGCCATACCTTCGCCTTCCGTAATTGGTGGACAGAGATGATTGCCCTCTGGTCCAATGATGGCAGTGTTGCAACCACCACTGAGAGCTTTTTGGAGTTTCTCATCGGTTGTGATTTGCGCAACTTGATCTGGCGAAAGCCAACCAGTAGCATTGATCACAAAGCATCCAGACTCCAGCGCGTGATGGCGGATCGTGACCTCGATTTGGTCAGCAAATATCTGTCCAACCAATGATCCTGGGAACTGAGCGCAGTGGATCTGCTCATGCTGAGACATCAACGCAAATCTCGCCAAAGGATTGTAATGTTCCCAACAAGCAAGAGCGCCCACTTTCCCAACCGCAGTATCTACTACCTTCAAACCTGCACCATCGCCCTGTCCCCATACCATCCGCTCATGATAGGTTGGTGTGATTTTACGTCGCTTTAACAATAGTGAACCATCAGCGTCGAAAATCAATTGGGCGTTATAGAGAGAACCTCCGTCCCGCTCATTTACACCCAATACAACAACGATGCCATGCGATCGCGCTGCTTGACCAACCGCATCCGTCACAGGACTAGGAACCACCACGGCTTCGTCGTAAAGTCGCATATGTTCTTTTCCCATCATTACTGGTGGCTGTACGAAGGAAAAGTAGGGATAGTAGGGAACGAAGGTTTCAGGGAAAATGACGATCTGAGCGCCTTCTTTAGCGGCGTTTGCGATCGCTTGCAAGACCTTCTCAGTCGTGCCATCGCGACTAAACAGCACAGGACTGATTTGGACAGCAGCGGCTCTAACTTTGCGTGAGTAATCCACGATTTATCTAGTTCCTAGAGAGTCCAAGTATCAAGAATGAATGCGTTATCCTTACGATGTAAAAGAATAATATCCAATACATCCAAAGGACTAATCGGACGAATCCCAGGAATCAGCGAAGGTTCGCCATGTCCATAGAGAGCTTGCAATGCAAAGCGACAAGCATAGACTTTGCCACCTTCAGACATGAACTTAGTGATTTGATCATTGAAATTCTGATGTCCTGGGAAAGCTGCGTCGCCTAGTTTTGGGAATCCGCGCTGTACGCCAAGAGTCACTCCAGGGCCATAAAGCAAAATCGAAGTTTCAAAACCTTTGCGAAGTAAGCGTGTTGCTTGCAAGAGGTTCACAAAACCAATTGAACCTTCAAAAGCTACTGTATGGAATGTGACTAGGGCTTTCTCCCCTGGTTCAGCTTTGACATCTTCAAATACTTTCTCTTCATAGTTAACAAAGAAATCGCCAGTCTGATGGGCAGGAGTAGTTACTTCAGGCATTGTTGTTTCCTTTAAGGTTGAAGTTTGAGAAGGCTGTAAAAATTTTCAAATCTAATTAATTCCCCCTCCCTAGCCCTCCCCTTGCAAAGGGGCGGGAACAAGATTTCTAGTTTTCCACCTTTGCAAGGGGGAATTAAAGGGGGTATTTAGACTTGTGTGTACACCGTAGCCCTTTTTTAGGGGAGCTGGGTGGATCTAGACAATTCTCAAATAGTTTCTAATGTCTAAATAATCTGACAAGTGCTAAAAGCTAAAAGCTAAAAGCTTATATCTAACTAAGAACTTGAAGCCAGATTAGTTGTTAGACAAGGTTCTATTTTGTATCTCTGGTTACGAAAAAGAGAACTCTATCTTTATCGACAGGAAGGCGATCGCTTTCTTTGAGAAATTATCAAAATGCGATCGCTTACCTATCGATTTCGATAGGTAGTCATGAACCGAGCAAAAACTCGTTTACTACAGTCCAATCGCTCGCATGGGAAACCTTGCGTCGCGCCATGATGTAATCAGCGAGATAAGTCGCATCTCTAGCAACTCCTGAGAATCTGCCCGAACCCCATGTATAGAGCCAAGGTAATCCTAAAAAGTACAGCCCTTTGATATCCGTCACACCGCGATCGTGACAGGGGTAACCCTTGCCATCAAATACGGGAATCTCGATCCAACTGAAGTCTGATTGAAAGCCTGTACACCAGATCACGGTTGTAATATTCGCCTCAGCCAAATCTAGATCGGGAATATCCATTGCTGGTTGCCAGACGGGTTGATAGGGAGTCTCAAGGGGTGCATCAAGATTATTTTTAGCAATAAAATTATCAATCGTTTTCTTAATACTCTCGGAAACTGCATCTGCACCATCAAGATTTTGCTTAAGGTCATTGAAAAATTCCAATTTATTGCTAGCAATATTTTTTAATCTGCCGTGGAGTTGCATTCCTTCTAGAGCAAAACGCCGTAAATCAATCTCGCGACCACCATCGCGACCTGTGAGGTAGTGGTTAGCTTTGCTCCGCACCTTCTCTTTTTGGGGATGCTGATCAATCGATAGGTCATAATATCCCATCAGATCTAGCCATTCCACCGCATCCTTACCGCGATAACGACGGGGCGATCGCGGCGCACTACCGACACATAGATGCACTTTGCGCCCTGCCAGATGTAAATCTTCGGCAATTTGACAACCCGATTGACCAGTACCAATTACCAAAACCGCACCTTCGGGAAGAGATTCAGGATTTTTGTATTTTGAGGAATGCACCTGCAAAATATGGTCTGGCAAGCGCTCCGAGATTTTAGGAATCTTGGGCTGATGGTATGCACCTGCGGCTACTACGACCTGATCGGCAGTGTAATCACCAATACTCGTTGTTACTTCAAAGATACCGCGATCGCCTCGTCGCAAATTTAGTACTTCCACGCCTTCCTTAATCGGGGGATTAAAGGATCGCGCGTAATTTTCGATATAGGCAACGATTTCATCTTTTTTGATGAAACCTTCTGGTTCATTACCTTTATAGGGATATCCAGGAAGCTGACATTGCCAATTTGGAGTTACCAAACAAAAGGAATCCCAACGCTGCGATCGCCATGCATTCGCAATTTGATTTTTCTCAAAAACTATATGGTCTAAGTCTCTTTCCTTTAAGCAATAGCTCATGGATAGACCCGCCTGACCACCACCAACAATTACAACGGGATAGTGATTTGTCATTGGCTAACTTCTTAATCATTGCTTAGAATGATTTGAGATTAAGTGCTAGTCAAACTGTGATTTTGTATTCCTAACTACGGAATCTCTAAGTCTATCGATAACGTTAGGGATAGAAAATAGATCCATGATTTTGATGCGATCACAAATTAAATTTCTAACTAAAAGTAGAGGTGGCGTTTCGCGCCATCTCTATTTTTAGGGTTTTATGGGGGCGCTTCGCGTCCTTTCTAGTTTTGTTCGTGAGAGTATGCCCAAACAGGCTAGGATACAAATACATCAAGTTAATCAGGAATTTAACAATGGTAGAACGTCCTATCAAAAAAGCAGACCGTCAACCTACGCCCGAAGGCAGCGAGAATACTAGCGCGAGACAGTCTGACGACTCCGACAAAAAGCGTTCTAGCCGTGATGGCCGTGATGGTAGTAAAGGCAAGAGAGATAAAAGAGGCGGAAGGGACGAAGAAGTCAAAGCTCCCGTAAATCTCGCTTTGGTCAGGGGACCCAAGCCAACCAAACCGCAACCAGTCGTGGAAGAAGTTATTGCTGAAGTAGCTGAAGCGTCTGAAGAAAGCGCACCCGAAGAAACAACCGAAGCATAAATCAAAACTATAAAAGGCAGCGCGATGCGCTGCCTTTTATAGAAAAATAAAAAGCGGCGCGATGCGCCGCTTTTTATTTGCTTGTGAGTAAGCCTTGACTGGGACTAAAAACTAAGGTCAATAAAAATAAGATCAGCACTGCTAAAACGATCGCAGGGCCCGAAGGCAAATTCAAATAGTAACTGGCATATAAACCGATCGCACTTGCCGTAACGCCTAAACCAGAACCCACAAAAATCATCTGATGCAATTCCTTTACTAATAAATAGGCGGTAATCGCGGGGCCAACTAATAGTGACACCACCAACACCACACCCATCGTTTGCATACTGGCAATAATCGTCAAAGTTACTCCCGCCATTAATCCCAAATAGATCAGATTAACTGGCAATCCCAAAGCCTGCGCACCAATCCGATCAAAGGTATAAAACAATAATTGCTTATAAAACATCGCGATCGCAGCCAGCACGATCACGGTAATTATTCCTGCTCGAATCGTATCAGTCTGGGAAACGCTAAGAATATCGCCAAACAAAAAGCCATGCAGATCAATCTTGATTTTCAGCAATGAGATCAACAAAATCCCGATCGCAAAAAAGCTCGAAGAAGTTAACGCCATCGCCGCATCAACCTTAACGCGAGTCTGCGATCGCAACCATGCAATCAAAAATGCACTCCCAATCCCCGATATAAATGCCCCGATCGTGACATCAATACGCCAAAAAAAGGCGATCGCCATCCCTGGCATCACTGTATGCGTAATCACATCGCCTAGTAATGCCATCCGCTGCACGATCAAAAAGCAACCGATCGCTGGACAAATAATTCCTGCTAAGCCACCTGCAATTAGGGCATTTCGCATAAATTCCAGCGCAAGCGGCTCAGTGATCCATTGCCAGATAGGAAGTTGAGCAAATAGTGACGTGAGTATTGGTGTAGATATCAAAGCTAATGAGTGAGTGAGAGATAAGTCGCTATGTCAATTTTGTCATAGGCGATCGCTTTCTATCATTTCAATCGTTGCTAACTCTGCTTCTAATTGTTCGATGCTTGGTAAGACATTCTGCAAAGATGCTGGTAACTCGTGCTTGTATTGAGAAACTGCAATGGGTTTGTTTACATCTCGTAGCGCGTATTCCGCGACTGTTTGATTTCGTGACTTGCACAAGATGATGCCAATTGTCGGTTTATCGTCAGGATGCCGCAGTAAATCATCGACTACCGATACATAAAAGCTCATTTTGCCTGAATATTCTGGCTTGAAATTTGTCGTCTTTAGGTCAATGACAATGTAGCAGCGCAGTTTCAGATGGTAAAACAAGAGGTCAATATAAAAATCATCGCCGCCTACTTCCAAATGGTACTGACTACCAACAAAAGCAAATCCTGTCCCAAGTTCCAATAAGAAGCTACGAATGCGATCGAGTAAAGCTTTCTCTAGCTCTCTCTCTTGTACATTTTGCGCCAAAGTTAAGAAATCAAATGCGTAGGGATCTTTAATCAGTTGTTGGGCTAAATCAGATTGTGGCTGGGGCAAGGTTAACTCAAAATTGGTAATTGCTTTGCCCTGACGTTGATAGAGTTTTGTCTCGATCTGGTGTTCCAATACGGCGCGACTCCAACCATTAGCGATCGCTTGTTGGATGTACCAAATGCGCTCTGGTTTTGACTTTACCTTGTCGAGCAGAATGCAATTATGAAACCAAGGAATTTGTGCAGCAAGTTGCTGCACTATTTGTTCGTCTGTCCAAGTCTCGGCAAACGATCGCATATATTTTAGGTTGCGAGACGAGAAGCCCATCATTTCGGGAAATTATTGTTTGAGGTCTTTGGCTAGGCGATCGATTACCTTGGTTCCCCAGCCCTCTTGCCCCTGTCGCTGCAAAATTTCGCGCCCGATTTGCCAATAGAGTAATACCAATTCTCGGTTTACGGCTAAGGCTGCTTTGATTTGCGCTGAACGTATGCGATTTTTTAGTTCTCGCAATAGTTGCTCGTAGTCTGCGAGGACAATTTGATTAGGCATAAATCTGAGAATGGAATTTTGCAATGGCGATCGCTATTTTCATATTTTGCCATCTAGCGATCGCTGGTCATGGTCATTATGCTGAAAACATTATTTAGGTTTATTTTTGCCGATTAACTCTTAAAAGCAGCCCTGAGAGAGAGTGACTCAAAAGTTATGACTGTTTCATGTATCGGAAACTGTTCGACAGCGTAAAGTCGAGCCATTTGCTAATCTTCCTCGTTTCTGCGAATGGCTATTTCGATTTCTTCTGGATGAGCTTCTGTATAGATCCAAGCATTTGCTAAATCGATCGCTGTTAGAGATGGATATGCGTCTAGGATTTTTGCATCACTTGTTCCTTGCTGGCGATAGCTGACTAGTAACCAGCCGGGAATGCGCGTACTCCGAATACAAGCATCACCACCACATACACCCGCCGTTTTTTCAATTCCTTGCAAGCTATAGGTAAGGTTTTGCAGTAGAAATTGAATTGCTTGTGCTTTCTCTACAGAGGAGAGAGCAAGTAACTGGGTTTGTAATTCTTTTAAAGCCATTGTGCTAGTCTCTTGTTACTAAGATCGCTACTTTCATATTTTGCCATCTAGCGATCGCTGTTAACTGGCGGCTAAAGATAAAGGTTGAATTACGGATAAGTCAGTGCTTTCTGTTAATTGGGCGTGATACAAATCCCAAGATTGTTGTAGGTTCATCCAGAAGTCTGGTGAAGTGGAGAAGAATTTTCCTAAGCGTAGGGCGGTGCTGGGAGTAATGCCACGCCGACAGTTGACGATTTCGTTGATCCTTTGGTATGGGACATGGATCGCGTCGGCTAGTTGTCGCTGGGTTAGGCTATATGGCGATAGAAATTCTTCTAGGAGCATTTCCCCAGGATGGGTCGGTGGACGATGGGTGGGAATGTAAGGCATAAAAATGTGGGTGCGGCAAAATAGTCTATCGTTCAAATAATCTGCGGATTAGTTCATCTTTTGTCAAGCCAAAATGATTAGCGATATCAGCTAGGATTGCCGATAGAGTGCCGACTCGCAAAGGATTGTGATAGGGGATTGTAACGTTATGTTCGCCATTTTGTTGAGTAGTGAGACGCATATGGCTACCAGTTTGACGGGTGTTTTCATAGCCAAATTTGCTCAGCAATTTGACTAAATCTGCACCTGAAATATCGCGGGGTATTCTCATACAGCAATAACTTCTTCGCGAATAAAGTGCAAACGAATTATTTTCGGCAAAACAACTTCATCGAAATGACAACGAACTGCATCACGGATTAGCTCATATAACTCTTCTAAAGAATCGGCTTCTGTGAAAATAGATGCGCCTAAAGCACGGGCAATGTATCCGCCTTCATCGGCATCTTCGATAATAAACATGATCTCGTTCATTGATTACCTTGTTTTTGCTGGCATAAATGTATTATCGCTACTTTCATATTTTGCCATAGGCTAACAAATATTCAGTTTGACTTCTCTCTGACCCAACGTTCGATTAAGGGGACTTCAAATTTGTATTGGTTGTTGATTTTTTCGATAATGTGATAGCGGAGCATTCTTTGTAGGGATTTTTGGGCTGACTCATTGGTGGGGTGGGGTTGTTGTCCTTGGGCTAGGGCTAGGAGTTGTTGTTGACCTGCGGTGATTTCAGTGGGGGATGTGCCTGTGAATTGTTCCCAAACGTTGGTGAAGTAGCCGATGCCGTTGATGTAGGCTTCGGGGATGGCGGATTGGAGGAGAGTGGGGGTGACGAGTTGGGTGTGGGTGGTGTTGGCTAGTTGCACGAGTACCCAGCCGAGGAGTTGGAGGAGGTAGGGATGGCAACGGGTGAGGCTGAGAATTTGGTCAACGATGCCTGTGTCGTATTCGAGGGTGAATTCGGGATCGGGATTTAGGAGTAGTTCTCTGGCTTCGTTGGGGTTGAGGTAGGTCATCTCGATGGGCATGGCGCTAATGAAGTAGCTGCTCCAGTTGGTTCCGAGTTCGTCTAGGGTTTGGACTCCAGAGAAGAGGAAACTGAGGCGATCCCAATGTTGGATGAGGCTGCGGAGTTCGTCAAAGAGATTGGTGCTAATGCGTCCCTGTTCCATTGCTGTTCCGATCGCTTCAAATTCATCGATATTTAGGAGGATGCGTCTGTCGCCTAGTTGGGTTAGGGTGGTGTCGAGCCAGTCTTCGAGTTGGGTGTAGGGGCTGAGGCGAAATTCTTCGCGTTTGGGTGGGGTGGGTAGGAGTACCTGTTGGCTACGGGCATCGCGGTGGATGGCGCGAACGATGGTGAAGCAAAAGTCGGCTTCGCTTTGGCTGGCGGATTGGCTTTGGAGGTCGATGTATACGGGTAAATAGTCACTGGTTAAGAGTTACACTGAGACAAGCCATATTACAACTGAGCATATGAAGTTTGTTGCAGTAATTCCAGCAAGATATAACTCTAAGCGTTTCCCGGGGAAAGTGCTTCAGATTCTGGGAGATCATCCCATAGTTTATTGGGTTTACCAGTCCGTTAAAAATAGCTCTATATTTGAAGATATTATTGTTGCCACAGATAGTGATGAAGTTGCGTCCTGTGTCAAAGATTTTGGAGGCATAGCAGTATTTACAAGCGCACAAAATATGACAGGTTCAGATAGAGTTGCAGAAATAGCAAGGCAGTGTTCATTAGACGTTGATGTTGTTGCTAATATTCAATGCGACCAGCCATTTGTAACTACAAAAATGCTAGAGCTACTTGTTAGTCCTTATACGAGAGGAGAGCTTCCAAACATGGCAACATTAGCCTGCCCTCTTGATATTGATTGTGAGTACCATGATCCAAATGTCGTGAAAGTGATCTGCAACAATAAAGGCAACGCAATATATTTCTCGCGTTCGCCAATTCCGTATTATAGACATGTGGTTTCTGTTCCTGTTTATCATCACCTTGGATTGTATGCTTTTCAAAGAGAATTTTTGGAAATATACTCTAAGCTTGATCCCTCAAGCTTAGAAATCTGTGAAGGACTAGAGCAACTTCGTGTGATTGAAAATGGATATTCAATCACTGTTTCTCTAACGGAAGAGAAAATGATTGAGATTAATATTCCGAGCGATTTAGAAAAGGCGAAGATGTATATTTGAATTTTTGATAAAATGTAAATAAAAATGTGATTCTTTATTTTTGGCACTGGACTTTTAAAGAGGGATGAGTCACTCAAAGTATTTCTGGGTAAGCTTTTCACATGTTTTGCTGCCCAATCACCATGAATCATTACTGTATAAGTATTATAGCTATTCATCACCTCTTTAGCAACCAGTACCACCAACAGTCTTTAGCTATCTCCAAGCAAATCGGCGATCTTAACGGAGAAGGGTATTCATTGATCGGTTTGGGGCTTGCATATAACAATCTAGGACTGTATCAAAATGCAATCGAGTCTTACCAGCAAGCTTTAGTAATCGCCAAACAAATCGGTGATCGTGATGGTGAAGGAATTATCCTCAATAATTTGGGATTGTCATTTTATGGACTAAATTTTCCCGATCTCGCAATTTTATCTTATAAACAATCTGTCAATGTGCGTGAATCCATTCGCAAAGATATTCGTGGACTCAGCCAAGAAGAACGGCAATCTTATTTAGGTCGAGTTGAATTTACCTATCGGATACTTGCTGGGCTACTACTCAATCAAGGACGTGTGATCGAAGCTATTCAAGTTCTGGACTTGCTCAAAGTGCAAGAGCTGGAAGACTATCTTAAAAACATCAAGGGGAATGATCGAACTGCACAAGGGATTAGAATGCTAGAGCCAGAAAAAACGATTAGTGCTCAGCTCTCAAGCATTAGCAAAGATAAAATACCCGAACTCAATCGTCAACTTGCCAATCAGATTCAACAACTTCCGAAATCAGAGCTTAATAAAGTTCCCGATTATCTCAAACAAATCCCTCAAGGAACTGTTCTTTTTTATCCTCTAATTCTTAGCGATCGCTTAGAGTTAGTGCTATTCTCTGCGAATGCTATTCCCATCAGTCGCACTGTGAAAATCTCTCAAGAGAAGCTAGAAAGGTTAATTGCTGATTTCAGGAGCGGACTCCTTGATGCTGGCTCCGAGGATGTCAAGGAACCTGCTCAAGAACTCTACAATTTACTAATTAAACCCATTGAGACAGAACTCACCCAAGCAAAAGCTGAAACGATCCTCTATGCACCTGATGGAAGACTGCGCTATATTCCCTTGGCGGCGCTGTATGATGGCAAACAGTGGCTAATTGAGAAATATCGCATCAGTAATCTAATTGCCTATATTCTCTCCGATTTTTCGCCGCGCTCTAAATCTCAGCCTATAGCAACGTAAGAGATAGATAGGACAATTCAAAACCCAAAAGATGGCAGAGCTTCGCTCTGCCATCTTTTGGGTTTTATGTCCTAAGCAAAGCTTACATTGCTATAGTATCCTTGCAGGAGCATTTGGCGGTAAAGTGGGCGAGCGAAAATTTGGACAAATTGCTTTACCCGCTACGATTACAGAAGTGCAATCAATCGCTGATTCCTTTAAAAATTCAGTTACTTTAACTGAAGAAAGTTTTAGCCGCCAAGCCATCGAATCAAAATTCAAAAATCACAATATTCTCCACCTCGCAACCCATGCTGAGTTTAATACTGGCGCACCAGAAAATTCTTTCATCATTTTTGGTAATGGCGACAAAATTCGCCTCAATGAAATCACCAATTGGCAAATTCCAAATCTCGATTTGATTGTGTTGAGTGCTTGTCAAACGGGAGTCGGCAAGCTTGGGGATGGTGTGGAAATTTTGGGCTTTGGTTACCAAGTCCAAAAAGCAGGTGCAAAAAATGCGATCGCCTCCCTCTGGAAGGTCGATGATGCAGGTACACAAGCACTCATGACTGCTTTTTATAGCGCGTTAAAAAAAGGAGATGTCACCATTTCAGAAGCGTTACACAAAGCCCAAATTTCGCAAATCCGTTCTAAAACATATGGCCATCCCAATTATTGGTCAGCATTTTTTGCGATCGGTAATGGGCTGTAATTAAATGGTTTATGAGAGTGTGCCCCAAAGGGGCACACTCTCATAAACCATTATTGTTGCAAATTCCGTAACCAATATAGGAATCATTTACTTTTGATCTAACCTAGTAAAAGCTAACCTTAGATGCTCAGGAAATAAGTCTATGCAAGTCAAAATCTGGAAAGCTTTAATCGGGTTTGTGTGTGGGATAGCGATCGCCTCACTATGTGGGCTCATGCTCCATGATCCATTAGAGGCGAAATTGCTTGAGGAACTGCTGACCCAAGATGCTCCTGCACAGATTAAAGAGGCTAAGCCCCTTAGCACAAATTCTAATGGATTTGTTCCTAGAATCTTGCCCCAATCAGAGCAGCCTAGTTCTACTCGGAGCGTGATTGGGAAAGACCAGCGCCAGCCGATGATGAGCCGCAATTATCCTTGGTCTACGGTGGGCAAAGTGGTGGGATGGACTGAAAAGAATCAAAAGTATTCTTGCACAGGAACTTTGATTAGTGCGTCGCATGTGCTCACAAACTCTCACTGCGTTTATGATAAAGGGAAGTTAGCGAAAAAAATGGTCTTTTTACCCAACTTAATCGATGGTCGATTGAGGAAAAAGACAGATTATGCAGTGGTGAAGGAGGTATTTGCGGGAACAAAGAACTCAAGAGACAACTCGGCTGACGATTGGGCGATCTTATTGCTAAACAAGCCTTTGGGTGATAAGTATGGATTTCTAAAGTGGAAATCTCTTTCCCTAACAAAGCTGAAAGATTATCAAAATAAGCTAGCTGTGGTGGGCTATTCGGTCGATTATCCCGATCCAAAGATATATGGAGATTTGCAAGCTGGCAAGGGAGAGACGGCAAGCGTACATGTCGGCTGTAGTGTGGTTGGAGAATTGGATGGGATGTTTGTACATGATTGCGATACAAACTCTGGTGCTTCAGGCGCGGCGCTAATTGGCAAGATCGATGGTGCTTATCAGATTGTGGGACTCCATGCTGCTGGGCTGAAGTCTCGTTCGGGTAAAGGAATTGAGAACTATGCGGTACAGATTGGAAGAGTTGAGGCGGAGTTAAGGAAGGAGTCAGGTAATTAGCTTTTTGGGGTTTGCGCGATCGCACTACCGTTTGGCGATCGCGGTATATGCGTAAATGGTAGCGATAATGCTACGCCCCTAAGCTGATTTTGCATCACACAGACAGATCCCCGACTTTTTTTGTGAATTTGCAAATCCCTTCAGCTTGATCAGAAAAAGTCGGAGATCTCAAGACTCTTCGCTCTTGCCGATCGCTTGTCTCTGCGTTGTGAGGTTTGGGCGTAGCATTACCGTTTTGCGATCGCGGTGATATGCTGGGAACGCTAGCGGTAATGCTACGCCCCTACGTTTTAAATAGATGGGTTTGTGTAATTGATGTTTTTCTTAATCATCTGGCGGTAACAAGAGTTCTGCCTCAATCGCATCCCACGTTGCAGGGGAGAGTCTAGCTGCTTCTTTCTTGCATTTGAGCAGTAAGTCAATGCTATAGAGGTAATTGCTTAGGGCTTGGGATTCTTCGCTGCTGTAATCAATAAGCTCTTTAGTCAAGTGAAAGACTTCGATATAAGCACATATAAATAGTTCCGATACTTTTTTGATTTGAGCGTTGTCTGATCCATATAGAGTAGATTGAAATAGAGCAGATTGAAAATCTTGCAATTGATTTGTAAGTTTGGACAATTTTAGCTCTGTAAAAATGCCTGATTTTTCTAATCTAGTATTGATGATGCTGTCTAAGTTGAGCCTACTGACAATGTTGACATCGATATTGTTGATAATATCGTTGATGATGTCGATATGGATGTAGTCGATAATGCTAATTCTAATATCGATATAAATGCCTCTGTGATTCTCATCATCAATGAAGCTATCTATACTTATTGAGGTGATAAAACTGGCTATAACGAAACCTATAAAACTAGATATACTGGTATGAGGATTACCTGCGACAAAGTAAACTTTAGCTCTATTTATACCAATTGCAACCGCACGTTTAGCCGCAGGTTTAAAATCGCCTGATGAACCTGCTGTAACTTGTTCTGCCCATTGCAGCAACGCCTTTACCTTTGGATGACGTGCATACTTTTTAGCTGCTTTGTGCATCTCTAGAAGCAGTTCATCAGAACCTCTATCCACCATCAAACCAGAAGTCAATAGAAATACTTCTCTCCATCGCTCATCAGTCAGATATTTCTCTACCATCTGCGAAATTTGACCATGAGCATAGATATATCTTGCTGTCAGATATTCCTGCAAAGTCAGGTGTGAGAACGAATATATATCCTCTACCCTTTCCACCAAGATACCCTGCTGGATAGCAATAGCCTCTAAAACCTGTTCACCACTCAGTTGTTTAGGCGCATTCAGGTTACTTGATAGAAATTTCTTAATTCGCTCAACCAATTGAGACTGAGGAATAAACAAGCGATCTGCCTCAAACCCCTCACAGGCAATTTCTGAAAGTAAAACTTCCTCTAGCTCTACGCTCAAACCCTCATAGATCGCCTGTCGCATAATTCGCTTTTCCGCCGCCCACTCCTCCAATAAGATCCGCAAAGCCTTCTTATATAGCCCACTGCGATTATTAGCAAATGTCTGTGACTTGTCATAGGTCAGACAGAGAAAAGTTAGCAAAATCGGACTATGAGCAAGTTCCTTTGCTGCTTTATTTTCATCACGTTTTAGTAATTCCCAACAAAGCGCCGCCGTTCCCGCCTGTTTGTCTTCTTCAGAGCGAAACCAGTTATTGATAAACTGCTGAATCTGTTCATCATCAAACTCCGACAAAATCACATCACTAAAGCGCTTGAAATTGTAGCGATAGGCGGCAGTACGACAGGAGGCAATGTAGCGATTTTTGTCGTAGCGATCTACAAAGTCTTGAATCGCATCAATAACAGAGTTGACATTTGCCGAAGGAACTTCATCCAGCCCATCTAGCAAAATTAGTAATTTACCCTGATCTAAAGCACTTTCCGTAAATTGTTTGGGCTTAGGAAATCCACAGGTAGTAAACTCCGCCTCGATTAGAGCCTTGAGATCGATTTTGCTTTCAGTGAATTTCTTTAGCTCTAGCAAAACTGGAATAGCTTGATGCTTAAAGTTGCCATTTTTTCCTTTAAAAGATTCCAAACCGATTTTGCGAAGAAATGTAGATTTACCTGCCCCTGCCGCGCCCAAAACCATCAGAAATTGCTTTTGACTAGCAACAGCGATCCCATCTTGCCTTTCCTTAGAGCGATATCGCAATAATCTCTGACCAGCTTCTCGGTAAAGTTTCTCCAAATCATCAATAGTTGCAAACTGCTGAACCTCATCCTCTCCCAATAACTGAACTGTTGTAAATATCTCATCTAACTCAACAGGATCTTTCATCCCCAATACTTTGAGTTTGCCATGTCGTTTAGTGTAACTCTCGATATACTTCCCCGCCGCCTTAAAGACGACATCCTGCAAATCCTTCCCCACATCTCGATTTATCAATCTGGCAATAAAACCTTCGCCTTCCTTTTTGCCACTGTCTTTGAGTACTTCGAGCATGATGCCAACTAAGGGCGCGACAAATGGTTCTAATCCAGTCATAAGATTTAGAGTAATTGCAGTAGCCAGATCTTAGAGGATTTTATAGTTGCTTATACATTAAAATTCGCTTTCCTCTAAATTATTGGTCAGCTTTTTCTGCGATCGGGAATGGGTTATAAAGTAAAAAGGCAAAAGTAAAAAGGTAAAGAGAAAAATACATGGTCATTACAGAAGCAAAACCCCATAGCCTAGAGGCATTTCTGGGACTACCTGAAACCAAACCTGCCTCAGAATTTATCAACAACAAAATCAGTCAAAAAACAATGCCACAGGGTAAACATAGTCGCTTACAGACTAAATTTAGCGCACACATTAACCAAGTAGTTGAAGAGCTAAAAATAGCCTACGCATTTACAGAATTACGTTGTACCTTCGGCGGCGCTTCAATTGTTCCTGATATTTGCGTATTTCGTTGGGAGCGAATCCCCTGTGATTCTGATGGACAAATAGCAAATAAATTTTTGACTTATCCTGATTGGACAATTGAAATTCTTTCACCCAGACAAAGCCCTAACAAGGTTTTAGCAAATATATTGCACTGCATCGAAAATGGGACAGAGTTAGGATGGATGCTTGATCCTGAAGAACAGAATATTTTTGTCATATCTAGCGATCGCCGCATTCAAATGTATACAGGAGAGCAGTCTGCACCTGTTCTCAGTGGCGTTGATTTAACTTTGACGGTTACACAGATTTTTGATTGGCTCAATTTCTAAGCATCAAATATCGATATTTTTTGCGATCTCACCCCCCCCAAATAGAGTTGCGACGCTTTGCGTCGCAACTCTATTTGGGGATTATTTATATAGATATAGTCACCTGTATCAGGACAAATCAAAACCCAAATAGTGTGAGGCGGCGCTTCGCGCCGCCTCACACTATTTGGGTTTTATGTCCTAACAAGAATGGCGACAGCTATAGCTATAGAATGGACTATGACAAACGCTCTAACCATTCCATGTTCACCTTCGCACTGCCCAAAGGCTCACTTTTAAAAGACTCGATCCGCTTGCTTCAAGGAGTTGGGCTTGACTTTAGTGCATTTCTCGATGCATCAAACCGCCAACTCCAAATCACCGATCCCACAGGAGCCGCTAAAGCACTGCTAGTAAGAGCGCAAGATGTGCCTGTATATGTGGAATATGGACAGGCGCAAGCTGGCATTGTCGGTGAAGATGTATTGCGCGAAAAAACTCCTAAAGTAGCAAAGTTGCTTGATTTGGGCTTTGGTGACTGTCGGATGTCGATCGCTGTTTCAGGAGAGAGCCGCTATCGATCGCCTCTCGACCTGCCAACTCATAGCCGTGTCGCCTCCAAATATGTCGGTTGCGCCCAAGCCTACTTTGACAGCATTGATTTACCTGTTGAGATTATTCCTCTCTATGGTTCAGTTGAGCTTGGTCCAATTACAGGCATGGCGGAAGCGATCGTGGACTTAGTTTCTACAGGCAAAACTCTTAAAGATAATGGGTTAATTGAAATTGAAGTTTTATATCAAAGCACAGCCCGATTCATCGGACACCCGCTTAGTTATCGCCTCCATAGCGATCACTTTGGTAAGTTGATGAGCCAGATGCAATCTACTGGTTAATCGTTTGTGGGGACAATTCATGAATTGTCCCCACAAACGATTAACAAAAAAGAAGCGCTTCGCGCTTCTTTTTTGTTAATCAGTTAATTTTTCCCATGCCGATCGCGCGGCTTTTTGGACGCGATTTAAGGTTTTGGAGACTTTTTTCTCTAGTTTTTTCTCAACATTTTCTAAAGCCTCGTTAACCGACTCAACAGCCCAGCTATCAAATTCTTCAAGGCGATCGCGTACTGAGCCAACCTGCTTGTCAACGTTTTTATGGGCTTTTTTTAAATTTTTTTCGTACTGCTGTTGAGCTACATCAGCAACAGTATGCAGCGTTTTTTCGAGCTGATGCTTGATATCTTTCGACTTTTTGGACATCGCGATAACTCCTTAGTAATGCATTGCAAAAGTATGAGTTTCATTTATCATAATCGCTATAGCTGGGATAGCAAGTAGAGCCATGATACAAGATTTTCAAGAAGATTTCTATCAGCAGGGTTTAGCAAAGGCAAAGGCTGGCGATCGCTATGGTGCTGTACAAGCCTTTAGCTGTGCGATCGCAGCTAATGCTCAACTAGCTGAAGCCTATTATCAGCGGGGTTTAGTCCTATTTGATTTGAGTGATCGCCAAGGAGCGATCGCTGACTATGACCAAGCTCTTAGCCTCAAACCTGACGCAATCGATGTGTATATTGCTCGAAGCATCACTCGCATTGCAATTAACGATATCGTGGCGGCTCAATCTGACATTGCCCAAGCGCTAGTAATTAATCCCAAATCCGCGATCACCCATCAATTATTAGGCTTGACCTATAAACAACAAAATCAAATCGAAAAGGCGATCGCTACCTATAAAAAAGCAGCAAGCCTTTTTTTAGAACTAAAGGATGAAGACAATTGCCGCCGTTGCATCGAGAGCTATAAACCTCTGGAGGCAATGCTGCCACCATCTACGGCAGATATTTTTGCCAATGTGCAGCAAAAAATCGATAAGAGCGAATATATCAATGCCTTAATCGATCTCAATTGGATGCTGCAAATTGAGCCTAAAAATGTTAAAGCTTTTTGTCTGCGAGGCTTGACCCTAGGTAAGCTCGGCGATCCTGAAGCAGCAATCAAAGACCTCAACCAAGCAACTTTTCTTGAGCCACAAAATATTGAAGTGCGCATTAGTCGTGGTCGCATCCGTCTTGAAATCGGTGACGCTCAAGGAGCGATCGCCGATTTTAATGAATTACTCCGCGAATATCCCAGTATGGCAGAAATCTACAGCGATCGCGCAAAAGCTCATCTAAAACTTAAAGACTATCGCACAGCAATCGAAGACTTTTCTCGCTCGCTATCTCTCAATAATAAAAGTCCTCAACTATATTGCGATCGGGCTGAAGCAAGATATGAATTTGGCGATCTAAAAGGTGCGATCGATGATTATCAACTTGCCGCGAATATTTGGTTTAACCAGTCGAATATGGATCGGTATCGCTATGCCCTAGATCGGGTTAATCTCTGGCAATCAGAACTCGAAAAACAAACTAAAGAGGGTAAGCGTCAACTTGCCAATGCTGCGGCAACTGTGGATTTGATGCAAATGCCGAGTTTGGAATTACAGCAGCGTTTACTCGGTTTAGTCGGTGGCAATATGGCGATCGCCCAGCGACTGATCGATATTGCTAAACAAGATCATCCGAATATGCCCGAAGTTTGGTATTGGCAGAAAGTTATTTTTGATCTTGAAAGCGATCAAAGACCTAGAAATTAAGCCTGTTTTCTGTTAACCATTTCAATCATCAATCGGATATTTTCGGCTTGAACTTTGGCTGTATCGGCTTGAGCTTTGGCTGCCTCCGCTGGCAATCTCGCTACAACTCAAAGATACATTCGTAATACGCTAATCCCAATTAACGAGACAAATATGCTCTTAATTAAATGTATAGAATTATTTGCAGGTTGACGTTTTGATTTGGTTGCTTTTACTGATTTGTTCCAATATTTTGTGTAACTAACTGCGATCGCCTATTTCATTTAACAAACAGTGAAATAATCTGCATAATCAAATAACCAGCGAGCGGACCTGCGATCGCCATCGCCACGAACCAAGGAAATATTTGCCAGATGAATATGCGATCACACCCAAAGATGCGATCGCAGGGATGAAAAATAATATGCGTAGGTATCTGAGTCTAGATTTAGGTTTGGCAGATTTTAGTTCCATGTTTGAATTGTTCTAGGGGAAAATGGGGATAGTTTAAGGTAAAGGTATGGGAACGAGTTTGTATAGCAATGTAAGCTTTGCTTAGGACATAAAACCCAAAAGATGGCAGAGCTTCGCTCTGCCATCTTTTGGGTTTTGAATTGTCCTATCTATCTCTTACGTTGCTATATATTGCTGCTTCGCGTCCGAACTGTGTCGATGCAATGTGATCGCTTAGGGTTTTTGAGGATTTTAATACTGGCGATCGCACCGCATCAAAAGCACAACGAAGCATAGCGGAAATCAAACATCTTCCTGTCTATGCCCAAGATATTTGATTTCCGCCATGCCCAGAAACAACGGCTTAAACTTTGTTTTTATCGCTTGCGAATAGGAATCTGAACTTCACGTCGTTTTAATGGTGCAGGTGTAAAAGGTGAATCGTAGAGAAATTCTCTTGGCTCTCCTGCTATTTCATACTCAGGATGGCTATCTAACCATTCTTTTAACTTTGCAACATCCTCTTGATATCTGTCATAGCCATATGCACCCTGTACACCCAAACTGACAACTAACATCGGTGCATGATCCTCTACTTGAATATCTTGGGATATTTGTGAGGGGCTGATGGAACTATTATTGTACAAAAAAGAAACCTTTGCTTTTCCACTTTGTATCGGTTGATCGATTGTCGAGATAGGATACCTTGCCTCTACAGGAGCTGTCATGGAAATATTGTTGCTGCTGATGTGCAGAAACAATGGGTTAAAGGAGTTGCTAGTAGCTTGACTGAGATTTCCTTCGTAAGTGTATGTACCAGAACGGTAGGCAGGATATTGCTTAACTTCGATTTTTCCGTGAGATGTTGGCGATGGGAATCCGACGGGTAGGGGAGCAGACATAGCTTTAGTTACTGCAAAAATAGTAATAGGGATTGCGATCGCGCCAAGAATGATGAGTAAATTAGAAAGTTTCATAACTCAATTATAGTGACTTTGCCAAAGTGAAACATTTTGGGAGGTAGCTTGAAATTCTGTTTGCTTTCGTTCTAGGGGAAGGTTGCAAAAGCTTAGAGAGATCGTCCGAATAGTTTATTTTTAGCTGCGTTGTCGGCGTTGGGCTAGGTGCTAAATAGTGCGCTGGTCAGTTAATTAGGGATGGAAGCTGAAAGGCACATTTCATGCCGACGAAAAAGACGCAAGTACGTCGATCCTGTTTTAGCTGACCAGTGCCTTTGCCTATTTCTTTGAGGTTTAGGGATAAGACCAGTAATCATTAATTTAGTGAGATTTTAAAGCAAATCACTATGGAAGCAAATCTGTAGCTAAACCCAATAAGGAATGAAAATTAATTAACTTGTGCAATTAAAACCAAAATTTGTTGGGGCGGGCTTTGCCCGCCCCAACAAATTTTGGTTTTAATTAATTTTCATTCCTAAGTGATCTGACGATTGTCATCATTTTTTCTGTAACTTCACCATAAAAAAGCCATCCATGTCATGCTCATGGGGCAGAACTTTAATCCAACCACAATCGCAAACAAAATGAGCAGCAGGATTATCAGCACTTGGTGGCACAATTTGCCAATCGGGATGATTTGTTAAAAACTGCGTAATTACTTCTTCATTTTCAGCAGGATGCAATGTGCAAGTGCTGTAAACGATTACACCTTCAGGTTTAACCCATTGCGTAGCTCGTTCCAGAATTTCGGCTTGGGTTTTCGCCAGTTTATAGGGTTCTTCGGGAGTTTGTCGCCAACGAGCGTCGGCATGACGGTGTAATGTTCCTAAGCCAGAACAAGGCACATCTAATAAGACGCGATCGCACTTGGAATTTGCAGCACCCTCTGAAATGCCTACAAACTCACGAGCATCGATCTCAAGGGTTTGCACATTAGTGATCCCCAGACGAGCCGTATTTTGATCAATCTTTTTAAGACGACTTGCCAGACGATCAAGGGCATAAACTTTACCCGTGTTTTTCAGGCGATCGCTGATATGCGTAGTTTTACCTCCTGGGGCAGCGCAGGCATCAATAATGATCTCATTCGGTTGAGGATCTAATAAATAAGTAACCAACTGAGCGCTTGCATCTTGCACTGACCACCAACCCTCTTTAAACTTCGGTAATTGGCTCACATCCCCTGCTCCCTGCGCCACGCGGATACCATTGGGTAAATGGGGAATTGGCTCAGCTTTGATCTCGGCTTCTGCAAAAGCGGCTAGAACTTGATCCCGCGTTGCATGTAAAAGATTTACTCGTAAATCGAGATGAGGTGTTTGATTAAACCAATTGCAAATGCTCGCGATCGCCTCTTGCCCAAATTCTTTTTGCCATAGTTCGATCAACCATTCAGGAAAACTATAAAAGCTAGCTGGATCAGTAATTTTGGCGAGAATATCTTCCTTATCCTTAGCTCTGAGTATGGATCTCATGATCCCGTTCGCAAAGCCAGACAAACCTTTTAAGTTGTTTTCTTTGACTAATTCCACTGTGGTATGGACGATCGCTGATGGCTTAATGCGATCGAGAAAACATAGCTGGTACACACCTATCTGTAGAATTATTAATAGATCTGGTGGTAACTTTGTGGTTGGTTTTTGTGAAAAGTTTTGCAAAACCACTTGTAGAGTTTTTTGTCGGCGCGTACATCCATAAACTAATTCCGTAATTAGACGGCGATCGCTTTCTAGGAGGGTAATGTTTTCTTGTCGCGCTCGTGAAAGCGTACAGTCAAGCGCTACATCAGCATAAGCATTGCGTCTTTGAATCAAACGTAGGGCTTCTAAAGCAATTTGTCGAGAATTCTTACTCGTCATCGGCAATTTAATAAACTTAAGTTAAAGGGCAATTAAAGGGCTATCTACAAAGATTGTGTGCAAGGATTCAAGAATTATCAAAATTCAATGGTTGCACTGTAGACAAATGCGGTCATTATTTGGTATCTAAGAGCGTATATTCAGATGGTGTTTAATCATCTGTTATAAAGCCGTAAAAAAGCTTCTGATCTGAAGTTCGATCTAAAAAAAGTGTGATGGTTACTGTGGGTGTGAGGAGCGGCAATGGTTGATACTGGTGTGAGAGTTAGGAAAGCAAAATTTCCGACAGGAAGTAGCCTAGCAATTGGTTTAGCAATCGGTTTAATTAGTTTAATTGTTGGTGTCGATCTTTTCTTGAATCCTAATATAAGTTCAAGTTTGCTAATGCCATTCACGTTTGGGGGGGCTGGAGTTGCATTTTTAGGCACTTTTGCAGTTCCAGCTTTGCGTCAGCTTAAGGCTGGGCAAATCATTCGTGAAGATGGGCCACAAGCTCATCTGAAGAAACAAGGAACTCCGACTATGGGGGGGATATTTATTATACCTGTCGGAATTTTATTAGCACTGGTATGGTCTGGCTTTAATGACAAAGTAATAGCTTGTAGTTTGCTAACTGTATCTTTTGGTTTTATCGGATGGCTAGATGATTGGAAAATTTTGCGTCGTCACTCCAATAAAGGCTTGTCTCCGCGCTCCAAGATTTTCCTGCAAGCATTTTTCGCCTCTTGTTTCTGTGCATGGCTAGGGCTAACTCAAAACTGGCAAGCGATCGCCACGATTAATTTACCTTTAAAATTTGTGATTCCTCTCGGTCTACTGTTTTTCCCTCTTGCCTTGTTTGTATTTCTTGGCAGCAGTAATGCTACAAATCTTACTGACGGGTTGGATGGTCTTGCTGGTGGTACAGGTGCGATCGCCCTATTTGGTATGGGGCTACTACTGTTTCCTCAGAACAAAGAACTCGCCATTTTTTGCATGTGCCTCAGCGGTAGCTACTTAGGATTTCTTTGGCACAATCGCTATCCGGCTCGTGTATTTATGGGTGACACGGGATCGCTGGCTTTAGGTGGTGCACTTGCTTCGACTGCGATCCTTGGTAACTTGTTATGGGCATTTTTAATTGTCGGTGCGATTTTTATCTGGGAATCAATTTCAGTAATTGCTCAGGTTTCTTATTACAAAGCAACCAAAGATGAAACTGGCATGGGTAAGCGCCTTTTTAAAATGGCTCCTTTTCACCATCACTTAGAGCTAAGCGGCTGGCATGAGCTACATGTGGTTAGGTTCTTTTATCTAACAGGTGGTTTTTTGGTGGCGATCGCTATTGTAGTTAGCAAGCTTTCTTAAACTTAAGTTAAAATCCTCACAAAAAAGCCACCCAATTGGGCGGCTTTTTTTATTGGCATTCTAAGGATGCACTGGTAGCTACACCAGTTTTTGAGTTTGTGCCTTTAGCTTTAGTGCATAGCCATTTGCGCTGTCCCCCATCGATGATCGCGTCAGTAAAATCTGCCCCATCAATATTCACAAAATCAAAAGTACTGCGCAATAGGATTGTTTCAACCAGCAAAGCGTCGGTAAGATCAGCTTTAGCAAAATCAGCTTGATCTAACAGCCCCCCCGAAAAGTTTGCTCCTTTGAGATTGGCATTTCGCAAAACTGAGGCACTAAATACGGCTCCACGTACATCAGCATTCTCAAAGTTTGCTCCTTCCATATTGGCATTGGCAAAACCTGAGCCAGCCAGATCTCTTCCTGAAAAATCTCTGTTTTTTAGCTGGGCATGGCTAAATGAAAGAATTTCTGCTTGAACATTAATGGGACATGTCAGTAAAGATACAAGTATGACAGTTATCGCGATCGCTAGGCGCAAAAATGAAAAATTTAAAAATTTAAAAAATGACATAAAAATAAATCGAAAGATAATGGCTTTATCTTAGCGTCTGTCAAAAGCAGGAAAGGCGATCGTTACATTGTAGCGATCGCCTTTCCTGCTTTTGAGAATGTGATAAAAATAAAATACGAAGAGCAAGTTAAAGATATTGAAAATAAGACTACCAAAAGTCTAGTTTCCAACTTTGTAAATTAGTTCTCAATGTAGTTGAGAAGTAGTCCCATGGTGGCGATCGGGAGGATTACACCAATAAGTGGTACGAAGATGAAAGAGACGTAGTAATGTGCGTAGTATCCAGTCATGGTCGTGGGTTTCCTTGAATTAAGATATAAATTTTTGAGGATCTGATTTAGCTTAAATTAATATGATTTGGGGCTGAAGTTAACAACACCAAAAAAACTTAAGACCAAAGCAAACCAAGGAATTTTTGCATTGGCTCTAGGTAGTTGAGGAAGTATGCAAATGCAGCACCACCAGCACCACCAAGCAAGAAGCTACTAGAAAATTCGCTCCAACCAGCAGAAGTACCCAATTCAGCAGGTGCTTCCAAGGCTGAGCTAGACTGCAACTTAGTTACAGTTTGACCGTATAAGGACAAGCCAACGGTCAATAGCACAACAGAAGCGATCGTTGCCAAGAGCCCAGCAAGGCTAGATAATTCTGTATTTCTCAGAGGTCCCAATAATGCAAATGGCCCGTAAATGAAGTAACCATGTGCCATGCCGATTTCTAGACCACGACGGCTAGGAGACAAGCCTGCGCGGTAAGCAGGAAGGTTGCCGATAAAAGCCTTAACGATCGCAGAATCGCTAACGGGTGTAGACAAATTCCCTAGTTGGGGATCGTTCTTGAAGGGTTTTACAAAATCTGTCATAAGTCTTTATTAAGTTAAAGATTGCAGGGAGAATTTTGTCTTCATTTTAAGGAATAAGCGCTGATGTCTCTGCATAAAGGGGGCGTATCTTTAGAAAACTTCACAACCACTAGTAAAAACCTGGCTTTGGCAAGTTTTTATTTTGAGTAGCTAGACATAAATAATTACAAATCAAAACCCGTAAAGTTGCGCTTCTCAGGGGCGCAACTTTACGGGTTTTGATAATTTGCTGATCGACATAAATCAGCTAATTCACAGCGATCGCAAGCAGGTTTACGGGCGTTACATACAGCACGTCCGTGATAAATAATCCTAATTGACCAGTTTTCCCAGTCCCGTTGGGGCAGCATTCCCATCAGATCCCGCTCGACTTTAATGGGTTCATCAAATTTGGTTAGTCCTAGTCTTTTAGTAAGCCGCTTTACATGGGTGTCAACGGTTACGCCTGCATTGATCCCATAGGCATGGGCTAAGACCACATTGGCGGTTTTCCGAGCCACTCCTGCCAGCTTGAGCAGTTTTTCCATCGTATTTGGTACTTGCCCATCAAAGTCCCGCACGATCATTTCGCAGGCACTTCTAATATTTTTAGCTTTGTTGCGATAAAAGCCTGTGGAGTGGACTAATTCCATAAGTTCATCAAGATCGGCATTAGCTAAGGCGATCGCATCGGGAAATCGCGCAAATAATTTTGGGGTGACCATATTCACGCGCTCATCGGTACATTGTGCCGAGAGGATAACTGCTACCAATAACTGCACAGGTGTCTCGTAATCAAGCGAGCAAGTTGCGTCGGGATAAAGCCGTTTGAGACGAATGAGGATTTCGTTAGCCCGAACTTTTTTAGATGAACGTTTGGTAATAATTCCCATGAGTAGCGCGATACACCGATGATTTGCAGTTTAGCATTGTTTAAAAAATCTCCTGAAGGAGCTTTTTTAAACAATGCTAAATAATTCGGGCAGCACTCATTTAAAATTGAGTAGTACGGTTTTGCCGTACCAAAACACATTGATGCCAACTTAAAATAGCCTCCCCCCAAGCTCGCAAATGGATAAGAAAAAAGTATTATTGCTATCGGCAAATCCTGCGAATACTGATCGCTTGCGGGTTGAGGCGGAATTTCGGGAAATTGAAGAATGTTGTCAAAAATCGAGTTTGCGCGATCGCTTTGCCATTGTGACCAAAGGCGCAGTTCGCATTGATGACCTACAACCAATTTTGCTGCAAGAAGTGCCGCGTGTGGTGCATTTCTCAGGACATGGGGCTGCGGCGAATGGGTTGGTGTTAGAAGATGATGCAGGAAATTGGCAACTTGCGCCGACAGAGGCTTTGGCGGATTTATTTCGGATTTTGCAAAATGGCATTGACTGCGTGGTGCTGAATGCTTGTTTCTCACAGGTGCAAGCAGAGGCGATCGCCCGTTATGTGCCGTATGTGTTGGGTATGAATCAGGTGATCGGTGATATGGCGGCGATCGAGTTTGCTAAGGGATTCTATGGTGCATTGTTTGAGGGTAAATCTGTTAAAGATGCCTTTGAATTGGGTAAAAATCTGATTGCGCTCAAAAATATTCCTGAAACCCTAACGCCTGTGCTGTTAGAACGCCGTTATGAAAGTCAGGTTTTACCGAAGGTAAATATAGCGATCGAAGAACCTGAAGGCGCGGTACGAATTGGTTCAGAATTTTATATTCCGCGATCGCCTCAACAAGAACAATGCTTTAACGCGATCGCCATGCCCCATGCCTTGCTGCGTTTAAAATCTCCTGACCGCATGGGTAAGTCTTCGCTATTGGTGCGTGTCTTGGAAGAAGCGCGGCGGTTGGATAGTCGCACTACATGGCTTGATTTACAAAAGTGTGATCGCAAGTTCTTTGAAAATATGGATCGCTTCTTGCAGTGGTTTTGTGCGGTGATTGGGCGTGATTTGGGAGTAAAGGCAAAACCGACCGATGATTGGGATGAAATGTTTGGCGCAAACAGCAACTGTGAGGAATTTTTTGAAAGATATTTGTTAAATGACGACGATGATCGCCCGTTAGTGATTGCGATTGAAAATCTGGATCGCATATTTCTACACGAAGCGATCGAGGTGGATTTTTGCGGTTTATTGCGCGGTTGGCATGAGCAGGGCAAGCATGACAAAAGATGGGGCAAGTTGCGGCTCGTGCTTGCCTATTCGATGGAATCTTTTACGACTAAGGATATTAATCAATCACCTTTTAATGTGGGTACGCCCATTGATTTGGATGAATTTACCATTGCTCAAGTGCAGGAACTTGCCGCAATGCATGGATTCTCACCTACACAAATCGAACCAATATCAGAATTAATCGGTGGACATCCCTATCTAGTACGACTAGCTTTTTATAATTTAGCTAGTGGTGCAAATTCTCTTGAGCAAATCATCCAAACTGCGGCGACGGAAGTGGGACTTTTTGGCAAACATCTCACCACTCGTTTAGCCAAGGTCGAAAAAGATGCTCATCTTACGGAAGTTTTGCGATCGCTGGCTAATTCACCACAACCCATACGTTTTGATCTTGCCACTACAGCAAAGCTAGATGGAATGGGTTTAATATTACGCACAGAGACTGGTGTAAAGATCCGCAATGAGCTATATCGGCGCTATTTCCAAAACCGTTTAGGAGTGTAACCAATGCCTAAAACTTTACAAGCATCAGAAATTGATTTGGCAAAGCTAGAGGAACTTTTTGCGATTGCCCAGTCACGGGATGCAGACTTTTTTGATGAATGGTGCGATGACTTACCTAAACTTACTGAAAACGAACATTTAAGCCTTGACGATCTCAAAGCAGATTATCTACACCTGTCGAAACATTCTCTATTGGAACCGCTTGTAAAAATGGTGGTGCTATCGCCGATTCTGAAACTAGCAGGTTTCTATCGCAATCCTTTCTATCTCAAAGCCGAGCAGGTGGTGAATATTCTCTCCCAAGATCAAGATATTCTTGTTCAAGGACGAATTGATGTTTTGGTATTTAAACCGCCTTTTTGGGTAGTCGTGATTGAGGCAAAGAGAGCGGCTTATTCTGTAGAAGTTGGCATTCCCCAAGCCTTAACTTACATGATGGCAAATCCCCACCCTGATCGCCCTGTTTTTGGACTTGTCACAAATGGCAGCGAGTTTATCTTTCTAAAACTTCAGCTTCAAGACAGCCTAAAATATGCCGAATCAGATCTATTCTCAATCAAGCGTGGCAATGACTTATATACAGTTGTTAGTATTTTGAAACATCTTGCTCAATTAGCCATATGAAAACTCCCAAACCTCAATCTTAATCAGGAGAACATGATGAACAGTGCCACTATCGAAACCATCGAACTAAAAAGACACCATTTTAATGTGCAGCAATATCACCAAATGTATGAGGCAGGGATCTTCTCAGAGAGCGATCGCCTTGAATTAATTTATGGAGAGCTAGTAACCATGTCCCCAATTAATCGCCGTCATGCTGCTTGTGTGAAGCGTTTAACCTATTTACTCAGTTCGCGCTTTGGCAAAAAAGTTTTACTGAGTATTCAAGATCCTATTCGCCTATCCGATGACTCAGAGCCGCAGCCTGATGTCGCGATTCTCAAATGGCAAGATGATTTTTATATTTCTGGACATCCCACCGCATCGGATATCCATTGGCTAATTGAAGTTTCCGATACAACTATTGGAATTGATCGCCGCATTAAAGTGCCACTCTATGCTGAGTCTGGAATTATCGAAACATGGCTAGTAAATCTTAATGAGGATTGCCTTGAAGTTTACAGAGGGAGCGAGGAGTTGATTTTGCAAAGGGGCGATCGCATTGCCTCTATTGCTTTTCCCGATGTAGTATTTGCAGTAACCGATATCTTGGGATAAAAACTATGGTAATTTCAGCACCTGCGATTAAACCAGTCAACCCAATCGAATATCCCTCTAGCGATGGTGAACCTGTGGCAGAAACCTACGACCATTTTTATGCGATCGCCATACTCTTAGAAATGCTGCGGCAATATCTAACGGGCCGACAAGCGACGGTTTTGGGCAATCAGTATCTTTACTATGCCCAAGGGTTGCCGAGAATGCGGGTGGCTCCCGATGTGATGGTAATTTTTGAAGTGGCGGCTGGCGGTCGGGACAATTATAAAATTTGGGAAGAGGGACAAGTACCTGCGGTAATTTTTGAAATTACCTCCAAAAGTACGCAGATTACGGATATTGGCTTTAAGCGCGATCTCTATGCTCAGATGGGTGTGCTGGAATATTGGCTATTTGACCCGAAAAATGAATGGTTAGAGCAGCAATTGCAAGGTTATCGCCTCAAGGGTGAAGAATATGAGCCGATTATCGCTGGACAGAGTTTAGTTTTAGGGTTGCAGCTATCGATTGAGGACAAAAAAATTGCCTTGCATCGTTTGGACAATGGCGAAAAGTTACCTTTTCCCTCTGAGCTTGCTGAACAAGTAAATCAAGAGCGGCAAGCTAAATTAGATGCTGAACAAGCAAAACTGCAAGCTGAACAGGCAAAGCAAGAACTTGAAGTACTATTGCAACGCTATCGCGATCGCTATGGAGACTTAGAATAATGACTTTTAATTATCAAGTTGGTGGTAGTCTCCCTGCGGATGCGCCTAGTTATGTCGATCGTCAATGCGATCGCGATTATTACGAGTTACTGAAGGAGCGTAAATATTGCTATGTGTTTAACTGTCGGCAGATGGGGAAATCGAGTTTGCGGGTGCGGGTGACGCATAAGTTGCAAGCGGAGGGGATTGTGTGTGCGACGATCGATCCGCAGAAGATTGGGGTGGAGGTGACTTGTGAGCAGTGGTATGCCAGCGCGATTCGGAGTTTGGTGGGGGATCTGGATTTAAAAAGTAAGTTTGATTTGCGGAGTTGGATTAGGGAACGGGAATTGCTGTCGCCTGTGCAGCGCTTTGCGGAGTTTATTGAAACAGTGGTGTTGCAGGAGATTGATGCGCCGATTGTGATTTTTGTGGAAGAGATAGATCGCCTCTTGAGTCTCAAGTTTGGGATGGATGATTTCTTTGGATTGGTGCGATCGCTTTTTGAGGATCGTCCGACTAAGCCTGAGTATAATCGCCTTACTTTTTCGTTTTTGGGGGTGGCGACACCGACGGATTTGATTCAGAGTCATAATACTTCGGCGTTTAATATTGGCTATGCGGTGGAGATGGCGGGGTTTACGCTGACGGAGGCAGGGCAATTGATGCAGGGGTTGGCGAGTAAGGTGGCGAATCCGCAGGATTATCTAGCCGAGGCGGTGGAGTGGACGGGAGGGCAGCCGTTTTTGATTCAACGGTTGTTGGGAATGATGGAGAAGGAGTTAGCAGGAATTACAACACCTGAGAATATTGCGGGCTGGGTTGAGAATTTGGTGCAGGAGCGGATTGTCACGAATTGGGAGTCGCAGGATGCGCCGCCACATTTGACGACGATTAGGGATCGCGTGCTGAGTGTGGAGGAGAAGTTGCGGGGGCGGATGTTGGGTTGCTATCAGCAGGTGTTGGCGGATGGGGAGTTGGATGACGATCGCAGTGAGGAGCGATCGCGTTTGCGGTTAACGGGGTTGGTGGTGCGACGGGATGGGAGGTTGATTTCCTATAATCCGATCTATGGGGCGGTGTTTAATAATGCTTGGGTGGAGGGTCAGTTAGCGAATTTGCGTCCAGAGTTTTATGGATCGGCGTTTCGGGAATGGCAGGATGCAGAGGAGGGACAGAATCAGAGTTTCTTGTTGCGTGGACAGGCTCTTGAGCAAGCAGAAAGTTGGGCGATAGGGAAACGGCTTAGTGATGATGATGATCGTTTTTTGCGAGAAAGTCGGGAGATTGAGAGGGCAGAGAGTAATCTCTTGTTTACATCCGAATTACAAGCCAGAGAAATTGCGGAAGAAAAAGCTCGAATCTTGGGAGATGCGAAACAAAAAGCTGATCGGCGAGTACTTTTGGGGTCGGGTATCTTGGTTATAACGCTTCTGGCTGCACTAATGGCTTGGGTATCCGCTAAGAAAATAGAGGAAAAAGCACAGGATAGATCTCAAAAGGCAGATCTAGCTGTCAGTTTGGCACTAAAAAAAGCTGATGATATCCAGAAAAAGTCAGACATAGAAAAAAAATCAGCAGATCAGAAATTTGAAGCCGCAAAACAAGATCTAGAAGTTGCAGAGGCAGAGCTAAAAAATGTAGATTTGACATCCAAAGAAAAAATAGAAGCAGCACTGGCAAAAAGAGCGCAAGCTGAAATTCAGGTAGAACAGGCAAGACTAGAGCAACAAAAAGCTCGTAGGGGTGTTGAAGATGAAAAACTAAAGTTAAAAACTATAGAGGAAGAGTTAAAGTCTGCCAAGGAAAATCTAACAAAGACTATTCAAGAAAATGAACAAAAGATTCAAGCTGCAAATAATAAGATCTTAACTATAACTAACGACAATAAAATACTAATAGAGCGTCTTACAGAACAATTAAAGGCAAGCGGATGGGCTGATAATAAGATTAAAGAATTACTATCACCAGTATCTCAGACTCTTGAGCAGAATAGACAAGCTAATAACTTGCTTAAAGCTCAGTATACAAGGAGAACACCTAATAACATCCCTAATGTCCCTAATAATTTGGAGTATCCTTTATCTAATGCAGTTATCGTCGAATACTACTATAAAGCCAATGACTACGATAGAAGTATCTTTGAGAAAGCACTAAAGGATCTTGGCTTTAAACTATCACTAATCAAATCTAGTACTGATATGCCAATCAATGGCATTCGCTATGGGAAGAATGTAAATCTAGAAGATGTTAAGGCAGTTGCATACATAATGCTCCGTGCAGGGATTCAGATAAGAAGTATTGAACCTTTCAATGATACTGATTTATCTATTAAGAAGCCATTTGTAATACAGATTGCAGCATATCCGTACAGCAAAATAGATATTATTTGGACTGTAGAGCGTGTTCGCGAATTGAGGAGTAAATAATCTCATAACAAAAATCGTAATCTTGTGGAATTTAAATCTTGATGACCTGATGGCGAAGGGTTGCGCGTGGCTCCACAACTATCTCGTTAATAACCCCAACGCCAGTGATGAGGATAGACAGATGTGTGGCATAGCTCCAAGGAAAAAGTAAAAAGGTAAAAGGAAAAAATTTGTAGGGGTTTTGCATTTGCGCCACCATTCTCCAACACCCCACATAAACCTCCATTTGCAAATGCAAAACCCTCTTCGCTTTCACTTGTCCCAGCGTTGTCAGGTGTTGGAGCCTAGCATTCCCAAACCAAGGGAACCTGAGAATTTAGAAATTATTGCGGGAATGCTATGCCCCTACGCATGTTTACTAAGCCCAACACTAGAGATAAAGATATAATCGATATAACAATCGTATCAATTAACCTATGCCTATCACCCTCCAACCTGAACAAGAGCAATTTATTCAAAACCAGCTTGCCACAGGACGCTATACCAACGCCACTGAAGTAATCGCCGAAGCCTTGCAACTTTTAGAAAAACGCAACCATTACGATCGCTGGGTCGAAGAACTCCGCAACAAAATCGACATAGCCGCCGCCGAACTCGATCGCGGTGAAGGGCTTGATGGTGAAACAGCTATTAATCAGCTAAGAGCAAGACTTCACAGAACCTAAAAACATAGAAATTATGCGCGTGATTAAAGGCGATCGGAATCTAGAAGCCATATTTGAGGAAAAATTGTAAACTCTTCTCTAACCAGAGCAAATTATCAGGAGTGATTCATGGCAATTTGGATTGTGACATCGTATATGGTGCTATAGTAGTGTCATGACAGTCATATCTTCGTTTCCCATTGTCATTGATACCAACGTCCTGTTTGAAGGCTTAACAAAACAAGGCGGCGCTTCTGGACTCATTATTGATGCATGGTTAGCAGGATTACTTGAAGTCTGTGTTTCCAATGCCCTCGCCTATGAATACGAAGATGTCCTCTCTCGCAAAATCTCTAAACCTCGTTGGCAAAAGCTTCAGCCCGTACTTGGTACATTGCTTAACCAATGTCGATTTACAATCATTTACTACTCTTGGCGACCAGCCTCCCCAGACGCAGGAGACGATCTTGTGATTGATTGTGCCATGAACGCAAGCGCAACAGTCATCACTTCCAATCTGCGTGACTTTCAAAACGCTAAGGAGTCTCTAGGCTTGAAAGTAATGACTCCAGCACAACTAATTACCAAACTAGCATCAATAGGAACTTAGCCATGAGCCGATTAACCCTACGCTTACCAGATACATTACACCACCAACTAATCCATTTAGCAGAGAGCGAAGGAGTCTCTTTAAATCAATACATCGTCTATGCCCTAACCCGTCAATCATCGACAAATTACATCGTTCAACCACTTCCCCAACAAGAAACTAACCAACAACAATCAGACTTCACTAATCTTTTGCAAAAGCTAGGAAAGTCATCTCCCACTGAAATAGAAATAGCATTATCAGAACGAGAAACCGTTCAACCAGAAGAAGAACTAACCCCTGAAATCATTGCCCAATTTCAGCAACGACTCCAAAGCAAGGAAAAAGTAAAAAGGTAATTAGGAGTGACTCATGACAATCTTAACCATTCGCCTACCAGATGACAAACACCTTAGACTAAAAAATCCCAAAGAAGGCTTAAAACTTCTGGATAAATTAGATGCACTGAGCGAATAAAATCAACCTCAGTCGCATATCATAAATCCCTTCACCTGAGAGAGAAACCATGCCCCAACTCATCCCCACCGAACTCGAAGACGGCAGCATCATTTATTTTCAAGTCGAAGGAACTGCAAATTTCGTCTCTCACGACCGTGATTTACTTGTCGGTGATAAAGCGCAAAATGCCGCCAAAGAAAAAGCAATTCAAAGTTTTCATGCCATGCAAAGCCTCGTGCGTGGCTACACCGTCAACACCCTCAACGCCTTTCGCAATTTAGGAAGTGCCGAAGTTAGCGAAGTCACCCTAGAGTTTGGCGTGAGCCTCGATGCCAAAGCAGGAGTACCCTTCATCGCATCAGGCGGTGCAAGCTCCAATCTAAAAATTACCGTAAAATGTGTGTTTCCCAAGAAGCCAGAATAACTACAAACACCACAAATCTCCCAGCGATCGCATACACTAGTAACAAATCTTTACGCCAGAATAAAGCATAAATCGCGATCGAATGCCAGACCATACCCATATCCACGTTAGAGGTGCTAGACAGCACAATCTCAAGAATGTTGACCTGACGATTCCCCGCGATCGCCTGATCGTGTTTACAGGAGTGTCTGGCTCTGGTAAGTCATCCCTAGCCTTTGACACCATTTTTGCTGAAGGTCAGCGCCGTTATGTCGAGTCCTTGAGCGCCTATGCTCGTCAGTTTTTGGGACAGGTTGATAAGCCAGATGTGGAATACATCGAGGGCTTGAGTCCTGCGATTTCCATTGACCAAAAATCAACTTCCCATAATCCACGCTCAACAGTTGGTACGGTCACCGAGATTTATGATTATTTGCGGCTATTATTCGGTCGCGCAGGTTCTCCACATTGCCCGATTTGCGATCGCAATATTGCACCCCAGACGATTGATCGCATGGTGGATTCGATTATGGATCTTAGCGATCGCACTAAGTTTCAATTGTTAGCACCCGTAATTCGTGGCAAAAAGGGAACTCACAAGAAATTATTATCCACCCTAGCCAGTGAAGGTTTTGCGCGGGTGCGGGTAGATGGAGAGGTTCGAGAACTTAGTGACAATATCGAATTAGATAAAAACAAACTGCATGATATTGAAATTGTGGTTGATCGTCTAGTTCGCAAAAATGATATTCAAGAACGTTTGACTGATTCCCTTGCAACTTGTTTGAAACGTGCAGAAGGGATTGCGATGGTGGAGATTTTGCAGCCCTCACCCCCAGCCCCTCTCCCAGAGGGCGAGGGGAGCAAGAATAATATTCTAACTTTCTCAGAAAACTTTGCCTGTCCTGAACATGGCGCGGTAATGGAAGAACTATCACCGCGCATGTTCTCCTTTAACTCTCCCTATGGCGCTTGTCCCACTTGTCATGGTTTGGGAAGTATTAAAACCTTTAGTCCTGAGTTGCTAGTTCCCGATGCGTCTTTACCAGTTTATGCTGCGATCGCCCCTTGGGCAGATAAAACCCATACCTATTATATTTCACTGTTATCCAGTGTTGGCGAATATGCAGGCTTTGAGATTACTGCACCTTGGGAAAAACTTACCCAGTCACAGATTGATATTATTCTGCATGGCACTACAGAGAAGATTTTAATTAAGCCAGACTCGCTCTATCGCGATCGCAGTGAGGGATATTACAAACGCTATGAGGGTGCGATCGCCATTCTCGAACAGCAATATAAAGAAGCAGGAGAATCACAAAAGCAGAAGTTAGAGAACTATCTGATCGAAGAGTCTTGCTCGACTTGCGAAGGAACAAGGCTAAAACCAGAATCTCTGGCAGTTCGGATTGGTGGGTATAACATTAACGATTTTGTGTCAGTGCCGATTGGGACTTGTCGCGATCGCCTCAAAAATCTCGACCTTGATGAGCGAACTCGCCAAATAGGCGATCGGGTGTTACAAGAAATCGAAGCCAGACTGCAATTCCTTTTAGATGTGGGTTTAGATTATCTGACCCTCGATCGCTCTACCATGTCTCTCTCTGGCGGCGAAGCGCAGCGTATTCGCCTTGCTACCCAAATTGGTTCTGGTTTGACGGGCGTTCTCTATGTTCTTGACGAGCCGAGCATAGGACTGCATCAACGTGATAACTCGCGGCTACTAGCCACATTAACCAAACTGCGCGATCTCGGTAATACACTGATCGTGGTCGAACATGACGAAGAAACAATTCGCGCTGCGGACTATCTCGTAGACATTGGGCCAGGGGCAGGAGTACATGGCGGTACGATCGTCGCGCAGGGAACTGTCAAAGATATTGAGCAGCATCCTGACTCCCTCACAGGTGCTTATCTATCTAAACAAAAGCTGATTCACACGCCCGCAGAGCGTCGCGTAGGTAATGGCAAATATTTAGAGATTTGTAATGCCTATCTCAATAATCTGAAGCATGTCAATGTCACACTTCCACTTGGCAAGCTAGTTTGTGTCACAGGTATATCAGGTTCAGGCAAATCCACGCTCATTAATGACCTGCTCCATAATTCTCTAGATCATCATTTCTCACGCAAAGTGCCAGCGCCTAAGGGCATTGATGAAATTAAGGGACTCCAATCTCTGGACAAATTCATCGTCATCGATCAATCTCCTATCGGACGTACACCGCGTTCCAATCCTGCAACTTATACAGGCTTATTTGATGTCATTCGCGAAACCTTTGCTTTGACGACAGCGGCGAAAACAAGAGGTTATAAAGCAGGGCAGTTCTCTTTTAACGTTAAGGGCGGGCGTTGCGAAGCTTGCTCTGGACAGGGTGTGAATGTTATTTCCATGAATTTCCTGCCCGATGTCTATGTGCAGTGCGATGTTTGCAAAGGCGCAAGATATAACCGTGAAACGCTGCAAGTGAAGTACAAAGAGAAGACGATCGCCGATGTGCTAGATATGACCATCGAAGAAGCAATGCATTTCTTTGAGAATATTCCTTCTGCTCATGCCAAATTAGGAATGCTGGTAGATGTGGGTTTAGGCTATGTGCGTCTCGGTCAGTCTGCGCCCACCCTCTCAGGTGGTGAAGCCCAACGGGTGAAGTTAGCCACAGAACTAGCGCGACGAGCTACAGGTAAAACTCTCTATCTCATCGATGAACCGACTACAGGTTTAAGCTTTTACGATGTACATAAACTCCTAGACGTGATGCAGCGCCTTGTTGATAAGGGTAATAGCATTATTGCGATCGAGCATAATCTCGATGTGATTCGTTGTGCCGACTGGGTGATTGATCTGGGACCAGAGGGAGGCGATCGCGGTGGTGAGATTGTCGCTGAGGGTACACCTGAGCAGGTCGCCAAGGTCAAAAAATCCTATACTGGCAAATATCTCAAGCAAGTGTTAGCTGAATATCCAAGGGCTAAAGCATCTGTTTAGGAGGTAATGTGCATCTCTTCAACTATCAAATTGTTTTAGAATCAGAAGATTGCAATATAGTTTAAGAACTAAGAGGTTAACTATGCAAATTACCATTGAAATACCTGATGAACTTAGCAATCTCATCCAAAACAAAGGTAAATCCCTTAATGTTGCGATTATCGAGGCACTAGGACTATATGTCCAACATGACACACTCATCAACACCATCCAAAATCCCATTCAACCAGAAATTGACTGGTCAGCACAATGGGAACAATGGTTTGAAGAATGTGAAACTATGCCAACATATACCGTAACGAAACAACCACAAAACGACTACACAACCCTACTTATTGATAAATATCGAAAACAAGGTCTAGAGCTATGATTTTGTGTGATACAGGAGTTTTATTGTGCCTATGTGATCGATCCCAACCAAAACACGAAGCCTGTAAAGAAGCAGTCCGCAAATCAAAGCAACCATTATTAACTACATGGTCGTGCTTAACGGAAACTATGCATCTAGCTTTGCATCGTGGCGGATGGACAATGCAACAGCAAATCGCCAACTTACTCTTAAATCAAACACTGCAAGTATTTCAAATTCAAACAGAAGACTATGCAAGGTTATTTGCTTTGATGGCGCAATATCGCGATCGTCCAATGGATCTTGCCGATGCAACTTTAGTCATCGCCGCCGAAAAAACAGGGATAAAGCAGATTTTGACCTTAGATTCAGATTTTCTATTCTATCAAATTAGCGATCGCGACTCATTTGATGTGATTTTTCCTGATGGTAAACTTTAGATGCTTTGACACAGATACCCAACCCAATAACGGAGTAAGCTAATGACTGCAAAAGAACAACTCTTACAAGAAATTCAACATAGTCCAGAACCACTTATTAAAGAGGTTTTAGACTTTTTGCTATTTGCTAAAAGCAGGAATTATCCTCATTCAGCAGAAGCAAAAGCCATCTCACGGCTACCAGACCAAGACGATCCCACCAAATGGATTACATCTATAGGGGAGGATGAACAAGTTGATGAGAAAGCTTTAAACGCTTGGCTGGAAAAGAAAGGCTATCAAAAAGCAAATGTATAGAATTACCCTACATCAGGATATTCAAGACGAAGATATACCTCTATTGCCTGAAGAATTAAGAGAAGACTTCATCCAGTATCAAAGAGTCTTGAAGCTTGATCCATATCAAACGAGAGGAGTTCCTAGTCACGATTTGCGCGGTGACCTCAAAAATCACAGAGCGCTAGAGATAAGCTGCAACGGTGTAAGCTATCGTCTTGTTTATCGAGCCTATGAATCGCCATCACCAAAACGAGTGCAAATCATCAGTTTTGCGGAACATGATCTAGCCTATGAAAGAGCCAAAGAGAGAAAATAAATGTCTAATGTTCATCCGTTTTTCCGTCTGATGTCCTATGCCCGTAAGTATCGGCAACAGATTTGGACTGCGACAACTTGTTCAATTTTAAATAAATTTTTTGATTTAGCGCCACCAGTTTTGATTGGGGCGGCGATTGATCTGGTGCTCCAAAAAGAGAACTTTTGGGCGAATCCTTTTGGTGTGCAAGGATTAGCGGCTCAGTTGCTAGTTCTTTCAGCTATTAGTGGTGTGATTTGGGGATTGGAATCAATTTTTGAATATGCCTATGCGCTTCAGTGGCGAAATCTTGCTCAGACTGTGCAGCATGATCTGAGACTTGATGCCTATCAACATTTGCAGGAGTTAGAACTAGCATTTTTTGAAGATCGCAGTTCGGGTGGATTGATGTCGATATTGAGTGATGATGTCAATCAATTAGAGAGATTTCTTGACGGTGGTGCAAATGAAGTAATTCAAGTTTCAGCGACTATTCTGTTGATTGGCGGTGCATTTTTTGTGATTACACCGAATGTGGCTTGGTTAGCCCTGTCGCCGATGCCGTTTATTTTATGGGGTTCAATCTGGTTTCAGAAATTCCTTGCGCCACGCTATGCCGAAGTTCGCGAAAAAGTGGGACTGCTGAACGGGCAACTATCGAATAATATTGGCGGAATCACGACTATTAAGGCTTTTGTCACCGAGGGCTATGAACGCAAACGTATTGAGAAAGAAAGTAATCAATATCGTCAAAGTAATCGCAAGGCGATCGCCTATAGTGCCGCGTTTGTTCCTTTGATCAGAATCCTGATCTTTATGGGATTTATTGCGATTCTTTATTATGGTGGCTTGGAGGTTCAGGCAAACAGGCTGTCGGTAGGCAATTACTCCGTGATGATTTATCTAATTCAGCGACTTTTATGGCCGCTCACGCGCTTAGGTGAAACCCTCGATCAATATCAAAGGGCGATGGCTTCGACTAACCGCATTCTTGATTTACTGGATACACCAATCGCCATACATTCAGGATCACAGGTACTAGACTCTGTAGTAAGTGGTGATATTCAATTAAAAAATGTCACCTTTGGCTATGCCGCAAACTTCCCAATTGTAGAAAATCTATCCTTAGAAATCGCCGCTCATAAAACTACTGCCATCGTTGGGGCAACGGGTTCGGGCAAAAGTACTTTGGTGAAGTTGCTCCTACGTTTATATGAAATTCAATCTGGAAATATCTTGCTCGATCGCATTGATATTCGTGACTTAGAACTGCGATCGCTACGTTCTTGCATGGGTTGGGTAAGCCAAGATGTATTTCTATTTCATGGCTCAGTTTTAGAGAATATTGCCTATGGTTCCTTTGATGCCACCGTGGATCAGATTGTAGAAGCAGCCAAGATTGCCGAAGCCCATGACTTTATCCAAGCTCTGCCCAAGGGTTACGATACAATTGTCGGTGAGCGTGGTCAAAAGCTATCAGGTGGTCAGAGACAACGCATTGCGATCGCTCGTGCCGTATTACGCAATCCACCGATTTTAATTCTCGATGAAGCAACCTCGGCAGTTGATAATGAAACAGAAGCAGCAATCCAAAAATCTCTAGATTACATTACCAAAAACCGCACAACGATTGCGATCGCCCATCGTCTATCCACCATTCGCAATGCCGATCGCATCTATGTGATGGATCAGGGCAAAGTAGTGGAGTTAGGAACTCATGATGAGCTAGTTGCGAACAATGGAATCTATGCAGGTTTATGGAATCTGCAAACAGGACAAAAAATCTGAAGAAGATATCAACTAAAAGCCTGAAAAATATGGCGCAAAGTGCCACATTTTTCAAGCTTTTAAGGCGATCAGGCATGAGTCATTAGATACTGCCCATTACCATTGTATTCACCATCGCAAGTCGCAAAAATCGTACCTAGCAACAGTAAATAGAACCGCCAGATGCGACGGAACTTAGCGTAGTCCATGCCATAATCTAGAGACTTAGCAATATCTTGAGAAGCGTCGAACCGCTCCAACCAAGCTGTCAATGTTTTGTGATAATTGATGCCATTCATGTACCAGCGATTGATGGTTTTTAGATCGCGATTATGATTAGGAACTGCATCATAATTCCAGTAGCGCCCGTGAGGGAAAATGTACTTGTGAGTGAAACCAGAAGACATATGATTTGGAGTACGCACGGTAATGATGTGAATGAATACCTTGCCATCACTTTTGAGAAAAGATGCCAATTTTTGAAAAGCATTGGTGAGATTGCCAACATGACAAAAGACTCCAATAGAGAGAATCTTATCAAATTTTTCGGTGAACTGTGCTTCGTTTAAATCGCCTTCATGCAAAGTGAATCGACCTGAACTCAGAAAGCTCTCTGGGTCGTGCATTTTATGACGCATGTACTCACATTGTTGATGACTCAAGTTCAGCCCTGTAAAACGGACATTAGAGAACTTCGACATAATGTAATTAGGTACACAGCCCCAACCACAACCAAAATCCAAAATATGATCGCCATCCACAATCTCTAGGCGTTCAATCACTTGATCGATCATGTGTTTTTGAGCTTCTTCAAGATCGATCGCCCCATTCTCCCAAAATCCAGTACTGTACTTGGGATAAATGACTTGCCAATTGCCAAGCATCGGATTCAGCATGGCTTGAGGCATGTCATACTGAACTTTCATCAGTTCTCGTGAAGACTCGGCAAGCTGATCTGATTCCTGTAACACCCATTCGTAGGGAGCCAGTAGACTAGGAAAGTGTTTAAACAAAATTGGCATGGATGTGTGCAATAGCGATCGGAAAACGGAGTCTGGTATTTCTAATCCGTTAATATAGGCTTCAGCTAAAGCCATTTGTGTCGCGTTAAAAGCTCCAGCCATTAATCTTGTGGCTTTATATGCGATCAGACTTTTGAATGTGTCATCTCCCACAAGAGGGTTCTGAGACTGAATATTTGGGAATAAATTCGTAGAAGTCATGTTGGTTCCTCTTAATATCTAGAAGATTGCTCAGACAAGAAATCATGAAAAAGCTCAACTTGAGAACTACTTTAATTTTGATGTAGCAGTTTGCCAAAGATACTCTAAGTTAAGAACTTGGGATGTAGTATAGCCAACTTTTAGGTTTTTAATAGCGAAGAATTTACCTAAGTTAATGTGGGGTTACGTTGAGTTACATAAATTTTGTATGCAAAAAAGGAAGCATCGCTAAGCGATGCTTCCTTTTTTGCATACAGTGCAATTCCATCTTAATAGCTGATGTTACGTGGAAGTTTCTAATACCCTCACCCCTAGCCCCTCTCCCTTTGGGAGAGGGGGACAAGAGTTTTCTGGATTTTGCTCCCCCTCTCCTCTCTGGGAGAGGGGGCTGGGGGGTGAGGGCTATCTTCCTTCCACGTAACATCAGTTAATATAGCAATGTAAGCTTTGCTTAGGACATAAAACCCAAAAGATGGCAGAGCGAAGCTCTGCCATCTTTTGGGTTTTGAATTGTCCTATCTATCTCTTACGTTGCTATAGATTAAAAATTTGTTTTTTTTGAAGCGAGCGCTAATTCTAAGTTCTGAAAATCTTGCTTTTTGGCTTTTGCCAGCAAATCCTTTTCGTTAGGTAATCTCAGCTTTGACGCTAACTTTAGAAACTCAAGCATTTTGATAAAGCCAAAAGTGGGATCTGGCAGATAGACAACCTCACCATCGCGAATGGTGATACCGTGCCGACAAGATGACTGAAAAGCATGATGCAGATTGTGCCAACCTTCTCCTAGAGTAAGAAACGCCACTAATCCACTGTTGCGGCTATGGTCGTCAGTAATAAATGGTTGATCCCCCACAATATGACTGAGCGAGTTTACAGTCTGGACACCGTGAAATAGCAATGTCGTACTGAGAAAAAATGCACCGAGATATTCCAAGCCCCCAAAATAGTATGAAATTGCCCCAAGTGCTACTAGGGGGATGAAATGTAAACGGTCAACCACTTTTAAAACCAGATCGCTTTCAACATCAAGGGGTAATTTATCTGGAAAGAAACGGGAAGATAATAGCCAGCCTCCTTGAGCCCAATAAAATCCTTTGATTCCCAAAAATGGCGTATAGGGAGAATGTGGATCGCGATCGCTTTCAACATATTGGTGATGGATCAGGTGGTGCGCTTTCCACCAACTTGGCCCCATCTGTCCCGCCGATGCTGCGACAATACTACCAATCCATAATAGTGGCGCAGGGGTTTGATAACTTTTGTGAGTAAGTAATCGATGATAAATGCCAGTCGTGGCAAGCATCCGAATTAAATATAATGTAATGATCCATGCGATCGCCCCCCATGATAAACCAGTTGTTAAAACAAGTAGCGAGCCGACATGACTGACGATAATCAGCGTCGGACCGACCAGATAAGAAACAATTGTGGGTAGAGAGTATTGCCTCATTTACTGTCCAAAAAAATGTAATGTAAAGAAAATATGTTTACAGCGCTTTACCGCAAATTAAAACCCAGATAGTTTTTATATAGTTGACACAGCCAACCATGAAAAATTATTTGCATCCAGATTAATTATAAAAGGCTAGAACGCTCGAGATATGAAAGTATTTAGTAACCGCCCCAGCAAACCAAAGTAACATAATCCTTTCGCAGTGAATAATTACAGAAATTTGTTTTCAACCCCGCCACAAATAAGAATATAAACCTATTGTGGGGCTTCGCCCTGCGACTCTTCTTGTGGCTGTGATCGAACATTTCGTTGGTTTACTCGGCTTAGCCGTTCACAACTAATGAAGTAGTCCAATCTACAGTGCTTTGCCCCGTAGTATCAGAGAACGCAATATACTTATCCAGATATCACAACTGTTGTCTTCGCTACGGAACTAATGTTGCTTTTGAAGTCAGATCAGAATTTGTAGAAAGACTAAAGCTTTTCTAAATTTATCCGCCCATACACCCGCCTAAATACCCTATGCCTAGCTTACCAAGCACGATTTATCCCATTGGCGCTTATAACCTTCATGGTTTAGTGTGGCAAACCGATGTAAGTACTGATGTAGATAATGGCAAACCCTACGCACTTTGTGTAGATTCCTATCAAGGGCATCTACTCAAAATTGATCCCCTCTCTGAAGGTGCAACGGTGCTGAATAATTACACCGCATTGCAGTTTCGAGACGCGACAGGCCTAGCGATCGCAGGGGAGACTCTGTGGATTACTAAGGACAATGGCATTTATTACTGCAATATGGTTGATTTTGATCTGCAACCATTTATGGAGCTACCCAACAAAATCGATGGCATCGCAGTCTCTGATGGTGGTGTATATGTGAGTTCTAGTGAAGTCGGCAAAATTTTTGTATTCGGACGCGCCACACGCACCTTGCTCCGAATTATGGATGCTCCTGGGGCAGGATTTGAGGCGTTGACGTTAGTCGGTGAAGAATTGTGGGTTAGCGATCGCACCGAGGAGACAGTTTATCGACTTAATGCCAAAACAGGTGAAGTAGTACATCGGGGTTTGACTCCATTCCCCAATCCTATGGGACTAGGATTTTTGGGCAATGATTTATATGTTGTTTATTCAGGTGACGAAAACTATATTCGCGACAATCCTAATGATTTGGATGAACCATTTTCAGTCTCCGCCCGCGAAAAGACTTTTATTCATCGTCTCAAGTTTAATCAATGCCAAGATGAAAAGTTAAACTACACACTTACCACTGGTTACAAAGTGGAGATGATCTATCTCGAAGAACTCTCCTCTGAAGAACCAACTTCAGTCTATAACCTCACATGGCGAGTTGCCTATCCCACTGATACCTATCGCCAGAAGTTATTAGCGATCGAGCCAATTGGCATTCCCTTTGAAGAGGAAATTGTCGATGGTCAGAGAGTAGCTGCTTTCAAGCTAGGAAACTTAAAGCCAGAAGAATCGAGAATGTTTGGCTGGAAAGCAACGTTAGAACTTCGTGGAATCAAATATGAACTTAAAGATAGTGAAGTAGAATTTGTTCCTGAACTATCTCCCGAAATGCAGAAACTTTATCTCGTTGATGATGATGGATTAAGCATGGATCATCCGATCATTCAATCCGCCGCGAAGGAAGCTGTGGGTAACGAAACAAATATTTTGCGGAAGATGCTGTTGATTCGAGATTATGTTTATGACAAGCTCTCATACCGTGTCACACCTTACATCGCTGCACCAGAAGAAGTTTTAGTGAGAGGCACAGGCTCTTGTGGTGAATATGTCGGTTTATTATTAGCATTAACTCGCTTAAATGGAATTGCTTGTCGCACGGTCGGACGCTATAAATGTCCCCATGATGGAGAATTGATGATGAACATTCCTCTACATCAATATTACAATCACGTTTGGATTGAGTTCTATATTCCTAGTATTGGATGGTTACCAATGGAATCTAATCCAGATGATACTGGCTATCGTCCCTATCCTACTCGATGGTTTATGGGGTTACCTTGGTATCATGTGGAAATTGGCAAAGGCATCTTTTTTGAGACGATTCAGCCTCAGCCCTATTCCATTGGCGAGCTAGCTCTAAATCATGTGCGCTTCAAAGTCTTAGAAGAAATCTAAAATTCCTCAAAGAATAAATTCACTTAGGAATGAAAATTAATTAAAATCAAAATTTGTTGGGGGGGGGCTTCGCCCCCCCCCAACAAATTTTGATTTTAATTGCACAAGTTAATTAATTTTCATTCCTAGTGAATTTGTTCTTTGTTGACTGTAAACGATTACTAAGTTTAATGAATTTAGCTTAAGAAGAATTTTTTGATGTCTGGATACCTCTTAGGATTATGGAAATTAAAATTTTTTATAGGTAATTAGACTTAGGAATACAAATTTATGACAAATCTAGCTTTTAACTTACTTGCCTCAGTTCCCGCTACTCCTATTTGGTCGCCAAGTGTTGCTTTGATAATGATAACTGCTAATGCATTTGCGTTAGTCGTTGCTCGCTATGGCATTCAAGTCAAGGGTGTTGGTCCTAGCTTGCCTGTAGAATTACCTGGTTTATTTGCAGGTTTTGGCTTGGCAGAATTGCTAGCTGTTACTAGTTTTGGTCATCTTCTTGGAGCAGGTCTAATTTTGGGCTTAGCTCAAGCAGGCTTAGTATAAAAAAAGAATTAGAGAGTGCACGAAGTGCACTCTCTAATTCTTTTTTTATACCAAAACACAAAATGGCTATGCCATTTTGTGTTTTGATATAAAACTATACAAACGGTGCAGAACTACCCCATTCACCTGTAAAAACAAAGCTGGAAAGGGGATGGCGATTACGAGGAGCAGTTTCACGCTCTTGTAACTCAGTAGGCAAATTACTAGTTTCTCCTGCATAACCGATCGCGATCGCTGCCACAGGTTTCGCCGTTTCAGGAATATTAAAAATAGCGATCGCCTTGGCAGGATCGAATCCACCCATTTGGTGAGCGACCAGATTTAAAGCCGTAGCCTGCAATACTAGAGTTGCTGCTGCTTGCCCTGCATCATACTCTCCCCAAGCATTAGGTTTGCCATTGTGCTTAAAGTTCTTTTGGGCAATCACTAAACCCAATACTGGTGCAACCTGCGCCCATATAACATTGGCAGGAACCAAACAATCAAGTAGTTTCTGATAGTTTACTGTGTCATCTTTGGTTACCACAATAAATGTCCAAGGTTGATCATTAAAGCAAGAAGAAGACCATCTTGCCGCTTCAAATAACTGCGCAAGTTTATCTTTTTCAACAAGTTTGCTATCAAAGGCTCGAGGACTCCATCTTTGAGAGATCAGAGGATGAAGCTGATGGTCGTTAATGGCAGGATTTTCCATATTAATATTTTGAGAATTTTGAGCCAAATTTATTTTGGTGCTAAAACAAATGGAAGGTCGTAAGGATAAATATAATCTCTATCAGTCAATAGTTCCTAAATCTAAAGAAAAACCACAGCAATTCTCATTTTGAAAATTGGTTTTTCCAATAGGCTAGTGCTCATTGGAAAACTAGAAAACAAACTCTAGTATGGTTTTTAGTTTTTAAATTTACCTTAGGTAAATTTAAAACTTCTATAGCAAATCTTGTGGATATAGCTAATGATTTTCTAGATCGCTCAGGCGGCGATCGCCAGCTTGAGGAACTTGTGGGTTACCTCTCGATTTAAAAGATGAGAGACGGCGCAAAGCGTTGCCTCTCGTCTTTTTAGTTTTGATTTGTTCTAAATTTGATGGAATCGATGTAAGCTGCAAATATAGATCATAGATTGATCGCGATAGAAATTAGTAATCCCATGAGCTTAATGCCCAAGCATTTACCCAACATTGCTGCACTCCTGAAACGTAAAGCCCAAAACTATTCTAAAAAGACACCACTGCGACAATGGTGTCTTTTAGCAAGCCTAACGATCGCATTACTATCAGGATGCCAGGAGAAATCAGCGCCAAGCCCCACTGCCTCACCTACGGCTACTGCCTCACCAACTGCGCAGACAGTGACTAAAAGCAAAGATCCAGAGGGAGTTTTAGAACGGGTAAAAGCTCGCGGCAAGCTAATTTGTGGCGTGAATGGCAAGCTATCAGGATTTAGCTATGTTGATGACAAAGGCGTATGGAGTGGCTTAGATGTTGACTATTGCCGTGCGATCGCTGCTGCGGTCTTAGGAGATGCTACGGCAGTTGAGTTTAAGCCATTGCTAGCCAAAGATCGCTTTACCGCCATCCAAAATGGGGATGTTGATATCTTGATGCGCAACACCTCACGCACATTAACCCGTGATGTCACCTCCAATATTTCCTTTGCGCCCACAACTTTTTTTGATGGGCAGGGAGTAATGCTAAGGATTGGGGCAAAGCCCACAAGTAGTTCTCCTAGCCCCAGCGCATCTAGTCCCAGTTCTCCCAGTGCAAGTCCTACAGTTTCACCATCAGCTTCTCCTAGCCCTATTAGTAGCCCCACTAGTAGCCCAGAGAGTCAATCTGAAAAAGACAGTAAATCAGATAAACAAACACCAAAAAACAGTGAATCCTCAAAAAATAGTGAAGCCACCAACACTAGTGAAGAATTTGCGATCGCTCTCAAAGAGTTAGAGAATAAAAAAATCTGTGTAGAAACTGGAATCAACGCTACAAATTTGGAATCTACATTCAAAGAAGCAAACATTGCGATCGAGCCGATCATTCTGCCCGATCTTGATGGAGTCTTGAGTGCTTATACAAAAGGCGAATGTGATGGGATTTCTTCAGAGAAATCGCAACTTGCGTCATGGAGAAGTAAACTACCGCGTCCAGCTGATCACAAAATCCTCGATCTCAGCTTATCAAGGGAGCCCCTCAGTCCAGCTCTAGTTGGTAATGATGATCGCTGGCGGGATGTCGTGACTTGGATAATTTATGCCACTTTTTATGCCGAAGAATTGGGCATTAATATGGATAATTACCAGATTTTTAAAGAAACGAAAAATCCTGAAGTTTCCAGATTTCTCGGTACATCGGATTCCCTAGGTATTGAGCTTGGGCTAGCACCAGATTGGACAACCCAGATTCTTAAGCAAGTGGGAAATTACAGTGATATCTACAATCGTAATCTTGCCCCCCTAGATATTCCACGCGGGTTAAATCGCACATGGAAGAAAGGCGGTTTACTCTACTCGATGCCATTTCGTTGATTAAACAAAGGATAGGCGGCGCTTCGCGCCGCCTATCCTTAGAGTATAAATACCAAATGCGGAGATGTTTATGTTTCAATCTGCGGCTAGAGAAGTTACCTTTGACGAGTTTCTGGATTGGTATCCAGATGGCTATGGTCGTTATGAACTTTATGATGGAGCAATTGTCGAAATGCAGCCAACGGGAACCCATGAACAAGTAGGTGGCTTCACTGCCTCAAAGTTGTCTGTAGAAATTGATCGCCACTCGATGAATTGTTTTATTCCTCGCCAAGCATTTGTGAAACCAATAGACTCTTATAAGTCAGGCTACATTCCTGATGTGATTGTGTTAAATCAATCTAGTATAGAGTCAGAACCTATATGGAAAAAACGTTCCACAGTTACTAATGGCAAATCTATTCGTCTAATCATTGAGGTTGTCAGTACTAATTGGCAGGATGATTATTTGACGAAATTACGGGATTATGAAGCCTTAAATATTCCTGAATATTGGATTATTGATTACTTGGGCTTAGGTGGAAGGCGCTATATCGGCTTTCCGAAACAGCCAACTTTGTCAATTTATCAGCTCGTGGATGGAGAATACGAAGTACGACAGTTTCGCGGCAGCGATCGCTTGATTTCAATCGCTTTTCCACAACTAATATTAACCGCAGCCCAAATTTTTAATTCTGGTAATCTAGGGGTATAAAAATGTCGTTTATTGTTTCAGCGATCGCCTCATTAGTCTCAATAGCTGTATTTTTTAGTAACAAAAAGCTAGTTGACAATCGCATTGCTCAATTAGTCATCCAATCGGTTTCGGGATTGATTGCGCTGTTAGCAACGATAAATGCCCTGAGCCGATTGATCATCGTCATTCCTGCGGGGAATGTTGGTGTAGAAGATTTTCAGGGCAAAGTCAGCGATCGCAGCTTACCCGCAGGTATTCACGCCATTAATCCTTTTGCGGATGTGGTGCAATTTTCAGTCCGATTACGCGATCTCAAAGAAGAGATTGGCGCAACCTCAAAGGAAGGCTTAGCACTAGGAATTGATGTCAGCATTCAATATCGCATCGATCCTGCAAAGGCTGCAAGTATTTATCTAAATATTGGTACTGAAGAAAGAGAAATTGTGGTTTCTAGATTTCGATCAATTTCAAGGGAAATTATTTCTGGATATACCGCCGAAGAGGTTTATGCTACTAAACGCGAAGAAGTAAGTTTAAAACTTGCCGAAAAATTGCGATCGCAACTCGCACCCATTGGCTTTATCGTCGACGAAGCTCTGTTGCGAAACGTGAAAGTTCCTGAAACTTTGCAGGCTGCGATCCAGCAAAGGCTCAAAGCCGAACAGGAAAATCTCCAAATGAAATTTGTCTTAGAAAAAGAAAAGCAAGAAGCTGATCGCAAACGCATAGAGGCAAAGGGCAGTGCGGACGCTCAAAAAATTCTAGCTGAGGGGCTTACACCTGCGGTGCTCCAATTACGTGCGATCGAGGCAACGGAAAAATTATCTCTATCTCCAAATTCTAAAATTGTAATTCTCGGCAGTGGTCAAAACACGCCTTTGATTTTGCCACTTGATCGCGAAGCTAGTAGAGCCGTTGTTCCATCACCATAAAAATAAGTAGATGGGCATAATTAATTTCAAACCAAAACCCATAAAGTTGCACCCCTGCGGGGCGCAACTTTATGGGTTTTGTAATTTGCACAAGTACTTAATGGTTCCCTTAACAATCCTCATCTTTATGGCTTTTTTGAGATTGCCGATAGTTGAGGTGACTTGAACTGTTAAAATTTTTGCAAGGTTAAATAAAATTCTTTACAGTTTTAGTTATAAAACTCAGACAGGATCGCAAATAGTGAGAATTGCAGTAGATGCGATGGGTGGAGATTTTGCCCCACGCGAGATAATCGAAGGAGCAATATTAGCTCAAACCCAATTGGGTGTGGATATAGCGTTAGTAGGTGATCGCGACATTCTCGCGAATTACTTCAAGCAACATAATTATCAAGAAAGCGATCGCCTTGAGATCGTGCCATCGGAAGGGATCATCGAAATGGATGATGAGCCTCTTGAGGGGTTGCGCCGCAAACCTAATTCCTCGATCGCCGTGGCGATGAACTTAGTTAAGCGCAAGCAAGCTGATGCAGTGATTTCAGCCGGACATTCTGGGGCAGCGATGGCGGCGGCATTACTACGCTTAGGACGATTACCAGGGGTAGATCGACCTGCGATCGGTGCATTGTTCCCCACGCAGGTTGCACATAAGCCAGTACTTTTGCTTGATGTCGGCGCAAATGTGGACTGTCGCCCCAAATTTTTAGAGCAGTTTGCCATCATGGGTTCGCTCTATAGTCAATATGCGATCGGTATTAAAGAGCCAAAAGTTGGCTTGCTGAATATTGGTGAAGAAGCTTGTAAAGGTAACGAACTAGCGATTCGCGTTCATCAGGCTTTACAAGACAATCCCCAAATTACCTTCGCGGGCAATGCCGAAGGGCGCGACATTCTTAAAGGGCAGTTTGATGTGATCGTCTGTGATGGCTTTGCAGGCAATATTGTGCTCAAATTCGCTGAAGGTGTTGGTAATGCAGTCATGCAAATCCTCAAGGAAGAGTTACCTAAGGGTTGGCGAGGCAAGCTAGGCGCATTAATCTTGAAACCAAATCTAAAAAAAGTGAAAGAGCGCATTGATGCCGATGAGTATGGTGGGGCTTTATTACTAGGTGTAGCTGGGATTTGTGTGATTAGCCACGGTAGCTCTAACGCTGTGAGTATTCGTAATGCCATCCGTGTTGCTAAAGATGCTGTCGATAATGAAGTGCTTGAGCGTATTCGTGGTCAAATCAAGCCTAAATTCCCTGTACCTGCGATCGATGACACACCCGATGATCCGCCAACTTAGCTTATTTTTACGATTAGGTTTTAATTCAGCGCAAAGCGCTGTAACACTCTTTATCCAGCTATTCTGATCAAACACAGCCAATGACTAATACTGAATCTTCTCTCGTCGGAGTGCGTTTTATTGGTAGCGGTTCTGCCGTTCCTGATCGCGTACTGACTAATCATGATCTCGCGCAGATGGTGGATACTACTGACGAGTGGATTGCATCTCGCACAGGCATTAGAGAGCGTCACATTGCCGATGGCGAAAATGATTCAGTAGCAAATCTGGCTGCTCGAGCAGGACAACAGGCGATCGCTACCGCTGGCTTGACACCAGAAGATATTGATCTAATTATTTTGTCCACATCGACTAGCGATGATTTGTTTGGGACAGCAGGAAGAGTTCAAAAAATCATAGGTGCAGAAAGAGCCGTTGCTTTTGATCTGGTTGCAGCATGTTCTGGATTTGTGTTTGGTGTGGTTACTGCATCGCAATATATTCGTACAGGGGTTTACAAAAATGTTTTGCTGATCGGTGCTGATGTGCTCTCGCGCTGGGTCGATTGGCAAGATCGGCGCACATGTATTTTGTTTGGCGATGGTGCGGGAGCTATAGTTTTGCAAGCCAGTAGCGAAAGTAAGCCTCAAGACAATCTTTTAGGCTTTGAGATGCGTAGTGATGGCAAGGGCAATGATTTACTTAATATCAATTATTCTGGTCGGAGTACCTTTGAATCGATCAGTATGAATGGTCAAGAAGTCTATCGATTTGCAGTGCGGCGCGTTCCAGAAGTGATCGAAAAATCTTTGCACTATGCTCATTTAGAAGTCCATGATCTAGATTGGCTAATTTTGCATCAAGCAAATCAACGGATCATTGACGCAGTAGTTAATCGTTTTGGTATCGATCCTGCTAAGGCGGTTAGTAATATGGGCAAGTACGGCAATACTTCTGCCGCCTCAATCCCGATCGCACTTAATGAGTGGGTACAAGCAGGCAAAATTCAACCCGAACATTTAATTGCGATCGCTGGTTTTGGCGCAGGTTTAAGCTGGGGTTCAGCGGTATTGCGTTGGGGATAATAAATAAGCTTTTATACTCTGAGACGATTTTTAGGGATACATTTAGCTAATACTGTCAAGAGATCTCGCCAAGTCACACAGTCCCGAGTATCCTCTGGGAGGAGACTTGCCATAGTCTTGTTTTTTAAGCTAGCCAAGTTAGAATTTCATAATTGACCCGCTCAGGGTTATCGTCGTGAGCACAATGTCCCATTCCTTCCAAATACATTAATGTGGCATTGGGTGCATACTTCACTAATCGCTTACCTTCCGACGGAGGAATTAAGCGATCGCTACTTCCCCACAAGATCAATAGAGGCGCTTGCAATTGCTCAAGGGCTTGAGTCAAACTTGGTGAATAGTTGGGTTGACTGATACTGCGATTAAGCCTAAGAAAAGCTTCAGCCGCTTGGCGATCGCGTGCGGGTTCAGCAATGATTTCTACTAGTTCCTTATCAACGCGACGACGATCGCAATAGACAATTCCTTTGAGAACTAAACGGATTGTGAAGGGCTGACGGATTAAATGGAATAGAGGCTTAACAAGTACTGCGGACACAATCGCTTTGACCGTGCGCTCAATTGGTTGCAGTGCTTTAGGAACCATGTCGTTAAAAGCGGCGATATCAGGCAAGCTAATCACGACTACGCTTGAAGCAATTTCGGGATGATAGCTAGCGGCGATCGCGGCAACAAGAGAACCAATCGAGTTCCCAATAATCACCATTGGCACTTTAATAAACTTCTGCCAAAACTGAAAAACTTGCTCTACCCACAGATGGATCGAATAGCGAGTTGGTGGTTTTTCAGAATTACCAAATCCTAACAGATCGATCGCATAGACCGTATGATTTTCTGCTAAAGCTGGAATATTGCCGCGCCAGTGATCGATTGCTGCGCCAAATCCATGAATTAACAGAATCGGGGGCTTAGAGTGCTCAACATTCTGCGATCGGCGAAACCCATAACGCGATCGCCATCCTCGAAAGTACCAATCGCGATATTGCATTACATTAGCCATGTTCATCACTTTATATATTCTTGCAAACAATATCGCTATCTCCAAAACCCAGAGATTGTAGAAGCGTTGCTTTGTAACGCATCTACAATCTCTGGGTTTTTAAAGGCTCGCAAAGCGAGCCTTTGTCATTTATTCGCCTTTGGCGCGAACCAATCGACCGTCACTGGTGACGTGCAATCCACATTCTTGATTGCTCATTTCCCACCACCAACGGCCAGCACGCAGATCTTCTCCTGCTTCGACAGCTCTCGTACATGGTGCACAGCCAATACTAGGAAAGTTTTGATCATGGAGCGCATTGTAGGGAACGCCATTGGCATGAATGTATTCCCAAACCTGCTCATTTGTCCAATCGATTAAAGGATTAATCTTGGCAATATTGCGATCGCCATCTAGTTCAACGGTTTCCATTGTGGAACGATTTGCAGTCTGATCGCGGCGTAGCCCTGTAATCCAAGCATTTAGACCCTTAGTAGCCCGACCAAGTGGCTCTACTTTGCGAATGAAGCAGCATTGCTTGCGATTTTCAACGCTGTCATAGAACAGATTAATGCCCTTATCGCTGACCATCTGTTCCACTGCTTCGGCTTGAGGGAACATGATGCGCAGTTGTAGTTGTGGATATTTTTGTTGTACTTTGGCAATTACTTCATAGGTTTCTGCATTCAATCGACCTGTATCAAGGGTGAACACATCGGCATCGGGCTTGATTTTGGCGATCATATCGATCAAGGCGACATCTTCGGCTCCAAAACTTGAAGCTAGCGAGATCTTGTCATAGTTACCGAGCGCCCATGTGAGTACTTCTTGAGGTGTTTTGCCCTTAAGCTGAGCGGCGGCGCTGTCAATGTCTGTTTGTAAGGTCATTAGTTAGTTCGTAAATGCGCTGACATAAAAATATAATTTTATTATGACCTGCACTCAGGCTCACAGAAATATGGCGATATTACGGTTTTTACGTCTCTATAGACTGCGATCACTAAAGTTTCAGAATTACCTAGTAGCGATCACTTAATCGATAATTTTCACCTAATGGATGGGTTAGGTTTCCCTAAACCATCCTGTAAATAATTAAGTCTTCCACCGTTAATGAAGCTAAGGATCATAATTTACTTGTTATTTTTGCTTTAAATTCACAAACAACAGCAATTATTAAAATCAAATCAAAATTAAACTTGTATGGAGATCACTGTTTTGGTAGATTGGAGGTTGGGAAAGAAGTAATAATAAATACATTTTTATAAGGATTGGTTCAGAATTATGAGCAGTAAGCCCAACCGCGTTGTTGTAATCGGAGTTGCAGGAGACTCTGGTTGCGGCAAGTCCACATTTTTACGCAGATTAAATGACTTGTTCGGCGAAGAATTTATGACCGTGATTTGTCTAGATGACTATCACTGCCTAGATCGCAAACAACGTAAAGAAACGGGAATTACTGCGCTTGATCCTCGGGCTAATAATTTTGACTTGATGTACGAGCAAGTCAAAGCCCTAAAAGAAGGCAAATCGATCATGAAGCCAATCTACAACCATGAAACAGGTTTACTTGATCCGCCCGAATTGGTTGAGCCTAATAAAGTAATTGTGATCGAGGGCTTGCATCCAATTTATGACGAGCGAGTGCGTGCACTTCTCGATTTCAGTATTTACCTTGACCTCAGTGACGAAGTCAAAATTGCTTGGAAGATTCAGCGTGATATGGCTGAGAGGGGTCATACTCTTGCTGATGTTATGCAAGCGATCGAATCTCGTAGACCAGACTTTGAAGCTTATATCGATCCTCAAAAAGCCCATGCTGATGTTGTTATCCAGATTCTGCCGACTAATCTTATTCCTAATGACACTGAGCGTAAAGTATTGCGTGTGCGTTTAGTTCAACGCAGCAGTGTTGAGGGTCTGAAGCCAGCTTATCTATTTGATGAAGGTTCCACAATTTCTTGGATTCCCTGCGGTACAAAACTAACCTGCTCCTATCCAGGTATTAAGCTATTTTCGGGACCAGATAGCTGGCTTGGTCAACCTGCCAGCATCTTGGAGATCGATGGACAATTTGATCGCCTTGATGAAATGGTCTATATCGAAAGTCATCTCAGCAGCCTAGATACTAAGTACTACGGAGAACTGACTGAGCTATTACGTAAACACCCTGATTATCCAGGTTCTAATAATGGTACTGGTCTGTTACAAATTATTGTGGGTCTGAAGATGCGTGAAACATTTGAGCGTCTCACCAAACAAGCTGAGCAATTGTTTACAGCCTAAATAATCCCCAAAAAAGCTTAAAAGCATCGTTTTACGATACTTTTAAGCTTTTTTTTATTTACTACTTGTCTGGATTTTTGGTTGCAAAGGGGCTACTAAACCAGTCGCCCTGATGATCATGATGTGAAAAGAGTAGAAGGCGACGACACAAATTGATGGCTTCGGATGTGATCGCATAATCACTAGTCAGACATTTCTGTAAAGCTTGCAGATCGCGATCGCTAATTGTGGATAAGCGAGTAATGCGATCGTTCTCCAAGACTTGGTTGAGAGTATCAAGACGAATCGGCGGATCTTGCAATTGCAAACAGCCTTGCAGTAGGGATAGTAAATATGGTAGATGACCATGACTAGCCAAACATAGTCGATCAAGGGTTTCTAGATGATCAAAGCAATCGGTAACTTGCTCTAACCTCAGCTCAGAGACAATATTGGGCAACATCCTTGCTAAAACAACTTGACGCAGTAGGTATAAACTTTCAGGATTAACAACATCATGGCGATCGCATAACTGCAAGTTTGGCAATAAGATCGGGACAGTACCCTTTAACTGAAATTGCTCACTGAGATGAATACTCGCTAGCAGTGACAAAGTATAGATGGTGTGGCATTGAAATTGACGTAAATATTTACCGCCTCTACCAAAAAATAAATCAGACTGCTCAATGGATAGTCGATCAAGATTATCCACCAAGATTACTAATCCTTTTTTCCCTGTTTGCTTAACGCGATCGCCTGCGACTCCCGTTACTTCTTCGATCGCCACAATTAGCAGGTTGGTAAGACGTGATTCCAGATGGCGGTGCAACTGGCGGCGATTTTGATCGTTATCTTGCAAGGTTTTCAAAATTCTCTGTAAGCGTTGCCCAGAAGTTGAGATATTAACAGATGGAATTATCCTCATCCATTTTTCAATTTCCGCGATCGCATTCGGCAAATAGGTTAGAGAGATTGAATCTCCTTTGCTCTCTAGTTGCTGCAAAATTAGCTTCAGAATCACTAGCCAAAGCTCTGCTAAACCAAGATCATGGATTTGCAAATACTGGTCAACCGCACAATAAATTACTACAAAGCCTTGCTGCTCCAGCTCAAATTTTAATCTGAGGAGTTCTGTTGATTTACCACTACCAATCTGTCCTGAAAGTAGTTGATAGGTATGTTTGTTAGAAGATAAAGCGATCGCTCTCCGCATTCGCTTCACGACATTCTCGCCCCTAGCGGCAGTCAAATCTATGTAGTAATTTGCTTCTTTTGGCAAACAGATAGAAAAGCTAGGATTACAAGCCTGAAGGAATTCTGGATTTGACATGATTAATTAAATAAATATTCGATCGCGCAAACTCGGCACATCTGCCAGCGAGATATTTCACCAGTGAGAGCAGGGCGATCGCATCGAGGACAGTTGGGCATTTGATGGGTTCTCAACTTCATGACATCTTGCCAACGTTGGAATGCCTCATTGGCATTTTCGGGGGCTTTAGGAATATCTAATTTGATTTTAAGATTCGGCTTCAGTTTACGATTAGGTAATTCATTCGCGATCGCTGCAGGTAAATAACTAGGATGATTTTCGGCAACAACCTTTTGTTCTTTTAGGGTTTGTTGTTGGGTTGCCCATTTTGCGGTGGAGAAATGAATATCAGCGATCGCGATAGTTCCAGCAACGCCAAACAGTGCGTTTACTTTTGCTAAAATCCTGACGCGCTCAAAGGTCAGAGCCTGTGACCAAACTGAATTCGATACAGCGACCTGTAGAGATTTTTGATATACCCCAATTGGGCAAGTTTGTTTTGCAACTGATTCACCAACAATCTCCGCCCATTTTTCGACAATCAGTAAATATTGACAGCGCTGCTGCCAACTAGTACGCGACTGAATACCGTTCAAAATATTTGGTAATCCTATCAAGGACATTATCGTAAACCAAACATAACTTTATTTAAGATTAGCATTTTTGTAGCTGTCGTCATTTAAATTCCAGCAATTTGTTCGTTACTAATTTTTACCATGTAGCTTGGAAAGAAGAAAACTAGAAATCTTGCTCCCTCCCCTTGGCAAAGGGAGGCTTAGGAGGGGGTAAATTTCCAACGAGAAACCACCTTGTTTTCTAAAAACAGCGATAATATTCGCAGTTGATTTTTACAGTTGATTTTCAGTGAGAATTTTCTATGTTTGGAAGTTTATTTCAATCCCGATCGCCAAATCAAGATCGTATTCCTAAAGGGCAGAGGCTGACCAATGGCTTCCCCATCATGACCTATGGAGATACGCCCCAAATTCAGCGTCAAGATTGGCAATTTCGCGTATGGGGATTAGCGACAGAGAAAATATTCTCATGGGATGACTTTATGTCAATGCCACAAACAGAGTTTACAATTGACTTTCATTGTGTAACCACATGGTCAAAGCTCGATGTGAAATGGAAGGGTATCAAGGTTACAGATTTCTTGAAATATATTGAAGTCGATCCTCAAGCTGTACATTTAATGGAACATTGCTATGGCGGCTATACGACAAATATTGCAATGGAAGATTTTGCTAGAGAAGAGAATTTCTTTGCCCATACGCTTTTTGATGCGCCACTGCCGATTGATAATGGTGGTCCCATGCGACTAGTAGTTCCCCACCTTTATGCTTGGAAAAGTGCTAAATGGCTAAATGGGCTTGAGTTTCTCGATAAAATGCAACTCGGTTTCTGGGAACGTAATGGTTACCACCATCGCGGCGAACCCTTTGCAGAAGAAAGATATAGTTCTCTTTAAGTCATATATTGCTTTGCGCTCAAACCCGAACCACAAATTTGTTAAAAGTGTTGCTAAGCAACACTTTTAACAAATTTGTGGTTCGTTTGGTCGGTAATTACTATAGTTTTTTTGTGAACGAGCTCGCGGCTTTAGTCATAATGATAGAAAGACTCGCAATGCGAGTCTTTCTTGGTTAAATCACGCGATCGTTACCGCCATCAATGGGAACTTGAGCCGCAGTCGTACAGGCAAACAGCGCCCCGCACATCTCCGCCGCAAGTTCGGCAACATGGCGACTGGTAACTTCTACTTTAAGTAGATTATTAGTTTTATACTCCTCAACCGTTAATCCATAATTCTGAGCACGAGATGTCAATACATCCTCTGTCCAGATGCCCGTATCAAAGACTGCATTGGGATGTAAAGTATTGATACGAATGCGATCGCTACTCCATTCCAGAGCCGCCACGCGCATCAGTTGAGTTAACGCTGCCTTCGAGGCAGAATATGCCGCCGCCGCAGGACCAGGGGCAGGAACGTTTTTAGAACCGATCGCAACGACGCGACCGCCATTGGGTGCAAGTTTCAGCAATGGATAACATTCACGCATCAAAATTAAATTTGCATCGAGATTGATATGCATTACCTTTTGCCATGTGGCAGTATCAAGATTCTCAATGCGACAGCCAGACGGAAAGATGCCTGCATTGAGAATAAGAATATCAAGCCCACCAAAGGATTTGACGGCTTGATCAAGAGCATGAGCGATCGCAGATTCATCACTGACATCGCAAGTAATACCGACAAAATCTGGGCGATCATAAAGCTTCTCAATCTCAGGATTGATATCTAAGCCCACGACGGCTGCGCCGCGTTTTAGTAACGAATCTACGCAAGCTTTGCCGATACCTGAAGCCGCACCCGTAACTAGGGCGATTTCGCCAGTAAAAGCAGGAGCAGAACCACTTTTTTTGAGTTTGGCTTGTTCTAATTCCCAATATTCCACTGCAAAGATATCGCTGGCAGGTAATGCTTGATAGCCACCTAAAAGTTGCGATCGCTGGATGACTTCCATCGTGTGTTCATAGATATCCGCGACGATTGCCGCATCTTTAGCGGATTTGCCGGCTGTGACTAGTCCTAATAAGCGATCGATAATTACACGGGGTGCAGTATCAAGGATTGTCACAGTCTGGGTTGCCTTAGAAGATTCTTCCGCAAAATAGGTGCGATAGGATTCAGCATAAGCCTTTGTATCTCTCCCCACTAGGGGCAAGCGCTTAGTACGAATGACGTGATCGGGAGTCGCACAGCCATGTTGCGAAATGATGTTTACATCTTTCCTTTGCGCAAAGGCTAAACTTTTTTCGTCGGTGTGAGAACTTAAAACTACGGGAAACTTGGCAACTTGAGAAACTTCAGAGCGGAGTTTGGCAATCTCTAATCTTGACTCGCTTTCCCTAATTAGAGAAGCTGGTGGCGAGATTTCCCAAGCATGATGTTTTTGCAGATAAACTTCAGCGCGATCAACTAATGCAATCATTCGCTCATAGGATTCATGAGCCGTAGCACCAAAGGAGAAAATACCATGATTCATTAACACCATACCAATGGTGCGATCGCTCTTCTCTGCGGCAAACTTCTCAGCGCAGACTCTTGCTAGGTCAAATCCTGGCATCACATAGGGAATAATCACCACATCATCGCCATAGATTTCTTGAATGCGTTCCCATCCATTCGCCGTATTCGTCACCGAAATTACCGCGTCAGCATGGGTGTGATCAACAAATTTATAGGGCAAACTGGCATGGAGAATTGTTTCTACCGATGGCGCAGGTGCACTTGCCTTAGTCATCTGTGTTTTCAGTTCATTCACCATTTGTGAATCGGAGAGAACTTGCAACTTGGCTAATTTCAACAAATGCGCCATGCGGACAGGGGCAAAACCTGCCTCAGCGATCGTTTCTAAATCCCAACCGCTACCTTTGACATAAAGAATCTCTTCTTCTTCTCCCACAAGATTCTGCTCATGGATTTTGACGGAAGTATTACCACCACCATGCAGCACCAAAGATGAATCTCGTCCTAGTAGCTGTGATGTATATACTCTTAATCCTAAATCACCTTTATATTCCGCAGCCTCGCGATCGCTCCACAAACTTTTCATTATGACCTCTTTATATAACTCTCTAAAATCCAAAAAAGCCTTGCTAGGCAAGGCTTTTGCTGAAGGGAATAGTGTTGTTTCCTCTAAATTGCGACGATACACTCGATTTCTACACGAACATCAAGGGGCAATTTGGCGACTTGAATTGAGGAACGGGCAGGATAAGGAGCAGTGAAATATTTGCCATAGATTGCATTCATGGCAGCGAAGTCTGCCATGTCTACTAGGAAGACTGTGGTTTTGACGACATTACTAAAATCTGCACCTGCTTCAGCGAGAACAGCTTGAATATTTTTGAGAACCTGTTCGGTTTGCTCCTCAATAGTAGTAGCGACGACTTTGCCGATCGCAGGATCGATCGCAATTTGTCCTGCCATGAAAACTAACTTGCTGGTGGCTGGAACTGCGATCGCTTGGTTATAGGGACCAACAGGAGCAGGTGCTTTATCGGTGAGGATTACTTCTTTCTGAGTCATGCTTGATAGATTTTTTGATTAGTCTAGTACTGAGTATAAAATTTTTTGGCGATCACGCTACAATCAGCAGGATATTTTCAATTATAGCAATGTAAGCTTTGCTTAGGACATAAAACCCAAAAGATGGCAGAGCTTCGCTCTGCCATCTTTTGGGTTTTGAATTGTCCTATCTATCTCTTACGTTGCTATAAAAGCCTAGCCATTAGGAAATTATGCTCACTAACATTGTAAATATTAGCGATGTAAATATTAGCGATCGCTTACAGTTTCTTTTGCAAGAATTAAAATCACAATGGCAACTCCCGTAGCCTAATTCATATGGTGCGTGTTTGGTCGGCAACACAGCATTTGGTGCTGGGACAGAAGAAAGTTAGAGAGAAATCAAATGAAATAACCGCTATCCCACCATTGCTAGAAATGTTGGCAATTCGAGGTTGTTTGGTCAGCATAGACGCAATGGGATGTCAGACCGAAATAGCCAAAACAATCATTGAACAAGATGCAGATTATGTATTAGCGCTCAAAGGAAATCAAGGTAATATCCATAGGGTCGGAGTCAAGACTAAACGACTTAAAGCTGGATAGGATGACAACTATAGCAATGTAAGCTTTGCTATACATCAGCTCTAACTATGCTTTCTGTTATTTATGGCGCAGTAAAGCCGCGCCATAAAACATTGCTTCTTTATTTTGCAGTCTGGAACGATCGCATAAATTTTTGCAATTGACGGCTTTCTAGTTCGAGAACACGACGAGCAAAATCTCGATCGCGATCGAGAAAAGCATCAAAGGCATCCACAGGAACCGCCAAAATTCGCGTAACCTCACTTTCAGAAATGATTGTATTTTGAGAATCACTATGGGCTAAAACCTCTAGCTCATCTAGAGTTTGTCCAGACTTGAGATGCTCAACACGCACTACCTCTCCCTGCGAATAGAAATTAATCTTCGCTGAGCCAGTAATTACTAGCAGCAACTCACGACAAGTATCACCTGCTTCCGTAATCACCTCATCCGTCGTAAAGGCTCTCACCTCAGCGAGATCGGCAAGCCCTACCAACGTTTCACCATGCATCCGATGGAAGAAATCGCTATTAAAGAGATGCGCTACTTTCTCTAACATCGGAAATGCTGTGAGCGGCGGGGAACTCTCAGTCAGCGATAGCACGATCTTAGCCGTTTCCTGAACTAAGCTCGAAGTTTGCAGACTGTAATTACGAGCGATCGCCTTACTTTGCTCAAGATTCAGTTGCGCGGTGATATACAAACAAGCAGCTTGCATCAAAGGATTTTGATCATCTAGCAAAGGCTCCAGTGATCGCAAAATCTCCTCAATCGAATAATCAAGCTGACAGACAGTCGCTTGTCCCTGCGATGGATGTAAACATTGCAGTATCTCTGGAGATAAGCGATTGCTCCAGCTCTCAGATTCTAAGGCTTCCACCAAAACTGATGGCGCTAATTCTCCTAACTGCTGGGCAACAGCGATCGCATCGGCATCCTTTGGGAAAGCCTCCAAAGTTCCTAAAATGGTGCGAACAATTAACTCTTTTTTGTGATTAATGCTATCCCACAAAAGTCTCAGCACAGTCTGATGCTCTTGAAGGATCGGTTGGTGCAGCGATCGATAAGAGAAAATCAAAGATGGCAACTGAGCGACTAAAAACTCGGCTCTACGCAGTTTTCCTGATTCGGGGGAAATGCCATCCAAAATCCAAGCCTCTTCCTGCGGATTAATTGCATATTGGCGGCGTAAGGCTCGCACTTGAGCTGAGTTCTGCTCAAGTAAAGTATCGGAAGAGTTATCAAACTGTTGCTTTTGCAATAGCATCAATCGCTCCATCGATTTGCGATAGCCCGTCAAGCGAATTTGATTTTCTAAACTACGCTTATGATCGGGATTTAGCAATTGCGGATCTTCAATGCCGAGTTCTTCTAATACTTCACGGTGTTCATCATCAGTAATTCCGAGTTCCTGACGTAATTGTTGCAAGACCTCTAAACTGCTGGATGAATCAACATATCCTTCTTCCAAGGCTTCGCGCACCACTCCTTTATAGGCAGTGTGGCGCTTTTCTCTAGTGAAGCTAGGCAAAACCTTTGCCAAGATATAAACTTCATGGGTATTCAAATCGCTGAGCGATCGCCCTTCTAAAAACTGGGAAACATTAAGTTGCAACTTCTCTAATTGCTTACGGAAGCGACTGGCTAAATTCTCCCGTGAGTAGAGATCGGGGCTACGCTGCCAAGTTTTATACACCCAAAGTGTACTGAGCAAAACCAATCCCAAGTCATAGATATATTGCCCCCAAAGTGGCATCAAAGCGACTAACGGACGCCCGCCAAAAATAAAGAAGAAGTTGAAAATTGTAAATGTACAAACAGTAAAAATACGATGACGAATGATTTCTCTAGATAGATTGAGATGGCGATCACCACTGTAAATCCTGATCCTTTTTTCCACCCAGCGACCTAATAAATAACCAACTGCGGTAAAAACGCCCAGCGTTAAAGGTACGGCAATTAGTTTGGGAATATTAATCGCTTGTCCAAATAGATAGAATCCTGCACTAAACAAGGTTGCCAATTGATCCGACTGCCTTGCCCATGCACCAGAGAAATAATAATCCCAATTACCTGCATAGAGATAGTAATAGACAAAATAGCCAGTAACTAAACCAATATAGCCATATCTCAGCAATGATTCTTCAGGTTTGCTCAATCCATCCCAATATACTCGCTCAGAGTCAATATCCAAACAAGGATTTTGACAAGCCACACAGGCACTTTGCTCTTTGCCATCGGGCATTACAGTTCGACACATCGATTGCGTAATCAACTGATCGCTAGTGTGAGCACTGCTGCTAAATAGTCCTCCTGGCTCACTGTAAACGCGCTGTACAGGAGCCATCGGACAGAAGTAATTGCACCAAGACTTACCACCGTAGAGATAGCCCACAGCGATCGCAGCAGCAATCGTCGTCAATATCCATAGAGCGAGGATTAGGCGATCGGCATTAAAAAATAAAATCCGACCGCATAGTCCTGCAAATAACCAGCCAAACTGCACATAGGGATAGTTTTTGCCTAGCCAAGAATCGGGCTTTACCTTGGCTAACTCATAGCGAACCTTGCCAGTTTTGGCATTTTCGCGTTTAAATTGACGCTGCCAACCCAAGGCGCGAGGGATTTGTGATAAAAATGAGAGCGGACAAATCCGTCGCCATACCTCATGCCCAAATACCAGCAAAATGAAAATCGCCGCAGGGACAACCGCTCCCCAGAATATAGTCGTACCGATGGCATAGGGCTGCTCTACTAAGCAGTTACCTTGTACAGAGATGCAACTATCGATTAACCGCAATGGACTCCAAGGATGATTGGGGACTGTAAATTGAGGAGTCCATGGATCGTAAAATAATGACGCAATGATCAGTAACCAAGCGATCGTTAATATCCAGCGAATCAAATGCATTCGCCGTTCAGATAGCTGTGTAAACATAAAATAAGTTTTTAATTAAGAATAAAAAAATCTATACAAAAAAGCATTAAAAGTCCTGCACAGCAGGACTTTTAATGCTTTTTTTTGTAATTACACCACACCAACTTTGCCAGATTCCATAATTGGATAAAACCAATGAGGACGCATCAGCATGACGTTATCAATTACATGGATCACACCATTATCAGCTTCGATATCAGCAGCTATCACCGTGGCATTATTTGCCTCGAAGCTTTCTTCGGAGACATCAAGATCAATTTGTGTGCCTTCCAAAGAAATCAACGATTTCACGCCGACTAAGTCTTCTTTTTTATATTTTCCTGAAACAACATGGAAGGTTAAAATCCTTGCCAGTTGAGGAATATTCTGGACTAATGTAGTAATAGTTCCATCGGGTAATTTGGCAAAAGCATCATTAGTAGGAGCAAATACGGTGAAAGGACCTGGACTTTGTAATGCTTCCACTAAGCTCGCAGCCGATACAGCGGTGACGAGTGTGGAGAAGGCTTCGTTACTAACAGCAATATCAACAATTGTGGGCATAGTTGGTTCTTTTTGTTTGTTATAAAATTTTCAAAATGCATATTTGAAGGGGGAATTTGTAGGGGCAATTCATGAATTGCCCCTACAAATTCGTAGTTACCGATAATTCTGATCCTGAACCATCCCTATTCTGGCGGCTTTATCCATGCCATATTTAGGATTACAGAATCGATTCAGTTGTCCTTCAAAATAATGACGATTTGCCAAGAGATGTTTAGGATTAGGATCATCTAAAGGATAAAGCAACGCCGCTCTTCCCGCCTGAATTACAGCCGAAGTAACGTTGTACATCGATCGCTGAAAACTGACAGCTAACTGAATTAACATGTCATCTTCACCGCGACAATGTTGTTTGTAATAGTCCACCAGATATTGCGGCAAGAAATGATACATGTCTTGATGCAGCAATGTGGGCGGAATACCTGCGGAACCGACAGGGAACTTATCCGCATATAAAATTCCATAGTGGAAATCATTCTGATCGTCAGGAATTTCATGGGCTTGGGCATTGTAGGACTTTGTGCCACGGAATGGAGAAGTACGGTAAAACACAGCCTCAACATAGGGGAAAGCTGCCTCATATAGCCAAGTAAATCCTTTGGATTTGGGTACAATATCCATCCATTCATCGCCAATCTTAACGCGGTGATAAATGGGACGACCCGCGATCGCAAAGATGCCATTTACCAAGAAATCCATCGCATCGGGAACGCCCTTAAAGCCTCCTTCATCGTAAATATCCGACATCTCAAAGAATACGGGAGCCATGATTTCCCAAAATAGTCCCAGCACCGAAGTCATGGTTGACTGACGACATTGCTCCATGAACATATCAGGAAAAAGTTTGTACAGTCCCAACATCACTGGATTATTTTTAAAGAAAGCCCGAATGGCGCGATCAGCATTCTGCTTATATTCCTCAGAATCCATGTAAGGCTCTAACTCGCCGCCCATACCACGATGCCATAACATCGCCCGCATACATTCTTCCGCGAACTCCATATTGATGCGATCATGATAGAGATGATGGAAAATCTTGGGGATTTTGGCTTTGAGTTCTCCCTTATCCATGAAATCCAGCAATTCCTGATGCGCTGTTGCATATCCACGCCAGAGACGTAAATCGGCATCATCGCCAGCATAGTGGTTATGCAAGTCTAAATATTCTTGGGGAAGAAAATATTTAAAGGCAGGAATTGGCTCTAAAAATACTTGTTCAGCTATGTATAGTAAATCCCGCCAATAGAAATCCATCGGTACAGCATATGCTTTGTAAAGTCCGATAATCTGCATGAGATTCTCAGGCGTATCGGGCAGCATCGAGCCACCTGCTTCGAGGCGATGAATAACTTCTGCGTAAGGATGGGTGGAAGGCGGTAGTTTGGTTGTGGGTTCTGTCAAAGTAGCTGTCATCGTTGATTACCTTTTATGTATCTAAATGGTTGATTCTAAAATTGCTTCTGAACTTGCTGCTAATAAATCGACATCTTCATAAATCGCATCAATGGGAATCTGGAGATTTATACTTTGAAATTCGATCAATTCTCCTACGGTATAGGTTTGCAGTACCCAGAACTTCTCACTACGGCGAAATACTTCCACACGCTGTTCCCATTGGCTGATCAATACATATTCCTGTAATGATTGGATGGTTTGATAATTAGCAAACTTAACACCGCGATCCTTTGACTCTGTTGATTCCGATAGCACTTCAATAATTAAACAGGGATAATTTTTTTGTTTTTTATTGAATCGATCTCGTTCATCACAAGTCACCAAAAGATCGGGGTAATAGTAAATCTTTTTTGAAGCAATATTTAAGCGCATATCTGACGGAAACAGCTTGCAATCTTTACCACGCAAATGATTGGAAAGTATCACAGTTAAGTTAGTGGTGATATCAACGTGATTCTCACTAGCTCCCGCCATCGCATAAACTTGCCCATCGATATACTCATGCTTTTCTTCTTGCTGTTCTTCCCATCGCAAATATTCATCGGCTGAGACATAGTTCTGAGGTACGGCAATCATTTTGGATCTCTCCTAAACGCTAAGGATATTTTCTCATAGGTTGAGTGATTGCTGTCTTCATTTATGAGACTTGTACTGGCTACGATCGCAGTTTCAGGAACACGAGCGATGATCTGAATCGCACTTACTTCGCTCCAACGCACTAACCAAGATGGTTGCACTCCTAAAATCACAATTAATGCAGTCAAAATCAGCGCTGGCAATTGCTCAATACCTGACACTTTAGGATAGTAAGCGGTGTGATTATCCAATTTACCAAAGCAAGTACGATTGAGCAGAATTACGAAATAAACAGCCGTAAGCCCTGTACCGATCATCGATAGAATTGTGGGAATGGGGAATTTGCTAAAGCTACCTTGGAAAATCAGAAACTCTGAGATGAATCCAATCAACCCAGGAATACCTGCACTTGCCATGCCGCCTAAGATTAGCAACGCGCTGGTAGAAGGCAATCCACGGATAGGATTAAGTAAGCCATTCAGAACATCAAGATCCCTTGTGCCAACTTTCTCTTCAATCACGCCGACTAAATAGAACAGTAGGGCAAGCACTAAGCCATGACTCACCATTTGAATGATCCCGCCGACCATGCTTAGAGGTGTAGCGGCAGCAGCAGCGAGGAGAATATAGCTCATGTGACCGATGGAGCTATAGGCTACCATGCGTTTGATGTCCTTTTGCGCGATCGCAACCATTGCGCCATAGAGAATTCCTAAGCCTGCCCAAACTGCAATCCAAGGTGATAGTAAAGCCCAAGCATCGGGGAATAAACCGACACAAAAGCGAAACAAACCGTAGGTTCCTAATTTAGCAACAATCCCTCCGAGCATCATTACCGTTGGGGTTGTTGATTCTACATAGGCATCGGGTAGCCATGTGTGGAATGGTACGAAAGGAGCTTTAATCGTAAAGCCTAGGAGCAATACCACTAGGAGAGTGACTTGAATCTCAATCGGTAACGAAAGAGTTTGTAATGTGGCATAGTCAAAAACTGGCGTAGGATTTGCCGATAGCCATCCTAAAGCTAGGAATCCTACTAGAATCAGAATTCCTGATATAGCGGTGAAGATCAAGAACTTCATCGCCGCGTAACTACGTTGTCCGCCACCCCAAACTGCGATGACTAAATAGAGAGGAATTAACTCTATTTCATAAAACAACACAAATAGCAGCGTATTGGTCGAGAGAATTGCTCCACTTACACCTGCATGAATTAAGAGCATTAATACATGGAACAGTGTATTGCGTTCTTTGATCTGGCGATCACAAAAACAAACAATTAACCAAGTGATCAATCCATTTAGAACTACTAGGGGCAAAGATAGCCCATCAACTCCGAGGCTGTAGTTTAAACCAAGATTTTCTAGCCAAGGTAAATTTTCTGTGAATTGAAAAGACGAAATCTTGATGTCGAATTGACGGAAGAGGATGAAATCAAGAATTAAGATCGCCGTTGCAACAATTGCCGATCCTTTTTTAACTTGACTTTGCGGGAGAAGGGCGATCGCTAAAGCTCCAATCACTGGTAGCCAAATTAAAGCACTAAGCATAGTTTTTATTCCTAAAATTAGAGATTATGTCATCAGACCCAGCCCCTCTCCCTATGGGAGAGGAGAACAAAATTTTCTTACTCCCCCTCTCCCATAGGGGAGGGGGCTGGGGGGTGAGGGTCTTTATAACGTGCGATTGAATAGCAGTAAAAGTAAAATGCCAATACCAACCATGATCGTTAAGGTATAGAGCTGTAACTGACCAAAGGTGCTGTAGCGGAGATTTTGACCACTAAATAGAGTCGCTAATCCAAAGAAGTTACCTACACCATCGACAAAAATGCGATCGAACCAGTACATCGCTTTTGATACACCATCTACTAGTCCCACAATTGTGACCTTGTAGAGTTTTGGGGTGTAGAAATCATTGGCAAAGAAATTCTGTAAGCCTAACCAAGGTAAAGTGACAGGCTTAGGTACTTGCTGATTGAGATAAAGATATCCACCTGTAGCAAGCCCTGCAACACTTGAGCCGATTAGAAGCAAGGCATCAGGACTAAGCATCTGCGTCCAGTTCGGAATAACGCCCCAAGCGATCAGCATTTGAGGAACATGCAATACTACACCTGCCATTAAGGTCATTGGGATGACAATCAGCCATAGGGGCTCTACGGATCGTTCCGTCATCTGCTTGGGTTTACCTCCCCAAATCAGACCAAATACGCGCATAAGACTAAATGCCATCAAGCCATTAATTAATAGCAGCAACTCTGCTAAAGCAGGATTTTCTTGCCAGAGATAGGAGAGCAAATCAACCATAGCCAAGAATCCACCCAATGGCGGAAATCCAATCAATCCGATCGCACCCACTAAAAAGCAGATTCCCGAAATCGGACGGCGGCTCCATAACCCACCCATAAGTGTAAGGTCTTGGCTAATGTTGTTTGAAATAATGCTACCTACAGACATTAGTAAGAGAGCGATCGCTAGAGCATGGGACAAAATCAAAATATAGGCACTATGGGTATCGCCAGTACCAACGGAGATAAAGATTAGCCCCATAAACGCACTGGTTAGATATGACAGCGATCGCTTCACATCTATTTGCCCGATCGCAATCAGGGTTGCACCTAATGCGGTTGCCGCACCAACCGCAATGATAGCCTGCTGCGTGAAGGGTGACAATGCAAATAGTGGCTGCAACTTGATCAATACCCAAGCACCTGTAGCGACAACAACCGAGTTCCGCAGCACAGTACTTGGTAAGGGTCCTTCCATCGCCTCATCTAGCCAAAGATGTAATGGGAATTGGGCGCATTTACCCATGGGACCAACCATCAGGGCTAAGGTGACCAAGGTTATAGTCGTTGGATTAACATCAGTATTCTTAGCCCATTCCGCTAGCTCCGTAAAATTCCAAGAGCCAGCTAAGGGCAGTAAACCAACTACGCCAACTAATAAAAATAAATCTCCAACTCGCTTAGTCAAAAAAGCATCTCGCGCCCCAGTTACTACGAGCGATTGGTTGTACCAAATTCCGACAAGTAGGTAGGTTCCAAGGGTCAAAATTTCGAGAATGACATAGCTAAAAAATAAGGAATCACATAGAACTAAGGAGCACATCCCTGCTTCAAAAAGTGCTAGTAGCGCATAAAAGCGACCCCAGCCCCAATCCATTTCCATGTAACCGACCGCATAAATCTCGGCAAGCAGGTTAATACCAGTAACCAAGATAATTGCGCCAATGGTGATTTCTGAAATCTGTAGGTCGATTGTAAAGTCTAGTCCTCCGACCGTGAGCCAAGGAAAAGATAATAAATGTGCTGGCTGTCCCCAAGCTACAGTCAAAGCGACGATCGCATGAACTAATGAGCAGAAAGTCATGAAAATATTGATGTAGCCTGCTGGTCTGGGTCCTGTTTTGCGGGTGATGCTGGGAAACCAGATGATCGATAGCATTGCTCCTATCAGGGAATAGCAGGGAATCAGCCAGATCGTGTCCAGCCAGTTATTTATCATATTAAGTCTATATATTTACAAAAGATCATAATTAAATTTCTATGATTATTGCAAAGATATCTCTAAATGAAAATAGGGAAATACATCAATCTTTATCTATGGTTACTATAAGAAAAGTTGAAAACGCCAAAAAAAGGGCGATATTAATCCTGAGAATCATAGGAATTACACAAGCCACCCCGCACTTGAGGTTTATTTACTGTAGCCGTAACTCTTAGGTGATTTTTTATTTAAAATTTACCCCACCCTAACCCTCCCCTTGCAAAGGGGAGGGAACAAGATTTCTAGTTTTCCCCCTTTGCAAGGGGGAATTAAAGGGGGTAAAGCCCGACTTATGTCTGTCTGGACATTGGGAAATTCTTTACGAGAAATGACCTTATACCAAAGCACAAAATGGCGTAGCCATTTTGTGCTTTTAAAACCCTTAAAGGGTTTCGTTTTTAATTCACAGAAGTGTAGTCACACTTTTGTGAATTGGTATTAGTAGTCATCTCTCACAGCAAAAGTGATCGTCTGTTTAGTCACCACATTAATTACAGTACTAGGTTCAATCACGGTCACCTGTGGAGCTGTCACATTGCCAACTAGAACAGAAGCCGCCGCACCACCAAGAATATCGATAATCTGCACATTTCCACGCAGTACCCCACCAAGGACTGCTCCCGCAGCTCCGCCGATACCTGCATCGGTCAAAATTGCACCTGTATTAGTTTCACGCGGATCTTTCATGTCATTAATCAAAGCTGATTCAGCTTGAAGCCGAACCGTTGCGCCCCGACTAGTAAACTTTTGGGCGACAAACTTAGAACCACCTTCCGCAGGTACAAATTGCCCATCGATCACTGCCCCCGCAGGAATCAACACTGTGCCATTGTTTGCGGCGATGTCTTGAGCAACTAAGAGACTTGCTGCAACAGTTTCACCTTTAGCAATGTAAAGCGTATCTTGACGATTAATTTTGGTAGCGATCGTTTGACCAGCAGGTAAACTCAAGGTTGAGCGAAACAATTGAGCAACTTGGTTTTGAGGAGTTTGAGGTTGCGCAGATTGAGGATTAGCAAATTTGGTTTGAGCTACCTGCGCTTGATATTTATACGATCGCATTGAAGATGCGACACTTGGACTCGCAATTAGCAAAGAAGTGGCAGCTATGCTAATTGCCATACTTACTGAAGAAATAGCTGCCAATTTTGAAATATGTTTAGCACTCATAAATGCCTCAGGGGGATGCCCATAGAGTTCTATCTAAATATGACTAGCCAAGGTTTATTTTTGTTCCGTATGATTTGACGGGTAGTATTTTATACCAAAACACAAAATTGCTACGCCATTTTGTGTTTTGGTATTACAGATTAGGGGGAGAAACGATCGCGCTAAAATGGTCAATATGGTAAATCCATTCTGAAAATACTAATGACAAATTCTGAGTTCCCCAATGTGAAAGCCCACCTTGTCAAATGGAAGAAAAAGGCATTGTCTACCCAAAACAACCCAAGAAAAAAAACAAAAAAGCAAGCTGCTTGAGCAGCGCCTCTAGATTCATTACCAAAAAGGTGATGGCGATCGCCGTTTCCGAAGTATTGGCTAACTTGGTCATGACGCGATTTAAACTGAACCGTCGTTTCGCCTGTCCAAACTTACCTTCAATTTGATTGCGAACCTTGGCATCTTCGAGCGTTTGTTTGCGAATAGCCGCCAAATCATCGGGTACAGGTCTGCCCAAAGGCGGAGCCGTAATCCGAATACCCAGATTTCGACAATAGGCGCGATTGCGGCGCGTGCGGTAAATCTGGTCAACGTAAACCGCTTCAGGATAATGTCCAAAGCGAGATTTAAACAATTCTACTTGATGCTGCAAATCCCCCGATTCATTGAAGTTATCCCAACTGAGATGGTCGAGAAATGTATGACCATCCACACAACTAACCGAGAGTTTAGCGCCAAACTTGGAGGTCTTGAAAACAAACGTCAGCACGCATTTATTTCTGCCTATCGTCAAGCAAGGTGTTTTTACGAATGCGTATCCGAAAATGGTTACAAGGGTCACAGAGAAAGTAATCAAACCAATCCTCCCCCACAAACTCGCGGTCTGCGGTCAAAAAGTCGATTTTGCGGGCTCCAAATATTTCTAGAAATCGATTCCACAATTCACAGCGCTCACGGGTATTTGAGTTGCCTTTTTTATCCAG
>JADBWK010000056.1 GCA_020404895.1 Pseudanabaena sp. M085S1SP2A07QC | reverse complement strand
GTGATTAAATCTCAACAGATTTTTCCCTCTGATGAGGCTGCTTTCAAGCTGGTTTATCTTGCCATGCGGAATATTTCTAAGAAGTGGACGATGCCCATTCGCGATTGGAAGCCTGCTCTTAATCGCTTTGCCATCCTCTTTGAGGATCGTCTCCACATCTAGATTCTAGACTTTACACAAAATGCTTGACAGTCTCTTTTTCTGTAGGCTATTGGACGATTACGATATTTTGATTGCTTGTGTCGATGGCTTGACAGTCTCCATAGATTCGCGCTGCCTCATACTATTTGGGTTTTGATTTGTCATGATACATGTGTCTATAGCTCTAATATAGAGATATAGAGGCATGATCTAGTTCAAACGCGAGTAAAAATGGCAAGTAAAACTGTTAGGATCGATCACATAAGTACTTTGAAATTTGAAACTGGTTACTGTTGTGGACGCGATCGCCATTAGCTCTTTAGCACTCAATATTGTGTTGGGACTATTCATCCTCATGTATATCTTTCGCATTGTGATGACATGGTATCCCCAGATTCCCCTCAAGCAATTTCCCTATAGCCTGATTACTTTCCCCACTGAACCTCTATTGTTTGTGCTGCGAAAACTAATCCCCCCCATTGGCGGTATCGATATTTCGCCAGTAATTGGTGTAGGTATTTTTAGCCTCTTGCGCGAAATGTTGCTGGGTCAGCAAGGAATTTTAACGATGATGCAATAGAAAGACGGCGCGAATCGCCATCTTTCTACTTTTGAGTTGTAGCTATAGCAGAGAAAATTTGCTATAGTTATAAATTGTGATTATTCCAAGAGCGTAAGTTTTGATAGAACGCTATACGTTGCCCGAAATGGGTCGGTTATGGACAGATCGGCACAAATATCAAACTTGGTTGCAAGTTGAGATTGCTGTTTGCGAAGCACAGGCTGAATTAGGCTATATACCTGCCGATGCTGTCGAAGAAATTAAGGCAAAAGTAAATTTTGATGCCGATCGCGTCAATGAAATTGAGTTAACGGTCAAGCACGACATGATCGCGTTTTTGACCAACGTAAATGAATATGTAGGTGATGCAGGACGCTATATTCACCTCGGTTTGACTAGTTCTGATGTGCTAGATACGGCTCTAGCAGTGCAATTAGTCGATAGCTTAGAAATTATCCAAGCCCAGTTAGAAGAAGCCATCCAAGCGATTCGCTACCAAGCCCAACAACATCGCTACACGATTATGTCGGGTCGGACGCATGGTATCCATGCCGAACCAATTACCTTTGGCTTCAAGCTGGCTGGCTGGTTAGCGGAAATGTTGCGCCATCGCGATCGCCTATTGAACTTAAGCAAAACTATTGCTGTCGGTAAAATTTCGGGCGCAGTGGGTACTTATGCCAATGTTGACCCTCGCATTGAAGCGATCGCCTGTCAAAAGTTAGGACTTCAGCCCGATTGTGCATCGACGCAGGTAATTTCCCGTGATCGCCATGCCGAGTTTTCACAAGTACTAGCCCTGATCGGCGCATCGATCGAGCGTTTTGCCGTTGAAATCCGTAACCTTCAGCGTACCGATGTCCTCGAAGTGGAAGAGCATTTCACCAAGGGACAAAAAGGCTCCTCCGCAATGCCTCACAAGCGTAATCCCATCCGTTCTGAGCGTTTAACAGGTATGGCGCGGTTGTTGCGTGGCTATGCGACGACGGCTCTGGAAAATGTTGCCCTATGGCATGAACGCGATATTTCCCACAGTGCGGCGGAACGGGTGTTACTACCTGATAGCTGCATCCTCACGCACTTCATGCTTAGAGAAATCACGGATTTAACCAAAAATCTGTTGGTGCATACCCACAACATGGAGCGCAATCTCTATTGTTATGGTGGTGTGGTCTTCAGTCAGCAGGTGTTGCTGGGACTGGTTACTAAGGGCTTAAGCCGTGAAGATAGCTATGCGATCGTCCAGAAAGCTGCTCACCTTGCATGGAATAAAACCGACGGTGATTTCCGTAAGTTGATCAGCGAAGATGAAACTGTAAAGAAAACTTTCTCTGAAGAAGAGTTAGCTGCTTGCTTCGATCCTAATAAGCATCTTAAAAATCTTGACCAAATCTATCAACGTTTGGGTATTTAAAAGAAAGGCAGCGCTTGGCGCTGCCTTTCTTGTTCTTTTTATTAAACGTTTGAGTGTTTATAAAGAAAAGTGGCGCGTTGCGCCACTTTTCTTTTTGGAATTAGTGTTAGTGATTCTGGTATAATACATATCTAAAAAATAAATGTTTTACTAAATGTTTTTAACGCAAATTCATTAAGAAAAGTCAAGAAACATCAATGCAACTCACACATCGTCCTCGTCGCCTCCGCCGTAACCCTTCTGTCCGTAGCCTAGTTAGAGAAAATCATTTAACAACAGATGACTTCATCTATCCTATGTTCGTGATGGAAGGAGAGAATAATCGTGTTGAAATTCCTTCAATGCCTGAAGCCTATCGATTTACTCTCGATCTATTAGTTAAAGAAGTAGAAGAGATTTATGCTTTAGGAATTAAGGCGATCGCCCTTTTTCCTGCGGTTCCTGAAGAGAAAAAAGATCTCACAGGTAGTGAAAGTTTTAATCCTGAAGGACTAGCACAGCGTGCAGTTCGCGCCATTAAGGCATTAATTCCCGATATTATTATTTTTACCGATGTTGCCCTCGATCCTTTCACCACACATGGACATGATGGCATCATTGATGACAATGGCGTAATTCTTAATGACGAAACCGTCGAAGTTCTTGTCAAAATGTCTGTTTCCCAAGCTGCTGCTGGAACTGATTTTGTTTCTCCTTCCGACATGATGGATGGTCGGATTGGAGCAATTCGACAAAGGCTAGATGAAGCTGGATTTGAGAATGTGGGCATTCTCGCCTATTCAGCAAAATATGCCTCTGCTTACTATGGACCTTTCCGCGATGCCCTAGGTTCTGCACCTAAGTCTGGTGACAAAAAGACCTATCAAATGGACCCAGCCAATTCTCGCGAAGCCATTAAGGAAGTCTATCTCGACATTGCTGAAGGCGCAGATATTGTGATGGTCAAACCTGCTCTTGCCTATTTAGATATCATCGCCAAGGTAAAAGATGCAACCAATGTACCTGTAGCCGCCTACAACGTCAGTGGTGAGTATGCAATGGTTAAGGCAGCCGCGCAACTCGGCTGGATTGATGAGAAGAAGGTCATGTTTGAGACACTGTTAAGCATGAAACGTGCTGGTGCAGATATTATCTTGTCCTACCATGCCAAGTCAGTCGCGCAGTTGCTTGCTTCGGGTTATCGTCCCTAATCATCTGTCAATCAATCATGAATGCAAAAGAACTTCTCGAAAGTTACGCTTTGGGTGATCGCGATTTTAGTAAGCGATCTCTCATCGGATTGATTTTGACTGGAGCCAATTTGACTGGAGCCAATTTTATTGAATCAGATCTTGAGGAAATAACTCTTGATATTGCCAATTTAGAAGATGTGGAACTAAATCTGGCAAATTTAGTAAGAGCAAATTTGAGTGGTTCCATTCTGATTCAAGCAAATCTCAATGGCACTATTCTCGAACAAGCATCATTAATTGGCGCAAATCTATCCGAAGCATTTTTAATTGAAGCTGATCTCAGTGATGCGGTCTTAGTAGAAACTAATTTTAGTAATGCGTTTTTGACTAGCGCCAACCTCACGCGATCGCGCCTATGTCGAGCTAATTTGTCGAATGCCTTTTTGACAGGAGCTTATCTGAATGGGGCAGACTTGCGGGGTGCAAATCTCACCGAAGCAGATTTAACAAGGGCAAATTTAATGGGTGCAAATCTCGCTGGAGCCGATCTTAGCCGCGCTAATTTAACTAATGCCAAGCTAAATTGGGCAAATCTAGCTAATGCCAAATTAATTGGGGCAGATTTGACAGGAACTTATCTATCAACACTGAAAAGTATTGAAGGAACGAATTTTACTGATGCTCGTAATGCCCCGAACTCTGTCGAGCTTGTTAATATGGAAGAGTCAAACCCTGAAGAATAGAAATTTTATGGTCTGCTATATGGGCAACCATAGAAAATCATTAATGTAATTTAAAAAGCTTATGCGCTTGTTTCGTTCATTCACCAGCCTTACAAATCTCGCTCTAGTATTAATGATCGCAGGGGCGATCGCTATGCCGTTTACTGAAGGTGCCTATGCCCAAGCCAAAAAAGATGCTACTGAATGGATCAGACAGGGGCGACAACTGTGGCAAAACAATAACATTTCAGGTGCGATCGCTGCTTATCAACAGGCTGCTAATCTAGAGCCGAAAAACTCGCGCATTTTTACTAGCCTTGGATTTTTACTAACTCAACAGAATAATTATTCTGGAGCGATCGCGGCTCTAGATAAAGCTACTAAATTAGATGCCAATAATGCTAAAGCCTTTAATGCATTAGGTTTTGTCTATGTCCGCATCAAAGACTATCCTAGCGCTTTAACCGCCTATCGCCGCGTGATTGCCTTGGAACGCCAAAATATAGATGCTTACAACAGTGTTGGCTTTCTGTTGACTGAACAAAAACAATATGCCGAAGCTGCCAAAATCTATCGTCAAGCGATCGCAGTTGCACCTAGGAATGCCAAGATTTATCTGAATTTGGGCTACGTTTTAAAACTCTTAGGAGATCGTAAAGGGACTTTTGCCGCTTATAATCAAGCCGATAAGATTGCGCCTTTTGACGCTGATGTATTGGTGGCTCTTGGTGGTTTATTTGCTGAGCAAAATCAATATGAAGAGGCGATCGCTAAGTACAAACGAGCTTTAGAAGTCGATCCTCGACACCCTCAAGCTAATCTTGCTATTTCTAAGGTCTTTCAAAGTGAAGGCAATTATGCTGAAGCGATCACCTCTCTCCGCCGAGCCGCAGGAGCTAGAAATATTCCTGCCAATAATTTGATCGAGTTACAACGGGCGATCGCTGATATCTATATTCAGCAAGGTTCGCTATCGGGGGCGATCGTGGCTTATCGCCAAATTCTTGAAGCTGAGCCAGAGGATGCACCAACTTATCTAGCCTTAGGCAAGTTATTAGCAACTCAACAACGCGCGATCGAAGCTCGCAAAATGCTAGAAAGTGCTGAGCGTTTCTTTAATCGACAAGGCAATATTGATGGGTTAGCCCAAGCCCGTAAGGCACTAGCAGAGCTAAAATAACAAAAAAAGGCTGTGCGGATGCACAGCCTTTTTTTGTTAAGCACCTTCTCTCAATTTATCTAAAATCGAACGATCTTCTAGGGTAGAAGTATCGCTGGTGATTTCTTGACCAGAGGCAAGCGATCGCAGTAAACGTCGCATAATTTTCCCCGATCGCGTTTTCGGTAGAGCTTCCGCAAAGCGAATCTCATTCGGACGGGCGATCGCCCCAATTTCACCGACAACGTGCTTTTTAAGTTCCTTAGCAAGTTCATCGCTAGGCTGGCGATCGCCTTCCAGAATCACAAAGGCAAAGATATCCTCACCCTTTAACTCATCAGGCTTACCAACCACAGCAGCTTCAGCAACCGCAGGGTGAGAAACTAGCGCCGATTCGATTTCCATGGTTCCTAAACGGTGACCAGCAACGTTAATTACATCATCGACGCGACCCATCACCCAATAATAGCCATCTTCATCCTTACGAGCGCCATCACCTGCAAAATAGACATAGTTGCCATCTTTGGGAGGAATATGCTCCCAATAGCTCTTACGGAAACGCTCTGGGTCACCGTAAACCGTTCGCATCATGCCTGGCCAAGGATGGCGCACGATTAGATAGCCGCCTTCGTTTTCATTAGCAGGATTACCTTCAAGATCGACAATATCAGGAATAATCCCTGGGAATGGAAGTGTTGCCGAACCTGGTTTTGTGGGAACGGCTCCAGGAAGCGCTGTAATCATGACTCCACCTGTTTCCGTTTGCCACCATGTATCCACAATCGGACATCGACTGCCACCAATCACGCGGTGATACCACATCCAAGCTTCAGGATTAATCGGCTCACCAACGGTTCCCAATAAACGCAGTGATGTCAAATCACGAGTATTAGGATGATGCTCACCCATTTTAATAAAGGCGCGAATGGCTGTGGGTGCGGTGTAAAACACACTCACCTGATACTTCTCAATTACATCCCAAAAACAGCCAAGATTGGAAGAGCGGGGCGCTCCTTCATACATTAGTGTGGTTGCACCATTGGATAAAGGTCCATACACAATATAGCTATGTCCTGTAATCCAGCCCACATCGGCTGTACACCAATACACATCGGTATCTTTGAGATCAAAAATCCATTTGGTGGTCATGTGGCTATAAAGATTGTAGCCAGCCGTAGTATGCACGACTCCTTTTGGTTTACCAGTACTGCCAGAGGTGTAAAGAACGAATAGCATATCTTCACTATCCATTGGCTCTGCATCACATTTAGCAGAAACACCCTGCTGTAAGTCATGCCACCAATGATCTCTTCCTGCGGTCATATGCGTATTTTGACCTGTCCGTTTTACAACTAAGACATCGGTAACGGAAGGTACGGCTCCATTGGCGATCGCCTTATCTACTTGCTCTTTTAATGGCACGATCGCATCTTTGCGCCAACCACCATCAGCAGTGATGACAAGTTTTGCTTCGGCATCAACAAGGCGATCGCGTAAAGCTTCGGCACTAAATCCACCAAATACGACACCATGTACTGCGCCGATTCTGGCACAGGCTAGCATGGCGATCGCTGCTTCAGGGATCATTGGCATATAAATACCAACGCGATCTCCTTTTTGAACTCCTAATTGTTTGAGGGCATTGGCAAACTGACAAACTTCGTGATGCAATTGGCTATAGGTCAGTGTGCGCGAGTCGCCATTTTCACCTTCCCAAATTAGAGCCGCTTTGTTTTTGCGCCAAGTGGTCAAGTGGCGATCGAGACAGTTATAGGAAATATTAATTTTGCCGCCGTCAAACCATTTCACCGATGGCGGTTGCCAGTCGAGAACGGTGTGCCATTTCTCAAACCAATGTAGTTCTTGATCGGCTAGCTCAGCCCAGAAGGTAGCAGGATCGGCTTTAGCGCGATCGTAAATTTGTTGATATTCAGCAAGACTTTTAATATGAGCAGATTGCGAAAACTCCGCAGAAGGCTCAAACAAGCGCTTTTCTTGTAAAACAGATTCAATCGTGGGTTGTGACATAGGTATAAGGTTAGTAATTACAGCAAATTGAGTTTAGAAAGATTAATAATTCATGTAATAAGTTGATAGCTATGCCCCTAGTGTAAATTACTAAGAATACTTAATTGAGAAACGGTAAAGTTCCGCAACGATTAGCAACATAGAAATCAATAATTACTATCAGCAACACAAATACCTTGGCATTTAATGCCGTTAGTGGCTGTACGCAAACAGTGATTACAGAGAATGGGTTCTTGCTTTGTCTCAGTGTTAGGTTGCTTATCAGGTTGATCTTGAGTAGTCATTTATTTGATTTAGCGAGAAAGAGCATCGTTATCGGCAGCTACCATAATATTTTAGCTACTAGCTTTGATAGCAGTAGCCTGCTCCAGTAAAGACTCAGCAAACGCGATCGCCTGAGACAACGTACTACTAACACTCTCCTTATCAATATTTTTCCCTTTTTCCTTTTTCTTTTTTCCTTCTTTCTCCTCCTCAACATTCATTCCTGAAGCAATCTGAGCAAGCTCTTGTTTGCGTTCTTCCAATTCTAATAGGCGAATTTGCACTTGAGTCCGATCGCCGATTACCTGCTTGCTGACATGAAAATGTTGATCGGCGATCGCGGCAATTAATGGCTGGTGAGTCACGCAAAGGACTTGAGAACTACGGCTCAGTTGCCAGAGTTGCGTTGCGATCGCTTGGGCAACACGACCTGATACGCCAGCATCAATTTCATCAAATACCATTGTGCCGACATTCGCATGATTAAATTCTGTAGATGCTGGTTGAGAATCTTGGGTTTTCTGCTTCACAAAACAAGTTTTCAGCGCTAATAAAAATCGGCTCATTTCTCCTCCTGAAGCAGTTTCAGCAAGAGGTTGCAAAGGCTCGCCAAGATTAGGGCTGAACTCAAAGACTATGCGATCGCCGCCTAATGCGTTGGGTTCACTCGGATAAATTTCGACCTGAAAACGAACTTTTTCCATCGCCAGCATTTTCAAAGCGTCGATTTGCACTTGTTCGAGAGCGATCGCCGTTTGCCGACGTAATTCCGTCAATTTCTTACAAGCCTTCAGCAAAGATTGCAAATCAGACGCAGCTTTACGTTCTAAATCTTCAATAGAAATACTTTGATCGGTGAGTTCAGCAAGTTCAAGTTGGAGCTTTTCAGTATAGGCGATCGCTTCGGGAAGCGTGCCATATTTGCGACAGATTTGCTTGATTTGATTAATTCGTTGCTCGATCGTTTCCAATTGTTCAGGATCAGAGTCCAGACGATTGGCGTAATTGTTGATCTGTCGCCCCGCTTCTTCGACCTGAGCAAGGGCGCTAGAAACTAGTTCGAGAATGCCCTCAACTTCACGATCAAGTGTGATCATTTCCATAAGAATTGACTCTGCTTGTCCTAACAAATCCGCGCAAGCATTACCACTGTCATTTTGATAGAGCGCTTCGTACACGGCATAGCCTTGCTTTTGTAATTCCACACTATGGGCTAACCGATTGCGATCGCTTTCGAGATTATCTAATTCATCGGGATCATCTAATTTTGCTGACTCTAATTCCTTGAGTTGATGGCGCAACATGTCCAAATGCTGTAGCCGATTGCGTTCATTCTGCTGACGATCAAATAAAGCTTTGCGCGATCGCTCCTTGGATTCAAATAGCTTTGCGACTTTTTGCCTTTGCAATGACAAAGCCTGATTAAAAACTTGATCGCCAAAACTATCTAGCCATTCCCTCTGTTGAGCAGCTTGACTCAGTAAGATCGTCTGACCTTGCGCCGTAATCTCAACAAGGTGATCGCGCAATTCTTGAATTTGCTGTTTATTCACAACCACGCCATTAATGCGGGTGCGATTGCTCTTCGCCGTGATTTCGCGGCTACACATCAACGTTTCGGCATCAATTGCATCAATTTCTTGAATCTCTAGCCACTGGGCGATCGCCTGATTAGTCGAGAAAGTAGCTTCGATATTGGCGCGATCTGATCCAGTTCTTAACATTCTCGCTGATACTTTGCCTCCAAGAGCCGCATCTAGAGCATCAAGGACAATTGATTTGCCTGCTCCTGTTTCACCTGTGAGAATATTTAGTCCCGCGTATAACTCAAGCTCTAAGCGATCGATCAGGGCAAAATTTTCAATTTTAAGACTTAGGAGCATAATTCTAGTCTTCGTTATCCACAGGTGTATCGTCAGAATCTGGTAATTCGTCACTGGTGGGTAAATATTGACGATCTATTTGTAGCATCAGCTAACCCCAAATGTGTCCTAGCTATCTAGTTGGTATTATACCAATCCATGAAAATGTTACAAAATGTTCATGGATTGAAACCCAAACCCAGCAAGGTTTTTTAAATCAAGAAATGGCTGCGCCATTTCTTGATTTGTATTATAGGCGATCGCCCCTTGGCTTAGATAGGCAGAGTTTCTCCAGCTAGTAGACGCTTCGAGGCACTCAATAATTCTTCTTCGAGGTAGGGTTTAGTGAAGTAACCCTTTGCCCCAAGCTGAATTGCTGACTGACGATGGCGGTCGGCTCCGCGTGAAGTTAACATTGCTACAGGAATCTCTTTCAGTCGAGAATCCTTTTGCAATCTCGATAGTAGATCCAATCCATCCATGCGAGGCATTTCAATATCGCAGAAGATCATGTCGCAAGGCAGCCCAGCACGCAGTTTTTCCCAAGCATCCTGACCATCCTTTGCTTGTTCCACACGATAGCCAACTTTCGCAAATGTCAATGATAGCAACTCACGTACTGTAATCGAGTCATCGACAATTAGTACCGTTGGATCGACAGCAACATCTTCTTCGACAGTTGACTGAATAGTCAGCCCTGATGACGAAGGACGCAATCTGCCGCTAGCAATGTCAAATAACTCCAACACGTTTGCGATCGCCATGACTCGACCATCCCCTAACACAGTTGCCCCTGCAATTCCCGCAGGTTGGGGAATTGGGCCTTCAAGTTGCTTGATTACGATTTCGTATTCGCCAAGGAATTGATCGACCTGTAGGGCGAGATAACTAGTGTCATTGCGGAGAATAATAATGCAAAGTTCATCGTTCTCCTGCTTTCCATAAATGCTGCTGCGGCTAAGATGGCGACTATAGGATAGCAAGTTAGATAAATGCTGGAATGGCAAAACTGTATCGCGCCAAGGCAAACAGGGCTGTCCCTTCTCGTTAAGAATGATCTGGCTTTGTGGAACTTCTACCATGTCCTCGAAACCATCAACAGGGAATGCAATGCGAGCGCGATCACTAATGCAAAACATTGCCTTAGAAATACTCAGAGTCAACGGCAAGCGAATTGTAAAGGTCGTTCCCTTACCAACTACCGATTCCACGATAATTACACCACGGATATCATCAAGGCAGGTTTTAACCACATCTAGACCAACTCCGCGACCTTTAAATTCATCAGCTTGGGCCGCAGTACTAAATCCAGCCTCAAACAGCAAAGAATACACTTCAGTTTCATTGAGACGATCAACCTCAGCTTGTGATCGCACCCCCTTAGAAACAGCACTTTTCTTAACTCTGTCTGTACTGATACCAGCACCATCATCGCTAATTGAGATTACGGTCTGGTTACCTTGGTGATAGGCTCTTACAGTCAATCTTCCAGTTGCTGATTTCCCAGCCGATTGGCGAGTGGAGGGATCTTCTAAACCGTGATCGATCGCATTATTTACAAGGTGCGTAAGTGGGTCAGTAAGCTGCTCCAAAATCGCCTTATCGATCAGCGTCTCTCGTCCAAATATTTCTAGCTCCGCCTGTTTGCCTGTTTTGAGAGCGCGATCGCGAATACCTCTGGGTAAGCGATCGGCAATTTGCGCGAAGGGAACCATGCGCGATTGTTTCAAATCGTCTTGAACTTGGGTGGTAATCGTGCCTAACTGACGAGTTACTTGATCTGTCTCACCAACCACGAACTCAATGTCCGAAGCCGACTCACGAACTCGAACAATCAACTCAATGATCTCTTGCGATAGAACGTGGAAAGTATTGTAGCGATCGAGCTCAATTCCTTCAAAGTCATTGGTCACCGAAGTATTTGAATTTGAACTATCACTTAATTTTGATAGCGTGTCAAAACTATAGGAGGATCGTCCACCACGCCCTGCGGTTAGCGAAGCTTCGAGCAAAGAACGATCATATTGATCACGCATTCTCTGCGATACATCACTTAATAACTGCACTTGATGCAATATGTTAGTAATAAACTGTTGAAGTCTTTCCTGATCCTGTTCCAAAAGATTACGGTTTACAACCAGTTCCCCAACAAGGTTATTAAGACTGTCAAGGTACTTTACATCAACGCGCATGGTTGAATCTGTAAGCCTTGGCTTGCGAGTGGCAGCGGGTTGACGTTTAGGAGTTTTAGTGATCACCTGCCCGACCTCTGGAGTAAATGTATTTTGAATCAGGAATTCTAACTCATCAAACCCATCAGTTGCCTTCTTCGTTTTTGCAGTTTCATCAAAGCTGTTACTCTCACCTAGAAGAGCTTCCAATTCATCAAAATTCATATCATTGGAATCCGATGAGCCCTGCTCATTTACAACAGTAGCTGTAATCTGATCATCAAAGGTTCGATTATTCACACTATTAACATCATTTGGCATATTACTAAAAATGCCAATCATCGCTTCTAAATCATCGAAGTCGAAGTTGTCATCAATCCCATTTAGTTCTTCAGTTTGCAATTGCTGCTCAGGCTCTAGTTTTTTTGTTTCTGGGTCTTGGGTGATAGAAAAATCTAATTCAGAAATGTCTTCGTCTAAGTCAGCAAATTCGTTAAATTCGCCAAAGCCTAGAGGGGTGTTATCAGTTAGATTGGAGATTACCAATTCTTCTTCAGAATTTTGCAGAAAATTATTTGCTTCCAAATCATCATCACCTTGGAAGAAATCTGCCAAATTATCAATGGTGGTCTTTGCCGACGCTTCATTATCTTCAAAATTTAGATCCTCTTGGAAATTTGGAAGAGCCGATCCCATCGTTTTTAAACTTGCATCTTGTAAATTGCCATCGAACATACTTGTCAAATCATCAATATCCTCGGCTTGAGTTAAAGAAGTTGCTTGAATAAAGTTGATTTCATTTTCCTCTACGGTTAAATCTTCTTCAGCATCAGTAAATAAGTCAGCCAGATTTGATTCATTCGAGGAGCTGATTTGCTCAAAAAACTCTCTTGCTAAATTTGTAGGACTTACTTCAGAAGTATCTTCATTTACTATTGACAAGGAATCGGAATTAATATCTTGAGGAGAATCAAAATCAATAAATGATTCTTGCTCTTCTTCAGAAATATCAACTACATTATCGAATTCATCAATATTGGTTAAATCAGCACTAAATTCATCAGAATCATTATTTGTAGTATTTTCCGTTAAACTTTGGATCTCTTCTACTTCATCAAAGAAATCGCCTAAAGATTCAGTGTTGTTGAATTCATAAGTAGGTTCACTAGTATTAAGGACATCAATAGAAATTTTAGGTTCATCGGAAGCTGCGAAGAAATCTCCTAGATCTTGAGTATTAGATAATTCTTGTTTAAAACCATCAATATTACTATCGCTGATATCATTAGAAATAATTTCAGGCTCTTCTGAATCACCGAAGAAATCATTAGAAATAATTTCAGGCTCTTCTGAATCACCGAAGAAATCATTAGAAATAATTTCAGCTTCTTCTGAATCACTAAAGAAACCATCCGATTTCTCAGTAATATTCGTACAATCAGTGAAAGTATCAAATTCGTCATTTACTTCAATAGAAGCTTCAGGCTCGTCAGACGTGGAAAAGAAATCGCCTAAATCATCAGTATTACTAAATTTCTGATCAAAACTATCAAGATGATTATTGCTTACATCACTAGCAATTTCAGGCTCTTCAGGGTCTGAAAAGAAATCTCCTAAATCGTCAGTGCTAGAAAGTTTGTCATCGAAATCATTAGCGATTGTGTCAGGAACAACTACATTTGCTGATCCTACAACTTCCTGCGGGTTCACTACTTCGTCAAACTCATCATTGTCAAATCCTAGCTCATCAAATATATTCAATCCAGTCGTATCGATGCCATCAGAGCCGTAATTAGGAACAACCCCTATGTAGTCAATAGATACAATTTCTTCGGAATCTTCAAAGGAATTATCTACAGCATTGACAGTTTCTTCATTAATAAGGTCAGGAGATGATTCTAATAAAACTTCGTCTAGACTTCTGTTGCTCTCAAACGGATTGTCAAGTAAATTCATTCCCTCTTCCGAAAAAGTCAAGGCAAATGGCTCACTAGGGATATTGTCATCACCACCAGCATCCTCACTCTCTGCCCTTGCGATCGCGGCAAAATATTTTTCGCTAGAGAGAGGCTGAGAGTCATCTGTGTCATCCAGTTGATTGTCTACAAACTGTTCTGTACTTTCTAATTGAGATAGTAATTCAGGAAAGCTATTCTTCTCAACATCTATTTTACTGACCTCAATATCGCGACTAAACTCATTGTCAACTGAAAGTGCATCATCTACTTGATAATCGCTAACTTGTTCAACATTAATTTGCTCAACAATGTCCATCCCTAAATCAAAATCCAATTGGTTGTCTAGAGACTCTTCATCAGCCAAATCTTCTGTAAATAGGCTATCTAAACTTGCTTGTTCCCTTTTAGGAATGATTTCAGGACTGACTTCAGCGGTCTGCACCCATGAATCTTCTAAATCATCTGGAAATAGAGAACTACTATTCTCTTCAATGGTTAAGTCTTGGTCATAAACCTCACCAAACAGTTGCTCAATACTAGATTCTCCACGGATTAAGTTTGGAGCGGTTACATCATTGTTGTCAGAATTATTGTCAAGGAGATCGGCAAACTCATCATGACTGTCAGAAGTCTCAGTAGCGCTATGGTTTGCGATATTCGTTTCATTGGATTCAATATCCTCCCATGCAGCATCAAAATCGATATCATCGTTTTCAAATAGAATAGCCAGAGATTTTAATTCTAAAGCACCGACTTTTGGCCCATCAATATGCTGATTTTCAGTGATTTCATATTCGCTATCCATCCAATCCATCTGATCAATTTGATTTTTACGGGTATCTGGCAAATCAAATACTTCTTCATCAAGCTGATCAGCAAATAGATCGATATCTACATCTGGATTTAAAACGAAATCTCCCTCGGTGGATATATTGGATGTATCGGAAACATCAAAATCATTGACATTTGAATCTTCGCCTATATTCCCAGACGCAGTAGTAAAAATTGTACTGACTTCATCCTCCTCTGGCTCCGAAAATCGATATGGCAAGAGGCTTTGGAGTTGTAATGACACAGCAATTTCTAATTCCCGATCTGCCAGTACTAGATCTTGAGCTTCTTTTAACTCTCGAATCAAAATAGGTGCGAGGGTACGGTATGAATTGCTCGGCTGAGCGATCGCATTTTTAATTTGAGTGATTAAATTAGTCCAATTGCGTAAATCAAAGTTATTGCCGATTTCTTGGAAGTAATTACAAACTGCTTGTAACTGGGATCGACTTTCTGCACTATCTGCCGCTCGAAATAATTGCAGCATATCTCGCATTTTGGTCGTAATTTCTTGCTGAAATATTGACTGTTGAGAAATGGCTAACTCTTGTAGCTGAGAAATACTTTCTTCTTGTTGATTAGATGTATCAGTAGATATCTCCCCATCATTATTTGAGGCTAACTGATTTAGGTAGGACTCTATCTCAGCAAAGACAGGCTTGACTCGGTTATTCGTCTCAAGCGTTAACTCATCAGATATTTTATATCCACCTTGTAACTCATCCAAAAGTTCTGCCAGTGGGTCAAATCCCGCTAATAACAAACTTTTTAATCGCTCATCGACAATTATTTGTGGATTTTCTTTGAGGATTTTGAAAAAATCTTCTAATCTATGGGCAACATGCTGAATGCTGCCTACTCCTAACATCGCAGCGCCGCCTTTAATTGAATGAGCTGCTCGAAAAAGCTCATTAACTGATTCGGAAGCATTGAGGACATCTTCCAAGTTTAATACGCCTTGTTCAATTGTCTGAAGATGTTCGCGGGCTTCTTCAATGAAGTAGCCCATGATTCGCTGCTGTTGTTGTTCCGAGTTCATGACAGAATCCTCTCAAAGATTTAGGGTGTGAGTAGTATAGCTAAAGGTAATAATCCTAACGAACTCCCGTTGTTTTATCACCCGCGTCAACACGGAAGCGTTCCACAGAGTCTTGGAGGCTGCGAGCCACACCCACCAGATTTTGGAGCGATGCTGACACCCTTTGAGACTCTTGCGAAGTTTCTTGGGCTGACAATTCAACTGACTGCATAACCTGAGATACCGTCCTAGAAGTCTCGGTCTGCTTGACTGTATCTTCTGTAATCGATAGTACCAAAGTTTCAATGCGATGGGAAACTTGGATAATGTCTGTGAGCGATTGACGGGCTTGTTCAGCACGTCTTGTACCATCAATAACCTGTTGTGTACCGATTTCCATCGCTTGTTGTACACCACTAGTTTCACTCTGAATCTGTAATACGATTTGCTCAATTTCCTTAGATGACTTCGCGGCGCGATCTGCTAGCTGGCGAACCTCATCGGCAACGATCGCAAAACCTCTTCCCGCATCGCCCGCTCTCGCCGCTTCAATACTAGCGTTTAAAGCAAGTAAGTTAGTACGTGAAGCGATCGCGGAAATCAAACCAACAATCTTAGAAATTTCTTGGGAAGACTCTCCAAGACGTTTAACCTTGCGCGTAGTTTCAGCAACCGTTTCGCGAATGTCTAAAATACCTGCTACGGTACGTTCTACCGCGTCGCCGCCCTTGATAGCGGTTTCGGATGCGAGTTTAGCAACCTGATCCGCTTCACGTGCACTTTCGGCTACACGTTGAATCGATTCAGTCATCATTTGCACTGAGTTTAAGGTAACGCTTAACTCTTCAGCTTGACGTAACGCATCCGATGACAAACTACGGGCGAATGCTTCATTTTCGCGAGAGCTTTCGTTTACCTGACGAGCCGCAATTTTTACTTGGTTAACAATCTCGCGCAGGTTTTGAATCGTGAGGTTAAAGGAGTCAGCAACCGCGCCTAGTACGTCAGCAGTCACCTCCGCTTGTACGGTCAAGTCACCTCGTGCTGCGCCTTCCACGTCATCAAGCAATCTGATTACCTGACGTTGTAAATCCTCTTTAGCTTGTTCTTGTTCGGCGGCTTTGCGTTGGGCTTCGTTGGTGTTTGACACAATCGACTGAATCATTTGGTTAAAACTTGCTGCGAGTCTACCAAACTCATCTTCGCTATAAACGGTCGCACGAGGACTCATATCACCACGAATTACGGCTTCAAACTGAGCTTGTAAGTTTGAAGTCGATTGATCGATCAGCCGAGATGAGCGTTTGCCTAATCCCCAAGCGATTGCCCCACTTGCCAAAGCTGCGGCTCCACCCATCATCCAGCCAGTATTTCGGACTTGTTCCCTTGTTGTCTTATCTGAGATTGAGCCAGTGGCAAAGTTAGTAACCACACCTGCGGCAACCATGGCGACAACCCCTGTCGCGATCGCGGTGATCACATTTTTGGTCTTGAGCGGCATATTATCAAAGGGAGAAAATAAGCCGCCCTGCTCAGATGCTTCAGCGACAACATCCGCACCTGCTCTCTTTGTGCCGACTGGTGTATTAATTGATCCTAATCCAAATAACTCTGCCTCATTTTCCGATTGTTTAAATCGTGCCGTGGGCATGTCTTGATTGGCTAATGATGTAGTGTTGTTTGAGCGTCCCGAAGTTGTAAAGTCTTGACTGCCAAAATCTGACATAGAGAGGTCTGAGACCATCTGTGTTGTTTCTGAATCTCCAAATGAATTAGAAAAAGATGATTCACTAATGTCATCAAAATCATCAAACTCATCCATAAAGACAACATCAGTGTCTGAATTCATATTGCCTGAAGTACCACTAGATTTGTCACCAGAGTTAAAACTTGAATCCCCTGCTAGCGGAGTTTCTGCACCATAGCTGTATTGACTAGAGCCGTTCATCGAAGTATCAGAACTAAAATCTTCAAAATCAAAATTGTCAATACGACTTGAGCCAGTACTTTGACCACCACTATCATCAGTAGACCAAGATCCTTGCGTATTAAAATTGGATTGATTATAACTATTATCTTCGTAGGCATATTGCTGCTTACTACTAAACTCATCTGCGCTGCCCATACTGTAGCTATCATCCTTGATATCTAGTCTTTCTTTAGCTGCCGCAATACCACTATGGGCATATTCTAAAATAGAGTTGTCGTCCGTCAAATGTAAAACAGTTTCATATTCACCAATTGAATCTTGATAGCGCTCTAGGGCGAGATTTATATGGGCATGAAGAAGACGATACATAGGATCGCTAGGGCAGGCTTTAACCAATTCTTGAGTCAATTTGCCAGCTTGACTGTAGTCTCCTTGCATATAGGCTAAGGAAGCCTTTTCATATTCTTTTTGGTATTGTGTACTTGATGCCATGTGCTTTCTCCTAAAATCTCTGCCATTTGCGCGAAATCATCTTGAAATTACTATGTCTAGGATGCCCACCTTGCTGATCGTAAAATGTTGACTTGATCTAATAGTTTTAGGGGATCGCTATCTTCCATTATCCACTCACCTTTAATAAATGGAGCCATACTGTCAGAGCTGTTTCTTGAGACATTTAGTTGTGAAGAGTCAAGCCAAGCCATTACGCCAATTTGTTCTACCGCTAAACCTAACATCATGCCCTGATCCTCGATCGCAATAATTGAAATTTCTGCGCGATCAGTATTAACTGGGGGAGCCTCTCCCAAAAATTGACCGAGATCTCCTACCCAAACTACTCTACCCCGAATATTCACTGTGCCAAGCAGTAGGGGGGAGACATTAGGCATCGGGTTAATCCGATCTGGAGCAAATTCCAAAACTTGACTGACTCCAATTGCAGGTAAAGCAAACTCAATTCCAGAAGCCACAAAAAATCTTAAGTGCAGCTCACCTTCTGGAGCTTCGATGCCTTGATCAAAGTCTGTAGCCTGATCTTGTCCGATGCCAGGGAAGAATTCTTGGTTTCCTACCATAATTTGAGGATCTCTACCTTGCAAAATAGCAAATTTTAAATGTCTTCAAGACTTAAAAAGTGAACATTGAGAATATTGAGAAAGTATTAAAGTAATGATGTTAACCAACTGCCATTAAATTATCAAGAATTGTCTACACTTTTAGCATTCTTAGCGAAATTATTAAGCTTTTCTCAGTAACTGTTTAACAGTACCAACTAGCTCTTGAGGCCGAAATGGCTTAGCTATGTAGGCATCAGCACCCTGCTTCATTCCCCAATAGCGATCAAACTCTTCACCTTTCGATGAACACATTACGACAGGAACGCGCTCAGTTTTGGGATCGGTTTTAATGCGACGACATAACTCATAGCCATTCATGCGGGGCATGACAATGTCCATAACTACAATGTCTGGGCAATTGCCTTGCATTTGCTCTAGCGCTTCCACACCATCGCCCGCTGTTTTAACGGTTAAGCCACTACACTTGAGTAAGTCCTCAATCATTTCTCTTTGTGTCACACTGTCTTCAACCACCAGAACTGTACTCATACATGAATGCCCCGATAGGATTCTTCCATTAGCAAATCACCAAACAAATATATATTAAGGTTAATATGATTGGCATTCTGCTTTGCCCATCTTAAATTCTAGGTTAGCGTTTAATTATTTATGAAACTGTTCATATTTTAGTCTCCTCCTGTAAAGAGATTAGGTATAAAGCCGAAAGTCAAGACACAAAATAGCATGTATATGGCTTTGCTCTAGCACTAAAACCAAAATAATTTTTTGAATCACCTAAATAATACCAATTATCGAAAGTATGACGACAATTTTGAGAATTGCAAATTAAATCCAGCAGGGTTTTAGCCTTCCAAAAATGGCAATGTCATTTTGAGCATTTGCATATTACATTCCCAGCCTAAAATCAGACATTAAGTAGCTACGTCCTTCCCCGCCAAGAAATAGCGGTGCGCGGCGAAGGGCGTAGACATAATTAATTACAAAGGTATGACAACACTTCTGTGCAATAAAAGCCAAACCCTGCAAGGCTCTTACTTTAAGGATTGTAGGCTAACAACCCTAACCCACACTAACTCTAAATGCTGCGCTTCATTTAAGTGACTCGATCAAGAGTGCGGTATTGAACTGCTTCAGCAACATGAACTACTTGAATATTTTCGACATTGGCTAGATCGGCGATCGTACGGGATACCTTAAGAATGCGATCAGTGGCACGTGCCGATAAACCTAAACGTTTAATAGCGGATTCCAATAAGGCACGGGAAGGGTTATCTAGCTCACACCATTGGCGTAAATGTCTGGATTGCATCTGGGCATTGCAATTTACCCTTGTTTCCTTTTGAAATCGATTTTGTTGAATTTTACGCGATGCTTGTACTCTTTCTTTAACAGCACTAGAGTTTTCTCCCTCAGGAGATCGCGTCATCTCTTCTGGCTTCAATCTTGCAACAGTTACCTGTAAGTCGATCCGATCCATTAATGGTCCTGATAATTTTGCCCAATATTGTTCACGCTGACGAGGTGTACAGGTACAAGGCTGAACAGAATCGCCATAGTAACCACATTGACAAGGGTTCGTACTTGCGACGAGTGTAAATTGGGCGGGAAAGGTTACGGATTGGCGAGTACGGGAAATACTTACAAATCCATCTTCTAAAGGTTGTCGTAAAAATTCCAGTACATCACGTTTAAACTCAGTCAGCTCGTCCAGAAAAAGGATGCCGTTTGTGGCTAGCGTTATCTCCCCAGGGCGCGGAAAACTGCCACCACCGACTAATGAAGGACCAGAAGCAGAATGATGGGGACTGCGAAATGGGCGATCGCTTACGAGTCCCTTACCTTTTAATAAGCCAGCTACTGAGTGTATTCTAGTTACTTCTAGAGCTTCATCAAAGTTCATATTTGGCAAGATGCTAGGTAAACGCCTAGCCAATAGAGTTTTTCCAGATCCAGGCGGACCAACAAAAATCAAATTATGTCCACCTGCGGCAGCGATTTCTAGAGCACGGCGAGCATGTTGTTGACCTTTAACATCCTTAAGATCCAGTTTAAATTCACTTTCATGCCATTTTAGTTCTGGATTGGCAACCACTGGCAGATATTTGTCTGGATTTGCTAAGAAATCCCCCACCTCGGTAATACTTTGTAACCCATACACAGCGAGCCCTTTAACTAAAGCAGCTTCTTGCGCGTTCTCCTTCGGCACAATAATCCCAATCATTCCTAAGCGCTGAGCAGCGGCAGCGATCGGTAATACGCCAGAAACGGGGCGAAGTGAACCGTCAAGGGAGACTTCACCTAAGAACAAGTGATCGCCTAATAACTGTGGATCAACCTGTTCAGAGGCAGCTAATATGCCAATACTAATTGGTAAATCAAAGATGGGACCTTCTTTACGCAAATCAGCTGGAGTGAGATTAATCACAATCTTGCGCATGGGAAAAGAGAATCCTGCATTTTTGATTGCTGCTTTAACCCGCTCTCGACTTTCTTGAACTGCGGTATCGGGTAATCCCACCAAGGTAATGCCAGGCAATCCTCCTGATACATCTACTTCTACACCCACTTGAATGGCATCGATACCTAAGATTGCCGCGCTCCAAACCCTTGCTAGCACTTTTTACCTATCACAATAAGACTTGCAAATTCTCAATTAATTAAGATTATCACATGTGAATTTACTATGGATCGCATATTGTGTGGAGCTAGACTTAGTATTTATCTGGTTCTAATTATTAAAGATTAGTTTCTTGAAATTTATAGATATAGCCTTAGCCAATTTTATCAAGATAAATCCAAACCCAAATGGTGAGAGGCGGCGTTTTGCGCCGCCTCTCACCATTTGGGTTTGATGTCCTAACAAGAATGGCGACAGCTATATATTAGGATGCAAGTACCTACGCCCAGTTATTGCGCTTTGCGCTCAAACCTAATCAATACAAATTGTGAAAGCGCTACAAAGCAATGCTTTCGCAATCTGTATTGGGGCTCTTTTGATCAGAAATTGCTGGAAAATATTTACTTTTCAAGCCTTCTAAAAATCTTTTTTGGTTTGAATGCAGAGCTAAGCTCTGTAAGAATATCTAAATTTATAGGTGACTACATCTAAATAGAATAATAGCCATCAAAACTTAGTATATTTAATACTTCATTTAAAAATCCTTTTGATTTTGAATTAGTTATTACTAAGGTTGAAATTTCCAACATTATTTGTTAGTTTAGAATACAGATTGCTTGTTATCCTCAAGAATTAATTTAGCATTTCAATACTTTGAAAAACTAAGTGATCGCATATTAATTTCTTGTAGTTCTAATCTTTCTTCATTCGTTAGGGGGATTGAGTTATGAAAGGATTCATTTAGTAGAGAATTAAAATCATTGGTAGATTGCCAAGGTGGTTCAAAAGGATGGACCGCTAGGCTACAAGCTTCCCATGTGGGACCGACTGGAACGTCTAATTTTCCACAAAAGCCGCCCCTTCTTCCTTCAGGATTGTAGTGCTGACACAATCGACAAGCTGGAACCGAGTTGTCTGAAGTGTTCATATATCTTAAATTTGGCTTTGCCAAAAATTTATTAAATGAGATTTATTAATTAACTTAATTATGCAGGGTCGTATTTGAGGTTCAAGCAAGCTCTAGTCCTTGCTTAGGAAACATTTCAGCGATCCCAAATTAAATATAAATTTAATAATGTCTTAACTGATTCCTGTAATGCTTTCATAACAATCTTCTTGGGGAGTTTATAGAATCAAAGCAACCGTTTTAATAATTAAGAAAACATAAAGATCGTTTCAATTTATGTTTCTTCTAAGTGTTTGTACTTAAAAGTTTGAGGCTTTCGTAAAATCAAAATAATTGTTATACCAATCCTCAAAATGGCTTTGTCATTTTGAGGATTTACCGTGTTTTTAGATCAAACCCTACTCCTTTTCAAGTCAAGCTACGCACCATGCCTATTACTTTGGTAGGAAGGCAGGAAATAATGAATTTTTTAAAAGTACTGAAAAGTAAAACCTTTAAAAAATTTAGGCTCTATAAGTGTTTCGGGGAGGTGCTTTAGCTTAAAGGGCTGAAATGGTTGATGTGCAATGGTTTTAACGTCGGAGGTATTCGATATCTGAAACACCCGTCATGAAAAGCATTGAGACGTTTATGATGTTTGACCTCCCCGAAACGCCT
>JADBWK010000055.1 GCA_020404895.1 Pseudanabaena sp. M085S1SP2A07QC | reverse complement strand
TCTATTGACAGCACTTCAATAAGGTCTTGACATCATATGATAAAATCCTAAAAGTGCAGCAAAAGAACTTTTCGTTGGAACCGACAAAACGAAAACCCGTTAACCGCGTAGCGTAGCTGCTGCGGTTCAACTTACTAGTTATCTCACTAGAGCAGAGGGATTGTCTGTAAGGTTTTGCGAGAGATTTTTTGCTGCGTTGAGAGATGGTTGGTGTTATTATTGCTTAGCATTATTCACGTAACAATGAGAGTGCTTAAAAGCAAAACTGGAGCTGCGAAGGCGATCGCTAAACAAGTCAGCCAAATTTGCAGCATTCACACAAAAATCCACCATAATTAGAATTGCTTAGGAAAAAGTTTTAATATGAAAGCACATGCATTGGTTGTAGTTGGATGTCTGACGGTGCTACCTTTAGAGGCTATATTGGCTCAAACATCATACCAAGATTGCCTGAGAATAATAGCGAATCGGAAAGAAACTTGCTCTGGGGAAAGAAATATAAGAAATAATTTATGTAGTAGAATTGCATATGACAGTGATACTAGTGGAACTCTTGCAGGCAATAGAAGGGGCTGCGAAGAGGAGGCAATCAATAAATACCGCGAATGTATTAACAACATCCCAACTTGCGAACAACCGCTAAAACAGCTAAGCTCATGTTTAATAGGATGTAATCGAACCCAAAGAGCGCCCGATGGTTCCTACGGTTACGCATGTACATGGAGTGATGGTAGAAGAAATTACTTGCCCAATCGGAACCAAGCTGGAGAATTTTTGAGAATGAGAACATCTCAAAGGTGCGGAAATAGTAAATAGGGGTGCAGCCCCACCCACCCCAAAAATGCCTAATTATTGCTTAGCATTATTCACGTAACATTTGAGCTGAGATCGCAACAGTGGGAAACTCTTAATACACATCCATTTTTTACGGGTGTTTGCCAAAGGTGTAGCGCAGCTTACCCTCAGAACGTCAAGATCATTCATTACGATTGCGATTGCGATTCTTGCGGATGGATGGATGATAGTGCGATCGCCATCGCCGTAGGGTGCGTTAATGAAATGTAACGCACCCATTTAATACTAATTATTTGTGCGTTACGCTCCGCTAACGCACGCTACGGAATTGGTTATTCGTCCCAAATTTCTTTAGGTTTTTCTGGAATTTCTGTAACTCCCCAATCGGGTGGATATAGCCCCTGTGCAATAAAACGATGAATGCTAGAAAATTGCCAATTTTGGGCTTTTGAACATAATCCATGCCTTACGGGATTGTAATGAAAGCATTTATTTCAAATGGATATTTTCCCCGAACTTTAGCGATCGCCTCTCGCAAGGCTTTACGCCCTAAATCACTACATTTCATTAACGCACACTACAAAAGCTGGTCAGCTATAATGCTAGACAAGACAGCGATCGAGGGAAATTCACAATCATGACAGTCCGTCAACCACGCTATAGCAAAGAAGAATTTGCCCAACGTGGCGATCTGATTTATCAAACGCAAATCCGCCCACAGGTTGAAGCAGGTAATCATGGCAAAATAGTTGCTATTGACATTGAGACAGGGGCGTTTGAAATTGCTAATGATACGATGACCGCCACTCGTCGGCTTCACGAGCGTTTGCCCGATTCCCAAACTTGGGTAGTCCGAATCGGCTATCGTGCAGTTCATCGTTTCGGGGCGCGAAGCTTAAAAGAAAAGCTATGATGCAAGGCTATGTCAATAAGAATTATGAAGCTACGATTCTTGTGGTCATTCGTAACAATGCCAAACTAAAATCTATTAATGCTGTTATTGATACAGGATTTACTGGTTTCCTAAGCCTCCCGAACGACATCATTACTGAACTGGGTTTGCCGTGGAGTTATCGCGATCGCGGAACTTTGGGAGACGGTAGCGAGGTTCTATTTGATATTTATGACGCAGTAGCCATTTGGGATGGCAAAACTAAAGAGATTGAAGTAAATTCAGCAGAAACAGATCCACTAATTGGGATGAGTATGCTTCGTGGGTATCGACTGCAAGTAGATACAATTGAGGGTGGATTGGTGATAATCACAGACTTGTCAGATTTTGCTGGGAACTAATCAAAAGCCGTCTAATACTGCGTTGGAGCCGACCATTTATAGCAGATGAAGATTGTCTGATGTGGCTCAACTTAGCCATTATGCGAACATTGGTCTCTCAGAACTAAATTGTTTCAATCAAAATAAATACAACTCAAAATTACCTGCGATCGCCTACTCAGGCAAAAAATCTTCATCAAGAACTTGCTCGGATGTAAATTGTGAATTTACGGGAAAACTTTCTAAAGGTAATCTAGTTTCAATTTTGGCTTGTTTTCTGGCATCTAGATAACATTCATCAAAGATTTGCTGAAAGTAATTCCTTAAACTAGGGCTAACCTGAAAAATTTCCCGAATCCGACGACGATGTTCGGCTATACTTTTTTCCCAACTTCTTATCCGTTTATTCGGTTGATATTGCCATTTAAGCAAATGTAGTAAAACCACGACTAAATCACTACTCAAAGCAAATTTATTACTATTTCCCATTGACTCCACTTCTTCGAGTAAATTCACCACATCTAGTTCTGTTAATCTCCCCTCACGCAATAACTGGGCGGTTGCCTCAACCCATAAATTAAAATCACATTCATACAGATTAGTCAGTGAATCAAGTGGATTATTAACGATCGCAGTTTGGTGGATATCCTGTGTCTCTAAGTAAGCCTGTGTCATTAGCTTGCCCTCAAAGTTTTATTCGCAACTAATCCTGAGAGTAACATAATCAGCAATAATTCTAATTCTCCCGCCCAAGGTGCAGCCATAGGAATATCTAGTTAATTTTGTGCATAGGAAACATAGCATTTAAAGCGATCGCCACATCAGGAAAAGCTTACATCGTAATACTATCATCGCTATTCAGTGGGCATCAATTACAGTTGCTTGCATGACAATACCACTCACATCTCAGCTATGTTAATTTTAGCAAAAAATGAAATAATGCTTTGGAACGCTTAGTATCTCATCAGGATCACTTTGCGATTTGATAACTATAGCAATCCTAAATGAATCGTGAGAGGCTTCGACTTCCCTTCGACAAGCTCAGGACATCGCGCTCAGCCATCGGTATACGTTGGCTGAGCGAAGTAGAAGCCCTATTTTTTTCATAAATGATTTAGGACTGCTATAAGTCAAAGTAAGCCTTCACCATTAGCTTCTCCTTAAAATTTTATTCGTAATTCTCAATGAGGATTGCTACAAAAATAGGGCTGTTTAAAACCCTATTTTTGTAGCAATCCTAAAATCCAAAAGAAAGTTGCACTGATTCTCACCGCAAACTTTACTTTTGGATTTTAATCTAATCCACAAAGAATCATGAAATTAAGTTTTAATTTTTTTACTTGCGTTTTTTATTCATTTTTATAAACGATTCATTTCTAAGAACTCGCCTCTTACTTTTGGTATAAGACATAACAGATCACAAATAAAAATTAACGCAGTATAAGTTTAAGAAAGTTGAAGTTTAGTTAAATCTAAATTATTTACGTTGTTAAGCGTAGATTATTCACTTGTGTTCGACTTTCTATCTTGATCATATTCTTTTACAGTCGCTAAAAAGATTTTATGCCAAAGACGCTATTTAAAGTTGATCTCACTAAGCCCATGAGTGAGCAAGAACTACCTGGTCATAATCGTTGGCATCCAGATATTCCAGCTATAGCCTCTGTTAATCCAGGCGATACTTTTAGGATCGAATGTAAAGATTGGACAGATGGTCAGATTAAGAATGACGACAGTTCTGACGACGTTCGCGATGTAGATCTATCGATTGTTCATGTACTGAGCGGACCAATTTGGGTAAATGGCGCAGAACCTGGTGACATCCTTGTTGTCGATATCGTTGATATTGGCGCTCTTCAGGGCGATGAGTGGGGCTTCACAGGCATTTTTGATCAAAAAAACGGCGGCGGCTTTTTAACCGATCACTATCCTAATGCTGCTAAAGCAATTTGGGATTTGCAAGGGATTTACACCTCTTCGCGTCACATTCCTGGAGTTAAGTTTGCTGGAATTACTCACCCAGGTTTAATCGGCTGTGCACCATCTCATGAGCTGCTAGCTAAATGGAATAAGCGTGAGGCTGAGCTAATGGCAACTCAGCCAGATCGCCGCACTTATGGTGCTGGCATCAATATGGATGGAGTGCCTGTATTGGCTGCTCTACCAAATCCTCATAACGCAGTTTTAGGTACTTTACCTCAATCTGAATATGAGCGTGTTGCCGCCGAAGCTGCCCGCACCATTCCTCCTCGTGAGCATGGCGGTAACTGCGATATTAAGAATCTGTCAAGAGGAACTCGCATTTATTTCCCTGTATATGTTGAAGGTGGCAAGCTTTCCATGGGAGATATTCACTTCTCTCAAGGCGATGGTGAAATCTCTTTCTGCGGCGCAATTGAGATGTCTGGATACCTTGATCTGCATGTAGACATCATCAAAGGCGGTGTAGATAAGTATGCTATGGTGAATCCAATCTTCAAGCCAGGTCCTGTAGAGCCGCACTACTCAGAGTTCTTGGTGTTTGAAGGCATTTCTGTAGATGAGTTTACAGGGAAGCAATACTTTATGGATGTCCACATTGCTTACCGTCAAGCTTGCTTAAATGCGATCGCCTATCTCATGAAGTTTGGATACACAGGTGAACAAGCTTATCTTTTGCTAAGCTGTGCACCTGTAGAAGGAAGAGTTAGTGGTATTGTGGATATTCCCAATGCCTGCTGTACTCTGGCAATTCCAACTGCAATTTTTGATAAAAACATTCTTCCGGTTTAATCAAATATGCCTCTTTATGAGTTTCGATGTGAAGATTGTGGTGCTTTTGATGTGTGGCGACCAATGGCTGAGTCCAGTGACCCAGCCCATTGTCCAGAATGCAACGAACGTGGCAAGCGCATCTTTTCACCGCCAATGACACTTTCTAGAACAGTGCGAATGAAAAAAGTGAGTTCTGAGCCAGAGCTTGTTAAGCGGGATCTGGAACCTAAAGCACCTAGAGTTCAGTATCATTCTGGAAGTCGTCCTTGGATGGTTGGTCACTAGGTTGAGTATTAGGAATTGATATCTTGTATTTACTCGTAAAGAGAATCTATATTGATATCAGAATTACATATCTTTTGGTGTGGGTTTTAAAATAGTTTAGGAGTGTTTCATCTGATGAAGAAGATCAATAGATCGAATGATGCTTTGAATGCGATAACCCGTCGCAGATTTATCCAGTACGGTTCTTTAGCTGCTGCTAGCAGTATTGTTGCAGCTTGTACCCCTACTACCACCACCCCAACTACAACTGGTGGTACAACAGCCTCTCCTGCCGCAGATGGCAAGAAAGGAATCAAGGTTGGCGTAATGTACTCCACTACGGGTACGATCGCAATCGTTGAAAAGTCGTTACAGGATGCAACTTTCCTTGCGATCGATCAAATCAATGAAGGGACTGGTCCTTGGGCTGGCAAGAAGGGTATTGACGGACAAATGATTGAAAAGGTCGTTGTCAACCCTGACTCCAACTGGGATTTATACAACCAAATGTCCAAGCGCTTGATTGATGAAGACAAGGTTGTATGCGTTCTTGGTTGTTATACATCAGCTAGTCGCAAATCAGTTCTTCCAGTTTTTGAAGAAAAAGACAGCCTACTATACTACCCTGTCTATTACGAAGGAAACGAATGTAGCTCGAACGTCATTTACACTGGAGCTGCGCCCAACCAACAGATCACTGACTCGATCCCTTACTGCATCAAAAACTTTGGTAAGAAGGGCTTCTTCATTGGTTCTGACTACATCTATCCTAAAGAAAGTAATCGGATCGCCAAGGCTGAGTTGGTCAATGGTGGCGGTGAAGTTGTCGGTGATGAATACGCTGCACTCGGTACAACTGAGTTCATCACCATCATCAACAAGATCAAGCAAGCTAAGCCCAATTTCATCCTCAGCAATCTAGTTGGAGACAGTATTCCTGCTTTCTACAAGCAACTCAAGGACGCTGGGATCACCTCCAAGGATATTCCAATCATGGCATTTCCTACCACAGAAGAAGAAATCCAAGCGATGGGGCCTGAATTTGCTGAAGGTCACTACAGTAGCTTCAACTACTTCCAAAGTGTTGACACCCCTGAGAACAAGGCTTTTGTGGAACAGTTCAAAGCCAAGTTTGGCAAGGATCGCGTTACCAATGGAGTTATGGAAGCAGCTTATCTGCAAACATTCTTCATGGCCCAAGCGATGGAAAAAGTCGCCAAGGAAAAGAAAACCCTCAACACCTCTACTCTGCGTGAAGCAACCAGAGGTCAAGTATTCAAGGCTCCTCAAGGTACTGTGAAGGTCGATCCAGACAACTACCACACCTATCTATATTCCAGAATTGGTAAATGGAAAGCAGATGGTCAGGCTGAAATCGTATTTGCCACCAAGGCAGCAGTTAGACCAATTCCTTGGAGTCAAGCCCTGTACAAGGGTCGCATCTGTGTTCATAAAACACCAGATGATCGCAGTAATCCCATCGTTGAGACGAAGAAGGATGTTCCCATTGAGTTCCTGAAGGAAACATAAATTGACTTCTGTCTAGTCAACTTACGTCTAGTCTAATTGCATTTAACAATCTCCTGCTTACTGCCTATAGCAACCTAAAAAGAGATGTGAGAGGCACACCCAAAGAGGGTGAGCCTCTCACATCTCTTAGAAAGATATAAATTGTTTTTCTATAGGTCAGAAGTAAAGTTGTTAACATAATCAGGATTAACCAAACACTGAATGATTCAACTAAGAAAGCCATGAACGTCTTGCCAATTAATGCATTATCTTCGTTAATACACTTAGCACAGGCAACTCCGGCAGCAAAGTCGTTCGACCCGATCGCAATTACCAATCAGCTCCTAAATGGTGTTGGTATTATCGGTATTCTTTTGTTGACAGGTTTAGGACTTTCAATAACGTTCGGAGTTATGCGGATAATCAACCTAGCACATGGTGAATTCATCATGTTAGGAGCATATACATCGTTTGTGTTGCAAAGTAATTTCAAAATGGATTTGTTGTTGACAATCCCATTTTCTTTTTTGTTCACAGCTTTTATTGGTGCAATTGTTGAATTAACAATTGTTAGACGGCTATATGGACGAGCAGTTGAGACACTTTTAGCTACTTGGGGGTTAAGTATAGTTCTTCAAGGAGTAGTCAAACTTATTTTCACCGCTCAACTAAAGTACGTAAAAGCTCCTCCATATATTCGTGGCAACTGGACTCCGTTTGAAATTGGCGGACAAGCAATCGAGATATCATACTATCGATTGTTTATTATCTTCATGGCTCTATTGTTGCTTGGAATAACGGCTTTTCTACTTTACGGAACAAAGCTTGGACGAGAAGTGCGTGCAGTCACCCAAAACCGAGACATGGCTAAGTGCTTGGGTGTCAATACTAGTCTCGTAGATATGATGACTTTTGCCTATGGATGCGGTTTAGCGGGAGTTGCAGGTACTGTTATTTCTTCACTAAAAAGCGTTGCACCGCCAATGGGGCAAGATTACCTAGTAGATGCTTGGATGACTGTTGTTACAGGTGGTGTCGATAAGTTGATTGGCGTTTTGGCTGGGGCAGTTTTGATTGGAGAATCGAATGCTGCGATCGCTTACCTTATTAACGATCCAACCGCGAGAGTAATTGTATTGGCAGCCGTTATTGTATTAATTCGCTACCGTCCCGAAGGACTATTTACAGTTCAGAAGCGAAGTTAAGCTATTTACATCTATTTTTTGTCAATAAGAGCGAATTTAGTGGAGGTTTTATTATGGCAGAAGTAGTAGGTCGCATTCGACAAGCTAACTATGTTCCGAAGAGATGGCTAGCTACAAGTTTAGTCCTGTTAGTGATATTTGCAATTTTCCCTTTTGTGGCTGGCGAATTCCAGACCAACCTTATGGCAAAGTTGCTCTTGTTTGGGACTTTGGGGGTTTCTCTAGATCTCGTCTGGGGATTCACTGGTATTTTGAGCTTTGCCCATGGCGTATTTTTTACTTTAGGTGGATATGCGATGGCATATTACTTAAAGCTCAACCTGTCTGCCACCGCTAACAATTATGGTGGCACACTTCCAGACTTTATGGTTTGGAATGGTTTGAAGGAACTGCCTTGGTTCATAGCTCCATTGCAGTTTTTTCCAGTTGCCGTCATTGCAATGGTCGTATTACCCGCAGGATTTGCCTATTTAATTGGCTCATTCATTTTTCGTTCCAAAGTTAGCGGTGTTTACATTACCGTTATCACTCTAGCCATATCGTCAGCTTTAACTACTTTCTTTGTTAGCCAACAAGCTTATACGGGCGGAACAAATGGTATCACTGATGTTTCAACGCTAGTCCTATTTGGTGCAAGCATTCCGCCGATAGGAATATATTTTATAATCCTCACTTTTGCGGCATTGGTGATGGCTGGCAGTTGGTGGTTAACTCAGTCTAACTTCGGATTAATTCTACGATCAATCAAAGAAAATGAGCAACGTATCTCCTACCTTGGTTATGACGTTGCTAATTTTAAAATCTTTATTTGGACGCTTTCGGCTGGAATTGCTGGAATTGCTGGCGGTTTGTTTGTTCCTCTAAATAAATTTATTTCACCAGTTTATCTTGGAGTTGCTTTTGGTACTCAGATCGTAATTTGGGTTGCTGTAGGCGGAAGAGGAACACTTTTTGGTCCAATCCTTGCTGCTATTTTACTTGGACAGATTCAAAATTCAGTGGATCGAGTTACTCAAGATTGGCAGTTAATTGTCGGAGTGCTTTTGGTGATAGTCGTATTATTTCTACCTGATGGACTAATTAGCCTATTACCGAAGAAGTTTCTTTCTAAAAAGTCTAATCAATTGACTAGGTCTGAATAATTTTTAGAATGTAGCAATACTATCTTTTGCTAGTTACAACCTTTGGTAGGATTAACGCTAGTGGAGCAATATATTTCTTAACATTAATAGGTAAACTCATGGAAACAACTTCTGTAGTTGAGACCGATAAATTTATGTCTGAAACTAGCAACGTTTCTAGTTCTAGACAATCTGTTTTGTCCGTTAAAGATCTTAAAGTAGTTTTTTCTGGATTCAAAGCATTAAAAGGTGTTGATTTAGAAGTTGGCGAAAATGAGATTGTTACGATAATTGGGCCAAATGGAGCTGGCAAGAGCACTCTACTTGATGCGATCGTTGGCAAATCTCCAGTTGCTTCAGGAAATGTTTTCTACCATGGTAAGGATATAACTAATCAAAGTCCTTACAAAGTTGCACGAATGGGAATTGGTCGTAAGTTCCAAAACCCTAACGTTTACAATGATTTGTCAGTATTTGACAACATCTTGCTAGCTCTTAAAGGAGCTCACGGTGTTTTTTCTTCAATCAAGTCTAAGCTTACATCTGCTAAAAGAGACAAGATCATCTCTGTACTAGATCGTGTTGGACTTTTAGAAAAAGGCTACGCTAAAGTTTCATCTCTTTCACATGGACAGAAACAGTGGGTAGAAATTGGTATGGTAATTGCTCAAGATCCAACCTTGGTCTTGCTAGATGAACCAACTGCTGGTATGACTCCTGACGAAACTCATTTGACAGGGGAAATCATCAAAACGATTTCTCAAAATCACTCTGTTGTGGTAATTGAGCATGATATGGAGTTTGTCAAACAGATTGCTCAGAGAATTGTGGTGTTGCACCAAGGTGAAAAATTGACTGAAGGGTCGGTCAATGAAGTTCAATCAAATCCAAAAGTAATTGAGGTATATCTTGGACGCGAACAAATCAATGCTGCTTGAACTAACTGATGTTACTGTTTCCTATGGACAAACACCAGTATTGTTCGGGGTGAACATGGCTATTAATCAGGGAGATATTGCTTGTTTGCTAGGTCGTAATGGTGTTGGTAAAACTACATTACTTCGTAGTGTTATTGGCTTAAACAAGGTTCTTTCGGGCAATATCGTTTTTGATGCTGACGAAATTACTAAGGTTCCAACTTACAAACGAGCAAGGTATGGGATCTCTTACATTCCCCAGGGTCGAGAAATCATTCCTTATTTATCAGTTTTGGATAACCTCAAACTTGGTATGTCAGCTGCACAGAAGAAGTTGCGTAAAATTCCTGATGAGATTTTTGAGTTTTTCCCAATGCTAAAGCAACATCTCAGCCGACAAGGTGGACTGCTGAGTGGAGGACAGCAACAGCAATTAGCGATCGCTCGTGGATTGATGAGTAATCCCAAAATTATGCTGTTAGATGAACCTACAGAAGGAATTCAGCCTTCAATTGTGCAGGAAATTGAGGACACTCTCAAACGGATTAACCGTGAGAAAGGGATAACCTTAATTGTAGTTGAGCAGAAGGTGGATTTTGCCCGTCAGTTAGCTCAAAAGTTCTTCATTATGGAAAAGGGTACAGTTGTAGCAAATGGTGCAACATCTGATTTAAGCGATGATTTAGTTCATCAGTACCTTGCGATTTAAATATAAAGAAGATATCAGCATTGGCTGCGCAGCAGACGATGCTAGTATCTTCTTTATTTAATCATGCTGAAGGAAAAGCCAATAATCGGTTATAAAGTGTTGCTAAGCCGCACTTTTGATCAGTTATCGGCTTTTTTATTTGCAAATTGATAAAGGTCAATAACTAACCGAAAAAGCTATGACTCAAATTTTAGTGGGTGAAGTTGCATCGCTCTGGCGTTATCCAGTCAAGTCGATGTTGGGATAAAAATTTGATGAGGTGGATGTTGTATCCAAAGGGATTTTAGGCGATCGCGCTTACGCTCTGTGGGATCTTGAAACTGAAAGAATTGCCAGTGCCAAGAACCCAAAAAAATGGGCGAAATTGCTAGGGTTTCATGCAGAGTTTGTATCATCGCCTAAATCCCAAACTTCCATGCCTGCCGTTAAATTTGCTTTACCCGACGGAAGTACAACTACCAGTGACAATATTGATATAAATACTACTCTTTCTCAAGCAGTGGGAAGAGAAGTTCTGCTGATCACTTCTGCTCCTGAAGCACCCAGTTTAGATCAGTACTGGTCAGATATTGAAGGAGCGCTTAATCGCGAAGTCATAACCCAATTGTTTATGCCATCAGGGACTTTCTTTGATTCTTGTCCTATTCACGCGATTACAACCACTACATTAGCTCAACTAAAGAAGATCTATCCTGAAGGAGCTTTTGAGCCTTGTCGGTTTCGCCCGAATATTTTAATTGAGCCAAAAGATTCAGAAGCCACATTTATTGAAGATGGTTGGGTTAGCAGAAAGATGTTAATTGGCGATGAGGTAAGCCTAAGTATTGATACTTCATGTCCTCGATGCGTAGTGACAACCATTGCTCAGTTAGATCTTCCTACGGATTTAAATATTTTACGGACTACAACTAAACACAACAAGACGATCGCAGGTATTCGCACTTCAGTACTACAGGGAGGTGTAGTTCGTTGTGGCGATCAAATTTGGTTAGAGTAGACCAGAAGACGAATGTAATGAATAAAGTGTTGTGCGGCAAAGCCGCACAACACTTTATTCATTACATTCGTCCAATAATAAATTCTGTGATTGTTGTTAAGCCGATTTGAGTTTTGAGATTACTAAACACAAAAGGCTTATTGCCCCGCATTTTTAAAGCATCGCGTTTCATTACCTGCAAATCTGCACCAACATAAGGGGCAAGATCGATTTTATTAATTACCAATAAATCAGATTTAGTAATTCCTGGTCCCCCTTTGCGGGGTATTTTATCCCCTGCGGCAACATCAATTACGTATAGAGTTAAATCAACTAACTCTGGGCTAAAAGTAGAAGCAAGATTATCACCACCACTCTCTACAAACAGCAAATCTAAATCGGTAAAGCGAAGTTCTAACTGCTCGATCGCAGCTAAATTCATGGAAGCATCTTCCCTAATAGCAGTATGGGGACATCCGCCTGTCTCTACGCCTACAATACGATCGCGTGATAGAGCTTCACTACGGACTAAAAACTGAGCATCTTCTTGAGTGTAGATATCATTGGTGACAACGGCAATTTGGAAATGCGATCGCATGGATTTGCAAAGAGAATCAACGAGGGCAGTTTTTCCAGAACCAACGGGGCCAGCAACTCCGACACGAAATGGTGACATTGGGATTTATCCTGCTTATATATGAGGTAAAGTGGTGATGACGCAAAGCGTTGTCTCTACTTTACTGTAATTTTAGCTAATGCACATTGTTACAAAGCGTTTATCGGCATCGGGTTTATCGACAGAAATCAAAAAATTAGTCGATCAGAAATCTCTCTTAACACTTGCGCTCATTGCTGAAGATAGAACCCGCAGTCGTCATCGATTTATGACTGTTGAAGGAGAAGAGATTAATTTACAGCTTCAGAGAGGAACCGTTCTTAGAGAAGGTGATATTCTTGCGGATGAGCAAGATCAGGCGATCGCAATTGTTATCGCTAAGCCTGAGCCAGTAGTCACGGTCACTGCTAAGCAACCCCTTGAATTTTTGAGAGCTGCTTATCATTTAGGTAATCGCCATATTTCTTTAGAAATTACGGAAAACTATCTTCGTTTATCACCTGATTCAGTTTTGGAAGATATGGTTTTGCAAATGGGACTGACCATAACTCACGAAACTCAACCTTTTCAACCAGAGTCTGGAGCTTACCATCATCACCATGATCATTAATCCTGATTCTTGGCAATTATTGAGATTGTTACAACTCACCAGCCCCGCTTTACCCGTTGGTGCTTACAGCTATTCTGAAGGAATTGAATATCTTTGTAGTAATAGCATTATTCACACTGAGGCAGATCTTGGTGATTGGTTAAAACGAGAACTGAGTTTTGGATTTATTACTAACGAAGCGGCGATCGCACTTCGCGCTCATCAGGCGATGATATCTAACGATATCACTGCGTTAAACCATTGGAATAACTGGCTATCAGCCACCAGAGAGTCGGAAGAAGTACGCCTTGCCAGTTGGCAAATGGGACAGTCCTTAATGAAGCTATGGTGGCAACTTCCAGATAGTCAAAATGATCAATTAGCTATCCGTAAATCAATCAACGAGCTTTTACCGACTGCCAAAGCTAATGCTCAAGGTAAAGGTTGTAACCATGCGATCGCCTTTGGAATTGTAGCGGCAAGCCTAGGAATTGATGTTAGTAATACAACTGTTGGTTATATTTATGGTTGGTTATCCAATTTAGTTAGTGCAGCTGTAAGGTCTGTTCCATTTGGACAAACGACTGGTCAAAAGGTTATCTTCAAGCTCAGTTCTGATATTCTAAGGAGTTCTCAATTAGCATTAAGCCGATTAGATGACGAATTGGAGTGGTGTGGTTGGGGAACAAGTTTAGCTTGTGCTAACCACGAAACTCAATATTCGCGATTATTTCGTAGCTAAAATATAGTCAAACGCATATCTGGGTAACGATCTTGCTTCGCAAGATCGTTATACCAAAACACAGTATGGTGTAGCCATTTTGTGTTTTTAAAACCCTTACAGGGTTTGTTTTTTTGGCTCAATAGGCGTTTCGGGGAGGTCAAACATCATAAAAGTCTCAATGCTTTTCATGACGGGTGTTTCAGATGTCGAATACCTCCGACGTTAAAACCATTGCACATCAACCATTTTAGCCCTTTAAGCTAAAGCACCTCCCCGAAACACCTATAGAGACAAAAACATTAACCCACCATGAAAACTCAAACCATCCAACTGAAAAAAACTACAAAGGAAACCCTAATTGCCATACGTCAATCTGCCCAAAAATTTGCTCAACTATTAAAAGATAACGGCATTAGCGAAGATGACATCATTGCGGAATTTAACGCTATGCGTAAACAAGCAAGGAGAGACGCAACCAAATAATATGTCAAAATCAAAAAAAGAGAGCCTAACGATTGGCAAGTAGTCGCTTTAGCGATGCACTTTGATTGTCCCATTTGGACAGAAGACAAAGACTTTTTTGGAATTGGCATCGCCACATGGAACAGTCAAAATGTAGAAATCTATCTTGGTAGTTAAAACTCAATAACCCTAAAAACTGATCTGAGGTAAACCATTATGTTGCAATTAGAAACCAAATCCGATGCACCCGATCTCGAAATCGTGCAGAACCTAGTTAGAGCCGCAATTGATGCAGAAATCAAAAACCTACAGAGATCGCTAGATAAAACCAATAAAGTTTTAAAAGAATTTGAAACCAAATATCAAATCTCATCTGACCTTTTTCTCAGCGATTGAACTGCTGAAGACCTCAAAGGCGGCGATGAAGAATATGTGAGTTGGGCAGGTGAAGCCAAAATCAAGACCAGATTAACTAATTCTCTGCAAAAATTGCAAGCGATCGAATATGTTACTCAACAACTATCAAGCTAACATCATCTCCATAATTCAAAAATATGTAAATGATGGATGGATTCTATCTTTTACATTTTCCGTTGACCCTAGATCGGATTATGTTGGATTTATTCAAGGAAGTTTGGAGTTTTTTAAAAACAAGATCCAGATAACCCACAATAAGGATGACTAAACTAAGATTAGTAATCGATACCAATCACTGAGATCAGCGATCGCTATTACAGAAACAACTAATCTTCAGGCAAAAAATTCTCATCTAGCGTTTGCTCAGCAGTAAAAGGAGACTCAATTGGGAAAGTGGCGATCACTAATCCTGTTTCGGCACTGGCTAACTTCCTTGCGTTCAGATAGCAATCAGAAAACTCCTGCAAAAAATATCGTTTCAAGCTAGGACTATGTTTAAAGGCTTTGGTCAATCTGAGGCGATGTTCGATAATCGTATAGCACCAACTATTAGAACGCTTTTCTGGTTGATATTTATATTTGAGAAAATGCATCAGCAAAACTTCTAAATTACTTTCGATCGCTTGTTTTTGACTGCCACCCATTCCTTCAAGTTCTACAATTAAATTCTCAAGATCCATCTCAGAAAAATTCTGCGATCGCAATAAATTGACTGCTTGCTCTAACCACAGAGAATAATCTTGCTCGTACAGAGTGCTTTGAGTATCAGCCTGAAACGTCTTAGGTAAAGCAACAGTCATATCTTTAGGCAAATCTTACCGCAAGTATAGCAGATACTGATAGGACTTACGCAAAAGAACGAGCCGTAGGGGCAATTCATGAATTGCCCCTACGGCAACATGAGGCTTTCAGGGCATTTTTGCGTAAGTCCTAACTGATTGATGAACGGCTCGAATTGCCATTCATCCAAAATTATAATTTCTGTCTCAGCACCTCAAAACTGTCACCGAGATCGGCGATCGCGTTACATTCTCGACCTCGTTATGTGCGATCACCCGCGTCAGCGTCGAATCAGTTAAAATTGTGAATAGCTTGCCATCATTACATGAGAGATAAACAGAGGAAAACAGGAGCTAGATTATGCCTGAAACATTACAGTACATAACCAACGAACAAGGCGATCGCACCTTAATCGCCTATCAATTTTTGGGGCTGTGCGATCGCCAAATTGAACCTTTGATCGAGTATAAGAGTCTAAACCCACTAACCCATTGACGTAACTTTCATGCAATCAGAAAAAGAGCTAGAACCAAAGGAAGTGGATATTACCGATGATCTATCCGATTTCCCTGATGAACTTGATCGCCCTAAAAAAAAGTTTATGGGCAAATGGAGATGGCGTATTGCCATCTTCCTAATTCTTGTGGCTGTTGGCGGTGGTGGTTACTATGCCTATACCCAGCTAATTGCACCTGCCAATAATCTATCAACTCGTAAACGTGATCGCACAGTATCGATTAAGCGTACTGATTTACCCATTATCGTTACCGCCAATGGGACAATTCAGCCCGAAAAGTCTATTAATGTTAGTCCAAAAAGCTCTGGCAGACTCAAGAGCTTACTAGTCAAAGAAGGTGAAAATGTGCGGACAGGGCAAATCCTTGCCTATATGGATGAGTCCAATACTTTAGGGCAAATTACTCAAGCTGATGGAAATTTGGCGGCGGCTCAGGCAAGCCTCGATCTATTAAGAGCAGGCAATCGTCCTCAAGATATTTCTCAAGCCCAAGCAAATTTAACTAACGCCCAAGCGACTCTTGAGCAATCAGAGATCGTATATCGCCAAAACCAACAGCTTTATAAGGATGGGGCGATCTCATCACGGGATCTGGATGCGTCAAGAACGACAATGGAAGCTAATCGCGCCAGAGTTACGCAAGCACGAGAGGCTGTATCTTTGCAGCAAGCAGGCTCACGTCCTGAAGAAATTGATCGCGCAGAAGCGCAAGTTGTCGCTGCCGCAGGATCTTTGCAAAACGTGCAAGCTCAGCTAGAAGATACAATCATTCGCGCTCCTTTTGATGGGGTGGTAGTTAGAAAATATGCTGATCCAGGCGCATTTGTGACCCCGACAACCTCAGGAAGTGCGGTGAGTTCAGCAACAGCTTCTTCGATTCTTGCGCTTGCTAGCAATAATCAAGTTGTCGCCAATGTCGCTGAGGCGAATATTGCTCAAATTAAGGTTGGGCAAACAGTTACGTTACAAGTCGATGCTTATCCAAATAAAAAGTTTAATGGTCGTGTTGTCTCCATCTCGCCGCAAGCGATCGTCAGCCAAAACGTCACCAGTTTTGAAGTAAAAGCTGAAATCACCTCCCAAGACAAGCAAATGTTGCGATCGGGTATGAACGCCAGCTTAGAGTTTAAGGCTGGTGAATTAAAGAATGTGCTGGTTGTACCAACAGTTGCGATCGTTAGAGAGAAGGGTTTGACTGGTGTATATGTCAAGACCGAAAAAAGTGAAACTCCCGTGTTTACACCAATTGAGACAGGGCTAACTGTTGATGATAAAACAGAAATTAAATCGGGTTTAACTGGCGATGAGAAAATTTTTATCTCTTTTCCTGAAGGTTCACGCCCGAAAACCGAACCTAGAGGTATTCCAGGATTATCACCTTCTCCTCAACGAAGTCGTAGCTAGCAAACCCAACACCTCTTAGAAACTATTTAAGAACTGTCTAGATCCCCCCCAGCCCCCCTTAAAAAGGGGGGAGAATTAAATTCTTCCCCCTTTTTAAGGGGGATTGAGGGGGATCTCTTAGAATCTTCGCTAGTAGAAAGTAATAAATCTGGATTGTAATTAAAAAGTGCGATAAATTTATGCAAAAGTCAAAGCCATTAGCAAAAACACGCATTCAAGTTGCTAAGGTTCCCTTTGCCGAAATTCTGACTATGGCGGCGGAGTCGCTTTGGAATAATCGTTTGCGAACTGCCTTGACTATGCTGGGAGTAATCATTGGCATTGCCGCCGTGATTGCGATTACATCAATTGGACAAGGTATTCAAAAATCGACGGAAAGCCAGTTACAAGCCCTTGGCACAAATTCAATTAATGTCCTGACTGGCTCAGCGCGAACAGGTGGCATTAGTCAAGGTGGTGGTTCGGCTTCCACCTTGACTTTAGAAGATGCTCAAGCTGTGGCAAAAGCACCTGCGGTGAAGTTGGTGTCCGCATATTTACAGCGTACTAGGCAAGTTTCCTATGGCGGTCAAAACACTTCAACGACGGTAATCGGGACAGATGTTAACTATTCACCACTCCGCAATACTTTCCCAGTGGAAGGAAGATATTTTGAACAGGAAGACATTGATAATGCGAAATCAATGGTGGTACTTGGCTCTAAAGTTCGTTCAGATTTGTTTGGTAGTAGTAATGCGATCGGCGAGAGGATTCGCATTCAAGGCGAGCAATATCAAGTGATCGGTGTAATGGAATCAAAAGGAGCTTCTGGGGGCTTCGATCAAGACGATCGCGTATTTATTCCACTCAAAAACATGTCGGCGAGACAGGTGGGGAATAATGCTTTACAGGGTATATCTGTTAGTGGATTTTGGGTGCAAGCCCTTGATGAGACAGAGCTGGAAGCAGCCCAATTCCAATTGACTAATCTGTTGCGCCTACGGCACAAAATTTATCCGCCACAGCCCGATGACTTTCGGATTGTCAACCAGACAGATATCGTGAGCGCCTTTACAAATATAGTCGGCTTGCTGACGCTCATGGTCGGCGCGATCGCAGCCATATCTCTAATCGTTGGCGGCATCGGCATTGCGAATATTATGCTAGTTTCAGTGGTAGAACGTACCCGCGAAATCGGTGTCCGCAAAGCATTAGGGGCAACGCGATCGGCGATTCTAAATCAGTTCCTCACCGAAGCGATTTTAGTGTCAGGGCTTGGCGGTGTAGTTGGTATTGGGTTCGGCGTTGCGATCGCCTATACTTCGGCGACAATTTTTCAATTTCCATTTCTGGTTTCGATTTGGTCAGTAGCAGCAGGTTTTGGTTTATCAATGGTGGTTGGCTTAGTTGCGGGAGTAATTCCTGCGCGGAGTGCCGCTAAGTTAGATCCTATTCAAGCTCTTAGAAGTGATTAATTTATGAGAAAGAGCAACCCGAAGGGTTGCTCTTTCTCAAACACAACTCAGGTGATTAACAAAATGATTCGATTAGAAAATATCCGTAAAGCATATCGCCTTGGTGAAGTTGATGTACCAATTCTTAAAGGCATTGATTTAGAGATTAAGTCTGGAGAATATGCCGCCATTATGGGAATGTCAGGCTCAGGCAAATCCACGCTGATGAATATGATCGGCTGTCTCGATCGCCCTACGTCTGGCACATACTATCTCGAAGATCGCGAGTTGACCACTTACAACGATGACGAACTAGCCTTTATTCGCAATCGGCGGATTGGGTTTGTGTTTCAGCAGTTTAATTTACTCTCGCGCTCAACAGCGATCGAGAATGTGATGCTGCCGATGATTTATTCCAATATCCCCAAAGAGAAACGTCATCGCCTCGCTACTGAAGCATTAACTAAAGTTGGACTTAGCGATCGCTTGTCTAACCGTCCAAATCAACTATCAGGCGGTCAACAACAACGAGTTGCGATCGCTCGTGCCTTAGCCAATCGTCCTGCGTTAATTCTGGCTGACGAACCAACGGGAGCTCTTGATACGCAAACATCCCATGAGGTCATGGAATTATTAGGAGAATTAAATTCACAGGGAATTACGATCGTTCTGGTTACCCATGAGCATGATGTTGCAGAAAGAACTCGCCGTATCATTCGGATTCAAGATGGATTAATCGTTAAAGCAGAACAGATAGCAGCTTTCAAATGAGCATGGATTTAAAGAGAAAATAATCAGCACAGAAGCAAGTCTCATTGTGAAACCGATTTTGGTTACAATCCTTGCTGAAAGATATTAGAATAGGACAGCAATAATTTCGGCTTGGTTAAACACTTTCATGACTGCTCAGAAATATCACATCATTACCTTTGGCTGCCAAATGAACAAAGCAGATTCTGAGCGCATGGCAGGCGTGTTAGAAAACATGGGCTACCAGTCAACCGAAGAGACCGAAGAAGCCGACTTGATTTTGTATAACACTTGCAGTATTCGTGATAATGCTGAGCAAAAAGTTTATTCGTACCTAGGCAGACAAGCTAAGCGCAAACGCGAAAATCCGAAATTAACACTTGTTGTCGCAGGTTGCGTCGCCCAGCAAGAAGGCGAAGCCCTAATGCGGCGCGTTCCTGAACTTGATCTAGTTATGGGACCACAGCATGTTAATCGTCTTAGCGATCTGTTGGGACAGGTATTTAATGGCAACCAAGTAGTCGCCACCGATGAAGCCTATATCGAAGAAGACATCACTACACCGCGACGTAATAGCGCAGTTTCCGCATGGGTAAATATTATTTATGGCTGCAACGAAAACTGTACTTATTGCATTGTGCCTGCAGTGAGAGGTAGAGAACAATCGCGATCGCCTGAATCCATCCGCAAAGAAATTATGAATCTTGCAGCGCAGGGCTACAAAGAAATTACCTTACTCGGTCAAAATATTGATGCCTATGGGCGAGACCTTCCCGCAGGTGGTATTGGAGCAGGAATCGGCGGCAAAATCACATTTACTGACTTGCTTTATTACGTTCATGACATTGAAGGGATCGATCGCATTCGTTATGCAACTAGTCATCCTCGCTACTTCAGTTCGCGCCTAATTAAAGCTTGTTATGAACTGCCAAAGGTTTGCGAACATTTTCATATACCTTTTCAGTCTGGCGATAATGACATTCTCAAGGCAATGGCGCGGGGCTATACCCACGAGCGTTACCGCCGCATTATTGACGACATTCGCGAGATTATGCCCGATGCCGCGATTACTGCTGATGCGATCGTTGCTTTCCCAGGGGAAACTGAAGAGCAATTTGAGCGCACAGTGCAGCTAGTTAACGATATTGGTTTTGACTTGGTAAATACGGCAGCTTATTCTCCTCGGCCAGGAACGCCTGCGGCAGTTTGGGAAAATCAGCTAAGTGAAGAGATCAAAAGCGATCGCCTTCAGCGCCTTAATCACGCCGTTAATCAAAATGCGGCTGAGCGTTCTAATCGTTATGCTGGACGTACTGAGGAGATCATGATCGAGGGTACTAACCACAAAAATCCTCTGCAAATCATGGGACGCACCCGCACCAATCGGATCGCCTTCACCGAGAACAACACAGGTAAACCATTAGCTGATCTGATTGGTCAAACTCTTTCCATAAGAATTACTGAGGTAAGACCATTTAGTTTGACTGGTGTAATTTGCTAAAAGCATGTTAGACTAGCCAAGCGCGTAAACGAAAGGTTTGCATTTTATAAACAAAAGTTCATACTTTGCAATAAATCTTACCTTGCAATGAAAGGGGTTGCTAACTCAACGGTAGAGTACTCGGCTTTTAACCGATTTGTTCCGGGTTCAAATCCCGGGCAACCCATAAAATATAGCTATAGTCACCTGTATCAGGACAAATCAAAACCCAAATAGTGTGAGGCGGCGCTCTGCGCTGCCTCACACTATTTGGGTTTTATACCCTAACAAGAATGGCGACAGCTATAACTAAAAATAGCTAGAACGTAGTTGTAGCTATTTTTTTGGCTCCAAAAGATAGCGATGACACTTCGCTCCGCCGCTAGTTTTGGTATTATACCTTTGGTAATAATGTGGTGTAGTTCATGCATATTGCATGGTTAGGTAAAAAATCGCCTGCTTGTGGCAACGTGACCTATAGTCGCGAGATTACAAATGCGTTACTCGATCGCGGACATCGTGTCAGCTTTATGCATTTTGCCCCAGAAAGTGATTCAGACCACGAAGAGCTAGAAGAACATGCGCAAGAGACTCAAGATGTCGCTTTACCATTTCTCTACAAATCTACTATTTACACAGTTCCATCGCTAAGGGCAAATAAGATTCTTGTTGATTCTTTGCGATCGCTAAAACCCGATATTATTCATGCATCCCTTGCCATATCTCCTCTCGATTTTCGATTGCCTGAGATTTGTGCCGAACTCGATTTACCTCTTGTAGCTACATTTCATCAACCCTTTGATCTGAAACGTCGGAATCTTGCCTCTAGCACGCAGCAACTCACCTATCAAATTTATGCGCCATCACTAGCCGACTATAATCAAGTTATTATTTTCTCCAATATTCAAAAAGAACTTCTAAATAAGTTAGGAGTTCCCAATACGAGAATTGCAGTTATTCCCAATGGTGTAGATAGCGATCGCTATTCTCCAGGTGCTTCTAATATTAAGTCTGAACTGAAAGCTGATGTGCTTTTTCTCTATCAAGGTCGTTTAGCTGCTGAGAAAAATGTCGAAGCTTTGCTCAAGGCTTGGCGCAAATGTCGAATGCCTGAAGGTTGTAAACTTGCGATCGTTGGGACTGGTCCATTACTAGCAGGTTTAAAGACTTTTTATGGTCATGATTCCAGCATTGTTTGGATGGGATATATTGCTGATGAACAAAGGCGTATTGAGATTTTGCGCGGTACGGATGTATTTATCTTACCTTCGCTGGTGGAAGGCTTATCTCTATCACTACTAGAAGCGATGTCCTGCGGAGTTGCTTGCATTGCGACGGATGTGGGAGCTGACGGTGAAGTAATTGAGAATGGAGCAGGGATTATTCTTGATTCTCATAAAGTTACTTCTCAACTTTGTACGCTTTTACCACTATTTGTCGAGCATCCTGAGATGGCAAAGATTATTGGCATTAAGGCAAGGCAAAGGGTTTTAGATCGTTATACGTTGATAAAAAATATTGATCGCTTAGAAGTCCTTTATGAGCAAACCATGAGTCAGCAATGGGTTCGAGTTAGCGCATTCTAGAAATGCAGGATTTGATCTGAATAATCGCTATTTTTGGTTTGGCACTGGTTGTTAAAGAAGTGATGAATAGCTACAAGGCTTATCCAACAAGGATTTATGGTGATTGAGTAGCAAGGTCGTAAAATGCTTGCCCAGAAATACTTTGAGAGATTTATCCCTCTTTAATAGTCCAGTGCCTAAAACTGGATGGCACGGCGTAGCCGCGCCATCCAATTTTATTGGTTCTTTATTTTACAAAGTAGAGCTTGCCCAGAGAAGATAGTCGCGATCAACAGCGATCGCAGGTATGGCAATAATTTCTGGGGTTTCGTAAGGGTGTAGTGATCGCAGTCTACTCACCAGCGCTTCATAATTGGTTTGTAAAGTTTTGATTAGGGCTAAATGCTCCGACTCATGACAGAGTTTATCTTCCCATATGTAGGTAGACATCATGGTAGTCATGATCTGCACACAAGCCGCAAGTTTTTCTTCAACCAATAAATTGGCAATACTTTGAGCCTGAGTAATTTCAGGGAAAGTTGTCATGATCACGATTAAAGTTGGTTCAGTACTTGACATGATTTATCACTGATATTAATTGGAAGGAATTCCTGCGATCCTCAAGGTTGGGGACTGGCATGGTGGCGCAGCCTCTACAGAATATGAATTTTCAGGTAGGGACAATGCCCCCCGTGATTGCCCTGTCACGCTAGCAGTAGGAGATTCATCATCTGCATTCCACGTAACATCAGTAATCACATAAAAAAATGGAAGGCAATGCCTTCCATTTTTTATGATTAGGACTTACGCAAATACGCAAAAACGCCATGAAAGACTCATTTTGCCGTAGGGGCAATTCATGAATTGCCCCTACGGCTCGTTCTTTTGCGTAAGTCCTAATGATGTAGTTTCTGGAGTGTCACTTGTCGAATCGGTAGTTGCAGCACTAACTGATGCTGCTTCTTTCTGAGCACGTTTTTTGCGTTCAGCTTCCACCATATCAGCGATCATTTGACGTGCTTGCTCGATCTTGTCGAGATTAGAGCGATAGAGGTCAACATCTTTTAGTAAGCGATCGCTACCAAATTTCAGCGTTTCGCCCACTAACTTAATTACTTCTTCCCGCTTAGTGCTATCGGCAATATCATCAGGATCGCTAATCTCTAACAAAGCGTATAGCCCCACGCCGAGCAGACGACTGTATTTAAAGTTTTCTTTGCTAGCGATCGTGTGTAATTGCCCAGATAAAGGTTCAAGGTTGATACCAGAGTCTAAGTTGGTCAATATGGCTTTAATGTCACTAGGCGATCTCGTCGCTAAGTCGCTCAGAGTTGTGGCATCTTGGCGAATGCGATCGGAGTCAAATTGCAGAGATGAGCACAATGCATGAAATACGGCAAAGCGATCTGATTCAGGCTTATAACCTACCGTAAAGCGATCGAAAGTTGTTACAAAACCTAATGCAAAAATTGCATCATAAACAAATGTTTGATTTACTTTCAGCAGATGGACTTCCACCAAAAGCTCATCTACAACCCGTCTATAGACTTGATTGATTGGCTTGGGGAAGGCTAAATAAAAATCTTTTTTAGTATCAGAAACAGTACGAACGGTATTCACAGTCAACAAAACCTAAAGACAAGATAGTTAAAATTATCATCGCACAGTTAGCCATAGCATCAGTCTATCGCTGTAGATAAATTTGATCCTAAAAAGCTAGTAGCAGTGCGAAGCACTGCTACTAGCTTTTTAGGATTTTATGTATAAAATTAGCAGCAGCGCCAAGTAGTAGGATAGTCATTGACTACCCTACGCAGAGCAATTTAAGCGATCTATATTAAAAAAATTTAGGTGAATTTAGCCATGAATTTAGCTCAGCTAATTTCCGAAATCGCAGCAAAATATGCCGATAAACCAGCGATCATCTTTGCAGGCAAAACTTGGACTTACCAAGAATTCGATCGCCAAGTACAGAATTATGCAACTAGCCTCGATCTCTTGGGTCTCAAAAAAGGCGATCGCGTAGCAATTCAACTGCCAAAATGCATTGAGTTTTTATTTTTTCATTTTGCGATTCTCTCCATAGGCGCAATCTCTCTGCCTCTAAATCCAGATTATCGCCCTGAAGAAATCGTCTATTTTCTAACGGATTCAGGTAGTTCACTGTTTGTCACTAATAGTCAGCTTCTGAGCAAAGTGCGATCTGCAATTCAGGATTTAACAGAATTAAAAATCCTACTCAAAGAAGAATTACTTCCACCAACAGAAGTAATTCTTCCAAAATACCCCGCTGGTGGTGATGATATTGCAATGATTTGCTACACATCAGGCACAACTGGACGTTGCAAAGGCGCAGCGATTTCTCATCGTAATCTTATTGCCAATATGAAAGCTCTGCACAAAGCTTGGGAATGGAGCGATCGCGATATTTTGCTCCATGTCTTGCCCTTATTTCATGTGCATGGATTGAATGTTGCAGCTCTGGGCTGTCTATACGCAGGTGCAACAATGATCATGTTCGAGAAATTTGAACCGCGTCAAGTCTGGGAAACCCTAGCAGCAAAAAACTGTACCTTATTCATGGGCGTTCCCACTATTTATCAACGACTAATCAATGAGTGGGGAAAATTGGAATCTCAGACAGATTTACAGAAGATGCGCTTATTCGTCTGTGGTTCCGCACCCCTGAGCGATCAGCAGTTCTATCAATTTGAAAATATTACAGGTTTTCGTATTCTAGAACGCTACGGCATGACCGAAACAGGAATGAATGCCTCAAATCACATTGCGCCAGAACATCGTAAAGCCAAGAGTGTTGGATTCCCTTTAGAAGGTGTAGAAATTCGGATAGTTAATCCTGAAGGTAAAGATGTGGCGATCGCAGAGGTCGGTGAAGTCTGGATACGTGGCGCAAATATCTTTCAAGGCTATTGGGGAATGCCAGACAAAACAGCAGAATCATTCACTGATGGATGGTTCCATACTGGCGATCTCGGATTCCAAGATCCTGATGATGGTAATAGACTGTACTTAGTCGGTCGCGCTAAGGAATTAATTATCACTGGTGGATTTAATGTCTATCCCAAAGAGATCGAAAATGTTCTCGAATCCCATGAATCTGTCAAAGAATCAGCAGTAGTGGGCTTACCTGACAATGATTTTGGCGAAAAAGTCGTGGCAGCGATCGCCCTTAATGAAGCGATTAATATTACACCTGAAGAGTTAATTGCCCATTGCAAAATTCGTCTAGCCGCCTACAAATGTCCGAAGCAAATATTTTTTGTTTCTGAACTTCCCCGCAATGCGATGGGAAAAATCCAGAAAAATATTTTAGTCCAACAAGTTAGCACTTCCCTTTAGAATAGCCGAACCAAAAAGTAAGTAAGTTGCAGTGTGAACACTGCAACTTACTTACTTTTTGGTTCGGCTATCTTGCCAAGCATTGCCAATTCCTTGCAACACACCACGACCGATTAAGCCAATACCTCTCCCAATCACATTGGTTAACACATACACAAATCCACTACCAATAAAGGCGATCGCAGATTTTAGCCGTGGAGCGATCGCATCTTGTAGCTCTAGCGCTAAAGTAACAGCAAGCTGAACCCCTTCTAAGTTTTGTAACTCTTGATTACGTGGCGTATAGATATTTACTTTTCTGATCCCGTGATCAGAAAATGTCAACAACATATGACGACTTTCAAAGATGAATCGTGGGTCAGAGATGTACTTTTCTATGCGATATTTCCAAGATAAATCATTGCGAAATCGTTCAATTTCACGAGTAGCAAGTAGATTGTAGCGATAGAAATTATGTTTGATTTCTTCAATATTCGCAAAATTATTTAAAAGTGGTTGAATTACTGCATTAGCAATTTGAATAATCAAATTGTCCAAGATTAATTCCACCCTCTGCATCGCTTCAGTTGTTCCTATAGCAGCGGTAGAATTATCAACTATTAATTCTGTTTCAAATAATAAATGCGATAGAAAATTATCAAATTGCGGGATCTTATCTAAAAATTCTATTTGTATGCTGGCTACATCATTAAGCAAAACATCCACAACATTAACCTCAGCATCAATATTAGCAATATCATTTAGAACGTAATATTTACCAAAGAAATTAATTACAGTTTCCTGCCAAATATTTTTTAAAATATCTGGTATTTTTACTTCTAATTGTGACGGATTAATTTGAGAAAACCGCAAATCAGTCATACTTTGTTCAATCTGCCGCAAAGCAATATAAAGAAGTTGACGTTTTTTTTCGTCTTTTAAAACATCAATTTCTAAAGGAGTTTTGCTGGAATTTAACAAGCTAGATTGCAGTTTCTTAACGGTTTTATCCCATAGACTCGCTTGAACAGCTAGGGCATTATAGCTTGATTTCTGCTCATACTGATTTTGTGCTGTATTAGTTGAGCGATCGCTGATTTCCTGATTAGGTTGAGATATCTGCTCAAAAATATTAGGAACATTACTCACAGAATCATTAACTGATGCTGTTTTTTGTCCCCATAGTCGATTAACCAGCCAACGTGCGGCTTGTAATTCTCGCGCCTGTCCAGCTAGAACCATTTTGGTAATCTGATCACCAAGCTGATCACTATTGGTATTAGCCAAATTTGCCTTCACCTCAGCTAAGACTCGATCAATTCCTCTGATCCCAGACAAATAGAAATTACGCCGTACGATCGCCACTACAGTCTGCTCAGGCAAGTTTTTCACAAGGGAATCGGATTGATTGAGTTGAGCAGTTGGCTCAGTAATGAGTCGAATGTGATCGCCCAAATATCGACTTCCTGAAGCAACTTGGCGTATAGCGATAATTAATTCGTCAGGATTAGTCCTCTTTAGGCAAAATCCCTCAACACTAATCCGCCAAGCTGTCTGCACCAATTCAGGAGATTGGTTAGAGCTCAAAAGCAAAATTGGCAATTTGGGATATTCAGATTTTAATCGCTGGCATAGTTCTAAACCAGATTGCTGACTACTTTCTCCTAACTCCAAATTTTTTGCACCTAAATTCAGATCGAGAATTACTAAATCAAAATCTAATTCTTCTTGCAAAATCCCTAAAGTTTCGTCAACCGACTCCGCATCGGCAACCACTTCTAAATCTGAAAATTGAGCTAGCCACGATCGCATCCCCATCCGAAAAATACGATCGGCATCAATTAAAAGTAATTTATATAGCTCGTCACTCATTGGGAAATTGGACAGACGATTTTGCTCAATATATCTTAAAGTTCTACAGTTAAACTAATATTCAAATAAATGGCAAAAATATTGTCAGAATTTCGCCATCAAAGGCGGCGCTGGTGGAATGCATTCTCACGGTAAGCTTACCTCCTAGAGCTTTTAGCAAGGTCTTCGTAGTTGGCAAACTCAAACTTAAGGTTCCTGTTTCAGGTTGGAGCATTAGCCATTGCCCAACGGCTTTGAGCAATGGTAAATCACCTCCACCTTGTCGTGTTACCTGCGATTGAAACTGTAATTTTAGATATTCACCCGCACTGGTTAGGATTAGCTGAATATGACTATCGGGCGGAAAACTACGAACTAAGCGATCGACCAAACCATTGAGAACTTGAGATAGCAGTAAGCCATTGCTATAAATCGCAGGAATCTCCGTAGGTAAAATCATTTCTAGAGAAATCTGTCTTCTTCCTGCATGTTCCTGCCAACGCATAAATCCATCGCTCAAAATATCTTCGATTTGTGTCGCTTCCAACATAATCGGGTAACTATCGAGTTGCGCCGCCTCAAAAATCAGATTAAATCTTTCAATCTGTTCTGTACATTCAGCATCAACTCGATCTAATCGTGTTTTCACTTCCGCAGATATATCCTTACGCCGCTTTAGCGATCGCACCAACATCCGAATCGTAGTAAGCGGAGTGCGCACCTCATGGGTAATAGCTTTGATAATATCGACTTCTTGGATTTCAGGAATCGGCAACTCTTGATGAATCGAAGATTGCGCCATCAAAACTGCACCAAATCTTGCCATGATTTGATAAGGCGGCAATATAAGTGGAAATTTTTGGAGCTTAGTTTGTAATAGAGTTTGCTGTTCAGTGCGACGAATTCGCGGTAAAAGTACCGAGATCGCAGCTTTAATGGCTGTGGGATGAAGCGACCAGACGCAGCTATGACTTTTAGCCGAAGATAGTACTAAGACGCAGAAACTCTCAGTAACTAAAATACAAAACCATTCTTGGTGGAGACTGTCTGCTTTGGGGATCGAGACAATTTGTGTATTTCCAATCGGCAAAGAAGCAGTCGGAAATAATGAAGATTTACTGGTAGTAAATACCCAAGTTTGTAATTCCGTCTGCCGATAGGCTGCATTCGGGAAAATATACGGATGATGAGTTAGCAACAGCCCTTTCAGCTGGCTGTGAATCGAAAATTGCTGAAGGACAGCGATCGCTTGATACCAGAATTCCTTCGCATCAGTTTGGTGCAACTCTTCGACAAACTCATGGGTTTGTAGGTCTTGATGCAGAGCCTCATATATTGTTGCCAATCCTGTTGCCAAGTTTAGTCATCCTTAAGCTAGTTATACGCTTATGCTTTTAGGAAAAATCAATATTGCATCTTCAAACTGTCTACAACAGCTTGAAAATGCAAAACCCATATTTTTCTTGGCTTGCGGTTTTCACATTGTGCTTGCCAACATGAAAACCGTGATAAGTGCCGTTTCCTAAAAAATAAAATTAACGACCTTGAGCGAGAGCAACTTCAGCGCGGTCAAATTCTTGTAATAAGCGATCGCGCACTTTTGCAGGTACAGCTCGTTTGTTCGAGCCATTGTAATATCCTGCCAATGTATTCAAAGCCGTTGACATTGTTGTATAGGAATACAAACCACTTTTTTCGCGATCGGCTCGATAACGAGATACATAGGCATTAATTTTATATCTTGCTGACGTTTTTACTGCAGCACGGTTTTCAGCATCTTCAGCAAGATTAATAGCTTCACGTAAAGTTTTCAGGGTATCGGTCGTATCAGCGATGTAATTACCTGTCAAACCTGCATTGACAAGCGTTTGTATTTCTTTCGTTGATAACGATTCGCCCTTTTTGGCAAATAAGGCAGCATTAGCTGCTGGCGTAAAACTGCCAAGTACTACTAGAGCCGCCAATGCAAACGCGATCGTTGATCGATATAAGCCTTTTAAAGCGCCATTTAAAACTTCTAAAGACTTAAATAAAGACTCGTATTTTGCCTTCATATTTTATAAAAATACATATTTGTTGTCCCTCTAATCTTATTGCTTTTCGGGCAAACTCCCCTAGTATCAAAAGGAGGGGATCATAATGTCATGATTACCTGACATTATGATCCCCTATTAAATTTTCTCCAGCAAACGCCACAACAATTACGGGTATTTGGTTTTGGCTGAGTATTTTTACTGAAAACATTCTATAAACTAGTCTAAACCAATAGAAGATAACCCTTCCAGCTATTGACCTTCTCAGAAAATTTGGCAGAATGTATTTAGCTACATGCAGAATCCTCAGTTCCAAGCAACTGAGATAGACACTATTAAAAAGCAGTTGGAGGTTAATTGTATGGCGAGGGAACGTCCTCCCCTAGAAGATATGACCTTGCGTCAGCTTCGCAAAGTAGCAGCAGAGCTAGAGATTTCTCGTTACAGTCGAATGCGAAAATCTCAGCTACTAGCTGATATCCAAACTATTCTTACGGCTCAAGGTGCAGCCTCAAACCAAGCAGATCGTAGTAACTCGGAGACACAAGAAATCGTGGAAGCATCAAAGTTTAATGTCGGTAGTGAAGAAACAGAAGAAAATCTAGAATCGCTTGCTGCCATTGATCAAAGTATCGGTGATTTGCCAAGTGGTTACGGTGAAAGCCGAATTGTCCTATTACCTCGTGATCCCCAATGGGCTTACGTATATTGGGATGTTCCTAATTCTCAGAAAGAAGAGTTGAGAAAGCAAGGCGGACAGCAGTTGGCACTTCGTTTATATGATGCCACCGATGTTAATTTGGATTACCAAACTCCTAATAACTTACAGGAATATAACAGCGATGAACTCGCTCGCGAATGGTATTTGCCAATTCCTATTAGCGATCGCGATTATGTAGCTGAACTTGGCTATCGTTGTGCTGATGGTCGTTGGTTAGTACTAACCCGCTCTAAAGTAGTTCACGTTCCTCCTGTATTTCCTTCAGAATGGGTCGAAGATAACTTTATTACTGTTCCTTGGGATCAAACTCTTAAGGGTCAAACCTTCTTCACTTTGGTTCCTCCAGCCAAGAAGGCTGCACCTGCGCCCGAAGAAACAACGACAACTAGCGATAGCTCCTACGACGAAATCTTCAATATTGCCCGTGAAGCAGAAGTTCAGAGAATCTCTGGCTCTCTCTATGGCTCTATGCAGCATGAAGCTATGGCTCCTCAGTCTCTTAGCTCCTACGTCTTCCCCTCTGGTGCAGGTTTGTTTGCGGGTGCGGCAGGTGCAATCAGTGCAAGTGGTATTAACTACTCTGGCATTGGCATGTCTAGCTACAGTTTCTTCTCTAGCGAAGCGCCTATTCGTCCTCGCCAGTTCTGGTTAGTTGCTGACGCTGAGTTGATTGTCTATGGTGCAACTGAGCCTGATGCTTCAGTTACTATTGGCGGTCGTCCTATCAAGCTCAATCCAGATGGTACATTCCGTTTCCATACTTCTTTCCAAGATGGCATTCAAGATTATCCAATCTTTGCCGTTGCTGCGGATGGAGAACAAAATCGGGCTATTCACATGAAGTTCGAGCGTCAAACCCTTGAGCGACGGACTAATACCAAAGAAGAAGCAATTCCCGAATGGATTAGCTAGATTTCTAATTTAAAAACAAAACCAAAAAGAGGGTTGCGAAGCTATGTTCTGCAACTCTCTTTTTAGTTTTAAATTTAATTTGATATGGGTATTTATGTCCTAACAAAATCGAGCTAATCCCTTGCCACCAAAAAAATAGGCACTATTAAAGTGCGCCAATTCAATTATGAAATGCAACGCCTAGAGCTCTTTGAGTAAAGGGACTCATAAGGATATTCTGAAGACAATCACAACAATCAGGAAATCCTCATAAGCTTTAAGCATCTTACCACCATAGAAAGAAATGAACTCTATAAATTGCGAGTAACAGAGCAGCTATCGATGTCAGAGATCGGTCGCCGCATGAAACGAAACAAAAGTACGATATCAAGAGAGCTATCGAGTAACACAGATGAGAGCCACAGAGTCTATTTTCCAGATACGGCGCAGGAGAAAATGAAAACACGCCGTAAACAAGCAAAGGTGATATTTGCGAGTGTCAGTGCCAAGATGATCGCCGAAGTAAATAGAGTGACAATCAAACTATTTGAGCCTGTAAAACCAGCATTCCAAAAGACAATGACATTTGATAATGGAAGAGGATTCTGTAGACATGAGAAGCTATCTGAAAGCTCGGAGCTAAAGACTTTCTTCGCAAATCCATGTCATTCATGGGAATGTGGATTGAATGAACATACAAATG
>JADBWK010000054.1 GCA_020404895.1 Pseudanabaena sp. M085S1SP2A07QC | reverse complement strand
GATCGCTTTGTGAACCACTATCTAAAGCAGGAGACTCCGAAAACCTCTGAACTTGTTGAGGAGCATCGCTTTGAGATACATTCTCTAAAGCAGGAGACTCCGAAAACCTCTGAACTTGTTGAGGAGCATCGCTTTGTGAAACACTATCTAAAACAGGGGGCTGTGAAAATCTCTGAACTTGTTGAGGAGCATCGCCTTGTGAGCCATTATCTAAAGCAGGAGACTCTGAAAATCTCTGAACTTGTTGAGGAGCATCGCCTTGTGAACCATTATCTAAAGCAGGAGACTCTGAAAATCTCTGAACTTGTTGAGGAGCATCGCTTTGTGAAACGCTATCTAAAGCAGGAGACTCCGAAAATCTTTGAATATTTTGATTACCTTGTGAAATATTATCTCCAGCCGAAATATCAGATTGCCTTTGAATTGAAGCTGTCTGAGGAGTTTGAATAATATTTGAGTCAGAATCTTGGATCGTGCGATCGCTTTGTGAACCACTATCTAAAGCAGGAGACTCCGAAAACCTTTGGACTTGTTGAATAGTTTGATCGCCATGGGAAATATTATCTATAGACAAAGCCTCAAATTGTGTCTGTGCTTCACGTTGAATCGAATGGGTGATATTATCAACAGGAGGAAATGACGGTTCTTGTTGTATATTATGATCGCCTTGAGAAATACTATCTATAGGAGAAATATCAGGTTGTCTTTGTATTTCATTAGTTTGTGAAGCAGGAGAGTTGTTTAGCGGTTGCCTTTGAATTGATTTGTTGTTAGTAGAAGTATTTGAAGATAAATTAGTTTGTTGCTTGCGCTGTAAATTATTTTGGGAAGAAAGAGACTTAGCTTGAATATTAGATTGATTTATTGTTTGTCCATCAACACTAGGCAAGGAAGTTGGCGATAAAGGTTGATTGAAAAAAGGAGAATCATCAAATGAATTATTAAGAGGTTCAAACCCATCATTAATTTCAGCATTATCGGGATTAAATAATGATACCGCCCCTAAAGGATAGATAAACTTTGGCTGCAAAAACGACTGTCCAAGAGATGAAGGTACAATCAGAGGAGCATAATTGCCTAATGGAATATCATCAGGCATATTTTCATTGCTACTTACCTCGAAAGGGATTTCGGTATTTTCAATCATGGTTTAAGAACTTGGGAAAGAACCAGATGAATCTCTTGCAACAACTGTCGCAATTCCACCGCCTTCAAAAGCCACAGTCAAGCCTTCAAACGCTATCTTCAACTCTTCAATCGCCACGGCATTCCCATCCGCCTGTAGTGATGGCGCAGTCCAACCAACAGGAACTGCACCAATCAATGTCCAGCATTGTCTTGTGTCACCAGCCTGATTGAAAAGTAAAATTCGGATATTCCTTCTACGGTTAGTTGTTGCGGTAAACCAACTCCAGAAACTTAAGTCATTAGTGACCCCATGTTTAAGTGTTACTTCCGTAAAAGAAGTTTGTTTTAATAAGATACGTTGTTGATCGTTAACGCCCCCTTCAGAAAAAGTCTCTACATCAACCTTAGCGCTTAGTCCAGAGCATTCTGTAAAACCTGCCACAATTGTCGCAGTTGGCAACATTTCTACATAAAAGTGATTAGTTGTAACGTATGATTCAGCTCTTGCAAATCTACTACTATTAGTCATAATCTCCCCTCATAGTTTCTACCGACACGTTCTTTTTGTTGTCGTAATTCATTGGTGAGCAATTCATAAACCCGATCGCTAAGTAATCTGATTTGCAAAGGCTCTTGTAAGACTTTGGCAGCAAACTTACTAAGTTCGGCACGTTCTTTTGGTTCGTCAGAATATTTTCTCATCAACGATTTACCATGTATATGTATGTAGACGTATATTCAAGCGTATATCGTATCCACTTTATATTATACATTGGTTGACAGACGTATTATGCTAAAGCATAAAAGTGCGATGACACCTGACTGCTCTGGTACTAGGATAAAAAGCAAAAAAGCGAGTGACCATGTTTCGCATTGACACTCGCTTTTTTGCTTTTTTATTTGATTGGAAATTTAAGAGGGATTAGTCCAGTTTGCTTAAGTAGGTTTTGGGCTTCTTCGGTTCGCATGATGGAGACAAAACGCTCAGCGATCGGCAATCGACGGTTATCACGGGTATAGACTACCGAAATGGGAAAAGCAAGGGGATAGCTTTGATTGATAAAAGCATTGTAGTTTTGAATGTAACTACCTTTTTCATTGCATAGATCCACATTCGGTGTAATGGCAGAACCATTTGTCCAGACTAAAGGTGCGACAAAAGAGCGATAATCATCAGCGATCGCAAGGGGGTAGACTGAGCACTGACCAAAGACCTGACTAATTGAGCCAAAGGAAATACTGCCAATATTGCGATCTTCAAAGTCTTGGATTACTTGCCGCAATGAATCAAAAATAGATAGCGATGTGATATTTCCATCTTTGATCAAATTTTGGAAGGCAGCGATCGCTGTTTTATCTTTCAATACCCGTTTCTCAAAAATTTTGACTGACTCATTATCTAGGGGCATATAGAGCTTAACTTGTAGGTCTGGTCCCCCTAACTGTCTCCAATTAATAATTTCTCCTGTATAGATCTGACGCAATTGGGCAAAGGTGAGTCTACCTTGGAGAGAAATTGGTAAGCTGTTATTGCGTTGGGCATAACTAAACGCCACAAACACAGTTAAACCATCGTAGGCAATATCTTGAGTAACAAAGTTACCATCAAGATTATCGGTCGCACTTGAAATAGCAAAGTCGGCTTGGTTAGATAGCAATTGCGCGATCGGGGACTGATCGGCATTTCTATCAACATCAACTGGCTGATAGCTTAATTGGAGTTTCGGCTGGCGTTTTTGGAGTTCATCTTCGAGAGTTGAACCCTTAGCAATCAAATTATTTTGTAAAAGGGTGTAATTCCAAGTGCCATTTTTGTCAGATATATAGGTGAATTTGCCTTCAGGAATATCGGATATTTGGTTAATGCAGCAAGGGAAATTGAGGTTTGCAGCTTTGGGTGGTTGCGTTAACCAGAAATACAGCAAAAATATTAGTAGTAATAGGAGCATTACGCCGATCACGATCGCGATTACTTTCTTCGTTAGCCAAGCCCACCAATTCTTCTTAACTGGCTCAACTTCCTCTTCGTCAATAAACTCTAATAGAGCGTCGCGCTCAATATGTAATCGTAGTAGCGCCCTCCGAGCCACTTCAGCACTGCTATAAGTAGTTTCACCAAAATCAAGTAAATTCTGAACAAATTTTTTCAGTCCTAAATGAACTTTCCCATCCCAATGGTCGGGGTCAAAGGGATTTAAACAGGAACGATTTTCAAGATCGATGACCCCACCTTTTAATAAATAGAAAGCGATATAGCCTAGATCTTCAAGATCGCGATTGATGGAATAGGCTGGCATTTGCACATCGGGAGGATAGAATCGATCTTCCCAAAGCGACATATCATTCAGATAGACCGTAAACCCCTGAAAATTTGATCGGATCGCGATGCTATAAAAGGTTAGATTGCCATGAGGAAGCCCTGAAGTCACTACCCCAGAGCGCAATCGATACTTTTGTGAATGCAAGGATTCAAGAGTTTGTAAAGCTTGATTAAGAAATGATTTCACCTGCCAGTTACTCATCGCGCCATGCATATTTAGATAATCAGATAAAGTGAGCGCCTGATCAGTTTTGGGCAGGATCGCATAACAGCGTTCTTCACGAGCATCGGCGATCGCTTCTATCGGTGTGATTAAACGCGAGTCTTGTTTGCGACCATCTGACAATTTAAGTTCCGATGATGCTTCAAAATTACGTTTGCAGGCTCTAGCTTCTTGATCGTTAAAATATTTTTTGGGGATTACATATTCTTTTAATAAAAAAGGTTCCCCATCAGTTAAGTTAGTAGCGTTATAGAGTCGGCCAGTGCCGCGAATGCCAATATAGTTATCAACTTGGTAAACTCCACCCCTACCACGCACTTTGACTTCAGGGGGCAAGCTTGCAGGAAACTGACATTTTTTGCAATATTTATTATTAGGATCATCGGTGACGGTTTCGTGGGGAAATTCGCAGCGAAAGGGATTTGATTCTTGGCATTTGTAGCGGAGAAATTGCGGTTTGATTTGCCAAATTGTCCCCACTCTTTGATCAACAGAAATTTCTTTTAAAATTTCTTTGGTTTCGTTCTTTTCAGGTATGCCGATACCTTTAAAAGAAGTAATTGAAGGAGGTGCTATCCCTAAATCATCTCTAAGAAATGGGATCAGAAATTTTAAGGGGGCTGGAACTGACTTATTTAAGAACTCGACAAACTTATTACCGATCAACCCATCGATAGTGCCAAGAAACTGCCCCCAAAGGTCTGTGATGCGTTTCCAGAATTTTTGCCAAACATTTGGAGACTTCGTAGCCATAGATTGCTTGCCTTATTCTTGTTAAACTATTATCAATTAACTAGGTGTGGTTTGCGGCAAAGGTTTGTATTGTTTATACATTCTTGTCTAAAACATATCCCATTACTTTACCCCTATTCAAGATTATGGCAAGAGATCAAGTAGCTCGTCTGTATCGAGCAGCGAAGACAGATTCCCTTCTCAAAGCAAAGCTAAATCAGGCTCCCGATCTTGAAAGTTTTGTTGAAATGGCAAAGGCTGAAGGATATGAATTTACGATCGAGGAATGGCAACAAATGACCAACTTTGAGGTTGAGGAATTAAAGTGTAATCTTTCTGAAATTCCTGGCATTTAGGCTTGTGAATTAAATAAATTGTTAAAACCCAATATTGTTGAGGTGGGCGTAGCCCACCTCAACAATATTGGGTTTTAAATTATGGCTTGACTGGTTTTGGTTTTAAGCGCTCGATCGCGATCGCTTTATTGGTCGTGGCTTGCATTTGATTAGGATTAAGCTTTAGGGCTTGCTCAAATGAAACTAGCGCATCAGCATTACTGTTTAGCTCAAGTAAAGCTAGACCTCGACCAGTCCAATAGTCAGCATTTTTGACATCGATCGCTAGTGCTCTGCCATAGGCTGTGGCAGCTTCGGCGTTGCGACCGAGGGACATCAGGGCTAGACCCCGATTAAACCAAGCTGTGTCTGATTTGGGATTAATACCCAGAGCCTGTTGGCTTGCCATCAATGATTCTTGAAACCGATTGAGCCGCCAGAGTAAAGCCGATTTGTTTGTCCAAATATCTGCCAAGAAGATTTGACTGCCGATATTTGCATCGCCTTCAATGGCTTTGTCATAGGCTTTGAGCGCCTCTTCTGAGCGCCCCATTGAGGTAAGAATACGCCCATGATTAAACCATGCGCTCGATGAATTTTGATTGAGGGCGATCGCTTGATTAGTTGACGACAGTGCTAAATCAAAACGTCCCAAAGCCCATAGGGTTGCGGCGCGATTGCCCCAAAAACTCGCTTGGCTTGGCTGGAGGGAAATCGCCCGATTTGCCGAAGCAAGAGCCTCTTCGTACTTGCCTAAGCCGTTAAGAGCATTGGCTCTCTGATCCCAAGCCCAAGCTGGTCCAAGATAGTCCCATTGTTGATCGCCTTCTTGGAGCGCGGCGTTGCAAGCAACTAGCGCTTCTTTATATTGGCGCAACTGATTGAGGGCGGCACAGGAGTTAGCTAAGGCGAGGGAATATTTTTCTTTGGCTTTGAGTGACCATTCTTGTGAAGCCAAAGCTTCGGCATAACGTCCCAATCTCCATAAAATCATCCCCTGTTCGGCCCATGCCTGAGCATTTGTCGGCTCGATCGCTACGGCTTTGTCATAGGAAAATAGAGCTTCATCAAAGCGTTTTAATTGGTTCTGGACTTTGCCCTTAGTTTTCCACGCGATCGCAGGAGTGGATCTGCCCCAGTTAGCATTTACCTTGATGGCGCGATCGCAGTCTTGGATCGCATCAGCAGCGCGATCGAGGGCGACAAAAATATCACAGCGTTCAGTCAGCGCTAGAGAATAATTCGGATTTGAGCGAATGGCTAGTCCAATCGACTCTAGGGCTTCCGCCATTTTCCCCGCCCGTTTTAGCAAAGCTCCTTGGATGTACCACACCATTGCAGGGGATGCATCCGCCCAGTTTTGGTCGAGTCTTAGCGCCAGTTCGCAAGAGGCGATCGCATCTTCATAGCGTTCTAATTCCATCAACGCCCCGCAACGTTTTGCCAAGCCGCCTGAGTTATCGGGTTTCAGCTTAATAAAGCGATCATAGGACACCACCGCTTCGATATACATCCCTTGCCCTGCCATGGCATCGCCTCGCTCTAGCCAAGCGATCGGCTCATTTGTATTTAGGGTGATCGCCTGATTGCAAGCCTCGACAGCCTCTTTGTATTTGCGAGATTTGACCAAAGAGCTACAAAGCGAGGCCCAATAGTCGAAATCCTGTAGCTTCTCTTGGGCGATCGCTGTCGGTAAATATACAGATGCGATCGGCAGGTTTAGCAGCACAACCATGAGCAAACAAAACCGCTTGCCTTGTTTGACTGACTGAAAAAAAGAACGCAAAATCATTGGTAATCCCAATTTCTCAACCACAGGTCTAGCAAAACTTGTCACCCAATACATCGCGTGATGTGATGACAAATTTTCATATCCACATTAATTTATCATTATGGCTTACGCTGTTGGCAGTTGTGAAGTGGGCAAAGCCCACTTCACAACTGCTAATTGGATGCTTTTACTCAATCGGGGTCTGAAAATGAGCATTATGGCTAGGGTGTTATTTTCGGGATTTTTTACGGCGATCGCGATCGCTTTGCCTCTGGCTGCTTTAGCCGATCCTAGTAGCGATCGTATCCAATCGGCTAATCGTCAACGCCTGATCGAAACCAACCGCTGTCAGGGCTGTAATTTACAGAATACAGACTTAAATGGTTTAAAACTAATTGGCGCAGATTTAAATAAAGCTAATCTCCAAGGGGCTAATCTGCGGAGTGTCGATCTGAGGGGTGCAAATTTGCAAGGAGCAAATCTTACCTATACTGATCTGAGTTATGCCGATTTGCGGCTGGCGAATTTTGGTCAAGCTAATTTGACGGGGGCAAATCTGAGCAATGCATATTTACTTGAGGCTTCTTTTCGCCAAAGCATTCTCCAAGAGGCTAATCTGACTGATAGTTATGCGGATGGCAATGTCGATGTGTTTACCTCGGTGCGCCAATTTGTCGATCTTGAAGGGGCAAACTTACTGAGAGCTAAGCTGACTAATGCCAAGCTAGGTTTTGCCAATCTCGAAGGGGCAAATCTCAGCGAAGTAAATTTAGTTGATGCTTATCTCGAAAATGCTTCATTAATCAATACAAATCTAACAAAAGTGAAGTTATGTAACACAACCCTGCAAGATGGGTCAGTAAATGATCAAAATTGTCGTTAAATTTTTTTGATTGTGCGAGAATATGCAATATCAAACATGAAGTGTCTCAGTAAGTAAATTTAGGGGTTAGTGATATGTCTCGTACTTACGATAATGAAAAAAAGCCTTCTCAATCTACGTTTTCATTCAAACCCACAGCTTCATTTTTACAAACTAGAGGCTTCGCGCCAATTCAGACAGATTTGGATGAAGATGCTGCACCACGACCATCTGGATATACTGAGAATTTTCTAGAAAAAATAATTAATCAGCGCAGTACTGAGTCGTCTGATACGCCAGTCCAAGCGAAACCAATGAACCGCTTGAGGAGACCCCTTCAAGATAAACGGGTGTCGATGATTCAAGCCAAGCTGAGTATTGGTGAGCCAAATGATAAGTATGAGCAGGAAGCAGATGCCACTGCATCTAAAGTAGTTCAGCAGATAAATTCGCCAACTCAGGATAAATCTGTCCAACGTGAAGCGGCGATGGAAGAAGAGGATGAATTGCAAATGAAACCAATCTCTTCGCTCCAACGTGAAGCGGCGATGGAAGAAGAGGATGAATTGCAAATGAAGTCTTTGGTGCAGAAAAGTGGAAATCTTGATGGTGGAGAAGCATCAACTGATTTAGAGTCGTCAATTCAAAGTGCACGAGGTAGTGGGCAGTCTCTAGATCCCAATCTGCAAGCCAAGATGGGGCAAGCGATGGGAGCAGACTTTAGCGGCGTAAAGGTTCACACAGATTCACAATCTGATCAGTTAAATAAGTCAATTCAGGCTAAAGCTTTTACAACTGGACAAGATGTGTTCTTTCGACAAGGAGCTTATGAGCCGAGAAGTCGTGGCGGTCAGGAGTTGATTGCTCATGAGTTGACTCATGTAGTTCAGCAAAATAGTGGTGCTGTGCAGCGATTGGTGCAGCGCGAGGAATACTTGGATCAACGTGGTGTTGGTAAAGATTACACTGGCGTAAATGATGAAACAACTGTTCCAAGACCAGGCTTGCTTGGGGCGATTGGACAGAAAGTCGCTCTACTTAAACAATTGCACCAAGAATATACAGATCTACAAAATGATATGGGCACTGGTCAAGCAACATTGAACCAAGTTAAGGAAAAATTTAAGGAGCGGGCAGAAGCCCATGAATTCCTCAGATTGCAAGATGTTAATGTTGATATACAGGGCAATATGGCTCCTAACGCACTGACTGGTCGCCTAGTTAAATATGACAACACTCCTCAGGAACAGCAAAAAACTCTTGTCACCATTTCAGGAGGAAAACTAAAACGAGATAATGGTTCTCCTGTAGATACGAGTGGAAGCGTTACATTCCATACTGGCAAAGGCTGGGAAATCTTTGTGATGAGTCCAACGGGCGAGCTTCATATGGCATCACATAAGATTGGGAAATATCATCATTCAAGTTTACTTGGAGGCGGTCCCACCTCCGCCGCAGGAACGATAATGGCTACTGGTGGAACTCTTGTAAAAATGAATAATAAGAGCGGTCACTATCAACCTAAAGGAGCACAAATGCGGCAAGCTCTACATGCTTTAATAAAGGCGGGAGTGAACCTTAACTTTGATCTCGAAATTACAGGAGAATTCACTGGTAAGGCTGAGGACTACATGAAGCCTATTAGCGCTGGAGGTCAAGGTGGTTGGAATACTTTTCAATCTCAAGCGTCAAGGCGTATCCTCCATCACTTTATCGCCACTAAAGGTCAGGCAGCAGTAAAAAAAGTATTTACTGATCTTGGCTGGATTTATACAGCAACTTCCGCACTCATTACTATCCAGAAACCTGACACATCTATGGCAACCCATGAGGAAGTACGCACTGAGCTAACAAAAGCCTTTGGCGAATCAGGTCCTGTCAAGGTAGAGAGGTCCTAGTTGGTAAGAATACAATTTCAACTAAAACTACCGTTTACTAGAAGAGGCTCTTTAATTTTTCCATTCTCAATGTCAGATTTTCAATAAAGAGCAAATTATAAAATTTAAACAGGAAAAAATTAAGTGAACGTAAACCTAAAAAATTTTTTGGAGATTACAGACCTTGATGAGTTATCACAAGCCAAAAATCATATTTCAGTAATTAGTCAAAATGATCAGGCTGCAATTATTAAAATCCTTCAAGAAGGGGCGAATATCCAAGCAATTGCCAATCTGCTCATGTATCCTGATCTCATTCCCGAAAATGAGCGGATCGATTATATTCTTGCGGGGTTACGCGAAACCAATTTTACCTATCTTGTACTGGCTTCAGTCGTCGGCTTAGGTCAACTGAATATTGAGGCACTCCCTGTGCAACTCATCACACAATTGATTGAACAGATAATCAACGTAACTAAGAGTGATTCTGGTGTTATCGCTGAGAGAGCAAGCGTATTCCTCGCAGAACGACTATGGCATTTTGGAGACACTTATACGTCTCAGATTATTGAATTACTAGATCATCCTAGTAAAGTTGTTCAGCACAATACGCTTGTGGCTCTCATCCCTCTAGTAGGACTTGAAAACATTAGACAGATCATTGAAAATGCAGTTCAGCATGGTGTAGTGTCAGAAGCAGGACAATTGGCTGCTGAGCAGAAACTATCTGAGATTGCTGGATTCTCAAAGGATAGTACTATTGATGACAGTCAATTTGATGTGGACTTATTGAGCGCTCCTTTACTTGCTTATATTCCTAATCTGGATGAAATGTCTCCTTAGTAGCATTGAATGCCAAAAATTTTGACGATGAATTTCTGCTATCTCGCGATCACTCCGTACTAACAAATATTATTTCAAGGATATAGCGATCGCCGTTCTAGTTGTTCATTTTTAGCTGATGCGATCGCCCTCAAAACTGCCTGAGACCTCTCAATATTTGCCACGAACAAAATTCTTAAACTACAATACAACTAAACATACATTGCACTTCCGCAGGTGTATCTCAGGCAACTATGGAAACTATTGCGATCGCTAGCCCCCTAGACACTTTTCTCCAGCAGCCCAACATTGAAACCTCACCTGCTTGGGAATTTATCCACGGGCAAGCCCAACAAAAGACGATGCCAACACTGTTTCATTCCCGCCTTCAGCGCAACCTAGTCAACACGATCAACAGCCAAACCCAAACATACGAAGCCATCCAAGAACTTCGTTGCATCGTGCCACCACTATCCCCCGTCCCAGACATTACCGTAGTTAAAAGCGATCGGCTTACAGAAGTCGATGGTCCACTTAAAGGAGCGCCAGACTGGCTGATTGAAATTCGCTCCCCCGACCAAAACACATTAGAGCTACAAAACAAAATCCTACACTGCTTAATCAATGGGACTCAACTCGCTTGGTTAATTGATATTCAGCGAAAGCAAATCTGGGTTTGGGAAAAATCTGAACTGCCACTAATTTATTCTGTAACCGATATACTTCCAACCCTTGGCAATATCTCAAACCTCACAGTAGAAATGATCATGGCAATGACCCAGCAGCGGTGATACTTGCCTAGTAAGTGAGATCGCTATAACGCCTGTTGGGTTAAAGCATGAAACCCAACAGGCGTTATATGTAATGTGACTAACTGTTGGGTATCGCTGACGCTCCACCCAACCTACTTTTTATAATTTCGCATTTTCAAAATTGGCAATAGGCGATCGCAGTTCTAGTTATTGATTTTTGGCTGATGCGATCTCATCAAATTTGTTATGATGTGAGGAATAAATCAGGTGTTAAGAAAACAATATTTAAAGTTAAATATGTTGACATTTAAATGAATCCGAATAATTTTGACGATCTCGCGATCGATCCGTACCAACAAATATTATTTCAAGGATATAGCGATCGCGAGGTAGCAGAAATTCAAACCCTTCTGCAAAAGTGGCACAAGGCTACCTATCCAAGCATAGCTAACAGTATTGTGGATCATGCAAACAGACATGGGTTTCAAGATGATTATTTGAAATATCTCAGAAAAGCAGATAACTTTAACAAAAAAGGTGCTAGAAAAACCAAATTACTTAATGGTGCTTTGAGATGGAATAAAGGAACTGAATTTCTCATCGAAAGAGACAACAGAATTATTTCTTACGGAGAAAATTGAAAAATCATGCAAAATTTAGATATCCCAAAGAAAGATCTCAATATCACAACGGCTCTAGCTTATATTGAGAAAATTCTAAACCAATTACTCAAGGATTATCAAAGTACTAAGCTGGAAAGAGAAAGAATTGCATTATGGGAAGAGAACAAAGAATTTAGTGTTTTAGGCACAATTGAAGTATTGACCGATGATATTCGAGGATACTCCTTTCAAGTAATCAACAATAACTCCATAGCTAAATCTCAAGAAATTCTCAACGAATTAAACAAACTAAAAATATTTGAAATACCTGAATTTATAGAATGGTACTTCACTCCAGAATTTGATTATCCCAAAATGAAACATTATGCAGAAACACTAAACTATTTGCGCTTGTTAATCATTGAATATCTCAGGGATCTCAGCCCCATTTTGTGAATGTGATCGCATTTCTAGTTATTGATTTTTGGCTGATGCGATCGCGATCGTGTAAATTGAGATGAAGGATGAAACCCAACCTACTTTCTACAATGTCAAAAGGCGATCGAAAATCGTACTCTCTTAAATCCTATGATCTGACAAGCAATGTGCAGCATATAATAAATTTAGCCATACTAAAAAAGGTGAAAAATGGAAACATTAACTACATCTGCTGCCAGAGAAGACTTTGAAAACATGGTTAAACTAGTATCCGAAGAGAATAAAATCTATCACATCCAATCCGCTAAGGACTCGGTAGTACTCTTATCATACAAAGAGTATGAAAGCTTGCAAGAAACTCTAGAATTATTGTCTATTCCTGGATTTAGAGAAAGTCTTCAACTTTCCCTTCAACAAATGAAAAATAACCAAACCTACTCGATAGATGAGGTGTTCGGACATAGTAATTGATGGTTTACGAAGTACGCTTTACCAAAGAAGCAAAAAAAGATATTGCCAAACTGTCCCCAAAATTGAGGCAGAAACTCAAAACAATTATTCAAGATACCATTAGCATCAGTCCTTATGATGGGAAGAGACTAATCGGGGATCTTACTGGCTTCTACTCCATTCGTTTGAGTTATCAAGATAGAGTTATTTACACGATTGATGACGAGCTGAGTGTGATCTTTATTCATCGTGCCAAGACTCATTATGGAGATTGAAATAATGGTGAGGCTTTTAGCGCGATCGCCTTTCTCACTTTGCTTTACATTAAATAATCTGGAGATCGCGATCGCAGACTTAGTCATTGATTTTGGCTGATGCGAACAGCGATCGCTGAGATTGGGGTACAAGGATGAAACCCAATGCCAATAGAACTTGTATGCAATGCGATCGCAATTCTAGTCATTGATTTTTGGCTTATGCGATCGCCTGTTTGCATAGGTTGTGCTAAAGAATAAAACCCAGAGGAAATAAAATGTATATATTGCGATCACTGCCTAAATGCTTGGTATTGCCTGCACTCCACCCAAGTATCTGCATTGTCTAGACTTCACAGTATTCTGTCTCCGTTTGGTGCGATTTCACTCAATTTATATTGTTATTTGATATGCTAAGTTACATATAGGTCTGACTTGGAGCGCCGTTATGACAATTTCGGGTAATCACAAGCAAATTTCAACCGTAGAACTTCTTGACGAGGACTTTGAGCCGATGCCAGAGGGAGATAAACAACGACGTAACTTGAGCTATACGACTGAAGCGTTGAGACTCTGGTTTGAGAAACAGCAGAATATATATGTTTCTGGAAATCTGTTTATCCGTTATCGAGAAGAGAAGGTCGAGAAAAGAATCGCCCCAGATACTTTCGTTGTTTTTGGAATGAGCAATGAAGACCGTGTGAGTTATAAAGTCTATGAAGAGGGAGGGAAAGCGCCTGACTTTGTATTGGAAATAACTTCTAAGGGAACAGTGACAAAAGACCGCGAACAAAATCCATTAATTTATCGAAATTTGGGAGTTAAGGAATATTTTCAATATGACCCGACTGGTGAATATTTAAAACCAACATCTTTGCAGGGTGTACGTTTGGAGAATGGTAAATACATAGCGATCGCTTCATCAATCTTGCCTGATGGTACTTTGTCGCTTCATAGCGAAGTTTTAGGTTTAGATTTGCATTTATATCCAGATCTTGGTTTTCGTTTCTTTGATCCAATTTCTAACCAGATTTTGCGGTCTTATGCCGAGGCAGAGTTCGAGAGAGTTTTTGAGCAACGGGCTAGATTTCAAGCGGAGTTGGAGCGTTCTTTTGAGCATCAGGCTAGACTTGAGGCAGAGGCGATCGCTGAGCAGGCTAATTTGGAAAAACAGTTAGCTGAACAGGCTCAACAAAAAGCAGAACAAAAAGCTGAACGTCTTGTCGAAATGCTCAAAGCGATGGGGATTAATACCGATACAATTTAAGCGAATTACCTTCTTATCGCAGTTTTAGTTATTGATTTTTAGCTGATGCGATCGCGCTTTCACTCAAGCAACTGCGTAGCCAGTGTACTCTCGCATTTCAGGAGCTTGAAACCCAAGCACAATATCTTCCTTCGCAACCCCTAAATCTACTAATTCTTGAGCAACCCTCATTTCCGTCATATTTTGCTGAATCCAAATCTTTCCATTCATAATATCCAAATGTAAAACGCAACCATAGACCCGTCGATAACCATCCCATCCCACATTCATGACATGATAATGGTCTTGTTTTGTATCAAAAACCGTATAGCAATCAATCGCTCCATTTGCGATCGGGATAGCAGCATAAGCTGTCAACAACGACTGGATTATATTGCGATAAGACTCTATCGTATCCATTGGACAATTACCTCTTGATTTATGTCGTAAATAATTAGTTTGATTTGATATCTCTCTAATGAGATTTGGGCAAATTCGCGTTTAAAGAATGATTCATAAACACCCACTGGCACTGCTAAATACAAAATGCGTGTTGAGTCCGCAATTTCTAAGGCAAGACGATAATTCAAAAACTGCCCTAATGCAGCATGATAATCCGTCAATGGCGAATCACTCAAGAACGTCTTAATTTCAACGGCAATTTTTTCTTTGCCGCGCTCTGCTGCTAACAATTGCTCTGCGCCCAAATCAATTTCAAACTTAGTACCGCCAATATCCAGTCGAAGCGGATCATCAGTTACATTCCACTGATCCTTTTCTAAAGCGATCCTAACTACAGCATGAAATCTGTCTTTAGCAGCCATTGTTGTCTTTACAATACTTTATCTTTAATTATAAACTGATGTTTTGAGTGACTTGTGAAATTCTTCAACTGTCCATCGTTTTTGATAGATTGTGTTGATGTCAGATGCGGTTAAGTCGAGATTACTACAAGCTAAATACAAAATACCTGTCGATTGATTTTTGTTTTTAAAAACTTGCTTGGTGATTAAGATAGGAAAATCAATTCCTTTCAAAAACACCTTGCAACAGGAATCTGGTTTTAACTCAATTGACTCCAGATTAACGAAATGTCCGTGACTTTTATCGTCTGCACAAATGGCTAAACGATTACCTTTGACAGCCATAATGAAGTCTTTTTTGACTCCTTGTTTAATATATTTCATATTTTCTTTACTGCTGAACCAAATATCTGTCAGCACATAGCGAAATTTCAGTTGGTTCTGACAGCAGACATGGAGCATCCTTCGCATCATTGCATTTTTAGTTTCCTCAGATACGAATTTGGTTTTACCTGTTTTGGGGTCGATTACCTCTCTAGATTTTTCCACAATTTCATAGGCGACGGGTAGGCTGCTCTCTTGGTTGTGGTAGATACAGTTGAGGATATTTATGCCTTTGATGCTACGGTTCTTGCTATGGTCAAAAACCATCCTACTATCTTGTTTTCGTCAGTATATGGTTTATACTCCAGCGTGTCGTCAAAGACCAGCACCCCGTCTTCACTTTCGTGTTTGCGAATTGTTGGTTTGACCAGATGCCATAATTCTGGAGAGCCGTCTGTAATTTGTCGCAACCGACTTGTTATTTGGTCATGACTCAGTTCTCCGTCTAGTAACTCTGATAGTCCTGTTGCTGTTACCTTACCAAAACTAAAGAATTATTTCCACATAACATGACGAATATAAACAGATTTAATGTTAGGACTTACGCAAAAATGCCCTGAAAGCCTCATTTTGCCGTAGGGGCAATTCATGAATTGCCCCTACGGCTCGTTCTTTTTCGTAAGTCCTGAATGTATAACGTCTTGTGTGAGTTGATAGCTAAAAAAATGTAAAATGGTGGGAATCTTTGCTGGCTATAGGACTAACGCAACTTGTTAGCCAATGGGAATGGTTTTTGAAACGTCCCAACCAAACACCATCAAAAAGTGATCGCCTTAAAATCTACCTCATCAAAAAGCGATCGCAATAACTTTGAGTCGTGATTTTTTTTCGATCGCTTTTTATGATTTAGATGTACACTTAGATGTACAGATGGGTTCAAAAATAATGTTGTCCAATATTCCGATTACAGAAGCAAGACATGAGTTAACCTCATTACCTGAAAAACTCACCCAGCAAGGCGGAACACTTGCAATTACCCGCAGAGGCAAGCCCGTTCTAGCTTTGATGACATGGCAACATTACGAAGCAATACTCGAAACTTTAGAAATACTTGGTGACGCGAACCTTATGGCTAATTTGCGTCAAGGTATTAACGAGGCAAAATCAGCACAAGGAATAGATTGGGAATTAGCCAAACGTGAATTGGATTTGTAATGTATCGCATCGTCATTCAGCCTATAGCTATAAATTTATTAAGGGAAATCAGCGATCGCCGCATCCGTCAAAAAATTAGCGATCGCATCGATAAGCTCAAAGAGTCTTCCGAAATGCAGGGTAAACCACTACTCGGTGAACTAGATGGTTATTACAGTGTGCGGGCTGTCGGACAAAGATACCGCATCATTTACGTGATCGAGCAAGCTCAAGTCACTGTGATGATTGTAGCTTTGGGAATTCGGAAAGATGGCAGTAAACAGGATGTATATGCTCTTGCCAAAAAGCTATTGAGATTAGGGCTGCTAGATGAATCAGAGGCAGATAGAGATGATGATTAAAATCCAGAATTAGAGAATAGAACTTTGGACATTCTGAAGTGTTAGAAAAGGCGATCGCTATTCCTGTGAGTCGTGATTAATAAGCGATCGCATTAACAATCTATCTCCTAAAGGCGATCGCTATTATTGTCAGATGTGATTTCTAGGCAACATTTGTAACCTATTATCTGTTTGAAATATTTCTTGATCAACCTTTCTGATACATATTTATCTCCCCAATATCCACAGCATTTGAAAGTGTTAAAATCCATTCAATCGCAGAGATTATATCTGTAAGTGGAATTGGAACTTGTGCTGTAAATCTACCCTCTTCGATATCTGCCACTACTTCTTCTGTAGCGATATTGCTTGGGTTAATGACCGTAATACCAATCTTGTAATCACGGAGAGCTAGTTTTAAGGCCTGAGCCGCTCCTCTTAATCCAAACTTAGACGCTGTATTAGCCACCTCAATTGTCGGAGAGTTATCCAATCCTGATAGTGCGCCAATAAATATAGCTCTTGGGTTGTCAGATTTAGCAAGATTCTTGGCAAGTTGCTTAGTCAGTTCAATCGGTGCAATCGTATTTACAGCTATCACAAAGCGAGTTTCTTGATCAGAGCTTGTCATAAAGTCATATTGATCGGTAAATGCACCGTCTTCCCAAACTCCCCCCATAAACAAAAGGGCATCTACAGTTGATTCACTAATGCTACTGACAATTGATGTGATTCCTTCTGAAGTGGAAATATCTGCTTGAATCCATTTTCCTGCAATAGGCTGACCTCTAGAAATCGACAACACAGAATCACCTTTTTGGGTAAAGTGCTGTGCTACGACTGCACCAATCCCACGACTAGCTCCTACCACAACAATTTTTCTTTTTTCAGATTCCATATCTAGCTTTTGAAGTATGCACTTTCTAAGATCTAGCTCAAAGTTTTAACGCAATTATGGTTTAACCATTCTAATAATGACAAACTACCGTAGATTTATACTCTGAGTCAAGTGAGATAGATCGCCTCAATGCATCCCTCACAACTTGCCTTGTGCGATCGCCTATCCCCTCAGCAACTGACTCCCGATTACCCGCCACATTTAGCACCTTAACTTGCTGCTCAATTAGCCAATCATGCAAGGTGAGCGCATCGGGATTGATGAGATAAGGCTTTGCATATTTGATGCAAGACTCAATGGTTAGCTTTGTGCCATCACTATGAAGGCGATCGGCAAAAATAACCGTCGCATCAGCAGCTTGGACATTATGGACAGTGCGAACCTCATATTCAATGCGATCGGATTCCTGTAAACCAAACTTGGCAAGCTCCAAATTTTCACCTAACTCAGTACGGTAGCCCTTAGGTGCAAGACCACCCGTAGCAATGCCCAAGTCTGCCGCCGCCAGCAATCCGCCCAAATCTGCACCAGTTTGTCCACCTGAAATGATTAACGATACATGCTTGTTCATGAATAGATTCTATGTGATGGACAATCTTTAGGATGCCATATAAGAATTACTTTGCTGCGATTTGAGAAACTTCTGGCATAATACAAAGGATTTTTTTGAGGCGTGCGATGTCCGAGCTACGAGACTATCAACAGCGGGTGATCTCCGAAATTTATGCAACTTGGCGATTAGGCAAGCGAGCTATTTTGCTAGCTATGCCAACAGGTTCAGGAAAGACACGCACCTTTAGCGAACTCGCTAAACATTTCGACGATCGCAATCAGCGCGTTCTCTTATTGGTTCATCGCGAAGAATTGCTTTGGCAGGCGCGAAAAACCCTAGAACAAACACTGCGATCGCCCATTGGCATTATCAAAGCCGATCAGCCCATGCACCTAGAGCATCCCGTGCAATGTGCTTCTGTCCAAACTTTGGTAAAACGACTCGAAAAACAAGAAGTAGATTTGGGTGCGATCACCCTCGTGATTATTGATGAAGCTCACCTTTCACTTGCACCAAGTTATCTGACAATTTTGCGCCATTTTCCTGAAGCATTGATTTTGGGAGTGACAGCCACACCTTCTCGGCTGGATGGAAGAGGATTTGATCGTCTTTATGAAGCATTGGTGGTGGGACCTTCTGTATCCGAATTAATTTGGAGAGGATTTCTCGCGGATTATGATGTGCTTGCACCCGAAAGCTTTTTACCGACAGAACAAGGGATTCGTATTGCAGGAGGAGATTTTAATTCCGCTGACCTAGCTGAGCGCATCGATCGCCGCTATGTGGCAGGTTGTGCCGTGGATGCATATTTGCGGCATGCCCATCAAAAACGTTGTGTCGTATTTGCGATTAACCTAGACCATTCCAAAGCGATCGCAGAGCGTTATCGCACCGCAGGCATTGCCGCCGAACATATCGATGGCGAAACTGCAACCAAAGAGCGTAAAGCTATCCTTGAGCGTTTTCGTGCTGGTCAGACCCTCGTACTCTGCAATGTCAATTTGTTCACTGAAGGCTTTGATGTTCCCGAAATCGAAGTAATTCAACTATGTCGTCCTACCAAATCCGTCGCTTTACATCTGCAAATGCTCGGTCGTGGGCTACGCCCCAAAGGTGGTCGCAAAGCATTAATTCTTGACCATGCGGGTAATTGCTTGCGCTTAGGTGGAGCGAAGGCCGAACGAAATTGGACATTACAGGGATTAGAAGAAGAAATTCCTGAAATTGAACCCGTGAGCGAGCCATTAATCGAACAGATCGAACTATCCATCACTGATATTCCCAAACCTCAAGTCGATTTGCCAAGTTTGCCCAAACGTCGCGTCGAAATTTACGAAACAGATGCCGATTTTTTCAGTCTTCCTACCCATGCTGAACTCGAAACTCGTCTAGCTCAACAAGCATACAGCCAGCCAACCCAATCCAGAAATGTTTCCAGATCGCCATCAAACTCTAATCAAATCAATCCCAACCGCGATCGCCGTTCTACCCCAACCCGCCCAATCGCCTCAAAAGCATCGCTAAAATCATCTCCAAGAACATCCTCAACGAGTCCATCTCGCCGTCCTCCTCGCCAGCTATCACCGATCCAAAAAGTAAGCAAAGCTGCTTTCGAGCTAGCTGAGCTACTCGAAAGCATCCTCGTCTGGGTTTGGCGATCATGGTTCCCTCCCAAGCAGAAACAAATGGATGTCTCTCACAAATATAAACGTCCTCCTAACTACCGATAGAAGTGATGCCAAAAGACAAAATGGCTACGCCATTTTGTCTTTTTAAAACCCTTACAGGGTTGATGCATTTAGTGCTTTCTCTAAAGATTTTCGCCCTTGATTCATCGACATTAAGGTGAATTCTTAATGGTTGGCTTCGATGTATTTATAGGACTTACGCAAAAGAACGAGCCGTAGGGGCAATTCATGAATTGCCCCTACGGCAAAATGAGGCTTTCAGGGCGTTTTTGCGTAAGTCCTAATTTAGTTGAAATTAATAGACAAAATCAATTTAACTACTATGGACAATACCGAAAATAAGTATCAACAAAATCTGCAATCTTTAGAACGAGATGAATTGCTTTTATGTCTCGTCGAAATCGAAAAGAGTAAGGAGGATATGTACAATGTCAAAAAGATTTAATTTAATCAGGTGTAGTTGACCAAGCGCTATGGAAGCTGTTGTACGAAGTGCAATAAAAAAGTAATGCTCAATTTGTTTTTCTTCGTTCTAATTCTTGTAATTGGTAGAGATCAGAGATGAATTGATACAATACTCTTTGAGCATTTGTTGCTCGTTTCCATTCCTTGGTTGGATTATATAATTTGGAAAGAAGAGGGATAACTTCTGTATCTAAAGCATAGCGAAAAAAGTTTGTTGGTAAGATCAATTGAGATGTATCGCGGAGGTCATGCAAAAATTCTAATTCAAAACTTTCGGGGTTAGATCTAGCGATCGCGAGTGGTCTAGCCCAACAGCGTGATGAGATAGAAATATTGTCGATCACCTCTGCAAATAGGTGTAAACTCCCACTTAGCCTATCTTTCGAGGAATCAATACAAACAATTTGATCGGTTTTAAATTCGTCAGTTGAATATTTATCAGTCATTTTATTTGACCCTCGTTGTACTTCGCAATAGCTGCCGATCGCATATTTCTATACTCATGGCAGGCTCCAGACAGGCAAAGCCCTGACAAACGATCGCGATCGCGTCAGGATTCGGCAAATGTTTATCAAGGCGTAACATCACCGCAGGCAGATATTGACGGTTGAAATATTCATACTGCGTAGGCAGAGTACGGACAAGGGTGTGATTGCGGAACCAGTCAAAGGCAGCTAATAAACTAGGGCAAGCTACAGGACTATTCGTAATTACATGACCGAAGCGTTTGAGAGCCAACTCAGCACGATCTAGATATTCTAACTTCTTCGTCACACTAGCAATACGAACAAGATTCGCGATCGCAATTCCATTAGGTGAAGGCGTAGCATTATCTTGATAGTTGCGTTCCCGTAAGAGCAAATGCTGGCTAGATTCGCTAGTAGTATTGAAATAACCACCAGATAGAGCATCCCAGAAATCGCGATCAAATTCAGCTTGAATAGCGATCGCTTGTTGCAAATAAAAATTTGCCTCTTCTGGAATGGCTTGATGCATATCGAGAAGCGCTTTAATCAAGAAGGCATAGTCTTCTGATTGGGCTACTACGGCTGCTTGACCTTCATAATTAATCCGTTGTAAACGCCCTTCAATCCATTGATTTTCGAGAATGAACTTAGCTGCATTGACTGCGAGTTGTTTATAAATAGGCTTTTGAAAAGCACGATAGGCATTTGCCAAGCCTGAAATCATCAGAGCATTCCAAGCTGTTATTGCCTTGGTATCAGTCACAGGTGGTACACGTCCTTCCCAATCAATTTCGCGAATATCCGCTTGACTTCGAGCCACAGGAAACGCATCCGTAGGGCGAGAATATTCGCCATAACGGAGGCGAAATAATTTAGTTAGACAAGCTTCAACCTCTGGAGATAGTTCACCATTTTTTTTGCGTTGCAAAACATTTGTTTCCTCAAAGTTCCCAGCGACAGAAATCGTAAATTCTTGAACTAATAAGTCAAGTTCAGCCGTACTAAAACTCTTTTTGAGTTCCGAAAAGCTCCATACCCAAAACTTTCCTTCTCTTCCTTCACTGTCCGCATCCTGTGAAGCATAAAAACATCCTTCTTCGGCTAGCATTTCGCGCTGGAGCCATGTGGCAGTTAGCTCACAACTCCTTGAGATCGCAGGTTCTTTCAATCCTGATATCCAGAGATTAGCTAGATATTCCATGATCAAGCCATTGTCATAGAGCATCTTCTCAAAGTGGGGTACTGTCCAAGTATGATCGACAGTATAGCGATGCCATCCGCCCGCCACATGGTCAAAGATACCGCCAAGAGCCAAAGACAAACCACGCTGTTGGGTCTTATCTTTGAGGATATTGTCGCTCGATTCAGGATTTAGAGATTCAAAACGACTCGCTCTTAACAAAAAATTGGCATAGGGAATCATCGGGAAACAAGTTCCATAATCGCGATTAGTGACGACTTCTGCGCATTTAGCAATTCCATTTGCCAATACTTCATCGTTAATGATTGGTACGGGCGTGTGTTTATTAACTTGGTGCAGATTACGAACTATTTGCTCTTTATAATCTTGAATATCTTGATTGCGATCATGATAGATTTCTAGAATTGATTGCAGTACTCGCAAGAACCCCGGTCGTCCATAGCGTGGCTCAATCGGAAAGTATGTCCCACCATAGAATGGAACCAAATCATCGGGAGCTAGAAACAAATTTAGGGGCCAGCCACCACTTTCACCCATAATCTGCACCGATTGTAGATAGATGCTGTCAAGGTCAGGGCGCTCCTCGCGATCAACTTTAATCGCCACAAAGCGATCGTTCATGTAGTCCGCAATTACTGTGTCCGAAAAAGCTTCATGCTCCATTACAGTGCACCAATGGCAGCTAGAGTAACCAATTGACAAAAAAATTGGCTTGTTTTCAGTTCTCGCTTTTTCTAATGCTTCATCGCCCCAAGGATACCAATCAATCGGGTTATCAGCGTGTTTACGGAGATAGAGACTTTGCGATTGGGCGAGACGATTGGGCATAGGGCAAAATTTGACTTTGCGAAAATGAGTAAAGGTGCTATGAACAGTCTAACTCTTTGTTTCACAAATATTCCCAAGCAAAACAGCGTAAACCCCAAAAAGCTAGTAGCGGTGCTTCACACCGCTACTAGCTTTTTGGGGTTTACATAGTCTGTATGAGCATCACTATTGTCGCGATCGCCGTTTGTAGAAATTTTTGATCGAAAAGCACTGTATGTCTTATGCTATACATTTGTTTTCTGACTAATCCAATCTTTGAGATTATTTGGTACAGTAGTGAAATGCACATAAATTGTTTTAGTATATCGAGATAGCGATACTTGTTCTAAAACTATTTGACTAGGTTGCTGATGATTTAAAACTTTGGCATATATTTCACCTTCGATCTCTAGCTGTTGGGCTTGGTCATTGATCTGGAGATGTAGTTTGAGATTAGTTAATTCAGGAATATCGTGATCAGAGACAATCTCGGCTCCATATGGAGATAGCTGCTTTAGCTCACCTTCAAACATTTCTGTACCTAGATGCTTCTCTTCTAAAATGCGATAGGTGATTGGAATTGGAATCGGCAACAATTGCAAGGAATCGCTGAGAGAAGGAAGTTCTAGATTGTATATTCCACCAAGACCACAAATATCGTAGATGGAAATTGGATGTGATACGCCTTTAGGTTCTACTTCCATCGAGCCGTTGATCTTAGCGATGTCTTCAATTTCCTTGTAAGTAGATTCCGAAATTAAAATTTGTCCTCCCACAGTATAAGATTCAATCCGCGCTGTGAGATTCACATGATTACCAACTACAGCATATTTAGCGCGAGATTGAGAACCGATATTACCAGCCACGACTTCACCTGTATTAATACCGATTCCCATCGCGATTTCAGGCAGTTGCTGTTGAGTGAGTTTCTCATTCACTGATCGCATGGCTAATTGCATAGCGATCGCACTAGCCACTGCCCGCGCCGCATCATCTTCACGATAGATCGGCGCACCAAATAACACCAAAATCGCATCGCCAATAAATTCATCAATCGTGCCTTGATAAGTCGCGATCGCCTCGGTCATTGTGCCAAGGAAAACATTGAGAATTTCCACAACTTTTTCGGGCGGAAGCTTTTCAGAAATAGTGGAAAAGCCGCGCAGGTCACACATGAGAATTGTAACTTTGCGTCGATCTCCGCCTAGCTTTAGACCCTCAGGCGTTTCCAATAGACTTTTTACAACGGCATCTGTCAAATAGCGGCTAAAGTAAGTACGAATTTGCGCCGCCGTAATTGCTAAATAGCTAGTCACAACTATACCGCTACCAAAAAAAGCGATCGCCGCAGGGACAAAGGGTATCCACCAGCCATAGATGAAAGTAATAAAGCAGGATGCAAATAAACTTACTGCTAAGACTAATATGCTCAGCGATCGCACTATTAGTAGCTGGATCTTTTGATCCTTAGCGTTGACATTGCGCCATTGCCAAATCAAGGTCGAGCCAGCTAGCGCCCAACCAAAAATCCATAGCCATTCCCAATGCTCTTCCCATGACTGAATTGTTGCTCTGCTATCAAGAGTGCTGCCAAGAATATGACTAACTATTTGGGCATGAACTTCTACGCCTGAAGTCAAAATTCTGGTACTTCCAAGTCCACCATCGAGAGGAGTGAAGAACCAATCACGAAGACTTACAGCGGTGACACCTATCATCACGATGCGATCACGGAATAAATCTGGCGCTATTTTCCCGTCCAATACGTACGCCATTCGCACAGTCTGAAAACCCTGAAGCGATCGACGATAGTTAATTATAAATTGATGTCCACCCACATCAATTTGATGATAACTGCCATCATTAGCTCTTAACTTTGGTGGATTTAGAGCCTGTTCAATTTTCTCTATGGGAACAGTTTTTTCGCCATCAAGATAGAGTAAGGCTAGCTGCAAGCCAAAACTAAGTCCCACTTTGCCGTCAGGTAAACTCAAGGATAGTAAACCTCGGCGAAGACGACCATCTCCATCATGGACAAGATTGACTGCTCCAATTTGATCGAGTTGGGCAAGCGCAGGCGGAGGTTTAATGTCTGAAACTGAGAAATTTGACGTAACTAAATCAGATGTTTTATAAGCTCCTATCAAATTAGAAGTAGTCTTAAATAGTTTTTCTAATTGTGGATAGCTAGCACTATCTGTCTTGTCACGGGCTAGATCTAAGCCGATCGCACGCGGTTTTTGTTGTCGGATTTTATCTAACAATTTAGTCAATAAAGCGTCATCAATTGGCCATTGATATTGACGGATATCAGCTTCATCAATGCCTATAATCACAATCCGATGATCTGCGGGTTCAGGCGATCGCCATCGAAAAAACTGATCGAGCATGGCTAATTCGAGCGACTCAAGCGCCCCAATCAGCCGTAAACCGATCACCAATAGGGAAATTGTCGGCGCTGCGATCGCAATCCCGCGCCATTTCCACAAGCTATTTTTTAGTCGATATCTAATCGCCATTTTAAGTAAATATTTACGCCAAAATGATAGGATGCGCGACGCGCATCCTATCTCCAAAGTCGCTAATAGCTTTGAGGTGAAGTGCTTTCAGAACTTGCATCAGAAGTTTTCACAAACGAATGTGGAAGAACCCGATTTAGCTTAGCTGATTTCAGTAGTTCGTTCCATTCACTTACAATCTCAGGCTTTTTAGGATTACCTTGCAGCGCTTCAGCCAAAGTTTGCACAGTTTCATACCAGATGCCTTCTTGTGCAAACAAGGCTGCGCGATCTATAGGCAGTGAAACTTTTTTAAGTTGAGTAATTAAATTCTGATTGGGCAAAACCCTTCGCATGGAGCCAATTACCTCTAAATCTGTTGGATCATTGATTGTAAAATTTTTTGTAAATCTCCATGAATAGTTCTTGCCAAGCTTTAAGCCTTGAACATGATCAGGAATCTTAAAGGCAATGATACCTGCCTTACTTTTAAGATAAAAAGTTGTTGTGTAGATTCTCTTACCCTTATCAGATCTAATATCTTCCTCCGTTAGAGTGAAGGATACATTACCGTCAATTTTTGGGATCAGGAAATAAACCGTTGGACGTTCTGAAATAGTCTGAGGGACTGGAGCATTTTCTGCTTTTAAGTCTGGAACTAGCCCAATTAGGCAAACTTCTGTCGTTTCACAAGCGCTACGGAGAATCCCTGGAGTTGAAACTATAGGAGTACCAAGATTGCTAGGTGGGTTATAGCGTACCCTGCGTGACTGGGCTTGAGCTGAAGGTGTAAAAAGGCTCAATGATAAAGGCAACCCAATTGCTATACTTATAGCCAAGCAAGAGCAAGCCGATGCTATTAAAATCTTTTTTTGTGAAAATTTGGATAAAAACATGATGCGATCGCCTCTAGACAAGTGATCTGTATGGGTATAGTGTCCAGCTTAGCTCATCACCATAATACCCACGAGATAGTTAGATACTAATAAAGAATGCATCTGTTATCAAAAAGTTGCTATAGACATTCGACTTAACTTTTTTAGCAAAAACAATTTTATTGGAAGTCCACCGTTGGCTGACTTTCAATAAAATTGTTTTTAGCGGTAAAGCGTATTATGATAATTAGAAAAATTTATTAAAATTGTTGCGAAACTATGGATATCTTGTCTTTGGGTTGGTTTGGCGTACTTGGTATGTTTACACTTTCGATCGCTTTTGTCGTCTGGGGACGTAACGGTCTATAAGAATTAAGAAAGGGGCGCGAAGCGCCCCTTTCTTAATTCTCACCGATTAATGTAAAAGCTGCCCAATTCAGTGGATCAGGATACTTAGTTTTAGTAGAAAGCATGGCATGACGGATGGCTTGCGCTTTGTTCGGATCATTTTGGAATTTTTTGTAAAACTCGGTCATTAGCAAAGCTGTTGGCTCATCAGGTACAGCCCATAGCGACACGACAACACTGGGCACTCCCGCGCTAATTAGCGATCGCGATAGTCCAATGACACCATCGCCAGTTAATAAACCCTGTCCAGTTTTACAAGCACTTAGTACCACCATCTCCGCATTCAACCGCATTGTCATAATTTCGCTAGCCGTCAAAAATCCATCATCAGTTGAGCTAGGCGCAAGGGCGATCGCACCTGGGATCTCACCGTTACGATATTCCTCTGATAATCCATGGGTAGCGAGATGGACAAAACGAGCAGATTTCATCTTTTTAACAACTTCCACTTTTGTCGCGTTGTCGCCTGTTAGAAAAGTAGTATTTAGTAAAGATGCGATCGCTTTTGCCTCTTTTTCAGCTCCTAATAGAGGTATTAACTGAGTTGGTGGATTTCCGAGACTAGGCATAGTGGGATTGCCAACTATGAGAACTTCCTGCAAATTAACTTTTTTTACTTGTTGTCTAAGTTGGTGAGTGAAATCGAGAATTTGAATAGCAGGTGCAATTTGAACTGTATGTTTCTCAATTAGAAATTGATCTTTAGGATTAATTAGAGCCGCAAATGGAACTAAAAAAAGTAATCCTTGGGGCAAGAAAATCACTCTAGTATTTGCGTCTTTAGGTAACAAGTCTTGGATTGGCTGAATCAGAACTGCATATAATTGCTTGAGATCCCCATACTTCGCTAATACTTCCTTAGGATCTCGAACAATTCCATTCGCATCGTTAAACAAGCTGCGAATATCCTCAACCAAATTCACTATAGAAACATTAGATTTTCTGAGATCAACCTCGCGAAACGAGATCGAACCCGAAGGCTGCACTACCCAAATATAGAGCTTGATAAGTTCACCCTTAAGCTTTCCCTGACTGATAAAGATAGGATCAGTAATCAAAGAATATTCCACCATTACCGCATTCTGTTGTTTTGCTATACGACGAATATCGGCAATACTAACAGGTGCTAAAGATGGAATAATGGCTTCATTTTTCTGTGCTGCTTTTGGTGCAGAACTTGAGCTAACGCGACGGGAGAGAAGCTCGGCAAAGGCAGGGGCGCGACCACGTTCAGCGATTTCCAGCGCTTCTTCATGCTTCTCCTGAGCAACCATAATCTGTTGCAACAAATTAAAAGCATGAAGCTGCGTATCAAAAATCGAAACCTTATCACCATCACTTAAGTTAGAACGCAGAGATTCTAATAAATTCAGGCTTGTCAATAATTTCTGCTCAGCTTCTGCATATTTTTGCGATCGCCAAAGTGTATAGCCCCAATTGCCTAAAGTCGTTGCTTCGAGATAGCGATCGCCGATTTGTTTGGCTAGTTGCCAGCTTTGCTCTTGCAAAGATAGAGCTTTTTCGTATTTTCCCAAAGATACATAGGCTAACCCCAAAGCACCGACTGCGATTCCTTCAAGACGAGGATTTTTAAGTTTTTTAGCAACGGTTAATGCTTGCTCGTAATATGGAATTGCTTCTTTATATTTGTGCTGAACATGATAGTTAGAGCCGATATTATTAAGTACATTTACTTCCGCTTCTCGAAAACCAATTTTTCTCGCATTATTAAGACTTTGCTGATAATACTTAATTGCTTGTGGATATTCTTCTTGTGTAACTGCGATCGCTCCTAAGCTAGTGAGTATAGAAATAATTACTTTCTCATTCCCGACCGCCTTGGCAATTTTGAGACTACGCTGATAAAAATTCGCGGCTATACGGTAATTGCCAAGGTCATAGTGAATATTGCCAAGGTTAGCCAAAACCTGTCCTTCTCCCCGGTGATCGTTTAGTTCTTTTCTAATCGCTAATCCTAGGTTTTGCACTTCCAGAGCTTTGGCATAGTTACCGACAATGCGATAGTTGCCACCTAGATTTCCAAGAGCATTAGCTTCAGTGCGGCGATCTCCAAGACTTTGCGCTAAAGCCAGCAATTGCTGTAAGTAAGCGATCGCTTTTTCATATTTGCCAAGCATTTTTGATGCTTCTGCTAGGTTCTCAAGGACATTTATTGCGCCCTTACTATTTTTTTGCTGCTGATAGAGGTTTAGCGCTTGCTGCCAATTTGAGATTGCGAGATCAAGCTTTTGCGCTCGAAATTGTTGCAACCCAGTTTGCACAAGCTTGTCTGCGGTTGATCTCACATCTTGGGATGGGATCGTAGGATTACTAAGCTCTGTGGCAAATGCTGCGATCGGCGATGTTAACCCAATTGCAAATAAGATGGCGATCTCATAGCCTTTACTTTTCATAGGAGCGAATTAATTATTCTTTGCATGGTGGCAAAGTAGAGCGATTTGGATTTTGGGCAGTGCGAGTTGGAACTGATGGCAATGAGGCAGTGATTGTTAACAATGGCTTCTTTGTACCTGTGGGTTCACATTCCTGTACATCATCAGCATTTGCTTGTAAGTCAGCAGTTCTTGCCGTAGCGATCGCGTCACTATTTAAGGTATTCGCTGCCAAGGTATTCGCAAGCCCCGTATTAGAGCTAAATGACTGGTCAGATAGAATCGCGTCACTATTTAAGGTATTCGCTGCCAAGGTATTCGCTGCAAAGGTATTCTCAATCTCCTCAGGATAAAATGACACGTCAAATACTTGTGGACTAATCCTATTATCGTTACTGGGATAAAATGACTGTTCAGATAGAAATTTCAGAACTTGGGATGGATTTTTATCAATTCCGATGCCAATTTGACCATCAACAACACTACTGTTGTTAGTCAGAGTTTTCCCAACTACAAACTCAGTGTCAATTAAAAGATGAATATTAATCAAGTTATTTCCATCAATATCATTAATGTTAGAGATAATAATAGGATCCTCATCCCCAAACTTTAGAGAAATATTAACCTTAGACGTTGTATTTGCCACAAAGGTATAAATACTGTATCCAGGTCCATCATTGAAAATAGGAGTCCCAGTTATTCTAAATTTAGCTGCTGTAATGTTAATAACATTGTCACTAGTACTACCAGCCTGACCAATTTGTAAATAACCATTTTCAACAAGCACAGCAGCATTAGGCGCATTCAAATTTACGGTTGTGCCAGGATCACCTAAGTTATTAACTACAAAGTTTCCAGTAATATTGATATTTCCTTTCTGCGCCGTTAATGAAAGCGTAGGACTTGCGATCGAATTAAAGAAAAAAGAATTATCACCACCATCAGTATTTGAGTTAACAATAATATTTTCGCCAGCAATAAACTTCAACGAGGTAAGATTATTAACTAACTTAAAACCTTCTGCTGGAGACGTAATCCTTATATCTTTAGTAGCTTGAAGAATTATATTACCTTCTACATTGAGTAAAGTAGTGTCTGTGATGTTAAGGTTAGTTAGATCGATAAGGAGTGTTCCCGCAAGACCATTCAATGCTGTTGTATTCACTTTTCCCTGAAACAGTAAATCTTTGCCCGATACTTCGACAAAGCCGCCATTACCAGTATTCGTATTGCTCGACACATCGATATTTCCTGAAGCGATCACAGTTCCCGCAGTATTGGGAATTGCTGTACCAGCCACAAGCACATTACTTGAAGTATCAACATTTAAACCCGTTATATTGCGAAGGTTTGCCGAGCCAGTCAGTAGATTTGGGAGATCCTTAGCCTGAACATTTGACAGCGCTAATTGATTTTGATCAGCGATCGGTAGTTGTAAACTCAGCAAGCTTCCTTCAGGCGTGATTTTGACATATTTTCCATCTGCTGATGCGGCGATCGTGACTTTGCCTGATGGTGAAGTAATTGTGCCTGTATTAATTACCAAACCACCTACGAGAGTAATGCTCTGTCCTTCTTTAGCAGTGAGATTACCAGCATTAACGATCGCAGCAGGTTGCTCATTCGTTGGCATCGTAGTCGAACTAGCAAAGCCAAAAGCTTGGGGAGTACCAGTTAACTTTTTGACATCATCAATCCCAGTATTTACGCCAAACCAACTATTACCTACCTGTATTCCACTCGCTGTAGTCGCCGTGAACGCCGCAGGAACATTCAAACTAGAATTAGCACCGAAAATAATTCCCGCAGGATTTAATAAATAAAGATTAGAATTACCACCCGTAACTTGAACTAATCCATTAATCACCGAAGCATCACCACCAGTAACCCTCGCCAGAATATTCTGAATGCTAGAGTTGGACATAAAGTTGGCAATCTCTCCTTGAGTTAAGCCAAATTGCTGGAAACTGTGATAGAGATTTGCGGCTGCTTGTGTACCACCTGTGATGTTTAATTGTTGCGCATTATTAATATCAGGAGTTACTTGTGTCCCTAAATCACCTACACCTTGAGTTGGCATAATTGACTGAGCAAAAGCATCACTTCCCATAACAAAGGATTGTAACAATAGTAATGCGATCGCTGACCTTTTAATTTGATTGAAATTACTGTTGACGACTGTGGACATTAAGTTTCTCCTGTGTTATGTAAATATGCTTACAGTGTAAGAACAAATTTTTAATTTAGGTGTAATTGTCAATTTTTGACTGTCTACACAATAATGTATTAATCATGTAAAATCAATCTCAAGATGAAATATTAAATTAGAAAATTCTCTTTATAGCCTTGAAAATGCAATATTTTCAAAATTATTGAACTTTTTTTTTGCATACACAAATATGCAAATATAGCCTTAGCCACTTTTATCAAGATAAATCAAAACCCAAATAGTGAGAGGCAGCTCTTCGCGTCACCTCTCACTATTTGGGTTTTATGTCCTAATAAGAATGGCGACAGCTATACATGTAAAAAAATACAACTTAAATTTGCTGTTTTAAGCTATATTCCTTAAAACTGAAGCCAACTAAAAATTGATATTAGTAGTATGAAACTATTTAAACTAGTTAGTTATTATCTATCGAGCTCTTTAATCTTTAGCTACCTTCTCATTGTCTCAATTGAATCGGCAGCCGCATTACCTGTTAATAAGCCTACTAATACCAACTCTACAACTTCTCATAAAGTTAACAATTCTAGCCTCCCCCTCACTGAACCATCGCCTGTAGTCTCGTCACCAATTGCTCAAGCGATCGCAGTCAAAAAAATTGAAATTATTGGTAGCACAATCTTAACTAGTGCCGAGATAGCTGCGATCGCCAAAACTGTAGAAGGGCAACAAGTAACTCCTGAGCAGATCGAAAAAACAGCTCAATCAGTTACACAAATCTATGCAGATCGAGGATACATAACTTCACAAGCAGTAGTTGATACAGAGAAAACTGCTAATGGCATAGTCACCATTAAAGTTATTGAAGGTAGAATCGAGAAAATTGAAATAGTTGGCTTAAAAAATACCAATCCCGATTATGTGCGATCGCGATTAGAATTAGGTACTGGTACACCTCTTAACACTGCCAAACTTGAGGATCAGTTGCGTTTGTTACGAGCAGATCCCATATTTAGCGATATTGAAGCAAGTTTAAAATCAGGAAGTCAGCCCGATAGTAGTATTCTTGCCGTTACAGTTAAAGAAGCAAATCAGTTTGGTGGATTTGCTAGTATCGATAACTTCTCTCCACCTGCTGTGGGCTCAGAACGTTACGGTGGAGGACTATTCTTTCGGAACCTCTCTGGTAATGGCGACACATTGGCAGCTTCCTATTACGGAACAACGACGGGAGGCTCCAATCAATATGATCTCTCATACAATATTCCACTCAATCCCATGAATGGAACCTTGTCATTGCGATATTCTCCCAGCAACTATCGAATCACTCAAGATCCATTTGACGTACTAAATATTCGCGGCAATAGTAATCTCTTTGACCTGAATTTTCGTCAGCCGTTAGTTAGGTCAAGCGTAGAAGAATTTGCTTTATCCATTGGCTATAGCTATCAAAATGGACAAACATTTGCTTTTAATAATCTTGCCACACCCTTTGGGATTGGACCAGAGCCAGATGGGACAACTCGCACTAGTGTAATCAAGTTTGGTCAAGACTACACCTTACGCGATTTGGCTGGAGCTTGGTCTCTGCGATCGCAGTTTAGTATAGGCACAGGTTTATTTGGCTCCACCAATGTCACAACACCGAGTGGCTCCTTCCTAAGCTGGCTAGGACAGATTCAGCGTGTGCAGTCCTTGGGGACAGATTCATTACTGATTGGCGCTTTAGATCTGCAACTATCTGCCGATCCGCTGTTATCTTCGCAACAATTTACAATTGGTGTTGGTCAGTCTTTGCGTGGATTTCGCCAAAATGCCAGCACTGGAGATAATGGAATTCGATTCTCCTTAGAAAATCGCTTTGTGGCGCTCCGTAATGACTTAGGTGCTACATTGTTGCAAGTCATTCCATTTCTAGATACTGGCGCAATCTGGAATCATCCCAATAACCCAAACACTTTACCTAGTCAAAACTTTTTAGCTGGTGGTGGACTTGGCTTGCTATTTACACCATTAGAACGATTAAATATGCGCTTAGATTACGCTGTTCCCTTTGTAAATCTCAGCGATCGCGGCTCTAACTTACAAGAATCCGCCTTTTATTTCAGTTTGGGATATCAGTTCTAAATATTGTCAAGTATCCCGTTCCAAACGCTCTAAGAAAAAAGGTTCACTATGCGAACCTTTTTTCTTAGATTTTCTCAGCGATATATTTAGCAATTCGGGCAGACGCTCCTGCTTTGCCCATGCGCTCCTCACCATTGCGACTTACCTCTTGGAAGTAATCAGGATCTTGCAAAATCTCATTGAGCACATCCGCAACCTGAGCTGGTTTTTCGATTAAATTAATTGAGCAGCCTAACAGATCCGCTTGTTCTTCAGCAAACTTGCGCGTGAATTGGGGGCCATTTCCCGCGATCGTGATTACAGGTTTGCCTAAACCCACCATCTGTTCCGTCGCAGTGCCAGCCATCGCCAAGCCTAAATGACATTGATGCAGACAATCACCAAAGCCATCTTGCAACAAAATTAGTCGCGCATTTTGCACTTTAAAAGTAGTTTCATCAATGCGCTGCCAACCCTTTTGGATAATGCTCTGCCCAATAATTTCCAAATCTAAGTCAGGTGCGATCGCTACTAAAAAATGGACATTATGCGGAATCGCACGGGATACAACTTGAGCACAAAGCATCAATGTCATCCAGTTTTCATAGGCTTCAGGTGATCGCGAACCTGGAAGAATTGCCACAGCCCATTCATCTTCGCCAATACCAAAATTTATGCCCTTTGGTTCAAGCCCATCCATCATCGAATTACCTAGATAAATCGCTGGCAGTTTAAAATCGCGATTCAAGCTCTCGGCAGTTAATAGATCGCGGACAAATATCGCCTTGCAGCGATTGCTATTCATCAAAGCGCGTTCCCAAGGGAAAAAGTTAGAGCCGCCAAAAGGTTTTTTGACATGGGGCAAACTACTTTTGCGATCGCGCCAAAAATATTCTGACTTAGCTGTGGCAACAAATGCAAAATTACAGCCACCAAACTGAGATGGTAACCATGCAAACAGCAATGGCACAATATCACCCACTGCTAAAATCAGCCGATTGTTTCTGCGATTTTCCCGTGACCAACTCCATACAAACCCCAATTGCTTCCGAGTTAGCCCTACCAATCCACTTTTGACATCACGCGCTAACTGACGGCTATCCATACGGACAAATCCCCCCGATGGCATCGCTTGCGTAAACTTTTCAACGATCGAGATATTTGCTTTAGTATAGGCATGTCCCACGCCCACAAGCGGTAAGGCGATCGCTGAAAGCCCTAATTTCTCTAGTTCAATGCAGATACGGGCAGCGATGATATCTTCACCATGTCCGTTACTGATACATAAAATTTCCACGTTTTACCAAAAACTCTAATTTGCAATTCTAAATTAATAATTTGCTTTACGTAGATAAAATTCCTACGATAGCTGAGGTTTTGGGCTGGCACGGGGGGGCAGCCCCTACAGAACACAAATTATTCAGGTAGGGGCAATCCCCCCGTGGTTGCCCTGCTTCACTAGCAGCAAGAGATTCATCATCTGCATCCTGCGTAACAGCAATTAGTAATTTGCTGTGCCAAGAGTACAACAAATCAATATGTGGCTAATTTAACTTTAATAGAAACTGCGACATTATGCTTAATCCGCGCTGAGCAGCGCAAATTAAAAACTTAGGACTTACGCAAAAATGCCCTGAAAGCCTCATTTTGCCGTAGGGGCAATTCATGAATTGCCCCTACGGCTCGTTCTTTTGCGTAAGTCCTAAAACTGTTGTACTGGGCTTTGCCCAGCACAACAGTTTTTAATTTGATTAGCTTAAATAGGTGTAACCATTCAAGCAATGTTCATATTTTTGCAAAAACAACCTTGCTTCATCCAGAGTAATTTGCTTCTCTTGGAGAGCGCGTTCTGTCTCTTGACGAATATTTTCCAGCATCGCATCACGATTGTACTGCACATATTCCAGAACCTCGGTCATCGAATCACCCTTGATTACATGCTCAACCTTATAACCATTAGGAGTTGCATGAATATGAACTGCATCAGTGTCACCAAAGAGATTATGCAAATCGCCAAGAATCTCTTGATAGGCTCCACCGAGAAATAAAGCCAAAAAGTAAGGCTCTTCGGAAATAAAAGGATGTAACTCAAGCACAGACTTGACATCGCGCAAATCGATGAAACGATCAATTTTGCCATCGCTGTCACAGGTGAGATCAGCGATCGTGCCGCGACAGATGGGTTCTTCATTTAATCGATGGATTGGCATAATTGGGAACAATTGGTCGATCGCCCAACTATCGGGAGCAGATTGAAATACTGAGAAATTACAGTAATAAGTTAGCGCCATGGATCGTTCCAGATCTTCAAGATCGTCAGGCACATAATTCAGTTTGCGGGTTACCTTGAGAATGCGATCGCAACATTCCCAAAACAGACGTTCAACTCTGGCGCGTTGCTTGAGGCTTAGATAGCCAAAGGTGAACAAGCTAACTGCTTCTTGATTGAACTGAACGGCATCGTGATAAATCTCTTGGTAATTATTCTCGTTGATATTTTCCAATGATTCAAAAAGATTGCGGACGATTAGATGCTCATCCTCTTTTAGAGGTGAGATCGGCTGGTTAGGAATACCGCTAATGCCAACTACATCAAAGACTAAAACCGATTGATGGGATGCGATCGCGCGACCGCTTTCACTGGTCAAAGTTGGCACAGGTACGCCTTTTTCCGCGCAGGCATCCTTAATTGCCGCCACGATATCGTAGGCATAGTTCTGCATACTATAGTTTTTAGAGGCATAGAAATTGGTTTTGGAACCATCGTAGTCAACGCCTAAACCACCACCAACATCGAGATGCCCCATCGGTGCTCCCATTTCCGCAAGCTGTACGTAGATTTGTCCTGCTTCGCGTAAGGCATCTTTGATCGTGCTGATGTTGCTAATTTGAGAACCGATATGGAAATGCAACAATTTCAGGGAATCTAGCATATTTGCCGATTCCAATTGTTCAAAGGTTTCCAGAATCTCCCACATGCTAAGACCAAACTTAGCGCGATCGCCTGTGGAATCTTCCCAATGTCCAAGCCCTTTGGCACTCAGTTTTGCTCTTACGCCAACTACAGGGGCAATTCCCAACTTAGTCGCAGCGCGGATGATCATTTCCACTTCTTCCAGTTGCTCGATCACAATGATCGTGTTTTGCCCCAACTTTCGCGCTAGTAAAGCCGTTTCAATATATTCGACATCCTTGTAGCCATTGCAGATTAGTAACGAGCCAGGGGTGCGTAGAGTAGCAAGAGCAATCAATAATTCGGGCTTAGAACCTGCTTCTAGACCAAATTGAAATGGTTTACCATATTTGGCAATTTCTTCAACCAATTGACGTTGTTGATTGACTTTGACAGGGAAAACGCCACGATAAACGCCATTGTAGTTATAGCGTGCGATCGCTTTAGCAAAGGTAGAATTAATGCGCTCAATGCGATCAGCTAAGATATCCGAAAATCTCACTAATATGGGCAGACGCAACCCTCTCTGCTTCAGATCATTTACCAAATCAAACAGGTCAATGCAACCACCGCGATCGCCTTTGGGGGAGACGGTCACATTACCCGCTTCGTTAATACTGAAATAAGGTTCTCCCCAGCCATTGATACGATAAAGTGATTCGCTGTCTTGAATAGTCCACTTTTTCGCATCTGCAACAACAGGTAATTGAATCTCTTGCAACATTGTTAATAAACCTTTGATAAACCTTACAAACCTTGATCTACATAGTGGAGAGTGATTAGCACTTTACGATGCTCGTAGCAACTGTAGCACTACCAAATCACTACCAAATAAATCTAGACGCTTAGCCAGAAAACAGTCTAGATCTTTTTGAACCATCACTGTTGCAATTATTGCTATAGTTTGCTGTAGATTATAGTTTCTAGACATTTTAGCGTTTTATTCACGGCTTGCTGATCAATGAATTTTGAAGCTGACTTAAATCTGATACTCCGTGCCCGATATCCTTTGATTTATATACCTTCAGCGGAGGAAGAGCGAGTTGAAGCTGTAATTACCAACGTGGCAAAATCTCTTGGTCGCAGCATATTTGTCTGGGATTTTGTCGATGGTTATCAGTCTAATCCCACTGATGCAGGGATGGGTAAGCGTAATCCTTTGCAGGCTCTAGAATTTGTAGATAAAATTCCCAAAGGTGCAGTGTTTGTATTGCGAGATTTCGATCGCTTTCTTGACGATGTTGCGATCGCACGTAAGCTCAAAAATCTTGCGCGTAGACTCAAAAGTGAAGCCCAAAATATTATTGTGCTTGCCTCGCAAATTAATATTCCCGATAGCCTCAGTGAATTTTTCTCGATTTTAGAATTTCCACTTCCAAATCCTAGTGAATTAAGAACAGAAATTGAGCAAATTGCCTGTTCTGTTAGTTATGCTAATCCAACTTGCGATATTCAACTAGATAAACAAGCGATCGACGATCTGGTTCGCGCTGGACAAGGCTTATCTCTTGAGAAAATGCGGCGTGTGCTAGCAAAGGCGATCGCTGAAAATGGTCGCTTACGTCCCGATGATGTAGACCTAATTCTCGAAGAAAAACGCCAAAGTATTCGCCAAACTCAGATTTTAGAATTCTATCCATCGACAACAGAAATTAGTGATATCGGTGGTTTAGACAATCTCAAAGAATGGCTACTACGTCGAGGTAGTGCCTTTAGCGATCGCGCCAGAAAGTATGGACTTCCCCATCCACGCGGATTACTACTCGCAGGGATACAAGGTACTGGCAAATCCCTCACAGCTAAAGCAATTTCCCATCATTGGCATTTACCATTATTGCGCCTTGATGTTGGTCGCCTCTTCGCAGGCTTAGTCGGTGAGAGTGAATCCCGCACCCGTCAAATGATTCAGTTAGCCGAAGCTCTTTCTCCTTGCGTATTGTGGATTGATGAAATCGACAAGGCTTTTGCGGGAACTGATGGACGTGGTGATTCAGGCACAACTAATCGCGTGTTCGGCACATTCCTTACATGGATGGCAGAAAAGACTTCACCCGTATTCGTTGTGGCTACAGCAAATAATATTCGTACTTTGCCGCCCGAATTATTGCGAAAGGGCAGATTTGATGAGGTGTTTTTTGTGGGCTTACCCAATCAAGAAGAGCGATCGCAGATTTTCTCGGTACATGTAAGCAAATATCGCCCACACAATACTCGCGCCTATGATATCGATCGACTAGCCTACGAGACTCCAGATTTTTCAGGTGCAGAAATTGAGCAGGGTATCATCGAAGCGATGCATATCGGTTTCAGCCAAAATCGTGACTTTACTACAGATGATATTCTCGAAGCTGCTAGTCAAATTGTGCCCTTAGCGCAAACTGCTCAACAGGAGATTCAAGTTCTCCAAGAATGGGCTGCTTCAGGTAAAGCAAGGCTTGCTTCAAGACAGAATGTGTTCAACAAATAAAAACTAAGCGTGGCAAATGGTTTGAGTAAAAAGCCCAGATCTCCGACTTTTTCTTTGCTAGCACAAATAAATTTTGATAAGCAAAGAAAAAGTCGGAGATCTCAATCTTAGCTTCTTCTGTCCAGCTACTTAGGAATGAAAATTAATTAACTTGTGCAATTAAAACCAAAATTTGTTGGGGCGGGCAAAGCCCGCCCCAACAAATTTTGGTTTTAATTAATTTTCATTCCTTACTAACAGAATCGCCTATTTTTAGAATCTTGCCAGCTTCTGTTAATGGAATTCGGGTATTCAGCGCCAGACGATAGCAATGATTGAAACGAGATCGCTCAATGTTTGCTGGTAAAGATGCTTCTCTTTGACGAGTAAAAATCTTTTGAAATTCTGGATAAACTTCACCAGTTAACGTGTCACGGGTGGGCACAGGACAACGTTGACAGGGATTTGTGCCGAAAAACTGAACATCACCAATTTTAAAGGGAACTGTTTCACCAGCTTTCGCAAACAAATGATCTTCCCAAAATGGTTCGGTATCAGTGATTTCTAGATTAGTTCGGAAGCGATCGCGAATTTGCTCAAGGCTAATTGGCGGGGTTACATACCAACTCTGCACAGTGGCAAGAGTTGCCTCCGAGATTACAGTTGCGCCCCATGCTTCAGGATCATCAGGAAATCCATTACTAACATTTTGACGAAGTTCTACGGGTTGATCAAAAAATTTGCTGAGCCAGTCAGTAAGCGCAATGCGATCTCGATCTAAATGAAAAGTGGATACTTCTTGCTGCTCTTGGATTTGCAAATGTACTAGTCGATCGCCTAATTCGTACCTTGCTCTAATTATATGAATCTTAGGATAGCGCTTGGCATTGATGTATTTTCCGTTTTTATCAAACATGGCAAATTCGCGATCGCCTTTTAATGCCCCACCTTCAGATATCTCGACTGCATCTAAAGCGATCGGATCGAGGGATTTAATTGGGAAAATAAGGATTTTACTGAGCTTTGCCATAAAAATGATGAAGTGATTTTTTGATCTTAAAATCAAACGGCGATCGCTGCTTCCAGACTGTTAATAATATCTTCTTTTCTAATCCCTGCGGCAATCAGAGCAGTGGTTAAGCCTTCTTCAAAGTTATCTTCTTCGATGATGATTTTATTCTCGACTAAACGGGCGTGAAATAAAATTGTGTCCATCCAGCGTTGTTTGTCCCAGCCAGTAGCGAGAACGAGAAAATGACCAGATTCGATATCGCAGACAGGATAAAGTTTAATTGCTTGTAAGCGGGGTTGAGCGATCGTTGCTTCTTGTAGAGTCTTTTTAAGAATATCTACATGGCTTAATAGGTTATCCATTGCAGAATTGTCTCCTGATCGGGTTCGTAAACTAGTAAATTGATTTTATTGCGTTGGATGGCTAGCTGAAAAATGGGCTTTTGAAAGTGCTTAATGTAAACTGATTGGCTCACGGCTAGGAATAATTCCCGTTCTGGCTCTTACACGCACTTTTGCGCAAAAACCACGTTAACCAGCTTTGACAACAGATTCCTACACTCCTTGCTTAATAAGACTTTCTGCTCCTCACTGGGCGGAACCAGCGCCTTAGAGGGGCAGAGATAGAGAATAATTAAGTATTACAAATCTAAGTTTTTCTCAGTCTACGCAGATCGATTTTGGCGCGGAGTTCATCTTTGATTCTGGCTAGGATTGAGTCTTCATCGATGGTGTCCAAGATCCTTTTAACGACTGCTTTTGGCCCGTCTGCGCCCCATGATGCACCATTGGCGAGATATTCCTTCGTTACTAACCCCAATGCATAGGTAGAAAATCCTGCCACACCTGCTTGCGCGATCGCAACTGACACATACCCCCCCAAAGTCAAACCACCAGTTACAGGTGCAGCAATGCCCAGCAAACCTTTGAGGGAACTTAATCCGAATGTGGCAAGGAATTCGCTGGCACTAATGCCACCCATACCGATCGCGATTTTTTGCATCAGCGAAATCGCACCGCGATTGCTCATATTAATGCCATAAAGCTTAGAAAGCGCCACGATCATTGAAATATCGATAATTGCGGCACTGATTACATCAATTACAGTGAATGGGTTAACGGCGATCGCTACGGCTTGGGTAATTACGCAATTCCAAATGATGCGATTAGCTTGGCGATCGCGCACAAACATTTTGCGTTGAACGACGCGCTCTTGCACCATATCTGCAAACATCATCGTGTTTAAAGCGATCAGAGATTTACCTTCGCGATCAAGTACCTCCAAAATTTTTAACTTTAAATCTTCGATTTGGGGCTTCCCATTGACTAGCTCGGCTTCAAAGGAGCCATCGGGCTGACGGATCGCTTTTGCCACAAGTGGCGAAGCCGCTGTCATCACTATTTCATCTTCGGTTAATAGCTCTCGTACCCGCTCATCACGGATATTGGCATAGATAGCTAGGCGATCTTCAGGTGGATATTGGTCAATTTTGTTAAAAACTAGCAGGATTGGTTTACTAGCGCCCCTGAGTTCGGAAAGTGCATCATACTCAACCTTAGTAATGTCACCCGCAACGATAAATAAAATTAAATCCGCTTGTTGGGCGATGCGCTTGGCAAGTTCTGCTCTCCCTTCGCCATCAACCTCATCAATTCCGGGGGTGTCAATTAATTCGATTCTTGCCTCACCACGTCCTTGAAATGAAGCCTTCAGAATTGTGCGATCGCCGTTAGTTTGCATCGCCTCTCGCGATATTTGCCACTCGGCGGCTTGCCGACTTGTCGTCACACCATGCAAGGGGCCAGTCTCGAACACTTGACCACCCATCAGCGCATTGAGTACCGACGATTTGCCACGCCCCACCATGCCAAATACTGCTATTTGCAAAACTTGACGCTCTAATTTGTCCAGCATTTGCTGAAGCTCTTCTAGCGGCTCCTCTAGTCCGCGCCGCTCTCGCTCTGACAAGTCCAGATTTGCGACAATATCTCTTAATGTGCGCTGTGCTTGGCGATAATTTAGCTCCTCAAAAATTTCATCAAAGCTGAGAAAGTTTTCATCTTGTGGCATAACATCGCTAGGTAACGTGAGTTTGGGTTAAGAAGCAGAAAATACTTACATAACCCAAGTTGCTACCTATAGTAACAAGAAAAAAAAGCTGCTACAAAGGACAAGAGCCGAGTAGCAGCAAGAAAAATGAATGATGAAATTGTAGCGATTTATTGCCTATGTGACGACATT
>JADBWK010000053.1 GCA_020404895.1 Pseudanabaena sp. M085S1SP2A07QC | reverse complement strand
TTAAATGCAGGAGCTGATGATTTTATTAGCAAGCCTGTTAATCCTCTCGAACTGAAGGCTAGGTTACAATCAATGTTGAGAATAAAGCAACAATACGATGCTTTGCAATTATCCCTCGATCGCCAGTCTGTCTTAGAAGCAGAAAAGAGAGCGTTATTAGAAGCCCGCAATATTGAATTAGACAAGCGTTCAAAAGAGTCATCTCGGCTTTTAGCATCTGTGGTCGAATCCACCGATGACGCGATTATCACTGAATCTTTAGAGGGGATTATCACCAGTTGGAATCCTGCTGCTGAGAGATTATTTGGATATTCAGATGCTGAAATGATCGGGCAACCTATCTCTATGCTTTTCCCCCCTGACCACTTGGATGATGAAACTCAGAATTTGGCGCGTCTCATGCGAGGAGAGCGGTTAGAACATTTTGAAACAGTCCGTATCAGTAAAGAGGGTAAAAGCATCGATGTCTCGGCAACTATCTCTCCTTTAGTGAACGGCGATGGAGAGGTGGTCGGAGCTTCTAAAATTTTGCGCGATATTAGCGATCGCAAGGCTAAGGACGCAAAATTGCAGCTAGCTAATGAAGAACTCATGCGGGCTAACCGTCTCAAAGACGAGTTCCTCGCTACCATGAGCCACGAACTGCGGACACCGCTCAATTCGATTTTGGGAATGAATGAAGCTCTTCAGGACGAAGTATTTGGCAGCATTAATGAGCGCCAACTTAAAGCATTGCAAACCATTGAGAGTAGTAGTACGCATCTTTTGTCCTTGATTAATGACATTCTCGATTTTGCCAAAATTGAGTCTGGACAGATTACCCTAGATTTAACTGTTACAAATATAGAAAGCTTATGTACATGTAGTTTGGCATTTATCAAGCATCAAGCATTAACAAAACGCATTCAGTTAACACCTAGAATTTCTAAGCATTTGCCAGAAATCAGGCTAGATGAAAGGCGAATTCGACAAGTCCTAATCAATCTGCTCAATAATGCTGTTAAATTTACTCTAGAAGGAGGAACAATTACTTTAGAAGTGTCGGAAGTTCACCTTGGAAGCAGTACAACCAATCTAACGCCTCTAAATTATTTAAAGATCGCTGTGATTGATACGGGGATAGGCATATCGGCAGAGAACATCCAGAAACTGTTTCAGCCCTTTATCCAAATCGATAGTGCGCTGAACCGTAAATATGATGGCACAGGATTAGGTTTGGCTTTAGTCAAAAGGCTTGTAGAACTTCACGGAGGAACTGTAGAACTGACAAGCGAGGTGGGAGTCGGTAGTTGCTTTGCGATTAATCTTCCCTTTAATATTGGCTCCTCTGAAATCGAAGCACAAACTAACTCTGACTTGTCAGAACAAGCTCAGATTGGTCAAAGCCAAACTGAAGAACTAATTTCACCCTTAATTTTGCTGGCAGAAAATAATAAGTCTAATATTGCGACATTCTCCAGTTACCTCGAAGCTAGGGGCTACCGCATTTTATTAGCAACTGATGGACAACAGGCGATCGATCTTGCTAAGGCTCATCATCCCAACTTGATTTTGATGGATATCCAAATAACAGAGATAGATGGATTAGAGGCTATTAAGGAAATTCGCCTCAATCCCGATTTAGTAAATATTCCAATTATCGCCTTAACAGCTTTGGCAAAGGCAGGCGATCGCGAGCGATGTATAGAATCTGGTGCAAATGAGTATTTAACAAAACCCGTCAAACTCAATCAACTAGCCACGACAATCAAACAAATTTTAGTCCGAAAGCAATAAAGAACTGACTTTTCATAGCATGGCAAAGCCTCGGCACAAAAAATTTTAAATCATAGAACCCTCACCTAATAATCTATGAATAACCAATCCATTTTAATCGTTGATGATGAGTCGCGCAATTTTGATGTCATATAGCAATGTAAGCTTTGCTTAGGACATAAAACCCAAAAGATGGCAGAGCTTCGCTCTGCCATCTTTTGGGTTTTGAATTGTCCTATCTATCTCTTACGTTGCTATAGAAGCATTATTAAAATGAATATGACTATGAATTAAATTATGCATCTACTGGACAGGAAGCACTCGAATCTTTGGAAATCCTAGAGATAGATTTGATTTTACTGGATGTAATGATGCCCGACATGGATGGAATTGAAGTCTGCGAACACATCAAGTCTATTTCTAAATATAGACCAATTCCGATCATTATGGTAACAGCCCTAACTGCCAAAGAAGATCTTGCTCAATGCTTAAATGCAGGAGCTGATGATTTTATTAGCAAGCCTGTTAATCCTCTCGAACTGAAGGCTAGGTTACAATCAATGTTGAGAATAAAGCAACAATACGATGCTTTGCAATTATCCCTCGATCGCCAGTCTGTCTTAGAAGTAGAAAAGAGAGCGTTATTAGAGAATCGTAATGCTGAACTGGAGCAGCAAGTGTCGTTGCGGACTGCTGCACTTAAGGCGGCTTCAGATGTAATTACGCATAATGCGCTTCACGATGTCCTCACGGATTTACCAAAATTCCTATAGCAACGTAAGAGATAGATAGGACAATTCAAAACCCAAAAGATGGCAGAGCGAAGCTCTGCCATCTTTTGGGTTTTATGTCCTAAGCAAAGCTTACATTGCTATACAAGATTTTTGATGTCAAAATGCACGATCAAGCGATTAAGAGACTGACCCTAGAAACAGATTTGCGTAATGCGATTGATCATCAAGAGTTTATGGTTTATTATCAGCCAATTATGGACATTCTTAATGGTGATCGCTTAATTGGTTTTGAAGCCTTAGTCCGTTGGCAACACCCAACTCGCGGCATGGTTTCTCCTATGGATTTTGTAGTGATCGCTGAAGAAACAGGATTAGTTGTCGCTCTTGATAGTTGGGTATTGCACGAAGCTTGTCAGCAACTCGTCAAATGGAAGACAAAATTTGCGAGTTCTCACAAACTAAAAATGAGTATCAATCTATCGGCACAGGATATTCGCAACCCCAACTTACTGAAAGATATCGATCGCATATTGGCGAAAACAGACTTAGATGGAAAATCGATCACTTTAGAAATTACTGAGAGTATGTTAATTGCGGATATTAACCAAACAATCGATCTACTCTCTCAAATTAAATCCAGAAATATCCAAGCTAGTATTGATGATTTCGGTACAGGCTATTCATCGCTAAATTATATCCATCGGTTACCTGCGGATTACTTGAAAATCGATCTCTCCTTTGTCAATCAAATGCAAGAAGCAAGCCGTAATTACCAAATCGTGCGTACCATTATTGCCTTGGGCAATCAAATAGGATTAGCCGTTGTTGCTGAAGGTATTGAGACATCAGGGCAGTTGCAAATACTGCGAGACTTAGGATGTCGATTTGGGCAAGGTTATTTATTTTCCAAACCCTTATCCGTTCAAGAGTGTAATTGAGCAATCATCACTTAACTCTCCTATAAATCTCCAAAGAGATCGCGATATTGTAAAGTTTAGCCCAAAAACTTCTCTACACAACGGGCAAAAATCTCCACACCAGTAGCCAGAGCCGTCTCATCAAAATTAAAGCGAGGATGATGGTGGGGATAGGCTAAGCCCTTATCTGGATTTGCAGAACCGAGAAAGAAGTAGCATCCAGGAACAGCTTCCAGAAAGAAAGATACATCTTCACCGCCCATTGTTTGACATTCAGGAACGATACCTGCGGGAGTTTCGATCACAGTTTCAGCAACGGAGCGAACTAATTCCGTGATCGCATAATCATTAATTACAGGTGGATAGAGCTTGGTGTATTTCAACTCATAGGAAGCTCCATGAGTCGCACAGACACCAGCGATCACCTCTTCCAGTCGCAATGCTAATTTTATGCCAACTTCAGGATTAAAGAATCTCACTGTACCACTGATTCGGGCGGAGTCGGCAATGATATTATTAGCGGAACCTGCGTGAAATTCCCCAATACTAATTACAGCGGATTCAAGGGGATTAACATTGCGCGAGACAATACTATGAATAGTATTTACTACTTGAGCAGCAACTAAAATGGAATCAATAGTTTGATGGGGAAGTGCGCCATGTCCGCCGCGTCCGATAATTTTGCAATGGAAGTATTCTGTTGCAGCCATTAATGCACCGCTTTTTACACCAACAGTACCAAGTGGTAAATTATTCCAAAGATGTAACCCAATTACCGCATCAACTTTAGGATTTTCGAGCACACCCGCCTCGATCATTGGTTTTGCGCCGCCTGGTCCCTCCTCGGCTGGCTGAAAAATTATTTTCACAGTGCCACTAAACCGATCGCGATTTTCCCATAGATATTTTGCCGTACCGATCGCGATCGCTGTATGTCCGTCATGACCGCAGGCGTGCATCAGTCCGTCAATTTGCGATTTATAACTAACGATATTTTCTTCTTGAATCGGCAGCGCATCCATATCAGCACGGATCGCTAAAACTTTGTTATGGCTCTGTTTTGTCCCTGCGATCGTGGCAACGAGACCAGTTTGGGCGATGCCTGTTTGGTGTGGAATACCCCATGCGGTTAATTTTTCAGCGATCGCATTAGCTGTGCGCTTTTCTTTAAAACCAAGCTCAGGAAAGCGATGAAAGTCTCTCCGCCATTGAATTAGACTAGATTTGAGATCGAGAATATCGGCACGAATCTTGAAATTGGTATGGGTGGGTGAGGCAGTGGTAGCAAAAGTCATGATCTTGTAGGGCGATCGCTATATAGGCAAAATTACTATCTCCAATATAACAACCTCAGCTTTACCATTCATCTCAAGGTGTGAAAACTGCGATCGCGGTGGATGTTGTCAAAATTCTGACGCTTTTTCTATTTGATTAATCAAGGTGCAATCATTTTGGCAATGCGGCGCAAAATTTGTAATACAGTCGGAAGATGATCGTCTGGGGGCAAAATAGAAAATAGAGAAGATGGAGCATATTGTGGTGGTTCGGTAGGTAAATTGGGATGATTTAGTTTCAAAAAGCGATATTCGCCACCATTAGTAATTAATCCGAAAGTGGTTTTGGGTGAGTTAGGGCTTGCCAGCATATAGGCAAGGGCTTGAGGTAAAGCTTTGTGCAAGGAAAAGCTACTGCTCTTGGACTCGATGACTAGTACCCACAGACTTTGTTGGATTACGAGAATATCAATGCGTCCTCGATAGACGGTTTCACCATCATTGGTGGTTATTTCGATGGATTCTTCGTCAGCGATTGCAAATTGAGAGCTATAAAATCCTGCAAGATCGAGTAATGGGGACAAAATCGTTTAATATTGCTAGCGTTTACAAGATAAATTCCTTATTTAACTAGACCAATAGTTAAAAAGCTGAACTGGCAAATCTTGAGATTTTGGTTAACGATCGCTTGCATTAAAGACTGCTCAGGCAAAAGCTTCAACGCCTCAATATCCACATCTGGCTCGATCGCCGCAATCAAGCGATCGCACTGCAAATACTGAATAGGCTTCCCAAAAATCCCCAATGGTAGATCATCTGGAGCAGGCGCAAGCAAAATCACAAACGTATAAAGCATTGTTCCCTTTTCCTTTTTCCTTGCCAAGGGTTTATTTTCTCAGCTTAATCTGCTTCGGAACCTTAATCTCATGGGTCTTATGGAAATCGTCTTGCACTTTCGCTGTCAAGCTCTTAGAAACTCGCTCCACAATAAATCCCAAAACACTATCACCTGTTTTTTGAATCATATCCTGAGCTAGTTTCTGGATGAATGCGGGAAAATGCAAGGAAACTGTGAGATTTAAATCCCACTCGACACTGGTGATTAACGGATCGTAACTGAGATTCTCTCCCGCTTTTAAGTCCAATTGTTTCTCCTGTAAGCGCATTTCCGCTTGAAAATCTACTTCATAGCCTTGGGGCTTTTGCTCAGGAATAGGAATAGTAACGATGCGATAAACGCAATTTTCATCTGGTGGCAACAAATTTAGCCCCACTCTGGCATCAACCTGAAAACCTAAGGCTCCCACTTTACCGATACCCATCGCATAGCCAGTTTCCCCAATCGGATCAGCTTTAAAAGGATGAGCACATCGTCGAAACCAGCCCTGATGAGCATCAAAATATTTCATCACGGTTTGCTTATCAGCAAGCAATTCCATATTGCCAATGTAATGATTGCGAAAATGTTTGAAGTCAGAGTTGTTATCAGACTCTTGCGTCAAGCTTTTTCCCTGCACAGTCTCAGCGTCAGGATCTTGGAGATCGTACTGTGAGTCATCGGTATTGTCATATTCAGCCAGCATGGCGGCTTCCTGTGCAGGTGTCAACACAAATTCAGAGTCACTATCCCCTGTTGGCTCTGAAGTGAAATCTTGATTTGCAGGCGATCGCATTGGTTCTTGCTGCATGACGGATATCCTAAAACTGCTTATGCGCTAGTTGTTAACTATTTCCATCATAATAGTCGTAGAAGTTCGATTAGGGAAAGCATATGGCTCCGCGTACAGCAGTGATGGAAGCCGTCGAAAAGCTCAACTATCGGGTCACGATAGGTGATGTGGCGGCACAATCTGGACTTAGTTTGAATGTAGCACAGCATGAAGTACTGGCGCTTGCCTCGGAGACTGGGGGCAATATCCAAGTTGCCGAGTCGGGCGAGATTGCCTATAAATTTGCGCCAAATTTTCGTCAAGTCCTTGTTAGTCGTTCATTTTGGCTACAGGTCAAGGAATGGCTCAAGGGCGCATGGAAATGGGTGTTTTACGCGATCCGTATTTCCTTTGGTATTTTGCTGATTGTTTCGATTTTGATCGTAGTACTGGGCATTATTGCCGCGACGATCGCGATCCAAAGTCAGGGACGCAGCGACAACGATCGCGATGATCGCCGTAGCGATAATCGTGGCGGTGGATTTATCTGGCTCGGTGGTTGGGGCAGACCCTTCGGCAACCCATTCATCATGTTTGATCCTTACTATTACGAACCAGATCAAGTTCGTAAACGCAATCCTAATGAAATGGGCTTTTTGGAAAGCGTATTTTCATTTCTGTTTGGCGATGGCAACCCCAACGCCGATCTTGATGAACGTCGTTGGCGCGATATTGCTTCAATGATCCGCAGTAACAATGGTGTAGTCATTGCTGAGCAAATAGCCCCCTACCTCGATGAAACTAGCCGTTTAGAGGGGGACGAATATTTTGTGATCCCTGTGCTGTCAAAATTTAATGGCTTCCCCGAAGTCAGTGATGCGGGAACCCTTGCTTATAAATTCCCTGAATTGCAAAAGGTAGCCTCTGAGCGCAAAGCTAAAACTAGCAGCTCCTATTTGCAAGAAAAACTTTGGAAATTTAGCCAAGCCTCTCAAGGCAAAATTGCTTTAGCGATCGGCTTAGGTATTTTTTATCTATTAGCCTCGCTGTATCTGGGCAGTTTACTGGGCGATCCGCGTCTCGCTAAGTCCCTTGTTGGCTTTTTAGGCTTTATCAATGCGGCTTATGGCTTCCTTCTAGGCTATGCCGTACTATTCCTATCCACGCCTGCGATGCGATATTTCGTCTTGCAGTATCTGAATAAGGGTATCGGCGATCGCAACCAAAAACGTGCCGCCCGAGTCGAGCAATTGCAAAAGCCATCGTCTGCTCTACGTGAAAAGCTAGATTTTGCGAAGACTTTTGCGATGAAACAAGAGGCGATCGATCAAGATAATCTTGCCTATACCACTGAGCAAGATTTGGCGGATCAAGAATATGCCAAAATGCTCAAAGAGCAAAACAAACAATAGGTAATTGTGTTGTGGGCGCTTTGCACCCGCAACACGGCTTTATATTAATTGTATCAAGCGCCTAATCTTATGTTAGAATATACTACATAAGATTAGATAAATCCATGTTAGTTCTCGAAGCAAAATTAAAAGGCAAAACAGAGCAGTACAACCTCATAGACGAGGCTATCC
>JADBWK010000052.1 GCA_020404895.1 Pseudanabaena sp. M085S1SP2A07QC | reverse complement strand
GGGGTTATTCTGTCTTTTGAGACAGAATAATCGAGAAGTCAAACATAGATTGGCAAAGTTAAAGAGATAGCATAGCTAATTCTAGGAAATATTCATGATAATATCTTGTTGTCTAGATAATTAATTGCTCTGTTAAAGAGATAGCATAGCTAATTCTAGGAAATATTCATGATAATATCTTGTTGTCTAGATAATTAATTGCTCTTGATTTTCATGTTTGTCTCTCTTACTCTTTTTTAGAGATGCCCTTAAGGGGCTACCATCTGAAAGTTTCTTCTGGGCTTTTCCATTTTATTAACCTTGAATATCAACTCTCTAAAATAACTGTTATGAAACTGCGATCGCTTCTATCCTCTCTCCTCGTATTTTTTGTCGCTTTAACTCTCACTATTAGTTGCTCAAATCCCGCTAGCAATATTCAAACTACGGCTAGCACCGCACCGAGTAACTCACCGAGTAAATCAGCAGATTCATTGCGCTTAGGATTTAGCGCTTGGCCAGGATGGTTTCCTTGGCAAGTCGCTCAAGATGAAGGCTTTTTCAAGAAGAGTAATCTAACCGTTGATTTGAAATGGTTTGATGGTTATTTAGAATCGATCAACACTTTAACCGCAGGGCAAATCGATGCCAACAGTCAAACATTAGGAGACACAGTTAGCTCAGTTGCTGGAGGAGCCGATCAGGTAATTGTTCTAGTAAATGACAATTCAACTGGTAACGACAAAATTATTGTCAGCGAAGGGATTAATTCGATCGCTGATCTTAAGGGTAAAAAAGTTGCAGCTGAGGAAGGTACAGTCGATCATTTTCTACTTCTATTGGGGATGAAAAAAGCAGGGTTATCTCCTAAAGACATCCAATTTGTACCTCTCGAGACTGGTAAAGCTGCTACTGCCTTCGTTGGTGGACAGGTAGATGCTGTAGCAGTATTTGCACCCTTTACGACCCAAGCATTAAAACGGGCTGGAAGTAAAGAACTATTTAGCTCTAAGGAATTTCCAGGGGCTATTTCCGATCACTTGGTATTTACTCGCAAATTTGTTGATGCTAATCCCGAAAAAGTTCAATCCGCAGTAGATTCATGGTTTGCGACGCTTGATTATATTAAGGCTAATCCAGCTAAAGCCAATAACATTATGGCGAAACGTGCAGGCGTGAGTTTGGATGAGTACAAACAGTACGCTGATGGCACCAAAATCTTTACGGTTGAAGAAAATCTCAAAGCTTTTGAAGTAGGCAACGATATGAACTCATTGTCCTTTGCTGCGAAAGAAATGAGTAAGTTTTTAAATGAGGTAGGGTTGGCTAAGACTTCTCCTGACACCAGCAAGTTATTTGACGATCGCTTTGTCAAAGCCTATGCCAAAAAAGTGAAATCCCCCTAAACACGATGAATGAACCACCCAAATCAATTCGTGAATTTATCAGACCGAGAAAGGTTAACTCCAGTGTGTTTTGGCAAATCGCGGAAGAATTACCTCCTAGACTAAACACAGCCCTGATCGTCACTTCGATAGCTCTACCATTCTCACTATGGTGGGCTATCACAACATTTGGACATATTGATACGAAGTTTTTGCCATCACCAGCACAAGTAGCTACTGCATTTATAAGATTGTGGAGTACTGGCGAAATTCAAAAAGATACAATCGCGAGTCTCTGGCGTGTAGGTGTAGGGGCTTTACTGGTAGGGCTGTTTTCAATTCCTATTGGGGTCTTAATGGGAAGTTTTGCTAGCATTCGCGCCTTATTAGAGCCTCTATTTGGCTTGGTTCGCTATATGCCTGCCCCAGCTTTTATTCCTTTATTAATTCTTTATTTGGGCATTGGAGAAGAGCCAAAAATCACTTTGATTTTTATCGGGGTATTTTTTTTCAATTCCTTAATGGTTATGGATACTGTCAAGTTTGTCCCTAAGGAGTTAATTGAATCCACCTATATTCTGGGCGGTACACGTAGATCCGCATTACTTCAGGTCATATTTCCCCATGTACTGCCTGGAATCCTCGATGCTTGCCGCATTAACTTAGCGGCTGCTTGGCAATTAGTCATAGTCTCAGAGTTAATTGCTGCTACAGAAGGTTTAGGCCGACGCATCAGTGTTGCGGGTAGATTTCTAAAAACTGACGAGATTTTTGTGGGATTGATTGTAATTGGCGTGATTGGTCTATCCTTCGATCTTTTTTTCCAAGCGATGATTCGGGTTTCTTGTAAGTGGGCAAGTCAAAAAATGTAATTGTGTTGCGGGCGCTCCGCGCCCGCAACACAATTACTAAATTTTTTTTATTAGGAGCAAATTATGTACATACAAATCAAGAATCTCCATAAGAGCTTTCCTACCAGAAATGGACAGCTTGTTGTTTTAAAGGATATTAATATCAATATTACTCAAGGTGAGTATATTTGTGCTGTTGGAGCTTCAGGATCTGGCAAATCTACGTTATTAAGGCAAATAGCTGGGCTCGATCACCCTACCTCTGGCGAGGTAATTGTTGATGGTCAATTAATTAACGCTCCAGGACACGATCGCGGCATGGTCTTTCAAAACTACACCCTTTATCCTTGGATGAGCGTTTTAGAAAATGCTGAATTTGGGCTTAAGTTGTTGGGTGTCCCGAAAAAGCTCCGCAGAGAACGCGCTAGTTACTATTTAGATGTTGTGGGTTTGTCCCAATTTAGCAAAGCTTTACCCAAGCAATTGTCGGGTGGGATGAAACAACGGGTAGAGATCGCTCGCGCACTAGCCTCTGAGCCAAAAGTTCTACTTATGGATGAACCTTTCTCAGCATTGGACGTTCATACCAAAGAAACCATGCATGAATTTATGATTGATCTTTGGCAGCGCACCAATATCACTATTTTTATGATTACTCACGATGTAGAGGAGTCAGTGTTTTTAGCGAACCGTATCTACGCTCTCGGTTCGAGACCAGGCACAGTCAGAAAGGAAATCAGTATCAATCTCCCCGATCGCAGTGCTTCCGTTAAAAGACACAAGATATTTCATGATTATCGTGATGAACTGATGGAATTATTGCGCCAACATGGGAAAGAGGTTTCCTAATAAATAAAACAGAGAACCAAAATCTGCACTCCAAGCATTTCGGCAAGCACTATAGACGATATTGCCGATATATCTCACTAGCAGCCCGATGCAAGAGTGAATGTCGATAAACTAGCGATCGCATGTCTTCGCAATAACCACCACCGATCACGCAGGCAACGGGAACGCGCTGAGCAGCACAGGTACTCAAGACCTGCATATCGCGACGAAATATACCCGCATCGGTGAGAGCGAGTTTGCCAAGGCGATCACCTATGTGCGGATCTACTCCTGCATCGTATAGAACTAAGTCAGGCTGAAATTCGGTTAATAAATCTGGTAAATAATTGGCAAGAGTGCGTAAATATTCATCATCTTCCATTCCTTCGCGCAGAGGCACATCGCGATCGCTAATTTGTTTGATCGATGGAAAATTAATCTGACAATGCATAGAGAAAGTAAACACATTTGGCTCATCCTGAAAAATAAGAGCCGTTCCATCGCCTTGATGGACATCCAGATCCACGATCAGGATTTTTTTGATCAACCCTTCTTTTAGCAATACTCGCGAGGCGATCGCAAGATCATTAAATATACAAAATCCTGAACCATAGCTAGGAAAAGCATGGTGCGTTCCTCCTGCCGTATTGCAAGCTAAGCCATGGGCTAAGGCTAGCCGTGCAGTTAATAATGTGCCGCCCACAGCGATTCTGGTGCGATCGGCAAGCTCTGGACTCCAAGGCAATCCGATCCTGCGCTGAGCCTTAGGATCAAGATTTCCTGTCCAATATGCGTCCACGTATTTGCGATCATGAACTAACGCGATCGCATCTAATTCTGGTAACTCTGGTCGAAAAAATTGCTCAGGTCGCGCCACTCCATCCGCCAGCAGCATCTCATACAGCAAGCGAAATTTTTCCATCGGGAACCGATTGGTATTAGCGATCGGTGCTACGTAATTGGGATGGTAAATAAGTGGCAAATCCATAGTTCTTACCAAAAAAGAACCGTGCAATGCACGGTTCTTTTTTCTATACTTTCGCTAACTGCTTACTCTTAATCACTTCCGCCGCACACATCTTGCCTGAAAGCGTTGCACCTTCCATACTATCGATGTAGTCCTGCATCGTGTAGCTACCCGCAAGGAAGAAATTCTTTACAGGTGTAGCCTGATCGGGACGGAAGGGATCTTGCCCTGGAGCTTCACGATAGAGTGACTGCGCTAGTTTGGCCACACTTGACCAAGTGACATTTAGCTTGTTAGAAGAAGGGAAAATCTCATGGACTTGAGCAATCATCTTCTCAACGATCGCTTCATTGCTGAGCTTAATGTAATCATCCGCAGGCGTGATCACGACTTGCAATAAAGAGCCTTCTCCTTCTTTGTAATAGTCAGTCGGGCTAGTAATCGCCAAATCCGCAAAGGTAGAGAAGTCTACTTTAATGGCATAAAGCAAATTATCAATATCTGTTACCCAACCATCAAAACGAAGCTGTACAGTAATTACAGGCACTGCATCCAGCTTATAGATATTGTCAAACTGCGACCAGACACGCCATTTCTCAGGGATGATTCTCTTTACTCCAGGTACGTCAGTGGCGCAGATATACACATCGGCTGTCACGATTTCTTCGCCGTCTTCCTTGCCAATGATCAAACCTGTAACGCGAGTATCTGCACCTTCTCCCTCAAAGAGAACTTCGCGCACACCACGACGCAAATGGATTTTGCCGCCTTTTGCTTCAATATGCTTAACGAGGGGTTTATGCAAGAAATCATTGGGTGAGCCTTCAAGCATTCTCAAAATCGAAGCTTCGGTTCTCGATGCAAAAAACTGGAAAATGGTGAGCATACATCTAGCGGAAATATTTTCGCAGTCGATGAATCCTAAACCATAGGCGATCGCATCCCACATCAGATCAAGGCTCGCTTGAGATCCGCCCATGCCCAAAAACCAATCTTTAAAGCTGATGTTGTCGAGGGCGCGGATTTCTTTCATTGCGCCAACATGATCGACTAAGCCGCGAATTAATGGACTCCGTCCGATCGCGATCGCGTTTTGGATTTTGTCCTTTAGTGGTAGTTGCCCTGTAGTCACAAATGCCTTAAGTCCATGAAATGGCGCTCCACCAAAGTTACGAAAATCAAGGGCTGCTTGTTTGCCACCTGGATTTACGAAAATATGGGTATGTTCTTTGAGGCGGAGATGCTCGAATGCGTCTGTTTTTTTCATCAGGGCAAACAGGTTGTAATAGCAGCCAAAAAACACATGCAAGCCCATCTCGATATGGTTGCCGTCTTTGTCCAGCCAACTGCTGACTTTGCCGCCCACAAAGGGACGGGATTCAAAAAGTTCTACTTCATAGCCCTGCTCGCTGAGTTCGACCGCCGCACTCATACCCGCCAAGCCTGCACCAATAATCGCTGCTTTCATGTCTTGTTTGCTGGATCTTTACTGTCATTATGTTTGCTTAACATATTGTAATCTTGTTTGGCTTTATGGGTAATGGCTTTTAGCTGCAAGTTAATAACGTGTATGTGAAGGATGCTTAACTACAGAACATCTAATATAAATCTCTTGTTGTCACTGCTAACTGATATTTCACACCTAAAGGGTCGAATAGAGCAAAATGCTTTTCACCGCAATTAATTTTCATCTTCTCTAACTCTCGTAATGCTTGATGATCTAATGTGCCTTTAGTTTCAGCGACAAAGTAAATACAACGATTACAAATTTTTTGAAGCCGTAAACTTTGTTTAATTCGTAAATGGTACGCAGGAATGTATAAGTTTTACCAGTGCCTGTTTCCATTTCAATCGTGAAGTTTAAGCGGTTATATTCTGTATTTTTGTCTTCGGAATAGGAAGGAACTAAGCTTTCTGAAATTGCAATATTATTTCTTGCTTGAATAGTTTGGATATTTTGCAGAATTTGAGATTCAGTTAACACTAAATTGTTGCCGATCCCTTTTTCGGTGTAGGCAATACTTGCGCCTTCCATTGCAAAGGAAATTTCAAAATCACCTTTAGCTAATGGTTGTCCTTCAAAAATATCGATTACTGATTTGACGGCTTCGAGTTGATAGTCTTGGGTTGCAGAAAACTGTAATTTAATATTAGATCTGTACTCATTTGCTGATTTGCGCGAAGATATCTACAGGATTATAACCTTTCCCTAGAGGGCAAACCGCGATGACCCTTGCTACGCATCATATCCCCATAGTTACGCTCGATCGCTTCTTGCGGCAACCAGAAACAAAGCCTGCGAGTGAATTTATTCATGGCTATATTTACCAGAAACCTATGCCCCAAGGTCAACATTCACGACTGCAATTAAAGTTATGTAACAGGGTGAACGCGGTCACGGAAGATGCTCAGATTGCCTTGGCTTTACCCGAATTGCGCTGTACTTTTGGCGATCGCTCAATTGTGCCAGATGTGGCGGTGTTTCGGTGGGATAGGTTGCCGATTAACGGGGAAGGTGAAATTGAGAATGTATTTTCAATTTGTCCAGACTGGGTGATTGAGATTTTATCCCCTGACCAAGCACCGATGCGGGTGCTCAGTAATATTTTGCATTGTCTCAAGCATGGTACAGAAATGGGATGGCTTTTATTTCCTAAGGAGCGATCGCTATTGATTTTTCAGCGTGATCGCCAACCGATAGAGATCAACATTAATAGCAATGGTGATGAAATTTTGCCTATGCCTGATTTTTTAGAGAATCACCTAAAGTTAACGGCAAATCAGATTTTTAATTGGCTGAAAATTGTTTAGATCCCCCTCAATCCCCCTTAAAAAGGGGGAAGAAGAAAATCCTCCCCCCTTTTTAAGGGGGGCTGGGGGGATCTCTTAGGATTCTAAATAATTACTAAATTAATTTCGTTTTCCTTGAGTTCTAGTTGTAGGTTGCTGAGTTCAGCATCACTGGCAAAACAGGAATTTAGGAAAATCACTTTTTGGACATTGCCCTGTAAAATCTGCTCTTTCATCTCTGATTGAAATTTCTCGAAGCAGATCCAGAGATTACCGACTTTGTAAAAACTTTGATCTTGAATGTATTTCACACCCAGCCCTAGCCCTGTTTTCAGAAGTAACTCTGTGAGCATATTTTCTTGTGGGCTGTCTGATTTTTCAGAGCTTTGAAATACTTGTAACTGTTCCAAAATTGCATCTTTGCCTTGAATGTCCGATCGCCAAATTTTGAAGTTGCTAGGCGCGAGTTTATAAGCGTTAAATCCTAACGGTTGCCTTGTTTCTAACTCTAATTTACTTTCTCTTTCTGTAGTAATTTTCTCGATTACTTTGCTATAGCAACGTAAGAGATAGATAGGACAATTCAAAACCCAAAAGATGGCAGAGCGAAGCTCTGCCATCTTTTGGGTTTTATGTCCTAAGCAAAGCTTACATTGCTATAATTCTTGCTTTGGTAATATCAGCGATCGTCTTGTAACCAGATTTATAGGCTTCGCTATTTTCTTCCAATGCTTCAGGCATCTGCACACAAATAAACTGGCGATTCCCTCCATCTTCTTCATTCAGTTCCATTACTGCTTGTGCAGTTGTGCCGCTACCTGCGAAAAAATCGAGAATTAGAGATTGCTTATCGTTAATTATGTTTATGAAATATTTGATTAATGATTGGGGTTTTGGAAATGAAAAGATTTTGCCACCAAACAAACTAACTATATCTTTGTTGCCGTCTTCACTCATACCAACTTCTTTCGGTAAAAGCGTTGAGACAGCTTTCATCGCATCTTCTGAACCACACTTTTTAATTGCCTTTTGTTTGTCTTCACTTTCAAAAACTCGATAAGCAGGTATAGAAATATTTAGGAAATCATAATCATCAGGAAATACTATCTTTCCTTTATCATAGTAGTCTTGAAATGTATCCCTAGAGACAGCCAAAACTCTATTTGGATTGTAGCTATAGCTAATGCCAGTTTTAGGATCAACCATATTAAAAGCAGAGTTAGGGCGTTCATCTGCACTTGTTTGTTTAGTTAGATCAGAAAGCCGCCAGCGATCATTTGGATAATCATCTGTTTGCGGTTCTCTTTCTCCACGGAAATTCTGTAACAAAATTCTCTTCACCAAAAATCTCATCACAAATCAACTAATGCTCATTTTGGACAAAGACCTCTTCGCCTAAAATTTCTTTTAAGCGTTGTAGATCGATCTTATCCTCAGCGAAAATATCTGGAAAAAGTGCCTTAAGATGTATTAATTTCTCTGGCATATAGCAATGTAAGCTTTGCTTAGGACATAAAACCCAAAAGATGGCAGAGCTTCGCTCTGCCATCTTTTGGGTTTTGAATTGTCCTATCTATCTCTTACGTTGCTATAACATCTAAAGACTTACCATCCATATACTTAGCTGATTTAATTTTAATGAAAACTTTGTAGTAAATTACAACCCATGAGAATAAGGATTATAGCAAAATAAGCGATTTTTTACTAAATAAAGTGATCGCAATATGTCAGAATTTCTGCAAACAAAAAAACAACTTAGACGCGCATTGCTCAAACAACGCAGCCAAATCCCTGAGCAAATTTGGCAATACAAAAGTCAAGAGCTGTGCGATCGCATCACCAATTGGCAGATTTTCCAACAAGCCCAAAATATTTTAGCTTTCACGAGTTTTCGCCAAGAGCCAGACTTAAATCAGCTTTGGCAAAGATTTCCTGATAAAACTTGGGGGTTTTCGAGGTGCGTAGACAAAGATCTGATTTGGCATCAAGTTGCGATCGCCGATTTTGAAAGCAATATGCGATCGGGTGCTTTTGGCATTGTGGAGCCGCGCCATGACTTGCCACTTATGAATTTAGACAATATCGATCTAATTTTGATACCTGCGGTAGCTTGCGATCGCCAATGTTATCGACTTGGCTATGGTGGGGGCTTTTACGATCGCTGGTTGCCTAACTCAACAGGATTTAAAGCAGGAATAATTTTTGATGACTTTTATATAAATATGATTCCCAGTGATATTTGGGACATGCCATTAGATGCGATTATTACTGAAAAACAAGGGTGACGCTTTGCGTCACCCTTGTTTTTGGATTCGCGCCGCAAGCAATGTACGGTAAGCCGATCTAGTCCCATACTCATTTCGCAGTATATTAGCACTCAGTGAGACAGAGTGCTAAAGCACGCAATTTGTGACCAAAAGAGAGATCAAAGTCAACCTTAAGTCATCACTTGCAAAGTCCACTCTGATTAGATTTTAAGGAGGTATGGCATAGTGGCATCGTTAACCCTAAATACTGGTACATTGCAACCCCTAGGCGATCGCCTATTGGTCAAAGTAGCAACTAAAGAAGAAAAGACCGTAGGCGGTATTTTCTTGCCAGATACAGCGCAAGAAAAACCTCAAGTAGGTGAAGTAACCGCCGTAGGACCTGGTTCTCGTAATGACAAAGGTACTCGCGTTGCATTAGAAGTCAAAGCTGGCGATAAAGTTTTGTACTCCAAGTATGCAGGCACTGAAGTCAAAATCGAAAACGTAGATTATTTACTACTTGCTGAAAGAGATATTCTCGCGATCGTTGAATAGGGCTGAAAGCCTAATTACGAATTACCAATTACCAATTACCCAATAAAAAAACATGGCAAAAATTGTAGTATTTGATGAAGAGTCTCGCCGCGCCCTTGAGCGCGGTGTGAACGCACTAGCTGACGCTGTTCGTGTCACCCTTGGACCAAAAGGACGTAACGTAGTTCTCGAAAAAAAATATGGTGCTCCTCAAATCATCAATGACGGTGTGAGTATCGCCAAAGAAATTGAATTAGAAGATCCCCTAGAAAATGCTGGCGCTCAACTAATTCGTGAAGTTGCTTCCAAAACCAATGATGTAGCAGGCGATGGAACCACCAGCGCTACTGTTTTGGCTCAAGAAATGATTCGCGAAGGTTTGAAGAACGTTGCCGCAGGTGCAAACCCAGTCGGTGTTCGTCGTGGAATCGAAAAGGCTGTTGCTCATTTAGTTGATGTGATTGCTCAAAAAGCAAAGGCTGTTGACTCCAATGCCGAAATCGCCCAAATCGCCACAATCTCATCTGGAAATGATGCTGAGATTGGCGAAATGATTGCTCATGCCATGGACAAAGTTGGTAAAGATGGCGTAATCACCGTTGAAGAATCGAAATCCCTTACAACTGAATTGGAAGTTGTCGAAGGTATGCAACTCGATCGGGGTTATATCTCTCCTTACTTCGTCACTGACAACGAACGTCAGTTGGTGGAATTTGAGAATGCCAAAATTTTGATTACAGACAAGAAAATCAATGTCATTCAAGACCTCGTTCCCATTCTTGAAAAAGCAGCTCGTTCTGGCTCTCCTTTGGTCATCATCTCTGAAGATGTTGAAGGCGAAGCTTTGGCAACTCTAGTTGTGAACAAGCTCAGAGGTTCTCTGAATATAGCGGCAATCAAAGCTCCTGGTTTTGGCGATCGCCGTAAAGCGATGTTGCAAGATATCGCAGTTCTTACTGACGGTCAAGTTATTTCTGAAGATACTGGTTTGGAACTTAGCGCTGCAACCCTTGAAATGCTGGGTACTGCTCGCAAGATCACTATTTCTAAGGACAAAACCACCATTGTCTCTGACATTGCTAATAAGTCCAATATTGACAAACGTGTTGCTCAAATCCGTAAGGAATTGGATCTCAGCGACTCTGACTACGACAAAGAAAAGCTACAAGAGCGTATTGCTAAGCTCTCTGGTGGCGTAGCCGTGATCAAAGTCGGTGCTGCTACTGAAACTGAACTTAAGGATCGCAAACTTCGCATCGAAGATGCTCTAAACTCCACCCGTGCAGCGGTTGAAGAAGGTATCGTTCCTGGTGGCGGTGCAACTCTTGCTCACCTTGCGGTTGAGCTTCTAGAGTTCAAAGCAACTTTGAAGAACGAAGAAGCGATTGGTGCTGAAATTGTATCTCGTTCTCTGTCGGCTCCTCTTCGTCAAATCAGCGATAACGCTGGGCTAGAAGGTACTGTCGTCGTTGAAAAGGTCAAGGGCATGAGCTTCAATCATGGCTTTGATGCACTTAAAGGCGAATATGTTGACTTGATTGCGACTGGAATCATCGATCCTGCTAAGGTTGTCCGTTCAGCATTGCAAAATGCTGCTTCTGTTGCTGGCATGGTCTTGACCACCGAAGCTCTAGTTGTCGAGAAGCCAGAGAAGAATGCTGGCGCTGGCGCTGGTGCTGCTGGCATGGGCGGCATGGGCGGCATGGGTGGCATGGGCGGTATGGGTGGTATGGGCGGTATGATGTAATCATCGTCCACACTTTTATAAAAAAGGCAGGGTTACGCTTAGCGTAACCCTGCCTTTTTTGCGTTAAACTCAAATGAAGTTATTTCCAAAATTTGCTATGACTATTGCAAGCGATCGCTTAAATTTTGCGGAGTACCTAAAGTACATTGATGGTACTGAACAGCGCTATGAGTTGGTAAATGGAGAATTAATTCCGATGAGTTTGGGAACTGGACAGCATGGTGCAGTGATCAAGTTTTTAGAAAGAAATCTGGAAGTCGATATTGCTGAACAAAATCAAGATTGGGTAGTTTTACCTGCATTAGTTGGTGTGCGGAGTCCCAAGGGTGGTCGGTGGGATACTTGTCGAATTCCCGATTTGGTAGTTATGCCAAGAGCGCAATGGCGATCGCTACAAACTTGCGAAGCAATTATCGAGATAAATCAACCAGCACCAATCTTAGTTATAGAAGTCGTGAGTGAGTCAACTAAAAGCACTGACTATCGCGCTAAGCGTGCCGAATATAGTGTATTAGGGATTTTGGAATATTGGGTTGTCGATCCATTAGTGAACAAAATTACGATTTTTAGTCTCGATGATGGCTGGTATGACGCTTGTGAGTTTGAGGATGATGAGATCGTGCGATCACGAACTTTCCCAAATTTGAAATTGACTGTCAATCAAGTTTTTGGCAACCTGCTAAAATAATTCGCAGATTTCTAATAATTTTAGCGATAATCCAGTTTATGACTCAAGCCCCAATCTTACTGCCTGACAATTTAGAAGATGCTACTGAACAAGCGATCGCAGCTACACATCAAGCGATCGCAGATGGCGCAAATCGTGTAATTGCCGATCTACGTTTTCCTGAACTCAAAGTGATGCCGATCGCCTATGAGTTTGCAGCTAGTTTTAATCAACGCTATGGTAAAGCTTGGCAAGCCATTTTTTCAGATGCAGGGGCTGCGGCTCTAGCCAAGCGCGAATGGGCGGATCTTGATGTATCCGTGCGCGGTGTCAACGAAGGACGCAGAGCTATTCGCGAAGAAGATCAAGCATTTCTCATCATCGAGCCAACTTCGGTTGAAGTTGAACTGGTGGAAAAGTTAGCTCAGCTAGCAGGCGATCGCCCATTTGTAATGCTCAATCCTCGACTAGAAAATAGTGAAGTGGGTTTAGGGCTTGCTGCCAGACAAATGCGCGATCGCTTTTTAAGTACTTTCGAGACAGCCTATTATATCAAACCGCTAGAACTTGGTGCATTATGGCGCAGCTACCCGCAAACATGGCAAGTATGGCAACAAACCGAAGAGGGAATGCAGTCGATGGCTGAGGTAGCCCAACGCCCATCTAGTGAAGACATTGATCGTTTATTTAAGCAAAAGACTGGTAAGCAATCAGGGTCATTCTTAGGACGATTGCAACAGTTTCTGAGTGCTATAGCACGATAATTTTTTGTCTTTTTACTAAAACTGGGGAATTAAAGAAGGATTTAAAATCTCTATTAATTAAGTTCAGAGCAAAATAATGAGCGATAGACTCCCCGTCCAGCCTCGCAAATCTCGAAAATTATCACTTAAGTTTATTCTGATCGGTCAGTTTGCGATCTTGATCGTTGGTATATCGGGATTGATGGCGTGGTTGTCTTGGCGGAGTGAGCAAGAAATGATCGCAAATTTAGTCGGACAACTGCAAAATGAAATTAGCAATCATATTAAGAAGCTCTCTTCACATTTGGAAACTCCGCTTTTAATTAATTAAATTAGGCTCTATAGGTGTTTCGGGGAGGTGCTTTAGCTTAAAGGGCTGAAATGGTTGATGTGCAATGGTTTTAACGTCGGAGGTATTCGATATCTGAAACACCCGTCATGAAAAGCATTGAGACGTTTATGATGTTTGACCTCCCCGAAACGCCT
>JADBWK010000051.1 GCA_020404895.1 Pseudanabaena sp. M085S1SP2A07QC | reverse complement strand
CAAAGATTAGATAGAATCGATAATCCTAGCAACTACACAATTATTGGCGAAGTTAACGCAGAAATTGATATTGAAGCAATTAATAAACACTTGAAAAAACGTGGTAAAAAGCAAATATCAATTGCAGATTGACAATCTCGTCATCAAGGAAGATTTACCACTACTCCCCATCGAACTGCTAGAAGACTTTACTCATGTCATCAAGCCATTGATGCAGATAGATCCGTTAAATTTTTGTGGGGCTTATTCTTCTCATAAACTTCTTGGTCAATTGCAAGGGTATCGCTCACTAGAAATAGACTTTGGAAATAATGATCTTTTTCAGACTGAAACTATTGTGCTTAATACCCAACGAAAGGCATAGCGCCACTTGAGAGAAAAATTGCTTAAACCTGCGGATTCGGCGATGCTTTTTAATTCAGGAGATTTGAATCCGCGCAAAACAGAAAGGGGTGCATCATTCCGCACCATATCTACCGCAGGCAACAGCCTTGTAAGGGCATAGATGCCGTAATAGGCGAAGGGATGGCGATGTAAATCATTGATCAGAATTCCCTGTTTGGATACACGCTGCATCGATCGCACAATTTGCACAGCATTCTCATGGGCAAAGTGATGTAAAAACATGGCTGCGATCGCAATATCAAACTCACCATCATCGTAGGGAAGTGCCAGAGCATCAGCAACTTCCACTTTGATTTTTGATTGCAAATTTGACGGTAAACGCTTTTGTAAGGCGGAACGGGCATAGTCCACCGTTACGGGATTCGCATCGATCGCTACAACCTCGACATTAATCACAGGGGATTGCGCTGCTGCCCACCGCACGATATATTCAGGAAAATCGCCAATACCCGTACCTAAATCTAGAATACGGATCGTTTGATTTGGATGCGATCGCGATTTTGCTCTCAAAAAAGGAGCAATAATTTCCATCGTAGTTGTATAGCCACCCAAGAGTTGATTAATTGGGCGCAGTTGTTCTAAAGCATCCGTCAGGCGTTCATCCTGAATTGTGAAATCATCCATCAATTCATCTTGATCGGTGCGGATTTGAAATGAAGGCATAGATATTCTCCCTTAGGGTGATGAAGTAGGATAGGCGGCACAAAGTGCCGACTATCCTATGGATTGAAATAAACAACCTTCAATAGATAGTCCAGGTCCAAAGGCTAAGGCAATTCCATGATGAAAAGGAGAGTTAGAGCGATCTCTAATTCCTGCTTGATGCTTGGCTAATATCTCTTTGAGAATAAATAGAACTGTTGGCGAACTCATATTGCCATATTGCCGCAGAACATTATAGGAATCAGCAACCATGCGATCGCTTAAGGCAAAAATTGCTTGAATTTGCTCAATGATTTTTCTACCCCCTGGGTGAATTGCCCAGAAATCAAGATTTTTTTGCGTGAGATCGTGTTTATTTAAGAACGTTTGTAAATAATTTGGCAAATAAGCCGCAACTACTTCAGGAACCTTTGGCGATAAGCCCATTAGAAAACCCGTATCACCAATTGTCCAGTTCATTAACTCCTCTGTATTCTCAATCAAGAGACTACATCCATCGGTATAGGCAAGCTTTCCCTCTGCTTCCGCAAATGGATGTGAGGCAAGAATCGCTGCTGCTGCACCATCGGCAAAAATGGCATTGATAATTGTATTTTCGAGGGTATCGGCAACTTGGAAATGCAAGGAACATAACTCAACGCAAACTAATAGGACTTTAGCTTGGCGATCGCTTTGGCAAATAGCATGGGCAGCTTTTAATCCATTAAAGGCAGCATGGCAGCCCATAAATCCAATCATCGTGCGAGCGATCGTATCGGGCAACCCCAATTGCTTAATTAAGTGCATATCTATCCCTGGAGCCGAAAAACCTGTGCAACTGACGACGATCAGATGCGTAATCTCTTGAGCCGTAAGTTTTGCCTGCGCGATCGCTTGTTCGGCTGCCTGTATAGCTAGTTTTGGTGCATAGATTGCATATATTTGATTACGGCTAAAGGTAGTTGGTGTAGGTTTGAGTTCCCAATTAGGGGGATAGAGTTCAAAATTCTGAAGATCGCCACCATAATCAGGAATGCAGCTGTAGCGATAGTCAATACCAGAATTTGCATAAATCGCAGGAATTCTTTTTCTAATTGCCACCGATAAACTTTCGGTTTGTAACATAAAGTCGGCGGCTTCAGTCTGGGTGCGTTTATAAGGTGGGTTGGCAGTTGCGATCGCTTCTAAAACTGTATACATTTGATAAAACTGCCTAGGCTAAAATGAACAAGCATTAACTCAAGAGATCCAAGATACTTTATGAGGAAAATCCGAGGTTCACGTAAATAGCAGTAATAATTCAAGATTTGCTTTAAGGAACACTATAAGGCTAGGCGGCGCGATGCGCCGACTAGCCTTATTAAGATTAAACTTTAACTAAAGGCTTAGCATCTGTGCGAATAGGAATAGAAATACACATCCCTTCTCTCGCCATTACTGCTCCCGCAAATCTTTCTTTCGCTAAGCCTTCAAACTCATCTAATTGATCATCACTACGAAGAGGATCATGATGGAAAAT
>JADBWK010000050.1 GCA_020404895.1 Pseudanabaena sp. M085S1SP2A07QC | reverse complement strand
TTCCAAGTCTGTTAATGGGACTTTTATCCCGCCTAGGTCGATTTCCTCTGTCATGCTTTTCAACCTACCTCATCTTGTCCCCTCTAATCTTTAATTTTCGTTAACCCTTTGGACGATTACCCACTCACTTAATGGTTGCTTTAAATTATGCTAATGTTTCGGAATCGGATCTCATAAAATATATATTTCAATTAGAATTCTTACGAGAATCAGGAGACATTTCTCCTAAAGAGTTCAAGAGTGAACTTACAAGAGCTTTTAGAGCATTTTTAAAAGAACAACCAAATAATTACTCTAATAGATATTTGTATAAGACGAATGCCTACTCTAGTTTGCTAAATAAATTTATTATTCAGGCGATTGGTAGAATTTGTCGTACGAATATGAAGGCGGATAAAATTCACATTTTGGCTGATATTACTATTAAAGAACATCTTAATAATGTATCTTTGCCAAAAAGCATGATCTTAATACATGAATATAATGCTCTTGTCCGTGCAGCATCTTTAGACAGTGACATTTCCGAACAACACAATAACTTGACAGATTTAGAAAATAAAGCTTCATATGTAAGTTGTAAAACTGCTAGCTACATAAATCAAAAACTTTTATATAGTTCTTGGTCTGATGATAGTAAAGAAGAATGGCTAGAAATACGTCAACAAGTTTTAAGGCAACCAACAGTTATTGATGATTCTCAGTTGATTGATCGTTGGAAACCTCTTTATTTGCAACTTCCTATACCAAATAATTTCTATTACTTTAATAGACCAAATGATAGTAGTAATGTGGAAATCTCTTTTTCTAATACAAATTTTAATCCTCTTAATGAGAATTCTGTTCGTCTTTCAGAATTAATGAAAATAGACTTATTCTATAAATTGTTTACTGAGAATGGGTGGGCTACCTCATTTCCGTTGTCTAAGTATATGCTCACACCTCCAATGTTTAATGATATTTATAAAGGAGCGCTTGGAGAAGTTTGTGGTAAACATGTCTTTGAAGAGTTAAATATACCTTTAATTGATCTAGATGTTGATGAGTTTGAAGTCTTTGATTTTAAGACCGAAAAAAATGTATATATAGATTTTAAGTTTTGGAGTGGAACATTTACGCAAGATGCTGAAAAAGAAATAAGCAAGATTCGCAATAAAATGGAGAAAATTAAAGCAAATAAAGTTATGATTATTAATATTCTTGCTCCAAAGGATCAAGCATTTAAAGTGCAAATCCAGAAGGATATATCAATTATTGAGATCCCATATCTGTGTAGAGACAATAAAATCACTACAGAAGCAGTTAATTTTATTTTAGGAGAAGTAAATAAATGATTACTACTAACCGTTTGCAAATTCAATTTAACATTGGAGCCATAGAACGTGATTTTGTCTTCATAAGACTTAGTAGAAAAACAAAAGAAAATAAGTGGTTAGGAGCTTCACAACTTGACTCTCTTTTTGGGAAAGAATTTATGGCTGTGGCAACTCTATTTATAGATAATAAATATGCCTATGCAATGTTCAAAAAAATTACAAATAAAAAGACTGTAGATATTTATACATTAATATCAAAGATTAGAGACTCTAAATTATTTGATGATGATACTGCTATAACAAAAGTTATACCTATAGACAATAAAGATCGCACTGATGGTTATATTCGAGGTGCTTGGTTAGTACAGATTTTATTTAACTATCTTGCATCATCTACATCTCGACACAAAAAATGTCAATTTTGTAATCTTACAGGTTCACTTCTTGTAGTGTTTCAAAGTCCACATAAGAAAGGACATTTAGATATTGCAAAAATAAAAATAGATGCGAAGGATGAAGATTGGTTTCTAAATGTTAGCATTGTGCGATATCGTTCGTTATCAGATATAAATATTGAGTTGGCAAGAATAAAAGATCCCAGACGAAAAGATCAATTAGAGAAAGCTCTAAAAAAGCCCTATTATAGATTTGAAGGAACTACTTCTACTTACACTTTCAGAAGACATCTTCCAAGTGATGGTGAACTTGATATTAATTCGACTTATGTTGAGTGTGGCAAAACTAATGAAAAGGCATCATTACCATTTCTCGAATTTGGTAGTGTCGAGGCTTTTAATAAAAGTCGAGCAGGTATCTTCTACAACATCTTTAATCTAGCCAAAAAAGATTTGTCCGAATATATTGCTATAGACTTGTTAGGGCGAGATGCTATTGATTACTGTGAGCTTAAAAATTCGCTAATCAAAGATCCTAAACAGATGAACCTTATATTAGCTGATCAGAAGATACACATTGTAGACAAGGTTGATACTGAGGAATCTAGGGCTATAATTGATAGTTCAAAAGAAATTATCATGAAAGAGTATTATTTACCATCTAAGATAATTACTGTTGGGAATGATGATAAGCCTAACAAACTTAATATAAGAATAATTCATGAAAAGTCTTACTATATAAAGAATAATATAGCAGACGAATATAAACGCTCAGATTTAAGTATTAATAGGCAGAACATCACTATTGAATCTTTAAAATTTCAAACAAAAGCTATTAAGAATATTATAGAAACAAGTGTTAAAGAACTGTTAATTAAAAAAGATATCACTGATCTTAAATTTAGTTTGTTTGAATGGGATAAGTTAGGTTTATCTGGTACTTGGACTTTTGCGGCTTGGGATGAAGATGAAGAGAATGTTATCTTTATGGAAATTCTTCACGATGGTCAGTTTAGTTTTTCTAGGCGTTCTCAGGATTGCGATCTCTTCAATATCTCTCAATTTGATGCATATTTAGAGTATATGTCTTACAAGAAATCCGATACAAAAGAATCGGCTACTTATGATGAAGATGATGTGAACCAAAAAAGGAAAAAGAAACCTAACTTAGAAGGTTTAGTTATTTCTAACGAAGGTGATATAAACCAAATCTTTTTAACACAGGAAATTACTTTGCCTGATTTAGAAAGAATACATACTCTTCTTTCAGAGAGAGAAGTGTCATTCCCAGAAGAAATTTCTACAGGATATGCTCTTTGGGAGATAGTTCAACAATTTTTAAAAACACATTCTGTTTCCTCGCAGCAAGGTTTTAATATCCTACTTGATGAACTTAAAGGATTTGGCAGTAACGCAGTAGACAAAAATGAGTTTTATAAATTAATTGGTAAACACCTCAGTAAATCTGGGAAAGCAGTAAAGGGTAAAGATCCTGAAAAGCTCAGAGATTATTTCTGGGAAATGCATGGAGTTAGGTTTATTTTTCCTAAAGATAATCGAAGTAAAGAGGAAATATTTGACGCTACAGTTGATATTAAGTACTTTGGTGAAACTGATAATGAAGCTTATTACTTTGTTGGCTGTAGTAAAGCAAGCATACAATCTTCTCTAAAAGATTCTTGTCACTTGCGTAAAATTGTTGCAGTAAATAAAGACTCGAAATTAGTGTTTCAACAGTTACTTCCTACAATGGATGTTGATTTTGTAAGAACTGGTCAAAGCACCGTTATTCCTTTCCCGTTTAAGTACATTAGAGAATATATGGCAATGAATAAGCAAGAGGAATAGATGTTTAGGTTTATGGAACAAGGGGCTTAAGCCCCTTGCCTGAATATTAAACTTTGGGTAACTGGTACTGAGCAATGATTCGTTTGGCAAATTCTGGGACATGGGCTTCTAACTTTTTCGGATAGTTGCGGCGCACGTAGAGATAATTGCGGACAAAGTGGGAATCAATGGAGAAACGCCCATATTCCAAACCTTTCGGTCCAATTTTATTCACCACAAAGCTAATGATCCAAGCTAACCAAATTGGCAAAGTCACCGCTTGGTCGTATGCCGAGATACCTTGCTGCACTGCCGCACGGCGATCGCCACTAGAGATCACAGGCTGAGTCTGCAATTGATCTTTGATCAGTTCCAGCATCTCTTTGCCAGTCTCGTTCCGCACCACAATCCATTGCCATCCAAAGGTTGCGCCCATGTAGCCGACCACGATATCGGCGAGCGCATTGGTGTAGTCAAAGCAGGTCATGCAGGATGGCGCAAATACATCCTTGAGTTCCTTAGTGTTTAATCCGAAAAATGGCACCAGTTCCGTCGAACCATCGGAATGCTTGAAATGTACATTAAAATCCTGCATGAATTCGTAATGTACTACCGTTTCAGGCGATCGACTGGTGGTATCGAGAAATTTTTGTAAGCCGTCTCTTGTGACATTATCCGTACAGGGTGTACCTAATACATAGAGCTTCTCTAAGCCGAGTTCCTTTTCAACGGTTCTTAGGGCTTGAATTTGGCAGCCGACACCGATCGCCAATAACCTTTTAATTCCCGACTGCTCAATCTGTTCTAATACTGAGAGATTCGGCGAAAGAGTAGGTTTATTTACTCGTGCGGCAAGAATTTCCTCACGGTTTCGGGCAATTATGGGCTGAGGTTTAAAGCGATCATCTTTGCTTGATTGCACACAGACCACCCCTTCAACTAAGCCACGCTCTAGCATCTCGATCGCTAGTGTTGACACAATTCCTGTCCATTGTGCCCCCTCAATTGGCTCAGTTTTACGGGCGGCAATCATTTCTTGATGTACGCCAAAATATAATTCTTGTTCGTTATCGAGATCACGCGATCGCCCATGGGACTGCGTTTCAAGTTCATCAATATGTTGTGTGATAAATGCACAAGCTTCTTTAACGTAATGAATATAGTAGGTATCACAGAGACCGCATTCGCTGCACAGTTCTTTGGCAGGGCGACGCTGGACATCTCCAAGAGCTTTTGCCTTGCGATGGGATGGGACAACCGACATTTTGCTATTTCACTCTAGATGGATCTAGCTAGATCATATCTTTTTTGGGTTATTGGCGAACTAAGCAAAGCGATGCATGTAGAGGCAATTCATGAATTGCCTCTACATGCATCGCTTTGTTTAAAGTGGAATTGAAATACAAAGATTTGTACCAATATTTTCTTGGCTTTGAATGACTATATTGCCGTCATAAAATTCAACTAAAAGCTTCGCTAGCGATAAGCCTAGTCCCATACCCTGTTGTTCGTAAAATTGGCGCTCAAATTGCATAAATGCGCCGATATTGGCGATTTGCTGATCAGTCATGCCGCGACCGCTATCTTGGATATTAAATATCCATGCACTGTCAGTAACCTGACTACTGACAACTACCTTGCTTTCTTTTTGGGAATATTTGAACGCATTATCAATTAGTTCTTCCGTAATTTTAGTTAATTCTTCCGATGAAATGGCGAGATCGAATTCTGCAAGATCTAGCTCTAAGTCATCTAAGCGATCGCATGACTTTGCCTTACGCTCACTTAGACTAGTTATCATCATTTTGCTATTGCAAGGATATGTCGATGTAAATCTGGTCACACCTTGAGATCGCATGACTATTAATCTGCTGTAGAATAAATAGTTTTGGATCAATCGATAGAGACGTTCAGATGATTGGTGAATACCCTCAGCATATTCATGAACTTCAGATGGCAGGAGTTCTTCACTTTGCATCATCATCAATTCTGACAATCCCATAATTCCTGAAAGTGGAGTCTGTAACTCATGGGGCAGAGCTAGGGTAATGCTAGTCCGCAAAGCGTCCATTTTCTCTTCAAAGCGTTTTTCTATAGCTTTTTGTTTGCCAAGACGTATAGCGATCGCTTCTAGCAGTTCATCTCTAGTGCAGGGCTTTTCTAAATAATCATCAGCACCTAAAGCCATACCTCTCCGAGTACTGCGTCGATCCATCATCGAAGTCAAAAAGAGAAAAGGGACAGTACTCAAGGTTTTATCTTGACGCAATTGTTCGAGGACTCCAAACCCATTGAGGATAGGCATCATTACGTCACAAAGAATCAAATCTGGATGTCTTTGGCTTGCCAGACTCACTCCTCTTTCCCCATTTTCGGCGGTAATTACCTCAAACCCCTCTACAGAAAGCAAGTCTTCTAAGGACTTGCGAATTAGGTCTTCGTCTTCGATGACTAATATGCATGTCATACTTTTGTTTCGTTTTTGTTTAGATTACCCATTTATTGTTAATAGGCAATCGTCAAAGTTTATTTGGACAGTCTAAGCGATCTACAGTTATACCAAAACACAAAATGGCGTAGCCATTTTGTGTGTTTAAAACCCTTACAGGGTTTGGGGTTTAATTCACAGAAGTGTTGCCACACTTTTGTGAATTGGTATTAGTGGTTTAATACAATTTTTTTGTTATATCTGTATTCAGATTGGTTAATACATAAAAACCAATAAGTATAGAACGGCGCAAAGCGCCGTTCTATACTTATTGGTTTTTAATTAGCTAATATGCTCTCGCTCTAGCAAAACAGTAAAAATTGCACCTTTCGGTTGATTGTTGGTTACTGAGATAAAGCCTTTGTGCGCTTCAATCATCATTTTGCAGAAAGACAGACCTAAGCCAATTTGGGAGACTCCCAACACAATATTACCAACTTCATACTTTTCAAAGATTACCTGTTTTTGTTCAGGGCTTATGCCCACACCACAATCAATTACTTCAATCTTAATTAAATCTTGGCGATCAGGATTTTTGGGCAAACATTCAACCCTGATCGTAATAGAACTTTGCTGTGGAGAAAACTTGATAGCATTATCTAATAAGTTTTCTAATACACGGCTAATTAATTGCTTATCCCCAGATGTATAGGCTGGTTCAGTATCAAATTCACCTAAAATCTGGATTTGCTTGCTGTTGGAGAGGTTAGCGAAATCTGCGATCGCAGATTTCGCTATTTCAGTTATATCGAACGTAGTGCGATTGAGAATCAGTTTATTTGCCTCGATCCTACCGATGGTTAAAATATCATCGATCAGAAAACGCATGTGCTCGATAGTTTTGCCAATTTGGACAATTCTCCTTTTTGCGCGATCAGGCAGCTCTAAAATTTTGAGAGAATCACAGCCCAACAAGATCCCAATTAAAGGATTGCGAAGATCGTGGACAATTGTTTGCATCATTTCTTCGCGCAACATCATTGTTTCTTGGATGCGATCGTATTGCGACTTAATTCGCAACATTGATCGCACACGGGCGCGGAGTTCGGTGCTGTTAATTGGTTTACTAATAAAATCATCGGCTCCCGCATCCAGACAACGAGCCAGATCTTCTTTGTCCGATAGAGCAGTAACAATAATTATTGGGATGTGTTGCCATTGACGATCTTGCTTAAGCTGTTGACATACCTCAATACCATCCATGTCTGGCATCATCACGTCTAGTAAAATGAGGTCAGGTTTAATGGTGTCAAGAGAGGCGATCGCATCTGCCCCATTGTCTTGATGATAAAGCTCATACCCCTCTTTAAATAGCAAAATTTCGATGACATCAAAATTGGCGGGTTCATCATCTACGACTAAAACTACTTGTTTATTTCCCATACTTTTTATATATAAGCTAGGATCGCCTCATAAATAGCCAAGGTTAACTGAATGTACTTTCTATTCTTACAGGTTTTCATCTACCATGACTTAAGTACTTGTACAAAATAATTTATCCCAACTTATAAGGTTGCGCCTTGCAGGGGAGCAATCTTATAAGTTGGCGTTTGCAATTAATTTCGCGGAAACAGCTCATGACTTCAGATGTCAAAACCCTAGCGGCGATCGATGTTGGTACAAACTCCATTCATATGGTAATTGTACAAATTCAGACTTCGATACCTAGTTTTAGCGTAATTGAGTCAGAAAAGGCAACAGTAAGGCTAGGAGAGCGCTGTGCCCAAACAGGAAATTTGACTGAAGATGCGATGAAGCGATCGCTGGAAGCTCTGAAGCGATGTCAGGAAATCTGCCATACTTTTAAAGTTGAAGAGATTGTGGCTGTGGCGACTAGTGCGACCCGTGAGGCTCCTAATGGTCATGATTTTATTCGCCGCATTTATGAAGAGTTAGGATTGCATGTTGAAGTTATCTCAGGACAAGAAGAAGCCAGACGCATCTATTTAGGTGTGCTCTCTGCGATGGAGCTCAAAGATGAGCCGCATCTACTGATTGATATTGGTGGCGGTTCGACAGAGATGATTTTGGGGGATGGTCGCGATCCGTTACATCTGAGTAGTACTAAAATTGGGGCAGTTCGTTTAACTGATTTATTTGTTAAAACCGATCCTATTTCACAACCAGAATACGATCGCTTATTAGGTTACATTCTTGGATCAATAGAGCGCCCTACCGATGACTTAAAATATCTGCTTAAAGAAGAACTTGAAGGTAAGATCTTAAAGGCGATCGGCACATCAGGTACGATTGAGACTTTGATATCTCTCCATGCTAAGGAGAAATTAGGACTGGTTCCTAATCCTCTCCAAGGTTATGAGCTCCCCTTTGCGGATTTAGAAAATATTGTTTGGCGCTTACGTCGAGCGAATTTAGAAGAACGCACGGCTATGGTGCGCCAAAAGCGAGCCGAGATTATCTTAGCGGGAGCAATTGTCCTCTTAGAGACTATGCGTTTATTGGGAATTCCCAAAATTATGCTCTGTCAGAGAGCCTTGCGTGAAGGCTTGGTGGTGGATTGGATGATTCGTCATAGCTATATCGAGGATGGCTGGCGCTATCAAAGTACGGTTCGCGATCGCAGTATTCTCAAGCTTGCTGATAAATACGGCATTGATACTAAATATGCTAAGCAGGTTGCTGAACATGCCTTGAGTTTATTTGATCAGACCAAGGGGATTTTTCATGAATGGGGCGATGATGAAAGGCATTTGCTATGGGCGGCGGCGATGTTGCATAATGCGGGACATCACGTTAGCCACGATGCTCACCATAAGCATTCCTATTATTTAATTCGTAATGGCGAGCTATTGGGCTATACCGAGTCAGAGATTGAAGCGATCGCCAATCTTGCTCGTTATCACCGCAAGAGTGAGCCCAAGAAAAAACACGATAATTTCCAACGCTTAGATAGTGAGCGGCTAAAAACATTTGTGCGTCAAGGCAGTACATTCTTGCGAATAGCTACAGCCCTTGATCGTCGCCAGATTGGGGCGATCGCTTCTATTCGGGTAGTTTGTAACCCTCAGACTCGTGCATGCTCATTGCAACTCAAACCCAGACAGCCCAATGATCCGTGTACCCTAGAGCTTTGGAGTCTTGACTATAAGAAGCAGCCCTTTGAGACTCAGTTTAATTTTACGCTGTCAGTATCCTTAGATTAGAGAGGGTTGCCGCGCAGCGACAATCCTCTCTATTGAGATTTATCTTATGGAAGGCTCTCTTTCTCTACTAATTATTATTGCGATCGCCGCAGGTGTTTTTGCTCGTGTCATCGCGAATTTTTTCCGAGTGCCGAGTATTGTATTTCTGCTGATTTTTGGCATAGCTTTAGGAAGAAATGGCTTAAATTTAGTACAGCCAAGATTATTGGGAAATGGGTTAGAGGCGATCGTATCGATTTCTGTGGCTCTAATTTTGTTCGATGGTGGACTGAACCTACAACTAAAAGAGCTTGGCAAAGTCTCGGCGAGTTTGCGCAACTTAATCACAATTGGAACTTTGATTACTCTAATAGGCGGTGGGATTGCAGCCTATTGGTTGAGTGAATTTCCTTGGACGATCGCTTTTTTATATGCGGCTTTAGTGGTAGTGACAGGCCCAACTGTCATTAATCCAATTGTTGAAGAGGTCGGACTAGATCGCCGCCTTGCGACAATCCTTGAAGGGGAAGGCGTGTTAATTGATGCGATCGGTTCAGTGTTAGCCGTTGTCGTCCTTGATGTTGCTTTAAATCCGACATCTAGTGCTTTTGTAGTGGTTAGCGATCTAGGATTGCGGCTAGGGGTTGGCGGCGTACTGGGCGCGATCGCAGGTTGGCTATTGGGCAAGTTTTTGCAGAGGGCTGCATTTCTTGCGGAAGATACTAAAAGCGCGGTGGTAGTGGCGGCAGTATTAGGGCTATTTGGTATTGCTCAAGAAATTCAAAGCGAATCGGGACTGACGGCAGTTGTCTTGATGGGAATTGTTTTACGCGCTTCCGAAATCCCCAATAGTCGTGCCTTGCTTAAATTTAAGAGTCAACTCGTGGCTCTTATGGTTTCAGTGCTATTTATTTTACTCTCAGCAAATCTTTCCATTCCTAGTATCTTTGCTCTTGGTTGGGGAGGTGTGCAGACAGTTCTCTTTTTGATGTTTATTGTCCGACCGATCAATGTGATTGTCAGCACATGGAATAGCAGTTTTACTTGGCGACAAAAAGCTTTTTTATCATGGTGCGCCCCCAGAGGAATTGTTGCGGCTTCGGTGGCTTCGCTCTTTTCGATTTTATTAACCGAGCGAGGAGTCAATGGCGGTGAATCAATTAAGGCTTTAGTCTTCCTAACTATTGCGATGACGGTGTTTTTGCAAGGACTGTCTGCGAAATTTGTGGCAAAACTCTTAGGGCTAAATCAACCTGATATTTCAGGATTGGTGGTTGTGGGTAGTAATCCAATTGGAATTTTGGTGGCGAGGCTATTTCAAGCGAATGGTCAGCGTGTGGCGCTTATCGATACTAGTGCCGAGCTTTGCAAGCAGGCAGCCGAATACGATATTCCTGCTTTTGTGAGTAATGGCTTAGATGCGAAATCTTTAGCTGAAGCGGGATTGGACTCGGTAGGGACTTTTGTCGCGCTGACGATTAATACCGATGTGAATATTGTAATTGCTCAAATCGCTGCGAAGGAGTTCAATCCACCTAAGGTATTTGCGGTTTATATCAAAGAGGCTGAAGGCGATCGCAATGGTGAACCTGAAGTCCAGCAAGCTTTTAGCGCCCGTGTTCCGATTAAAACTTGGAATCAATATATTGTGCAAAGGGAAGTTAGAGTTGGGGAATTTCTACTCATTGAAGAAGAACTTGAAGAGCAATTAAATCGTTTTAATACGATGTTTAATGCAGGAATATTACTGCCATTGCTATTTGAGCGCAAAGGTCAATTACAAATTGTATCTGCCGATATGATATGGGAAAAAGGCGATCGCATTTTATATTTGTTATACACTCCCAAAGCTTTATCTCCTGCTCAAAGAGAGGTTCTGCCTCCTAGCACTTTGGATATAACGCCTGTGGTTCTTTCGGATCTAGATATAGCACAAAAGACCAATGATTCCAATGGTAGTGGTTCGCGTAGCAAAAATGATGATATTGCTACTAGTCCAGATTATTTCTTGAAGATGGCAAAGGATATTTTAAACAGGCGATCGCCTTAAATGTAAAGCAATTGATTAGCAATTTCATCGAATATCAGATCCCAAAATTCTAGGGCAAAAATGCGCGGCGACTAAAATACTTAGGCTATAATCAACAAACACAGTTTACCTTATGTTATGAGTTCACTTTTTACTGCCTCCAGTGAAGATCTTAAAAGGCTAAATGCCCAAGAAGCCGTATATTTTTTTCGTGATCTTTTATGGGCAGAAGCAAGACGTATTAACTTAACCTCAAACAAAATTCACGTTTCCGAACGAATCAATGTTGCGGATGGAGGAGTAGATGCAGCAGTCGAAGATTGTGATGGAGTAATTCCAAATGGGCTTATTAAGCATGGTTTAACCTGCTATCAAATTAAGACTGGTGATTCTTTTAAGTCTTGGCAAGAAGCTGAAATAAAAAAAGAGCTTTTTGGAGAACCTAAGATAATCAAAGATCCTAACAATCCGAAGGCAAAAGGAAAAAAAGAGAAGTCAGTACCTATAGAGAAAGACAGATTGGGAGATAGTGTTAGAAACTGTCTAGATAATGATGGACACTATGTCATTGTCTGCTTTGGGGATGATCTTGTCGAAAAAGATCGTCTAAAAACTATTGCAGTTACCAAAGATTTTTTTAAACAATGTGGTTACAATAATTCGCAAGTAGAGGTGTGGGGATGGACTGAAATTTTGGGGTTTGTAAATACTTTCCCCGCTTTAAAAATGAAGTTAAGAGGATTGAGTGAATTCAATTTTAAGACTCATGGAGATTGGTCTTTAGATATGGGCGAAACCTATGTATTTAGCTCAGGTTTCGACTCTTTAGCAACAACAATAAAAGAGGATTTGCTATTAAGAGATAGAGCTAGACATATAAGAGTTCTTGGAGAAGCAGGAAGTGGAAAAACAAGATTTGTTCTGGAGGTTACAAGAGATCCATCTCTATTACCACTGGTTCTTTACCTAAGAGCCGATGAAGCATCTCCTGTTGTAAATTATTTGCGACGAGAGGATAGCTCAGAAGTCATTCTTGTGGTTGATGAGTGTGATGCTAGAGCAAGTGACTCGATCTGGAACGACTTGAAGAATTTGGGAACTAGAATCAAACTGATTAGCATTTATAACCAAATTGAAAGACCAGATTCGAGAATTGAGTACATAGATCACCCACCGAAGCTATCACATGAAGAAATCACAAAGATTATTCTTTCTTATGGATTTCTGCCAGAATCAGCCAAGCGTTGGGCTTATCTGGCTGGAGACTCTCCAAGATTTGCACATATGATTGGAGAAAATCTACAAGCGAACCCAACTGATGTTTTGTTTGCTCCAGAAACTTTTTACGAACGCATTATTGCTGGTTACGAAGACTCCAGAGATGAAGCTGTAAAGGATAGAAAGAGAGTATTACTGTATATCTCTTTGTTCAAACGATTTGGCTATAGAGAGCCAGTTGATATTGAAGCGAAGGCAATCTCAAAGATTGTTCAAAGAGAGTTCCCAAATATTGGTTGGGTAAGATTTCAAGAAATAGTCAAAGAACTTAGAGTTAGGAAAATACTTCAAGGATCAAGTACTCTCTATATTAGTCCCAAAGCTTTGCACATTCATCTGTGGACAGAGTGGTGGGATGACTATAGCTCTGGATTTATTCTTGATGATTTTCTGCGTGATTTACCTCAAACCGAACTTCGTGATTGGTTTTACGAAATGTTTGTCTATGCTGCCCAGTCTGAAGGTGCTTCTTCAGTAATCAAGAAGCTTTTGGCAGAGGGTGGACTTTTTCATGATGATAAATTTTTAAGAAGTGAGTTGGGAGCCAACTTTTTTTTCGCGATCGCCCAAGCTGATCCCAAAACAGCTTTAAAATACCTACAGAAAAAGATTGGTTGTCTTGGGAAAGATGAACTTTTACTTTTGACGACAGGACGTAGACAAATTATTGGGGCATTACAGGGAATAGCGGTATGGCAAGATCTATTTGATGGAGCCGCTAAAATATTACTTCAGTTAGCAGAAGCAGAAAATGAGGGATGGTCTAATAACGCAACAGGAGTATTTTGCGACTTGTTTGCATTTGGCTATGGTGCAGTTGCTACGACAGAAGCATCTCCCAAACAGCGTCTTCTTGTGCTAAAAGAAGTTTTAAACTCTGAAATTCCTGAACGCAGAAGTATTGCGATCAAGGCTTGCAGTGTAGCCTTAAGATCCGATCAATGGTTTATAAGATCAGGTGTAGAACATCAGGGATTACGCCAAGAACCAAAACTTTGGTCACCACAGACTTATGGAGAAGTTTGGGCAGCATATCAAGAAGTTTGGCAAATGCTACGCGAAAGAATTCCTCATCTGTCAAATTCAGAACAAAAGCAAGTAATTGATGTAATACTTAATCGCGCAAGAGGCATAGCTAAAATTAATACGTTATCTCCCATAGCTGTAGATACATTAAGGGAGTTAGCGCAAAATCCCAATGCTGAGATTCGGACACTTACCCAAGCTATTAATAATATTATTAGATATGATTCCAAAGAAATGTCATCAGAGAATCAGAAACTTTGGATAGACTTACATAATGAGTTTTATCACAATAATGATTTTCATACGTCATTGAAATACTATCTATCATTGAGTGAATGGGATGAGGCTCTTGATATACTCGACAACTTTGTAAACACTGAAATCTTTGACCTAAATAATCCAAGATCAGAGCAATCAGCTATTAAACGCGGTGAAATTATTCTCTCAAAGCTGGGCGAATTGGCTAACGCTTGTATCTTGGATACTTGGCTGTTTGATGCAGAGATTAATTGGCTAGTAACAACTAGTGAATTGAATATGTATCAATTTGGATTTGAAATAGGTAAGCGAGATGAGTGCTTTTCGTTACTTCATAAAATATTAAATGCTCAACGTGAGTTCTCAAATATAGAATGCTTATTCTTAAGTGGCTATTTTCGAGCTATTTTTGAAAAGGATATTGAGCTTTGGGAAAAGCACCTAGATGATCTTACTGAAGATGAGAAAATGTCTATAAGAGTTCCCGAAATAACTAGACGATCTGGACAGTCGGAAAAATCGGCACTGCGAATTCTTGATCTTGCGAGAAAAGGAGTTATTGACCCTTCTCAATTTTCAGTAATGACAATTACAGTTCAGGGTATGGCTGAGAATATTTTCTTGCAGTGGATGGAATTTCTTTTGAGTATTTGCCATCCTTACTCACCATCGATCACTCTAAACTTATTTTACTCTCGCTATGTTCGTGTCGATCATTTGCAATCCTTAACTATACAACCAAGTGAAGACATAACTTTTAGAGTCCTGAGCAATTATTTAGAACCACAAAAAAATTCAACCATAACCAATTATGGTGTTGATAGCTATCAATGGGCAAAGATTGCTAGATTTTATCTTGCTCTTTACCCCGACCAAGCAACAAAAGTCATTAATGAAATATTTAAAAACTTCAGTGAGATTGACACTGGATATAATGCTGAGCTTCAAAAGCTCCTAGTCGAGATTGTTAATAAAAAGTCTAAAGAAGTTTGGGATGTAGTAACTCAATACATTGAACCAAGATTTAACACTAGAGCATTTCGCATTACAAGATGGCTAAGAGGTGGTGGTATTCCTCCTACCACAACAGCATCAATGATCGAGGCTTTTGATCCAAATGACATCTGGAGTTGGATTGATAACAAACCAGAAGAAAGAGCGAGCTATGCTGCGCTGTTTGCCCCAAATCGCTTTTTTAAAGAAGATGGCAAAGTTTGTTTTGCAAGGGAAATTATAGTTCGTTATGGAAATTTAGAGAATGTCGGATCTGCCTTAGTCGCCAATTTCTCAACAGATGGTTGGTCGGGAGCTGCTAGTATTTTTTATCAGCAAAAGCGCAAGATACTTTTAGATTTTAAGGAAGATGAAAATAATATTAATGTTAGGGATTGGATTGATTCCTACGCTGAAACACTTGAAAAATATATCGAAAATGCAGAAATTAATGAAGAAAGAATGGTAGTTTAATTCGTCTAAACATTTCGCTTTTGCTAACTTACTTACTTAAGCCAAAAGGCGATCGCGCGTTACTTTACTTTTTAGGGGTAAAATCTAAAGGATTTTCTTGTACATTTACCTAAAATTTTTTGCTTATGTACGACTGCATTGTTGTGGGAGCAGGTCCATCTGGTGGTTCAGCCTCCTATCATTTGGCAAAACGAGGACGATCAGTTTTGCTACTCGAAAAAGAGAGCCTGCCTCGCTACAAACCCTGTGGTGGTGGCGTTTCGCCGATGGTACAAGAGTGGTTTGACTTTGACTTTTCGCCAGCAGTTTCTCTGACAGTCCAACAAATTCGCTACACATGGCAAATGGGCGATCCTGAACTGGTGGGGTTAACATCCAAAGAACCCGTCTGGATGGTGCGTCGCGATGTTTTCGATCATTACCTTGTGCAACAAGCCCAAAAACTAGGCGTAGAACTTCGCGATAACACTGGCGTTACAGGGCTTGAGTGGAAAAGCGATCGCTGGTTAGTCAAAACTGCAAATGATGTATTTGAAGCCAAGTATGTAATTGCTGCTGATGGGGCAAAAGGCTCCATGGCAAAATGGCTAGGATTTAAAGAGCGCAAGCGTCGCATGGGAGCAGCTCTCGAAGTCGAAGCCCCACACCCTGCACCCGATGTCAGTGCTGCTCACTTTGATTTTGGCTCTGTTCAAAATGGATATATTTGGAACTTCCCAAAGGCTGACGGTTATTCCATCGGAGCAGGGACATTTATCGGTGGCGAGAAACAAAATCTTAAGGAGATTGCTGCGAAATATGCTCAGGAATTTGGAATTAACGTCACTTCCATGAAGCAATTTGGGCATCCAATATGCCTATGGGATGGTCACCAACCACTGCATACTCAAAATGCTCTACTCACAGGCGAATCGGCTTGTATCGTCGATCCCTTCACGGCTGAGGGCATCCGTCCTTCCCTCTTAACTGGTATGTTTGCTGGTCAGGCGATCGATGAAGCGATCGGTGGTAATGCTGATGCGCTCAAGCAATATACTCTCAAAGTCCAAGAAGAATGGGGAGAAGACATGGTATGGGCGCAACGCATTGCCAATATTTTTTATCGCATTCCTAGTTTTGGCTACAAGATGGGAGTGAAGCGTCCTAGTGCTAGTCAGCGCATGGGTAAAATTCTCTGTGGTGAGATGCGTTATCGTGATGTGGCAGGAGCCGCCATTAAGCGACTAACTAAGGGCTTAATGGGCATGAAGTAAAAGAAGAGGTTGCAGAGCCACCTCTTCTTTTATAGGACTTACGCAAAAATGCCCTGAGATCCTGATTCCATCGTAGGGGCAATTCATGAATTGCCCCCTACATCTAGTTCTTTTGCGTAAGTCTTATTTAATAGAAAATTCCCCAATAAAAATATGACTAAGAAAAATTATCGATTGCTATTTCTATCTACTCCTGTAGGAGCATTGGGATCGGGAATCGGTGGGGGCGTGGAATTGACTTTGCAAAATGCGGCGAAAGCTTTAATGGCTAAAGGGCATGAAGTGGAAATCGTTGCGCCTGAAGGTTCCGTTACCAATGTCACTAAACTGACTCAAATAGTAGGAACCATCCAAACTTCAGCCCAAACTCAAGTGGGCGCTGATATGGTTGTCCTTCCTCAAAACTCGGTTCTGGAAAATATGTGGAGCTATGCGAGGGAATCACAGGATCGGTTTGATTTGTTATTTAACTTTGCCTATGATTGGCTACCTCTGTACCTCACACCATTTTTTCGCCGCCCGATCGCCCATTGGATCAGCATGTCGTCACTTTCGCCTGTAATGGATGCGATGGTATCGAAAACTTCCGCGCTTTGCCCTGATGCGATCGCGGTGAATACTCGTGCATGTGCAGATACTTTTAGCCATGGCGATCGCCTGATGATTATGGGTAAAGGGATTGATGTAACGCAATATAATTTTGTCACTAAGCCAGATAAACCAAGCCTTGCATGGGTCGGACGTATTTCTCCCGAGAAGGGATTAGAGGATGCTGTCGAGGCTGCACAGGAAAGTGGATTCCCTTTGCATATTTTCGGATTAATTCAAGATCAGAGCTATTGGCTGGATATTCAAGCATCTTTTCCTAAAGCTGAACTTCATTATGAAGGATTTTTATCTACTGATGGGTTGCAGCAAAAACTAGGACAATGTAGTGCTTTATTAATGACTCCCCGTTGGGTTGAAGCGTTCGGGAATGCGGCGATTGAGGCTTTTGCCTGTGGTGTGCCTGTAATATCCTATCGTTCTGGAGGACTTACTGAGATCGTTCGGCATGGCAAAACAGGATTTCTTGTGGAAATGGGAAGTGTGTCTGGTTTGATTGAAGCAATTTCTAAATTAGACCAAATTGATCGCGTTACCTGTCGCCAACAACTTGAATCGGAATATTCTTTAGAAGTATGGGGCGATCGCCTAGAAAAATGGTTTGACAAACTAATTTCAAACCATAGCGAGACGCAAATCATCTGAAAAATCCCCCCAAAGAGGATGGCGGTGCAAAGCACCACCATCCTCTTTGGGGGGATTGCTATAATTATTTAGAAAAGTTTAATCTTTAATCAAAGACATATGCAAACTATCAAGCTCGGCTCCAATGGTCCAACTGTAACCGCGCTAGGTGTCGGAACATGGGCATGGGGTGATACCCTGTTTTGGGCTTACGGCAAGGATTTTGGCGCAAAAGATGTGGCGGAAGCATTTCAAGCTTCTGTTGAGGCAGGAATCACATTTTTTGATACTGCCGAAGTCTATGGATTTGGCGAGTCAGAACGCTTAATTGGTCAGTTTTGCAAACAAACTTTCCAGCCAGTGCAGATTGCTACTAAATATTTCCCATTACCATGGCGTTGGCAGAAGTCAGCGATCGCTGATGCTCTAACCGCTAGTCTGGAGCGTTTGCAAACAGAGCAAATTAGTCTCTATCAAATTCACTGGCCTTTAGAATTTCTACTCAAGACGAAAGACTTTATGGAAGTTCTTGCAGAAGAAGTGAAAAAAGGACGTATTCAATCGGTGGGAGTCAGCAATTATTCTGCGGCTCAAATGGCGCTAGCTCATCAATATCTTGCCGAAAAGGGCATTCCTCTGGCGGTGAATCAAGTTCCTTATTCTTTATTAACTAGACAAATTGAGCAGAATGGAACTCTCGAAAAGGCGAGACAATTAGGAGTAACGATTCTTGCCTATAGTCCCCTTGCTCAAGGTTTATTGACGGGGAAATATACGCCAGAATCTGTAAAAACTCTTCAAGGTGCGCGGCGCATTGATCCTCGCTTTAGTCCTAAGGGCTTACAAAAGCTAGAGCCTTTATTCTCAGCGCTCAAAGATCTATCTGCAAAATATGATAAAACACTGGCTCAGGTTTCTTTAAATTGGCTAGTTGCCCAAGGAAACATCATCCCCATCCCAGGGGCGAAAAATGCCAATCAGGCCAGACAAAATGCTGGTGCTTTAGGTTGGTCATTAACACCTGAAGAAGTAGAAATACTCCGCCTAAAAGCGCCAAAAGCATAATACAAATCCTCAAAATGGCTTTGCCATTTTGAGGATTTGTATCAGTCCTTGTTAAGATGTCTTCTAAATACAGCACTTTGCGCTCAATTCCAAACCAAGAAATTTTTTAAAAGCGCTGCTTTGCAACGCTTTTAAAAAATTTCTTGTGGTTCGTTTGAACAGAAATTGCCAAATAGGTAAGGATGGGTGGCACAAAGCGCCGCCCATCCTTACCTATTTATACCAATTCACAAAAGTGTCTCAACACTTCCGTGAATTGAAACCCAAACCCATCAAGAGCTAATACCAAAACACAAAAGGGCGTAGCCCTTTTGTGTTTTGGTATTAGCTCTTTTGAACTTTTGTGCGAAAAGAAGCCGAAGGGGAAACAGGCGATTTAGGACAACGACAACGTAAGGCGCTATATTGGAGTTATAGAAAAGCGATCGCCTTTTACATAAATTTCTGGCAAATTTCTGGGCAAATGACTAGGATCAAACAAGTAACACGTCTGCAAGCACAAATTAATCAGGCAATTCAAGCCAATCAGCAAGAGGCGATGGAGCCTTGTGTTGTTGCAGCTTTTTATCATTTTACAGAATTGCTAGATTATGAATCATTGCGGAATCCGCTTAAAGAATTTTGTGACACTCATCAACTCAAAGGCACGATTTTACTTGCCAAGGAAGGGCTTAACTCCACGATCGCAGGTAGTCGTGATGCGATCGATGCCGTACTAGATTATTTACGCAAAGATCCTCGCCTTCAGAATCTAGAGCATAAGGAATCCTATTGCCAAGGAATTCCATTTCAAAAGATGAAAGTACGGCTCAAAAAAGAAATCGTCACTTTGGGCGTTCCCGACATCGATCCACGGTATCGAGTTGGCTCTTACGTAGAACCTAAAGATTGGAATGAATTGATTGCTAATCCTGATGTGATTGTGATTGATACTCGCAATACTTATGAAGTAGAGTTTGGCACGTTTAAAGGGGCGATCAATCCAAATCTAGAGACCTTTGGCGAATTCCCGCAGTACGTACAGGAGCAATTAAATCCAGAGAAGCATCAAAAGGTAGCTATGTTCTGTACAGGCGGAATTCGTTGCGAAAAGGCAAGTGCCTATATGCTCTCTCAAGGCTTCAGTGAGGTATATCATCTCAAAGGCGGAATTCTTAAATACATCGAAGAAGTGCCCAAAGAAGAAAGTATTTGGGAAGGTGAGTGTTTTGTCTTTGATGATCGCGTCAGCATTGATCGAATTTAATGGATAATCTTTCACTTTTTCCCACTGAAGACGGATCAGTCACTTTTTGGTCAGAAACATTTCAAGAAACATTCCATAGCTCCCACGGTGCAAAACACGAAGCCGAAGCTAAATTTGTCATACCCGCCAAAATTGCCGAAAAAGCCAGCACCCAAACTCAACTCAACATTCTTGATGTTTGCTATGGCTTAGGCTACAACACCGCCGCCGCGATCGCCTGTGTATCAGAATTACAAGATCGCGCCGCCAATCTCCACATCATCGCCCTTGAAAACAACCTCGAAGTCCCCCAAAAAGCGATCGCATCAGGATTAGTAGATATCTGGAAACCCGCGATCGCCCAAATCTTAAAAATCGCTGCTATAAATCAATCCGTAATCACTGAAAATTTATCTTTGCAATTACTAATCGGTGATGCAAGGCAAACCATTCACCAAGTCCCAACCAAATGGGCTGATGCGATCTTTCTCGATCCCTTTTCACCGCCCCATTGTCCCCAACTCTGGACAGTAGAATTTATCCAGCTTTTAGCCAACAGCCTCAAACCTGACGGCTATCTTGTTACTTACTCCTCATCCGCTGCCGTCCGCACCGCCATGCTTATGGCTGGATTGCAAATCGGGGCGATCGCACCGATCGGACGCAAATCCCCCAGCACGATCGCCGCCTTTGCACCCACAGCATTACCGCCAATTTCCGAGCATGAAGCCGCTTTTTTAAAAACTCGTGCGGCGATCCCCTATCGCGATCGCCAACTTACAGGCAAAGCTGACGAAATCATCACTATCCGTAAAGCCGAACAAAACAACAGCCAGCTTCCCCCAAGCTCCAGCCTCCGCAAACCCAAAAAATAAAGGCGGCGCGATGCGCCGCCTTTATTTAGTCGAAAAAAGTTTAGATATAGCGCTTCGCGCTATATCTAAACTTTTTTGCGAAAATTATAGACATTGGAGCGTTTATGCTTTAACATAGATGATCGCGACTTTTTTGGCATTCCTCATGAACGCTTCTGAAATCATCCGCTCAATTGAAGCGGAATATATCAAAACAGATCTCCCCACAATTTATGTGGGCGATACTGTCAAGGTTGGAGTTAGGATCAAAGAGGGCGGCAAAGAACGTACTCAGCCATACGAAGGCGTAATCATCGCGAGACGTGGTTCTGGCATTAACTCTGTCATCACCGTCCGTCGTGTATTTCAAGGGATTGGAGTAGAGCGAGCCTTCTTGCTACATTCTCCTCAAATTGAAAGCATCAAAGTGATTCGTCGTGGTAAAGTCCGTCGTGCTAAGCTCTACTACTTACGTGACCTAGTTGGTAAAGCAACTCGTCTTAAACAACGATTCGATCGACCACTATAGATCCATCTTATGGTTATACTAAGTATCAAATACTATTTTGTTATAGCAATTGATACAGTACATATAACTGGTTGCGTATCGAAATCGTGTTTTCATTACGTGCGTCCTTAGTTCAGTTGGTAGAACGCAGGTCTCCAAAACCTGATGTCGGAGGTTCGAGTCCTCCAGGGCGCGCTTCACCATTTTTCAAAAAATTGCACTTAAACGTATCGCATTTACAAAGATTGCAAAGGAATCGCAAGAGTTGCCGCTATGACGAAAAACGACCTAAAAGAGCAACCAAAAGAAGCACCGAAAGCTGGATCGGATGTACAGTCTGAACCCACTGGAGTTGCCAAACTTTTTGTGGAATCCAAAGCCGAATTCGGCAAGATCGTCTGGCCCACGCGCCAACAACTAATTAGTGAATCTGCATCCGTTCTTTTGATGATCGTTGCAGTAGCAACCTTTGTTTATCTTATAGATGCCTTGTTTAAGGCGATCGCATTGCAGGTGTTTCAATAATGTTTACCGAGGATATCGACCACTCATCTAGTAGCCAAGAAGATGAAGACATACTATTTAACTGGTATGCCGTTCAAATTGCTTCGGGCTGCGAAAAAAAGGTTAAGTCGAGCCTAGAGCAACGCATCAAGACCCTTGATGTCGAAGATAGGATCAAGCAAATTGAAATTCCGCAGACAGCGACCGTCAAACTGAGAAAGGATGGCAGTCGAGCAACCTCTGAGGAAAAGATTTTCCCTGGTTATGTTCTGATTCAGATCAAAACTGTCAGAAACGAAATCGGGCAGTTAGAAGTTGATGATGATGCATGGCTTGCTGTGAAAAGCACTCCCCATGTAATTAACTTTGTCGGCACAGAACAAAAACGTCACTACGGTCGCGGTCGGGGACATGTTAAACCTCGTCCTCTCACCGAAAAAGAGGTTGAAAGAATTTTCCGTGTCACTGTCGAGCAAGAGCCAGTTCTCAAAATCAACATGGCTCAAGGCGACAAGATCAAAGTGCTTAATGGACCTTTCAAAGACTTTGAAGGCGAAGTGGTGGAAGTTAGCCCAGAACGTAGCAAACTTAAAGCCCTGCTTTCAATCTTTGGCAGAGACACACCTGTTGAACTAGAGTTCACTCAGGTACAAAAGCAAAACTAATTCACTCAAACTCAGGTTTGTAGTTTCTTGAACGGCTAAAATTAACGGCTAAAATTAATGGCTAAGAAAGTTACGGCAATTATCAAGTTGGCACTTAATGCTGGTAAGGCTAGCCCAACTCCACCAGTTGGTCCTGCTCTAGGTCAGCATGGTGTCAACATCATGATGTTTTGTAAGGAATATAATGCCCGTACTGCTGATCAAGCAGGCATGGTCATTCCTGTAGAAATATCTGTATATGAAGATCGAAGCTTTACCTTCGTTCTCAAAACACCACCAGCATCAGTTTTAATCCAAAAAGCAGCTGGTATCTCCTCTGGTTCAGCAGAGCCTAACCGTAAAAAAGTAGGTTCGATCTCCAGAGATCAACTTCGTCAAATCGCTGAGACCAAAATGCCTGATATCAATGCAAATGATATCGATGCAGCAATGAAGATTATTGAAGGTACGGCAAAGAACATGGGCGTTACTATTAGCGCTTAGTTTCTCGGCTTGTCAATTTTCAATATCTATAAAATTCAAATAAAAATTTTTAGTTGGGGAAGGGAATTAATTTTTCCGTTCGTACCCCGTAGGAGCAATCATGGCAAAAAAAATCTCAAAGCGTCTCAAGGAAGCTCTCAGCAAAGTTGAAGCCCGCCCTTACGCACCAATCGATGCATTGGAATTAGTTAAGGTGACCGCAACTGCTAAGTTTCCTGAGTCAGTAGAAGCACACGTCAGACTAGGTATCGATCCAAAATACGCCGATCAACAATTGCGGACAACGGTAACTTTACCGAAAGGAACGGGGCAAACAATTCGTGTAGCAGTTATTGCGCGTGGCGAAAAAGTTGCCGAAGCAACCGCCGCAGGCGCAGACATCGCTGGTTCTGAGGAACTAATCGATGAAATCAGCAAGGGAAGAATGGATTTTGATTTGCTGATTTCAACGCCTGACATGATGCCTCAAGTGGCTAAGCTTGGTAAGTTGCTTGGTCCTAGGGGATTGATGCCTTCACCTAAAGGTGGTACGGTAACTACTGATTTAGGTTCTGCAATCAACGAATTCAAAGCTGGTAAGCTAGAATTCCGAGCTGATCGCACAGGGATCGTCCATATTCAATTTGGTAAGGCAGCCTTCACGGCTGAAGACTTGCTGATCAACCTAAAAGCTTTGCAAGAAACGATTGATCGCAATCGTCCTTCTGGCGCAAAGGGCAGATACTGGCGCTCGCTATATGTATCTGCAACTATGGGGCCTGCGATCGAAATTGATGTTATAGCTCTGCGTGATCTCAAATTCGCAGATTCGTAATTAAAGCCTTTCAAAGTCATTTAACTGTAGACTGTTCGCCTTGAGCGAAAAGTCTATAAGAAGAAGTAAAAGCTAAGTCTAATTGTTGTAATAAGCCTAGAAAAAAATTTCGACAACTGAATATCTCCATAGACAGCAGGTGCTCATGGCTTAATTTCCTGCCGAGGTGTTTTAAAAAAGATTCTTGAAAGAATACTTTTTTGCCTCGGTCTGCGAAAAGACGAGGCTTTTTTAATGACTTTAAAGATCTACACAGCTAATTAAATGGTGCACCGCGCCATTTAATTAGCTTCAAACACAAGGAGGTGAGAACCATATGGGTAAGACCCTAGACCAAAAGAAATTTTTAGTCGGAGAAATGTCCAAAGAGTTTGAAGGAACTCAGATGGTCATGGTAATTGATTACTCAACTTTGTCAGTTGCAGAGATTACTAAACTCCGTCGCTCACTCCGTCCTACGGGTACGGTGTGCAGAACTACCAAAAACACTTTGCTCAAGCAAGCAATTTCTGGAACTCCTCAATGGAAGCCTCTTGAGGGTTTCCTCGTTGGTCCTTCAGCTTGCCTGTTTGTTAAAGATGACATTGGTGGCGCTGTTAAGGCATACCAAGCATTCCAAAAGGAATCTAAGAAAACCGAACTTCGTGGCGGTGTCTTAGAAGGTCGCGCATTGACTGCAAAAGACTTGCAGGCGATCGCTGATCTACCTTCCAAGGAAGTACTGTTCGCGCAAATTGCTGGTGCAATCAATTCAGTTACCGCCAAAATCGCGATCGGCATCAAAGAGGTTCCTCAATCTCTGGGCAGAGCTGTTAAAGCTGTTTCTGAGAAAGAAGCTGCTTAGAAGAATTGGTAATTACGAATTACGAATTACCGTTCACAAATTACTAACCTAATCTAATTAATTAAAGAGAAAAATTATGTCTGCAAAAATCGATAGCATCATTGAAGAACTAAAGTCTTTGAGCCTTCTTGAAGCTTCTGAATTGGTCAAAGCGATCGAAGAAACCTTCGGCGTTTCGGCTGCTGCTCCAGTTGGTGGCATGATGATGGCTGCTCCTGGTGGTGCTGCTGCGGTTGAAGAAGTTGAAGAAAAGACTGCTTTTGACTTGGTACTTGATGAAGTTCCTGCTGACAAGAAGATTGCCGTTCTGAAGATCGTTCGCGAAATCACAGGCTTGGGCTTGAAAGACGCGAAGGACATGGTTGAGTCTGCTCCTAAGACCATTAAGGAATCTATGCCTAAGGCTGATGCTGAAGCTGCTAAGAAGCAAATCGAAGAAGCTGGTGGTAAGGTTTCCATCAAGTAAATGTTGGCAACTAATTGTTGGCAACATTTAGTTTGCTTAAATGTTCTGCAAAGCAGAACATTTAAAAACAATAAAGGCACGCCCTGCGTGCCTTTATTGTTACAGCGCAAAGCGCTGTAGGATTGTGAGTCGCTTAGCGACTCACAATTATTTTTTATAAATATTTTTATTTCATGAAAGATCCACTCTCAGAATTATTTGCAGTAATTGTCGATCGCCGCGAGAATCCGCAAGAAAGTTCTTATACCTGTAAATTATTCGCAGGTGGCGATAACAAAATTTTAAAGAAAATTGGTGAAGAGTCTGCTGAAGTTGTGATGGCTTGTAAAGATGATGATCCTGATGCGATCGCATCAGAAGTCGCTGATTTGTTTTACCACACGTTAGTAGCGATCGCACATCACCATGTTAATCTGCAATTGGTATACGACAAACTTGCTCAACGACGCTAAAAGCAAAAACTTAAGGTTGTGCTTGTCACAACCTTAAGTTTTTAGTACGCAATACTTAATTAATGCAGTAAGATTACCTATGAATTGATCAAAGGGTAGACAGCTGTGGCATCGAATAGTGTAGAGCGTTCTCAGTCTCTTACAGGCAGTATTTTAAAAGGCACTCTCAAAGCTGTTGGTGGCACACTGCTGGGCATTATCATGATTGGTGGTGCGGCAGTAGCTGGTGGTCTGGTTGGCTTAGCACTCAGTTTTCGAGATTTGCCCGATGTCAGAGTCCTTAAAGGCTATGTACCAGTTGAAACCACTTATATTTATGACATTAACGGTGGCTTAATTGCGCGGTTGCATGGTGATGTCAACCGCGAAGTTGTTACTCTTGATCGCATTTCACCACACCTTAAGCGATCGGTTCTCGCGATGGAAGATGCTTACTTCTATACCCATAAAGGTATTGATCCCAGCGGTATTGGACGCGCAATTTTAGCTAACTTTAACGCAGGTGGAACAGTTGAAGGTGGCTCGACATTAACGCAGCAATTAGTTAAAAATTTATTTTTATCTAACGAACGTAGTCTTAATCGCAAAGTCGCTGAAGCAGTTTTGGCAATGCGTGTTGAGCAGGTATTCACCAAGGAGCAAATCCTTGAGATGTACCTCAATCAAGTATTTTGGGGAAAAAATACGAATGGGGCTGAAACCGCTTCTCAGAATTATTTTGGTAAATCTGCTGCTGACTTAACCCTTGGGGAGGCTGCTATGTTAGCAGGTACGATTCAAGCGCCTTCAGTATTCAATCCAGTAGACAACTTTAGTGAATCCAAGAAGCGTCAGGGTTTAGTGCTTGATCGACTTCTAGAGCTTGGATGGGTCACCCAAGCTGAAGTCAAAGCCGCCAAGGCACAGAAAATAATAATTCGTAAGCAGGGGATCTCTTACGAAGCTAGTCGCGTTCCTTATGTGTCCCAGGCTGTTACGACTGAGCTAGAAGAAAAATTTGGTCGTGATGTCGTTCTCCAAGGTGGATTGCGTGTCCAGACGACTATTGACTTAAAGATGCAGCGTATTGCGGAAGAAGTTGCTGCCGAAGGTCACAAGGATTTAGTTGATCGCGGAGCCTATGCCGACCAATTGTCTTTAGTAGCTGTTGATCCACGCACAGGATTTGTAAAAGCTTTGGTCGGTGGTGTGGGCGACTTTGACAAAAATCAATTTAACCGAGCTGTTTTGGCAAGACGACAGTTAGGCTCTTCGTTTAAACCTTTTGTGTACTATCTTGCCTTTGCTTCAGGTAACTATACTCCTGACTCAACGATTGATGATAGTCCAATGACGATTCCTGATGGTGATGAGCCGTATATACCTCGTAACTATGACAATAAGTTCTCAGGAGCCATGAGCATTCGTCAAGCGATCGCAGTTTCTCGAAATATTCCTGCGCTTAGGTTAGGGATAGAATTTGGCAATGATAATGTTGTAGCTCTTTGTCGAAAATTGGGCATCAACAGTCCAATTCTCCCTGTTGTTTCTCTACCGCTTGGTGCTGCTGATGTAACACCAATGGAGGTGGCAGGGGCTTATGCAGTATTTGCCAGTGGTGGCTACAAATCTAAAACGACATTAATTGCCCGTGTCACTGATCGCAATGGCAATCTGGTACTGGATAACACACCAAAGCCTGAACTCATACTTGATCCGATCGCTGTTTCTTACTTAACTGATGCATTGCGGTCAGTGGTCACGAACGGTACGGCAACCGAAGCGCAAATGAGTGATGGGCGACCTGTAGCAGGTAAGACAGGTACAACTTCGGACTTTCGCGATGCTTGGTTTGTGGGCTATGTACCACAGCTAGCAGTTGCAATTTGGATCGGCAATGATGATTATTCACCGATGGCAAATGGTGTGACGGGCGGTGTTTATGTGGTTCCGATTTGGCGTAAGTTTATGGAAAGAGCACTAGCTGGACAACCGATCGAGCAGTTCCCTGTGCCTAGTGAAATCCAAGACAAAGAAGGCAGCAAAAAGAAAAACTAAAACAAGTAGAGCAGAGATCTGCTCTACTTGTTTAGTAATGGTGTACGGCGGAGCTTTACACCATTACTTAATTAACTGGCAAGAGATTATGTGGCAACAAATTTTATTTATTTTGCGATTATTTGTTTATTCAACGATCGCGTCGGCAGTAATTAAATATGCTGCACCTACTTGGGACTTGTTGGTAAATAATTTGACCATAGATGTGATGGATGTGATCGCGATATATGCGATTACTTTACCCGTTGGTTTATTTGCCTTTGTGCTATGGCTTAAACGTTAATTCAAAGAATTGTTAAATGAGAAGCGGCGCTTTTCGCCGCTTCTCATTTAACAATCTTTGAAAAACTTTTTGTCATTACAAAACAATTACGACCGTCAGGCAAAGTCTCATAGCTGATAGTGTCAGCAACTGTCTTGGCGAGCATTAAGCCTCGTCCACCTGTGGGAATATCATCAATACTTTCAAAATCTTGGCTCTTTTGCGCTTCTAAAGCAGTCCGTTCAATTTCAGCTTGCAGATCAAAGGGTTCACCAAAGTCCCAAATCCTCATCTCCAGCAAATATTCAACCTCATTGATCGCAATCTCAATATCTATAGGAGTTTCTTCAGAAAGTCCCTCATGTGCATAAGATACTACATTGGTAAACACCTCAACCAGCACAAGATTGCACTGCATCCAAGTTGGTTTTGGTAATAAATTTTGAAATTGCTGAAACCACGCTTGCAATTTAGCAAGAGCATAAATATCACTGTTAAGTTGAATGAAGTATTTCTCTAACACTGATGACTTAATCTGACTGACTTTCTAAATAATCTGACATTTTGACATTTTTAGGTTGAAACCCAACTACTGACGGTTGTACCAGCGCATTAAGACACCTGCAAGTTTTTCTGAGTCATGACATACGGTTCCGTTGGGTTTCTCTTGCATGATATTGGCAATCAAAACAGGACAGCCAACAGCAGCGAGACTATCACGATCTAGAACCGTAAAATGTGACCCAGAGGAGGCATAGTGCTGTAGCGATCGCTCAGAAGGTGGATGCTTCTGGGCTAAAACTACATCAAATAGTCTCACACCTGCTATCTCATCTAAAACTCTTACATAGTCAGATACAGCATAACCGTCAGTTTCACCTACCTGACTCATGATATTACAAAGATAGATCGATGGCACATTGCGATCAATTAATGTTTGAAGTATTTCAGGTACAAGCAGGTTAGGAATAATACTGGTATATAAACTGCCAGGTCCAATTACGATCAGATCTGCTTCGTTGATATCTTCGATCGCTTGAGGTAATCCCTTAGGATTATCTGGATTACAACCAATATGTTTAATCTTGCCTTTAGCTTCAGTAATATTCGACTCTCCCTCCACATAGCGTCCATCTTCAAATTCAGCCCATAAAACCATGTGATCAAGGGTTGCAGGCAAAACACGCCCACGCACAGCCAAGACTTGTGAACTAGCAGCGATCGCCTTTTCGAGATCACCTGTCACTTCACTCATCGCCGTAAGAAATAAATTACCAAAACTATGTCCAGATAGCCCCTCCCCCGTTTTAAAACGATATTGAAATAGTTCGGTTACTAACTTTTCCTCATCAGCAAGGGCGGCAAGACAATTACGAATATCGCCTGGAGGCAATACACCATGCTCGCGTCGTAACCGACCAGAGGAGCCGCCATCATCAGCAACGGTGACGATGGCAGTAATATTGGCGCTATATTGCTTAAGTCCACGCAATAGATTTGATAAACCAGTACCACCACCCACGGTAACAATTTTAGGACCACGATTAAGTTTGCGATGGGAGACTAGCAACTCTAATAGTTCTTTGTCTTGATTGGGCATCAAAACTTGGGTGATCGAGCCGAGTGCGCGTTTCTGACCCAGCCATAATAGTCCGATGCCGATTGCAAAGGCGATTGGTCCGCTCATATTGCGGGGCAAGATGGCAACCAAGGTATCGATCGAGTTACCAATCAGGCGGGATAGAAATAAGATTGGGGTTAGCCTAGCGGAGATGGCAATCCCTAAAACAATTAGGACAATACCGATGATGCTAACTAGTAACCATCGCTTGACAAATAGTCCTGGTAAAAACCACTGAAACCCTCTCAGCCACTTTTTTCTCGTAACGGCTGGACGATATCGTTTTGCTGATGGCTTTTTTGGGGGCTTCATTTAGCATCCTATAATATGTACCAGCACTTCGCGGGTATGCCCCAAATTGCGATGTTCCCAGACAAAGATTCCTTGCCAAGTGCCAAGGGCAAGTTTACCATTAGCGATCGGGATCGTTTCTGATGTTTTAGTTAGCGTACTGCGAATATGGGATGGCATATCATCGACTCCTTCCGAGATATGGCGATATTGACTCGCATCTTCGGGAATCAGTTTTGCAAAAAATGTTTCTAGATCTGCTAACACATCAGGATCAGCATTTTCTTGAATAATTAGACTTGCTGATGTGTGGCGCAAAAAGACATTACATAACCCTATATTTACCGCTGATTGGACTAACACTGCTTCCACTTGACGGGTGATGTTATGCAATTTTTTACCAATGGTGCGCAATGCTATGGTCTGCTGCACCATTGTTTGCACGGTGTGTTGTTGAATTGTAATCATAATTTAGAATTATTCTATAAAACTGAATTCGTCGAATCATAGTCTTTACAGATTACAGAGCGTTGTATTTACATTGCTTTGCACTCAAAATCAGGCGAAGATAAATTTTGAAAGCTTTGCTTTGCAAAGCTTTCAAAATTTATCTTGTAGCTCGTTTGATCGACAATTGCTGTAAGTCCAAATCCCGACGTTTATCACCATAAAGAACTGCATTGGGGAAACATTTTCGTAACTCATCATTTTGCAACTTATCGACAAAGCGACTGTTGATGATCATAACAAAGCGTTCAAATGGGGTATGTGGAAATTGCTGTGTAATTCTATCTACATTGTGAAACAATTTGTCGTCACATAAATGAAGGGTATCTCCTGCATTCAGAACAACTTTGGCAATTGGCTGCGTCCCTTCTTTATCATTGTAAAGATAATTAGTTGCTCCACATACGTTTTCGCGAGAAAGCAAAACAATACTCAGCGCTGTGCATCCGTCAGCATGAATGCCCTGCCCTTGCAAAGGATCAATATGTCCATGCCCTCGAACGCCAGTGATCTGCATCAGAATCGGTTCTCCCACACCTATTCCCCAAATCTTTGCCCAATTAGCTACAAATGCTTGAACATCAGTTCGATCAAGAAAAGCCTTCTCTAGAGGCTGGTAGTAGCGATTCTTGTTTGCCATTGTACTAGCGTCGTTGTATTTACCACTCTGCGCCATAGCACATTCACCCATATCTTGGACATTACCATCTTTTAGTATGTGCAACCAAGACATTCGTTTAAATCGAGACTCTACATATGGATCTGGGGGGAGATCTCGAAGAAATGAGCGCCATGCCGATAAATCAACACTTTGTGAGATATTGCGAATACTCCAATACTGCGTGTTAAGTTCTTTTTTTACTGCAATTGGGTTGATAAGTGTATCAAACCCAGTGATTGGAGGAAATAGCGTCTTTTGTTGCATTGAATTGGTTAATTCTAGTAAAGATTTTTTAGCAAGTTTTACTAGAATTTAGCATAAAAAAAGATTTTTTAGCAAGTTTTACTAGAATTCAGCATAAAAAAAGAAAGAGTCAAGAAAGATATTCATAAATAATACCCATATTCAAAATGGCGGTGCCATAGCACTTTTCACACAAACCCAAACCCGCAAGGATTCGACCCGCAGGGTCGAATCCTTGCGGGTTTGGGTACATAAGCTTGATCTACAGGGACTACCCAATGTCTATCTACCGACATGCGAAACCTTGCGGGTTTGGGTGCATAAGCTTGATCCCCTCAAGGACTAAACCTGATAGGTTTGGTTACATAAGGTTGATCCCCACAGGGGCGCAACCTACGGGTTTGGATACACCTTATCTACAGTCACTGAATGCGCTGACTATAGATAAAGCTACTACTGGTGCTGTGACAGCAGATAACACCCGATCGCCTAAAGACACTGGGACAAATCCCGATGCGATCGCCATTTCTTCTTCCCTAGTAGTCCAGCCGCCTTCGCAGCCCGTAGCTATAATTATTTGCCCATTGTTTTCAGTAAAGTCTAATGAATAACTTGAGCTTTGTAGGCTCGTAAGTAAATGCGTCACATGGGGACTAATCACGCAAATATATTTCAAAATTGGTGATGGTACGTTAGCAAGATGCTCACACCAAGAAGTTAATGTTGTTGGATTATTTATTTCAGGCACGTAGGCACGCATCGAAAGCTCAGCAGCCTCTTCGGCAATGCGTTGCCAGCGATCGCGTTTTTGATTGCCAATTTGATTGTCTGGCTTCAAGACCGTGCGATCGCTAAATAGCGGCACAATTTGGCGTACCCCTAACTCCGTAGTTTGCCGAATTACCGATTCGATATTGCTACCTTTGGGCATAGCGATGCCAAGCGTAATCTGGGCTGATAATTCCGAATTATTTTCTAGTTTGTCAATTATATTGGCAACATTTAGATCTCTTGACAATTGAGCTAACCACCATCCACCTTGGCGATCGAGGGCAATAAATTCAGATTCAGATTCTAAACGCAATACATTGCATAGGTAATGTCTTTGCTCAGAGGTGAGGGCGATCGCGCTATTAATTTGTAAAACTGGTGAGACTTGATGTGCTTGTAAGGTCACCCTTTGCAGTCTGCGCTTGTGAGGTTGAGGAAGTAACACAATAAAGTCAGAATCGCGGATTATGCGGATTGTTGGATTTCACGGATTTTAATCTATTCGCAGCGCAAAGCGCTGTATTAAAAATCTGTATCATCCCTTAATCCATATAATCCGCGATTCTGACTTTTATTTTGGGCTAAATAGCCAGCCTTTTTTCCAAAAGAAAAATAACAATCCCCCAGACATCGATAGCATTAGTAACCAACAAAGAGCATAACCATATGGTAATTTCAATTCAGGCATATTTCCTAATTCAGTATCAAAATTCATGCCATATACACCTGCCACAAAGGTAAGCGGAATAAACACCGTGGAAATCACAGTTAAAAAGCGCATGATCTCGTTGGTGCTATTACTCAACGATGACAGATAAATATCCATCAAGTTGGCAGCAAGTTCGCGATAGGTCTCAACCATATCCATAACCTGTACAGTGTGGTCATAACAGTCACGCAAGAACACCCGTACCTCACGATCAATCAAAGGACTTTCTTCCCGAATTAAAGAATTAATTGCGTCGCGCTGCGGCCAAATTGCACGCCGTAATAACAATAGTTCGCGCTTGATTTTATGGATTTTATCGAGGGTTTGGCGAGTAGGCTTATCCACTACTTCGTCCTGCAAATTTTCGAGACGTTCGCCGTAGTCCTCTAGCACAGGGAAAAATCCATCAACGATCGCATCAATCAGTGCATAGGCAAGGTAATCAGACTTTTGCGATCGGATTACACCTCGATTGCGATGAATGCGCTGACGAATTGGCTCAAATACATCATTTTCAGGTTCCTCTTGGACGGTGAGAATATAGTTTTTGCCTAAGATCAAACTTACCTGCTCATCATAAAACCCCCTACCATCTTCACGACTAGTCACCATATGCAGGATGATCAACTCCTGATCCTCAAAACTCTCGACCTTAGGACGTTGAGGAATATTGACAATATCTTCAAGCACAAGTGCATGGAGGTTAAACACTTTGCCTAGTCGTTGCAAGACATCTTCAGAACCTAGCCCTTGGACATCTACCCATGAAACTGAGTGGCTATCCAGATAAGGGAAACATTCTTCGGGCGTAGTAAGCTGAACCCCTAATGCTTCTTCGGCATTGTAATCAATCAAGAAAATATTGGGAATAGTGGCATCTTCATCAATGATTAGCGTTCCAGGTGGGCTGCCTGGTTCGGGTTCATTGAAGTCATAAAACTCTAATTCTTCATCATTTTCCTCAGAATCATCTTCGATAGGGCTAGGCTTAAATCTGGCAGGGTTATGGAGCATGGTGAGAAGAGTCTGAAATACACTTGTCAGTTTGCCACATAGTTAAGCCTAGTTCGTCTATAAAAACTTAGATGGGATAGGATTTGTTTCTATGAGATTTCCTGATCCCTAACCTTACTATTTCTTAAGTCTATGAAATACAAAATAAAACCGAAAAAAATTAGTAAAAAGCTTAATAAATTTAATTTACTGTCGATCGCGTCTTTTACTTATTGTTTAAATACGGTCTTTTCTGGGAATGCGATCGCGGGGGCGTTGCCCGACAAGATTTTATGGGGCAAGCCAACCTGTGACGTGAGTACTGCGGAAATTTTGCGGAAACATGAACTGCGAAAATCGGCTTTAGTTAAAAGTCCTCGTGATCAAAAAGCACAAGATCAATATCAGGCGATCATTCAAAAACACAAATCAGAATTGCAAGCCTGTCGCGATCGCAATACACCCCAAACTCAAGCCACTTGGCTGCGGCTATATCCCAATGATGTCAAAGCAGGTGTATTAGAAGATGTTTTCGATAAAATGGCTAATCGTGGCTATAACCAAGTCTTTGTCGAAGTTTTTTATGATGGGCGAGTGTTACTGCCTGTTGCTGACAATCCTACGCCTTGGAGATCGGTGATGGAAGAGTCGGTCAAGGCGGGAGAAGTACCTGCGGACTATGATCTGTGGAAACAAGCGATCGAGATCGGGAGAGCACGGGGTATCAAAGTTTATGGGTGGTCTTTTACAATGAATTTTGGCTATGGCTATAGCGAAATCAAGGGGCGTTCGGGAGCTTTAGCACTTAATGGTCGAGGTGAAAATAGTATTGCCAATACCAACTTTGATCGGAGCTTAGTTAGTAATGGGCGAGCTTTTTATGAAGATGCCTATGAAGCTGATCATCTATTCGTCGATCCGTACAATGCGATCGCCAAAGCTGATCTGACATCGGTAGTCAAAGCGCTGATGAAACGCAATCCCGACGGAATGGTATTTGATTATGTTCGCTATCCCACGAATTCCACTGGCGAGTTGATTGATAACGTCAAGCAGCTATGGATTCATGGCAAAGCTTCGCGAACAGCTTTGCTGAATAGTATTGACAATAGAACTGTGAGAGAACTCATGGATATCTATCTCCAAAATGGTGACCTGACGGCTGATGATGTGGTTAAGACTGAAAAGAAGCTAACAGATAACATTAAGGTGAGATCGACAAATATTAAAAATCCTAGAGAAACTGCTGCGATCGCGGAAGGTTTACTCTGGAATATCGCCACAAACCATGCCTATAAAGGTGTCGTTAATTTTGTCAACACAATCACGGCTCCTCTTCAGCAAAATAGCATTCCCATTGGCACTGTTTTCTTCCCCAATGGCAATCGCACTGAATCAGGCAAGTTTGAGGCAAGAATGCAGCCTTGGGATCGTTTTCCCAAGAACATGGAGCGGCATCCGATGACCTATGCACTTTGTAGTGATGGTAGCTGCGTTGCCGATCAGGTCGCTGAAGTTGTCCGCCAATCAGCACCTGAGACCTTAGTTTGTCCAGTTTTGGCGGGAACTTGGGGACAGGGATTTGATGGACATCCTAGCTTTGAAATCCAAACAAGGGCGATATTGGCTAGACAGCCAAAGATTAATTGCATTAGTCATTTTGTCTATGCTTGGATAGAACCCGAAAGCGATCGCCTTCGTAAATTTGGTAAAGCCACAGGTCTAGAGCCAGCAACAACACCAAATTAGAGAAATAGTAGGGGCAATTCATGAATTGCCCCTACTATTTTTAATCACTGGTTAACAAAAAATCAAATAGACGATGGGCAAGTTCTAATTTTGAGCATAGGGGCGTGGATTGGGTGTTGCCATTCTTATGGATAAATGTGGCTTGATTGGTATCAGTGCCAAACCCAGTTTGAGAACTATTAACTGCATTAGCTGCGATCGCATCTAGCCCTTTTCGCGCTAACTTCTCTTTTGCTGCCGACAAAACCTCTGACTCATTCCCAGTTTGAGCTGCAAATCCTACTAGCAATTGAGCAGGACGTTTACGACGTGCCAGATCGGCAACAATATCAGGAATATATTCTAGCGCTAGATTTAAAGGAAGTTCTGATTTGGGTAACTTGCGATCGCTCTGAAATTGCGATCGCACATCACCAATAGCTGCTGCTGCGATCGTGATGTCAGCTATTGGAAATTCTTCAAGCATGACCTTGTGCATTTCTGCGGCAGTGCGAACTACCCTCATCCCTAGCCCCTCTCCCATAGAGAGAGAAACACTAGAGGCAGTTATAAGCGTAACATTTGCGCCACGATGCATGGCTGCTTTAGCGATCGCAATTCCCTGCTTGCCAGTGGATGGATTGCCGATAAAGCGCACAGGATCGATAAATTCTCTTGTCCCCCCTGCATTCACTAAAATCTTCTTTCCTTTTAAATCCTGTTTTCCCTTGGTAAATAGAAAAGATTCTAAATATTCCAAAATTATTTCTGGTTCTGCCATCCTTCCAGTGCCAACCGCATCACAAGCGAGAATCCCATCCGTCGGTGCGATCGCTGTATATCGATTATCTTGTAATAATTTATGCCAATTCTCTTGGACAGAGGGTTGGAGCCACATGGTCGTATTCATCGCAGGAGCAAATAGAATCGGACAAGTAGAAGCTAGGACTGTATTTGTGAGTAGGTTGTCAGCAAATCCATAGGCAAGTTTCGCTAAGGTGTTGGCGGTTACTGGTGCTAACAAAAATATGTCAGCCCATTCTGCTAACTCAATATGTAATGGTCTACCATTACTAGGCTGCCAAAAGTCAGCATCGGTATATGCAGGTTGGCGCGAAAGTGTAGCAAAAGTAAGCGGTGTGACAAATTCTGTCGCTGATTTCGTTAAGATCACGCGCACTTCAATACCGCGTTTTGCCAAGCTTGAAACAACTTCGCAAACCTTATAGGCGGCAATGCCTCCAGATATTCCAATTAATACATGACTCATAATTCCTTACATTTATTCTACGGATTTACAAAGCGGTTAAGAATGAAAAATAAATAACTTGCGCAATTAAAACCCAAATTTATTGGGGCGGGCTTCGCCCACCCCAATAAATTTGGGTTTTAATTGATTCTCATTCTTAATCAATCAAACTTTACGCGCTTATACAAATCTTTTAACCTGATTTCTATCTGCATTGATACTAACTTAATCACAGATTCTTCTCCCTTATAGGGCATCAAAAACCATCGATCCTCTGACTCCTTGACATAGTGATCAACTTCATATCCATTTTGATAAACCAAAATATATTCCTGAAAACTAGGAATAGAGCGATATTGACGGAATTTACTATTATGATCATAGGCTTGAGTGGAGCTAGATAGAATTTCCACAATCAAACAGGGATTTGTAACTTCCATCTGTCTTTGATCGACAAAAACTGGCTCACCAGCAACCACCATCACATCAGGATAGGTATAACGACTATATTCAGGAAGCCATAGCCGCATATCACTTATGAATATCTCATAAACTTGTTCGCCGATTGCTAGAGGTAAAAACCGACAAAAATTTAAAGCAATTTTATTATGATTTGCGGAAGCTCCTGCAATCGGGATAATTTCTCCGTTAATATACTCACTCTTAAATTCGGCTTTGTCCTCTAGGGCTATATATTCCGATGGGGTATATCGCTTCGTAGCTGCTAAAACCATATGCGATCACCTCCTAAAAATTGACCATGATGCTGATTATAACTAATCGCGATCACGCTAAATGTAAAATAGGTTTAGTTTAGATAAATGCGATCGCTTTACCAGTCAAGATAAACCTCCTAAATTTTTCAGTGCGAAAATCATGATAGCAACACCAAAATTTGATTACATAACTCCAGACCAATATCTTGAGATGGAGGAAAAGAGCGAAATTAAACATGAATATATCGATGGATATGTTTATGCAATGGCTGGAGCAAACGATCCCCATGTCACGATCGCAAGTAATACTTTTATGATGATTCGTAATCATTTACGAGGATCGGGCTGTCGTGTTTATATTTCTGACATGAAAGCGAGAATCGATTCATTGAACCGCTTTTATTATCCAGATGTAATGGTAACTTGCGATCCTAGAGATACCCAATCACAAAATCAAAAGAGATACCCTAAACTAATTATCGAAGTTCTATCAAAGTCTACAGAAGCGTTTGATCGCGGTGATAAATTTGCTGATTATCAACAACTAGAGAGCCTCGAAGAATACGTTCTTGTTAACACTAAACGTCAACGCCTTGACTGCTTTCGCCGCAATAAAGAAGGGCTCTGGGTATTAAAGTCATACTCTGGAGAGCAAGATAAGCTCCAATTAATGAGCATCAACTTTGAGGGAAAATTTGCCGATCTTTATGAAGATGTCAAGTTTTAGCAAATGCGATCGCCTATAATACTAACTAGATAGCAAGGATATATTGCGACAAAGGGCTGATACTGATTGGAATTGTTGTTGGCAAAGTTGCGATCGCTTGGTATTGATGATGAATGATTGATAAACTATGCTCATTTAGGATCAAGGACTAGACGAAAAAATGGCAAAGCGCGGCGAAGTACTTGTAGCAATTGTACCAACAAAATCTGACATGAAAATTGCCTGTGAGCAAAACTGGTATAGAATTCCCGAAGATCAAGTAGAACGGCTCAAACAGCGAGGTGTGTGGGAACCAAAATGGTTAGCCTTTTATCAGCCCAAAGTTTTTCGTGACAAGGCATTTGCCGTTAATTACTATGCTTCTGTAAAGTCGATTCAAAAGGTTTATAGGTATGAGCTTTTTCCTGATGAACTACAAAACTCTAAAAGCCAAAAACGTTATTACAAGATAAATATACATCATCTGGAAAAGCTACCGCAGCCAATCTATAGCCGTAGGCTCAGACGCATATTGTTCATTCCTACAACTTGGGAAAAGCTAATAAATGCAGCCGAAATTAATGATCTATGGGACGAAAGTCCATTAGAAGATAAACTTTGGGCTGAATTCAAGCGTTATTCTATAGATGCAGAGCGTCAACAGGAAGAGAAAATTAAAGATAAAACCTATCTCCTTGATTTTGCCATTTACTGTGAAAAGGGAAAAATAGATGCAGAGACTGATGGTGATACTTGGCATTCAGTTAAAGAGCGTATTGCCGAAGATAATCTCAGAGACAATGACCTTGAAACTGTGGGCTGGCGAACTATTCGGTTCAATTCGCAACACGTCAAGGAAGAAATGACTGAATATTGTATTCCTACAATTCTAGAAAACATCAAAAATCTAGGCGGACTGAAAGATGACAAAAAAAGAATACCCCGCAAAATTGGCTTGGATGGTTCAGAACAGTTGACTCTATTTTAGGAGTATATATTGCATTAGCAATTCCAAATTTGACAGTTCTAAAACCCTTACTCTAAGAGAAGTTTATAATTATTGATATTTTTTTGCTCGTCGCTGAAATGGAACAAAATCGTTCTGAATTTAGAATTGCAGGTCAATGATGTTCAAAATTTGGCAACAAAAGTGAATAATAAAACATAGGATAGCTTTTGATAGAAACTAGTGTAGAGATCTACCATGAGGAACTTTGAATATGATGAGAGTAAAAGTCAATCTAATCTTGTTAAACATGGAATTGATTTTGTTAAGGCTCAAGAATTATGGAACGATCTCGATTTGCTAGAAATTCCCAGCAAAATCCAAGGTGAAACACGCTTTGTAATTATTGGTAAAATAAATAACAAACATTGGTCAGGAGTTATCACCTACCGAGATCAAAATATTCGGATTATTTCTGTCCGCAGATCGCGCATACAAGAGGTTGCCCTATATGAACGCCAAGGAATTTGACCAGAAATTTGACGATGGAGAAGAAGATATTATCGAAATGCTCGATCTATCTAAAGCCAAGCGTCCATTCATTACTCAAAAAAGACTTACTATCGATCTGCCTATCTGGATGATTGAGCTAATAGATCGCGAAGCCAACCGCTTAGGCGTAACGCCCCAAACTATTATTCAAGCCTCCTTAACCGAACACTTAGCTACTATCAAACCCTAAAATTAATTATTTAGTTATGCCCGTACCCGTCGAACAGTTACTAAATTCCGAAATCCTCAAACCAGCCCGTTATCTTGGTAACGAGTTTGGCGCAGTTCGTAAACCTTGGGGAAATGCGATCGTGCGTTGGTCGCTTACCTATCCTGAAATTTATGAGGTGGGCGCATCAAACTTGGGGCATATCATCCTTTACAGCATTATTAACTCTAAAGACGGTCAGCTATGCGATCGCGCCTATTTACCCGCACCCGATCTTTCTGCAAAATTACGCGAAACTAACACGGATTTGTTTGCAGTTGAGTCAAAGCGATCGCTTCGGGAATTTGACATTTTAGGCTTTAGTCTTAGCTATGAGCTAGGTGCAACCAATGTTTTAGAAATGTTGGATCTGGCGAATATTCCGATGACATGGCTAGAAAGGAGTGAGTTAAGTATTGAAGATTGTCCATTAATCTTTGCAGGGGGACAAACTGCTACTTCTAACCCTGAGCCATACGCCGACTTCTTTGATTTCTTTGCTCTCGGTGATGGAGAAGAATTATTACCTGAAATTGGTGAAGTTCTTAAAGATTCCAAATTAGCAGGTAAAAATCGCCGTGAAACTTTGCTAGCACTTGCCAATGAAGTTGATGGCGTATATGTGCCTGAATTTTATGACATGGATATCAAGACTGGCGCGATCGCACCTAATCGCAATGATGTCTCACCTCGCGCCCTGCGTCGGGTCGCCACACCGATGCCCGAACATAGCATTGGACTAGTTCCCTTAGTGGAAACTGTTCACGATCGCCTGACTATCGAAATTCGGCGCGGATGCACTCGTGGCTGTCGTTTTTGCCAACCTGGGATGCTCACTCGTCCCGCCCGTGATGTCGATCCTGAGAAGGTTGTGGATACGATTGAGAAGGCGCTGCGGGAAACAGGCTATAACGAGTTCTCTTTACTTTCTCTCTCTTGTTCCGATTATCTGGCGTTGCCATCGGTGGGCGTACAGATTAAAAATCGCTTTAAAGATGAGCATATAACCCTCTCATTGCCGAGCCAGAGAGTCGATCGCTTTGATGAGAATATCGCCCATATGTTACGCAGTGGTGATGGTCGTCAACAGCAGGGGCTGACCTTTGCGCCCGAAGCAGGTACGCAGCGTTTGCGCGATGTGATTAATAAGGGCTTGACCGATGAGGAGCTGCTGCAAGGCATTAAAACAGCCTATACCCAAGGTTGGGATAAAGTGAAGCTCTACTTCATGATTGGCTTGCCGACGGAAACCGATGAAGATGTAATTGGGATTGTCGATACTGTGGCATGGTTGCAGAATGAATGTTCCGAAAAAGGGCGCAAGAAACTAGCAGTTAATATTACCATTTCTAATTTCACTCCCAAGCCCCATACACCTTTCCAGTGGCATACTGTGTCTAGTGGTGACTTTGTGCAGAAGCAGAAACTATTGCGTCAAGAGTTTCGCCGATTGAGTGGAGTGAAAGTCAACTATACCGATATTCGCATCAGCGCGATGGAAGATTTTGTCGGACGAGGCGATCGTCGCTTAGGTAAAGTCGTGTATCGCGCATGGCAACTGGGCGCGGGGATGGACTCATGGTTTGAGAATACGGAGAAGGCTTTTGGGGCATGGACTCAGGCGATCGCAGAGGCGGATCTGGTTTGGGATGCACCATCCTTAAAAATCCCCGATCCTTTACCTTGGGATCACATTGATACTGGCATCGATAAACAATGGCTGATAGAAGACTGGGAAAGGGCGATCGCGGCTCAAACTGTTCCTGACTGCTCCTTTGGTGGCTGCTCAGCTTGTGGAGTTTGTGGCCCCGCCTTTGGACATAACATCGTGATTCCACCGCCAGAAATCCCTACGATTTCCTTGGAGAAGCCGATTGTTCCGCCCAGAGTCCAGCGCGTCCGTCTCAAGTTTGGCAAGCTAGGCGATATGAGTCTGATTTCCCATCTGGATTTACATCGTTTCTTCCAACGTGCCGCTCGTCGTGCAGCGATACCTGTGGCTCATACAGAGGGTTTTAACCCATTACCGCGTATTTCCATTGCCAAGGCTCTGCCCCTCGGTCAAACCAGCAATGCCGAATTTGTGGATTTTGAATTAACGGCACATATTCCCATTGCCGAGTTTCAACAACGCTTTAGTGCGGAACTTGATAGCGACTTACCGATTTACGCGATCGAAGAAGTGGAAGTACATTCACCATCCTTAGATTCTATTCTTGAAGTTGCGGAATATACGTTAACGCTTGCTTTTATAACTCCCAAAGAGCGCAATGCTGCCGACATCATGGATCTGCTCGAAGGCGCAGGTTACTGTGTCCTCGCCGCAACTTCGATCCAAATGCCGAAAGTCTCAAAATCGGGACGAAATCAAATGTTGGAATTACGCGATCGCATTTTTGCAATCAATGTCACTAATCCCGATCCTGAATTTCCGAAAATTCATTTCATGGGTAGTTGCAAGCCAGACAGCAATCTCAAACCTGAGTATGTTGTTTACATGATGAATAAGTATCTTGCTGAAGAAGATGAAGTCAGATTAGTCAAAGTTCATCGCGAGTCGATGCGTTAAGGAACTAGTAACAATTTTAGTTGGCGTGGCTTTGCCATGCCAACTAAAATTGGTTCTTTATTACATTGGTAATGTAAACCAAAAGCGGGAACCGATATTAATCTCACCAGTTACCCCGATCGCACCACCATGAGCTTGGACAATTTGCCGACAAATGTATAGACCAAGACCAAGACTAAGCGATCGCCGATTAAGTTTAGTTTGATGCTTGCCCTGAGCGTAAAGTTCAAATAGATGTTCACTTTGTTCATTTGTCATACCTAAGCCATCATCAGAAACCTCGCAAAGGAGATTATTCTCAGGACTTATCTTTGCCGAAATTGTGAGTTTGAGATTTGGCGGATTATGTTTAATCGCATTAGCAATCAGGTTTTGAAAGACTCGACAAACATGAGCAGCATCAGCCAAAACAAGTGGCAATTCGGGTGCAATTTGCACAACAACTTCGGCTTCTTCTTTATCTAAAAGAGGTTGCAGATCATCGATCGCAGCTTGGATGACCTCCATGATCGCCACAGGTTGAGGATGAATAACAATTCCATGGACATCATTCACATGGGACTCCAGCAAGGAGTTGATTAATGCTAACTGTCGATTGCCACTTTGTTGCATTCTCTCAAGCGTAGATTTTGGTAACAGAATATTTGCGTCAGCACTGCTTGCTGTCTTCGCTAAATTATCCAATACCATCAATAAACCTGTTACAGGATTCCGTAGGTCGTGTGAAACTGCATGGAGAAAGATTGTTAAGGATTCTTCAGCCCGTTTGCGATCGCTAATTTCGGTTTGTAAATCCAGATTTTGAGACTCGATAGTCTGGCGCTGTTTCGCGATCGTTAAATGGGTACGAATTCTCACTAAAACCTCTTCATGCTCAAAAGGTTTAGTCACATAATCCACAGCCCCCAAGGATAAACCGCGCACTTTATCCACTGTTTCTGAGAGCGCAGTCATAAAAATAATCGGAATCTTTACGGTTTCAGCATCGCTCTTGAGCCTTTGACAAGTTTCAAAGCCATCGATGCCTGGCATCATCACATCTAACAAGATCAGATCGGGCTTGACATATTCAGTCTGCTCGATCGCACTTTCGCCATCAGTTGCCACCAAGACTCGTAGCCCCACATCTCGCAGCAAGTTCACCAATACACTCAAATTGGTGGGATTGTCATCGACAACCAACACACAGCCATCTAAGGAATGACATAAACTTGAGATTTCAAGAGATTTGTCTGTGTTTTTAATGGAATCGATTGGAAGGCGATCGCTCATAAAGTTAGGCTGTAGTTAAGCTCAATTATGGCAGCTTTTTACGGCACTTTTCACTCAACCCCCAACCAACAGATTTTTTGAAAGTGTTGCTTCGCAACACTTTCAAAAAATTTGTTGCGATTCTTTTGATCGTATTTAACAACCAAATCCAGTGAACTGTCGCACTTCTGGCTCATGAAATGTAAAAACTATATCCTCTTTAGGTACACCCATCTCCAAGAGCTGATCAGCAATACCTGTATCGGTGCTATCGTGCTGAATCCAGATCTTGTCATCTTTGATATCAAGATGTAAGACACATCCATAATGTAGTCACTTGCGTATGAGATCGGTGAAACCTTTTTCCCTAGAAAACTGGTATTTATCTGCCTGAATGTCGCTATCAATCTGCTAACAAATTTGGAGATTGTTGCCGAATATCATTAATATAGCTATGCAGCCCCTCAATCACATTCTCCTCAGTCGCCAAATCTGCTCCAAACAAATCACCCGTCCCCGTAAACGCTTACAAACACTCTCTAGATTAGGATCAGTTGCCAAGGCTTCTAGACACTTCTTATCGCCAGTAGTTAGCCAAAAAACATCCTTGTCCGCAGTGGCTGCAATCAGAGCCGCCTCACCCTCATCAACATTTTTAGTTTTATTGAGTAGAGTAAACTCTGTACTATTATCTGCTTCGACCTTTTGGCATTTTTGAGTAATAGCGATCGCCTTTTGACAAACTGGCTCAGAATATTGAGCGATGTAACTCTTACCCCGAAAAGTATATTGAGCAGTGTTGACAACCTGTAACTGTTGCCAATCCAAATTTAAAACAGCAATAGCTTCATCAAATAAATCAAATGCAGATAACTTAATAACAATGTCGTTGTCTAGGAAACAGGTAAGCAATTCCGAGACTCCTCAATGATTTCGGCAATATCTAATCCCAGAGCCAAAGCCAAGTATTCTCGATAATCATTACTTAAACTGTCCCAATCAAGGGACTTACTGAGATATCGATTAATCTGTTGTGGAGCATTGCTGTTTTTCTCGATCACGCGATCGCGACGAGATTTCTCCATTGCGCTTTCCGAGAGAGCTTCGGCTGTCATGTAATGAGGGAAATAGTAAACGCGATCAGGCTGTCCTAGTATTAGCTCTGCCGCAAACTCATTAGCCGCACTTTCATCATCATCAAGCTGATCGAGCATACCTAGATTCTGCTCACTAATAATCAGACCATCCTCAAGATGTCCCAAGGCAATATGTCCTAGCTCATGGGCAATGATAAAAGATAACCGACTAGGAGATAAGTCACATAGGCTTACCATAATCACAGGATGCCCTTTGCTTTGTGTGACCATGCCAAAAAACTTTTTAACTTTAGTGGGGAATTCCGCAAAATGCCCTATAGGAATTCCATACTCATTACAAAAAGCAAGTAATGCCTCTAAAGTCACAGAGGTATATTTATCAAGAATTACCGCCCGAATCTCCTTAGCTGTCATTCCTACAATTGATTGATACTGACACTTGTATGTATATGCAATCAACTCAGCTACTCTTAAAGCCAAGTTTTGAGCAACAGCTAATTCAGCTTTAACATTTTCATCTTGGTTCTTGACAGTTTTAAATAGTGCTTTACTTTCTGCATCAAAGGTTGGGTTTAGATCTGGATTTAGCAGAAAAGTATCCTTGCAAGCTATGCTCATAAGACTGTGAGCAAACCATAATCCCTACAATAGTACACTTTTGTGGATTGGTATAACTGGTTTTAAAAACACAAAATGGCTATGCCATTTTGTGTTTTGGTATTACTTAATTTGAGCATGGACGAAGTTAAGACTGATGGGAAACTTATGCGAATCTTATTGGTAGATGATGAAGAAGAGCTTGCTGAACCACTTCAACGGATTTTGACAAATCAGGGCTATTTAGTTGATAGCGCGAATAGTGGCGATCGCGGCTGGGAATTAGCGCAAACAGGTGATTATGATTTGCTGATTTTGGATTGGATGATGCCTGAGAAGTCAGGAGTAGAAATTTGCAGCGCATTGCGTCAGAAAGGAGATGGTACACCCGTTCTTATCCTGACTGCCAAAGATACCCTTGATGATCGCGTCGCAGGTTTAGATAGTGGCGCTGACGATTATTTAGTGAAACCTTTTGAATTGAGGGAGTTACTCGCCAGAGTGAGGGCGTTACTGCGCCGCGCCCCTTCACCAATAGCATTAACTAGTGAGCCTGCAAAATTAAGTTATGGAGACTTGGAACTTGATCGTGATAATCAAGTCGTATATCGAGATCAGGTTGCGATCGCTTTGACCGAAAGAGAATATCAGCTCTTAGAATATTTTATGTTTCATCCAAACCAATTACTAAGCCATGAACTAATCTCACAACGTCTTTGGAAAGAAGGAGAAGATGCCCCAACAAGCAATGCCCTAGCAGCGCAGATCAAATTATTGCGGCGCAAAATTGATCGCGATCGCCAAATTTCTTTGATCAATACTGTGTATGGTAAAGGCTATCGGTTTGGCTAGCAGCCAGATATTTTAAAAGGTTGGCTTTGCCAACCTTTTAAAATATCTGTAACGCTCGTACTTTACTTGATAAAGAAAACCTGATATTTTTTAAAAGCTTTGCTTAGTAAGGCTTTCAAAAATTGAAACCCGATCTAAGGCGAACATATGTAAAATGGTGTCGTGAGGGCATCAACGGAGTGAAAAATTGTGGGACAGGCTCAACTACCGCCTCAGAGACCGACTAACTCTACTTTCGCCAAAAATCTAGGGCGTGTAGGTGTTGGACTTGCGATCGCTTTTACAGCAACTAGCTTAGGTGCTTTTTGGTATGGACGCTATTTTCTAAATGAGCAACTGTCGCCACTATTACAGACCGAGCTTACCAAAGCACTCAAGCGTCCTTTACAACTAGGCAAAGTTGAACGAGTTGGTTTTTCTAGCATTAGGTTTGGTAAGTCAATTGTGCCACCAACCGACAAAGAGGCAAATTTTTTAGCGGTTGAGGCGATCGAAGTTAAGGTTGATCTTTGGAGCTATTTGATCAGTCGCAAAATTGGTTTGGATGCGATCGCAGAGCAGCCACAGGTATTTCTAAAGCAGGACGTTACAGGTTTACTGCAATTACCCAAGATCACCCCACCAGAACCAACTACAAAAGAAGGCTTTGTTGATCTACGGACAGTTACTTTTAGTGATGCACAGGTAACGATCCAAACGATTGCCAAGGGAGAATTGGTATCTCTTAGTCAAGTGCAGATTGATAGCAATTGGAAAATCGCTGATCTAAATAATCAGAGCTTGAAAATGAATGGTAAAGGTCGCGTAACCTTACCAAATCTTGCCGCGATCGCTGCTCCGCCCAATCCTGAACAGTTAAAAAAGGCGATCGAGACTGCTAATGCTGACAAGAATGGCAATAAGGGTAATGTTACCTTTGCGATTGATTGGGATTTAACCAAAGGACAAGGGACTGTTGATATCAAGTCTCAGAACTTACAAGTTGCAGCAATTCAAGGATTTGCGGTTAACCTGCCTGTGGAAATTCAGCAAGGCAAGCTTGATGCTGAGGCAACCATCTCTGTAATAGCCGAGAAAGAATCTCCCGCTATTTCACTTACGGCTCAACTTAGCGATGGCGCAATCAAATCTCCCCAATTAGCCAAACCAATCACTGAAATTTCAGGGCAACTTAACTTTGATGGTACTGATGCAACTTTAAAAGAATTTTCTGCAAACTACGGTTTGTTGGTAACCACTGTCGATGGGACATTTAATCAGCAAAAGGGTTTTAATTTAAACTTTGCTAGTACCGTACTAGATCTAGCAAAAGGACTGGAAAGCTTTAATATCAAAACGCCTGTAGCGATCGCTGGAGAGGTGAAGCTCGCTGGTAAACTTACGGGAACAGCTAAAAAGCCCGCCCTGACGCTAAACATTACTACGCCCAAATCCGTGAGCTTTGATCGGGTAACAGTCGATCGCTTTTTAGCAACCATTGAACTCAAGAATTTAAATACGCTCCAAATCAAAAAAGTTCAAGCCGCCTCCGCAGGTGCAACGCTCACAGGCGAAGGGCGAATTCGCTTACCCCAAAAAGATCAACCTGCGGAAGTCCTATTTACCTCAAGCCTCGTTGGCGTTGCCGAAGATTTCACAAAGCTCTATGGGGCAAAATTACCGATCACCGTTGGTCAAATTACTAGTTCTTTGCAAATTACAGGCGCTCTAGCAAATCCCCAAATTCTGGCTCAAATTGATGCTCCTAATGCGACCTATCCTGCTAGGGGAGAAGTCTTTTTAGCGGATGGATTAGCGACGATTCGGAATACGTGGGTGCGGTTTCCCATTGGCGAGATTGGAATAGCAGGTAGTTACAACATCACTAGCGGTGCATGGAAATCACAGCTAAATAGCAATGGCATTCCGTTATCGGCTTTTCTCCTAAATCAAAAAGGTTTTCTCGAAGGATTCATCAATCTACGAAGCGATCGCGGTGGTTTTTCGTTAGCAGATATTACTGGTGATGGCACTGTGAATTTGCCGCAAGGGCTAACAGAAATCCCCGATGCGATCGCTGCAAATTTGGTATGGGATGGCAAAAATCTGCTGATTCCTTCACTACAAGTTGGTAATTATTTAACCGCCAATGGCAAGGTAGATCTCGCATTCCCTAATAATTCACTCAATGAATTTCCTACAGGTATCGCAGGACTTAATCTCGATCTCATTTCGCGCAATGTCAATATTAATCGCTTGGCAACTCTCTCTAGTGCAATACCCGCTCAAGCCTCAGGGATTTTCAATTTTCGGGGCAACCTATCAGGGGCGATCGACAAGCTCAAAATCGCGGGAGCATTACAACTGGATAATGTCGATCTAGCTTCTTTAGGTTCTAGCTTCGCTAAGCAAGGAATTGTGCCTCCATCACGCGGTGAACTAGATTTTGATGGCTCAATTAATGGTGATTTGGCAGCTCCAAGACTAGTGGGGAACCTGCGCGTAGCCAGCTTAAAGGTTAATCAAATAGAACTTGATAAGCTCACTTTTAACGGAGCTTTGAATGGGATTGGCAGCGTTATTCAAGCAACAGGCGATCTACTTCTAGCGGGACTAAGAGTTGATAAGTTAGCATTTGATCCACGTTTGGAAGGGAAGCTCAATTTTGATGGCAATCAAGGCTTAAATGTTGATTTGCGCGGAAAGCGCGATCGCTTTGCTGCTCGGTTAGATAATGCATTCCTCCCCATCGATTTCACGGTGAATTTGGGAGAATCTACAGCGACAGGTAGGCGTTTTGAGAATAACCCTCGACGTTTACAAGTTGCTGTTAAAAACATTCCTCTTGCTCTGGCGGCTTCTCTGGCTGGGCAAAACGATGTGAGTGGCAAGCTGTCCAGTAATCTCATCGTTGATTTTACAAATAATCCCACTGCGATTGGTGATATTACAGTTGAGCGACCTCGGTTTGGCAGAGTGGTTGCGGAACGTGCGATCGCCAAAGTTTCTTACGCCAACGGAGTTTTTGATATCAAAGACGGTAGTTTAATCGTCCGTCAGGGAGAACTTAGCAATGAGTACAAGTTCCGTCTAACCTACAATCCCTTCATTGATGACCCAATTGCAGGTGCTGTCGAAATAGCCCAAGGTCGAATACAGGACGTATTTGCCACCCTCCAATGGGCGAATATCGCTGATGTTACTCAAGGAATTACCTTTACTAAAAATAGAGCTTCTGCATTGCAACCATTAGAAGCAATTAAATTACTAGGAGAACCTTTATATAAACAATTACAATATCTCACCCAAATTGAACTGCGACAAGAACAGCAAGAAACGGTTACCTCGGCTCGCAATTTCAATCTGCCACCACTCACAGATTTTCGTGGTGACATCAAAGGAAAAATCACCTTTGGACTGAATAAAACTAGTGGTATTCGCTTAGGTTTTGATCTAGTTGGCAAAAAATTTGAATATGGGAAATTTGCTGTTGACGATATCCAACTAGAAGGTAAATATTTTAATGGTGTATTTGCGCTTGCTAAGGCAAATTTTCAGTCTGACAAAAGCTATGGACGGGTTACTAACGCTAGTATTAGACTTATTCCATCCTCCAACCCATTGCTGGGTATTCGCGAACAAAGCGGCAAAATTGAACTCAAGGATTTCCCGATCGAGTCGCTTCGTCCATTACCATTTTTTAGTGCAATTCCCTTTGGTTTGACAGGTAAAGTCAACGGCGATCTATCGATTACTGGGACTACAATTCTTGACACTAAAGTGGTTGGGAATTTGAGTTTGACTGATGGTTCTGTTAATCGTCAAGCACTCGATTTCATTGCCATAAAGTTTAACTATGACAAGTTAAATATCAATTTCAATGCCAATATGAAAACCGCAGGCAAAGATTCAGTAGTAGCTTCGGGTAATTTTGGTATTTTTGGCATCTTTGACGTTAAGCTCGATGTTAAAGATGAAGGGATTAATTTCATCAATATTTTTAATCAACCTGTGCGCTGGGTGGATGGCAAGGGCAGTATTAACATCAGAGCAAATGGAACCTTTAGAGACCCTAAAATCGCTGGCAAGATGGTGATTGATAACGCCAAGGTCAAGGTTGCAGGCTTGCCAGGAGATTTTACGCAGGTTCAAGGTACGGTTGACTTTACTCGCGATCGCTTGATCAGTAATATCACTAGCAACTTTAGCGAAGGCAAACTTGCTCTCACTGGTATTCTTCCCATTAGTAATGGGAATCTTTTAGCAGTTGATAGTCCAGAATATCAACAAGCCCTTGCGATCAATGCGGATAAGCTTAAGCTGAATATTCGAGATATTAGTTCTGATAATTTTAATACTCGTGTGATCGTGCGGGGTTCTCTATTAGCGCCAGTGCTCACAGGTGAAGTTGCCTTGGGCGATGGTCGATTTGTGATCGGTGATGAAGCGGCTAATAATACCCAACTAGCGAATGATACTACTAACTCAGTAGAGGTTGCTTTTGATCGCCTTGCCGTTAAATTGCAAAATATGCAGGTAACGCGCTTCCCATTATTCAACTTCTTAAGTGAAGGAACATTGATCGTAAATGGAACCCTATCAAATCCACAGCCAGAAGGTCGTATTAATATATCTCGTGGACAGTTTAATGCAATTTCGACAAGATTCCGTCTTGATCGAGCCTACGAAAACTTTGCAGAATTTAAACCTTCCCAAGGACTCAATCCATCTCTAAATGTTCGCGTTACTGGAGCCGTAGCAGAGATTACTCGTGTACCGATCAGCTCTAACCGCCCTAACGATCTGTTCCGTCCAAATGAAGTCCCTGTGAGCAATCTGGGAGCACAGCGTACTTTACGAGTCCAAGCCAGTGTAACAGGCACAGCGCTTGTACCAGATATTCGTCTTTCCAGCAGTCCACCTCGCAGTCAAGCCGAAATCATTGCACTGATTGGTGGAGGTATTCTCCAACAACAAGGTGGCTCTGACCCTTCTTCAGCACTGGCAAGTTTTGCGGGTAGCACAGTTCTAACCTTCCTCCAAGATTCGATTGGCGATGCTCTTAATATAGCGGAATTTAATCTTAGCCCTGTGACTACGAAGACTCAAGGTAGTGGCACAGGCACTTTGGGGCTGTCAGCTGAAGCTGCGATCGATGTGAGTAACAGCTTCTCAATCGCTCTACAACGAATTATTAATGATTCTACGCAACCAACCAATTTCTCAGTTCGCTATCGTGTTGATCCAAATATTTTATTGCGCGGTAATTACGGCACAAATAGCAACACAGGTATCTCGATCGAATACGAAAATCGCTTTTAATCAACTTAAGTTCATTCGTCAATCTCCAAGTCTTGGCGTAGTCATTTGGGTGAACATTATCCCTTTCTTGGAAGATCGCCTCCACATCTAGTTTCTAGCCTTTACACAGTTTCCTTGACAGCCTCAACAAAAAGGCAACGCTCCGCGTTGCCTTTTTGTGTTATTTCTTTTTGGTAGATTTGCTCACAGGAACTTCAATGATCGCATCCTCAATTGTGGTTACAGTTTCCTCTCCATCAGTATTAGTTACAGCTTCAACAGGTTCAGCAGCAACATTAGTAACTTCAACAGTCTCTACCTCAGTACTAATTACACTTTCTACAGGAGGTTTAACCTCTGAATTGGGTGACTTCAGAGCTTCATCAAGGACTTGACGAGCATTTTCAGCTTGTGATCGCGCATCGAGAAATTTCATATTAAGCTGGGCAAAACTTTTAAGAGTTTTAAAACCTTCCTTAATACTGTTAATTTGCTCCTCAGATACAAGTTCATCACTAAACAAAATATCGATTTGCGATCGCACCTGCATCGCATCAGAGCGCAACTCTTGGACTTTGATTTTTAACGTTGCGAGGTTGTTTAAAACTTGCACGGCTTGTGTAATGGGATCTTCGCGATCTTCAGACATGGAAAGTTCTCTCACTTCTATAAATTGATCGGGACTAAAGCCATCGGCAAGATCAGTATCGAGTTTGCCTGAGTCCATTAGTTCCATTAGCTCTGCCATCGCCTTTTCCCGTGCTTTTGGCGAATCTTTGCCAGCAACGGTTAAGACAACTTCGGGACTCTGTGCAAGGGTATAGCGGGCCATATTTTTTAACTTAATTTAGTTTATCTATAAATAATTTGGAAAAGTCTTGTTTTACTAGGCTTTTCCAAATTATTTATAGTTTGATAACGATCTTAACTTGTTTTTACAATGAGGGTTCGCGAAACGAGCCCTCATTGTAAAACAAAAGTTGCGCTCAAAGTTACGCTTTGTGTCTCATGCGATCGGCAAAACAAGTCCACTAAAATCCATAGTCTAGATAGAGTAACTCCCTGTCTAAGCAAAACTAGAAAATATTCGGGGATAGTCGTTCTTACCCATGGATTCTACCCTCTTAGATCAAGTCCGCCATCTATGCCGCGATCGCGCTGCCTATGAACACCTCAAAGCTATTTTGGTGCAGCAGGAGCGCGTCCACCAAATGAGATGGGAAGAGCGTTATGAAAAACTGATCGCCGCCCAGTCATCAGACTCAAAAACGGATATTTTTAGCAACATTATTGCTAGGGAAAAAGCAATTGCCCAACTTGCTGATGCTATTCAGCGATCGCCATCTTTAGAGCTAGTTTTACAAATAGCTGTGCAAGTAGCACAGAAATTACTCCAAGTGGATCGCGTTGCAATTTTTCGCTGTTATCCTGATGGGCGGGGGGAGTTTACCACTGATGCGATCGCTTCAGGGTTGACATCTCTTGCCGATATGCCCGAAAGACAGCTTTCACTAGCTCGGCACATGATCGAGTCAACTGATCCCGAACAATCAGCTCAAACCATCGACAGTATTCGGACTTCTAGCCTGTCGTCCCATATTGTGACGCTGCTCGAACAAATCGGCATTTCATCCTATGCTGCAAATAAGATCTATGCAGGACAAGATGTTTGGGGTACTCTAGTTGCTTTTCATGGGAGTGTGTATCACAGTTGGTCAGAAAGCGATCGCATTTCTCTATCATTGATTGCTGCACAGATTGGTATTGCCATTTCCTTAACTAATTTGCGCCAGCAATCTCAAGAGCTTACTAATGATTTACAGACTTTACAGATTGAATTAGATAATTTACAACAAACAGTTGCGGAGCTGGCTGAAAAATCTCCTAATTCGACTGATGATCAAACCATTGATGCTCAAACCATCAATCCAATCAATCAAAATGTGTTTGGAGAGAAGAAAAATAATGTCTTAAAGAAAGATTTGGAATCTGATGATTTAGAGATAGAGGTCATTTCGCTTGATGAAGATACAGATGTAGAAGAGAGTGAATTAGAAACAATAGTTAGTAACGCCAAAGAAACTACCAACTATAGAGATGACTTGATTTCGCGGAATGGATTGCCTCCTCTCTTTTTAGTCCCAGATTCTATACCTCCCATCTCAGATACAGATGAAGGAATGGAGTCTGATGAGACAGAGCTATTAGATGAGCCTGCGATAAGTTTCACGAGAGAGGACATCTCCTATGTAATTATGCCTGATAATCTTAAGGTAATTTCAGACATTGCTTCTGCACCAGACGAATCAGACCAAGATAAATCAGACCAAGATAAATCATTAGAGAATTCTGGATCTGAGACTGAGGTGATTCTTCCAGAGACTATTATATTAGAATTGTCTGAATCTGAAAGTTCTATATCTGGAAAAATCGAATCAGAATCATCTGAGGATGAAGATGTAGAATCACAAGAATCTGAGCAAGAGATAGCCACTCCAGAATTAGCCACTCCAGAATTAGCTGAGATAGAAGAATCCGAGTCTTGTGCAGATGAAGAGTTGGAACCAGAGACTAGCAAGATAGATTTCTTGTCTGAAATCCAATTTCAGGAACCAGCAATACCCGCACCAGAAATTATTCAACAAGAAGTCTTAGAATCTGAAACCAAGGAGTCTGTAGTTGAGTCGATGGATGAGTCTCAGACTGGTGTCGATACAACTATATATTTTTCGCATAATAATGAAGAAGATGAAGAGCCTGCAATCGAACCACAGTTCATGGAAACGATTTTGGAGATCGCGGGTAATGATCTTAAAGCAACTGAGTTTTTGTTAAATGTGATTGACTCGTACTTAGAAGAGACACCTCTGCTAGTTCAATCAATCGACAGGGCTTTGGCTGTTGATGATCGGGCAAGACTATTACAGGCCTTAAATACATTACGCTCAAGCAGCGACTATATAGGTGCGTTGACACTTTCATATCAATGTCGTCAACTTGAATTGGCTATAAGGGCAAATTATGTTGTGTTAATTTATGCTTGCTTATCACAAGTAGCGATCGAGGCGCAGAGAGCAACTGATGCATTACGCATAGCGCGATCGCGCTATGCGTTATAAAGTAGAGGAGTGCGTCGCACTCCTCTACTTAAATTGGTTTACCTGCACATGATCGGCAAAGTGATTAGTGGGAGATATCAAATCATCCAAGCTCTTGGCAATGGGGGCTTTGGAGAGACTTTTTTGGCTGAAGATTTGCAGTTGCCAGACCATCAGAAATGTGTGGTCAAACGACTACAACCTACATCTAGCGATACTTTTGTATTGGAAATTGCTAGTCGTTTATTTGAGACTGAGGCAAGGGTTTTACATAAGCTTGGTAGCCACGATTGCATTCCCCGTTTGTTAGCGCATTTTGAAGAAGATCGTCAGTTTTATTTGGTACAAGAGCTAATTGATGGCTACGAGCTTACTAACGAAATCATCTCTATCGAGCGATCTGCTGATGGCTATCCAGTGGGACGGATGAATGAAGCTCAGGCGATCGCTTTTTTGATTGATGTACTAGAAACCCTCGTTTTTGTGCATCAACAGGGGGCAATCCATCGGGATATTAAACCTGCTAACTTGATGAGGCGGCGTACTGATGGCAAATTAGTACTGATCGATTTTGGGGCTGTGAAGCAAGTGGGAACTGCCGTTGTTTCTGCTATTGGCTCTACGGTCGCGATTGGTACTGATGGTTATATGCCCAATGAGCAAGCGATCGGCAAGCCTAGACCCTGTAGTGATCTTTACGCTGTTGGGGCGATCGCAGTTCAAGGATTGACAGGAGTTGCCCCAAACTTATTGTCTGAAAATCTAGAAACGGGTGAATTGGCTTGGCGAACTTCTCCTAACCATGCAGCATTGAAATATCGTGCCAATGTCAGCGATGAATTAGCAACAATCATCGATAAGTTAGTTAAGTATGACTTTCGCGATCGCTATCAGTCTGCCGAAGTTGTATTGACAGATTTACGGAAATTAGTGCCGCCGATCGCACCCACAATTTTGTCTAGGACGGTGCAGGCTAATTTTCAAGGGTTAGTTACAGCTTTTACTCCAAATGATGATGTTGCCACAGCGGTTTCCTCAAAAGTATCGGCAATGGATCATAGGCGACTCAGTTATAAAAATCCCTTGATGATGATCGCGGTGGGGATCGTGTCAGCGATCGCAGTCATGGGTATTGTCATGTGGTTTTGGCTCCGTCCATCGCCCACAATCAAAAATGAACTAAACAAGAATGAAATAAGTATTAGTGCTGGTTTACCTAGCCCCAAATATCTCTTTCTCTCAGAACGCGCGATCGGCGATCAAGATTTAGCGAATAAGAGTGCTTTTGAGTTAGATATCATGCGGAATGAAGTTTTTGCTCGTTATGGTCGCCGTTTCAAAGATCCTGAATTGCAGTCATATTTCAATATGCAACCTTGGTATAAACCCATCTATGAGCCTGATAAATTTCCAGAGGATCTACTAACCACAACGGAAATAAAAAATGTGCAATACCTTCGTGATTTTCAAGATCGTTTTGATCGAAACTCTAATACGCTGCAATCCAATCCTAGCAATATTTCCAAATCTCTATGTGACTACACTAAACGTTTAATTTCTGATCCCAACCCGCCTATTAATGTACGTGAAGATGCGGGGGTAGATTTTGCGATCGTTGGTAAGCTGGACAATGGCACACAAATTACTGTACAGAGCGAAAAGCAAGGCTGGCTGCAAATTTCTGCACCGATCGCAGGTTGGGTCGCCGCAAATCGCACTAAACCCATGTGCCTATAAAAAATACGTTGCTTTGCCACGTATTTTTTATAGGCACATGGGCAATCGCAACAATCACGGTAAAATTCATTTATAAGTACCTTAGCATAATTAAAAAACCCAATCCCAAAACTGCATCGCCCGCTGCGCGAGCGGTATAGTTTTGAGAATGAGATACTTATCGGTGCGGCGCACCGCCATCAAATTCCACTTATTAGATTGATGCTGTGACAGAAATTTCTGATTGGAGCGATATAGAAGCTCAACTCCAAGAAACTAAAGGACTATTAGAAGAGATCGAACAGCGTTTTCATCAAGTTCGGCGTGATTCGCTGAAGCAGAATGAATTGCGATCGCAAAAAGAACAAATTAGAGAGCAAATTCAAGATATTTCTAGCGATCGCTTAGCCAGTAACAAAAATCAAAAAATTCGACGTAAGCCTAATTCTCGCAATGATCGATCTAGCCCCCATAAAGAGGAATTACTCAAACAATTAGATGCAGTAACTGAGCAACTCGAACAAATCGAAGCCGATCTTGAAAGTCGGCTATTGTCTTGGAGTAGTTTTCGCGAACCTTTTTGGCAGATCGTCCGTTTTGTCGGCATTGGCATCATTATCGGTGTAATTTTGAGAGGCTGTGCCAGCTAATCAAAACCAAAAAGAGAGAGGCGGCGCTTTGCGCCGCCTTTCTCTTTTTGGAGTAAGGTGGGCATAGCCCACCCTACAAATTAAAAAAATTCTTTGGGTTTTGAACCTTTTGATCGTGGTGCTTGTCAAAACACTCGTATAGATAATTAAGCCTTCTCACAAAGGCGAAAATCAAAAAAGGGAAAATCAAATGTTTCGTAATATCAAAAGCTTGTTGGCGATCACTTGTGTAACCGTAGCCGTTGGAGCCGTGGCAATTCCAAATCTCGTTGCTGCACAAAACACTACTCAAAATAGCACCGAAAAACGCAAACCTCGTCAAGGTGAAGGCTGGAAGCAGTTGAACTTGACTGAAGCCCAACAGACTCAAATGAAAGCGATTCGTGAAAGTGCAAAAGCTCGTCACGAAAGTGTCTTGACTGCTGAACAACGCGCAATTATGGAACAAGCTCGTCAATCTGGCGATCGCAAAGGAGTACGCAAGTCTCTCAATCTGACTGATGCTCAAAAGCAACAGATGAAGGCGATCGCTGAAGATACCAAGGCGCAAATGAAGAATGTTTTGACTCCTGCTCAGCAACAACAACTTGAGCAAATGAAGCAACAACGCCAATCCAATCGCGGCATGATGCGTTAAGGAAATCCTCGCTAGTCTATCTCTTATGACTTATACCAAAACACAAAATGGCTACGCCATTTTGTGCTTTTAAAACCCTTACAGGGTTTTGTTTTTAATTCACAGAAGTGTAGCCACACTTTCGTGAATTGGTATAGCAATGTAAGCTTTGCTTAGGACATAAAACCCAAAAGATAGCAGAGCGAAGCTCTGCCATCTTTTGGGTTTTGAATTGTCCTATCTATCTCTTACGTTGCTATATTACCGAAAATAACGCATCAGGTAGGGGCAAATTCATGAATTGCCCCTACCTTTTTTATTCTGCTTGAGGAACTTCTTTCCATAATGTTGAAGTTTCACGAATACTGGAAAAGGTTCCATTTCCTAAAATCAAATGATCTAAAAGTGGAATACTCAGCATTCGCGCTGCTTCTAGTAATTGGCGAGTAAGCGTGATGTCTTCAGGACTTGGAGAGGTATTTCCTGATGGATGATTGTGCGCAATAATTAAACGAACTGCGCCGCTTTTAAGAACTTCTCGGAAAATATCACGGGGATGGGCGAGGGTTTCTGTCGCAGTGCCGATTGTAATAATGCGTTGGGCGATAATTCGATTTTTGTTGTCGAGCATCACCACGGCGAGGCGCTCTTGTGGTTGCCACATTAGGTCTTGACTAAGAGCTGCGGCTGCTACCGATGGATCAGTAACTTCAGTTAAGTCTGGAGGCTTGGCATAGAGCGCCCTTTTACCTAACTCGATCGCAGCTAAGATTGCGGTTGCTTTTGCGGGACCAACTCCTTCGATTTGCATGAGTTCTTGTGGCGATACGTTTTGCAAAGCTGCCACAGGGTCACTGGTGCGATCTTTGCCTATGGTTTGTAAGATTAGCTGACCTAATCCTACGGCAGAGAGTTTGCCTGCTCCTTGCCCTGTACCTAATAGGATTGCGATTAACTCTGCATTGGATAAGCTGCGAACGCCCTGACTGAGTAACCTTTCACGGGGGCGATCGCTTTCAGCCATATCTACAATGCGCAGAGAATAAGTCATCTAAAAATTGCACCTAATGTTACAAGAATATTTTCTGTATTTTATCGCGATCGTTATTAAAAAAGAAGCAGGATGGGCAATGCCTAGCTTTGGTATTGATATGACTGAGCCCCGATCGCTAAATTCTCTCTGTGTGTGTACTTTCTCGCAACTTCTTTTACCACTTTTGTCAGTCAATCAGTGTGTCATACTTGGCGATAGGTATAAAAAATCCAAGATATTTATTAAAAAAATGCTTTGTATTTCTTTTAATAAATATCTTGGACATGTTTAATAGCAACTTGTTGAAAGGTCTATGTATAAGAGCTTCTACTCATCTCATGATCGCATTTATAACTTTGAAGAACTAGCTTTCCCAACTGAAGGTGTGGAATTTGAACTGAATGAAAGCGATCGCACTGCTAAGCGTCCATATATTGGTTTTAATATGGTGTCTAGCATTGATGGCAAAGCGACAACCTATGAGGGGAAACTGACGGGATTAGGTTCACGTCCCGATCGCCTACTAATGCAAAGACTGCGATCGCAATTTGATGCTGTTTTAGCTGGAGGTACAACGCTACGTCAAGATGCCTTTATTCCTACCGTACCTCCCGAACTCTTAGAGGAACGCCAAAAGAACTTTTCGCAGATGCAACCTTTCGGCATAGTGATTAGTAATTCGGGCAATCTGCCTAACGACCATCGTTTTTGGAGCGCTGGAAAGGATTTGCGAATTGCTTTGCTGGGACAGGATACTTCCGTCGAACCTTGGCTCGAAGAGAAAGCGCAAATTTTTCGATTTCCCACTAAGGATCACCAAATTGACCTAAAACAGCTATTGAAAATGCTTTTTGAGCAACTTGGTATTAAGCGGCTTTTAGTGGAAGGTGGTCCCGCCTTAAATTATTCGCTAATCTCTCAAGGGCTAGCCGATGAATTGTTTTTGACATTAGCTCCTCATGTAGTTGGCGGAGCCAATAATATGACCGTTATCGGCGGTTCAGGTTATGGGCTTGGTGGTGCTGATTTACCCAATCTCAAGTTGCGATCGCTATATCATCACGAATCAGAATTGTTTTTGCGCTACCAATTTACGAAGATATAAAACGCAGCGCTCATGTAGGTAAATAGGTGGAAGGAGGAAAAAGAAGGCGACGCAGGAAGTCAAAATCAATCCAACGTAGATTGTAAGCCCACTCGAACATGGCTATATAGAGATACAAATACCTTTTGTGAATACCGCGAAAGGGACGCAGAAAATTGCGTAAACCAACCCAGAGACCCTCCATAGTATTGCAATGAACCTCACAAATATGAAGGTCGCGAAGATTTGGGGAATGTCAATCCAGGTGATGGTCCCAAATATAGAGGAGCTGGTGTGATTCAGCTTACAGGTCGAGCTAATTATCAGGATTTTAGTAAGGCGATCGCTGATCCTAAAGTGATGGATGGAGTAGCCTATGTTGCATCAAAATATCAATTTACTAGTGCTGGATTTTGGTGGTCTAACAACAATATGAATGCCCTATGCGATCGCGGTGCAAGTGTCGAAGAAGTAACCTTACGTGTGAATGGTGGCTATAACGGTCTTGATGATCGCAAATCTTATTTTGACAAAGCTCGCGGCATCTTTGCCTAACAAAAAAACAAAGGACGGTGCTAAGCACCGTCCTTTGTTTTTTGTTGTTATCGTTGATTTTTCATTAGTATACCAAAACATAAAATAGCTACGCTTAGCAACTTTGATCAAGACAAATCAAAAGCCAAACAAGAATGGCGACAGCTATATTAAATCTAGATTAAAGAAATGGATAGATAAATGCTTGTACATCAAGGTTTTATGTATCCATTCTTTTAGGTAAGGTCATTAAGCTGGGGACGAGACTCGAACTCGTGACCTACTGATTACAAATCAGTTGCTCTACCAACTGAGCTACACCAGCAAATTTAATGCTTTGGTAGAATAACAGAAATGAGATCGCTTTTGCAACATTTATCTTAAACATCCAAAAATTCTAATTTATGAAAACAATTTTGGAGCAAGTCTGCCGCCAATAGGCTTGCTCCAAAAATTTTTTTTATGTCTAGCACTTAATTAACACACTCAAGCCCTTAAAGTTGCGCCCTGCGGGGCGCAACTTTAAGGGCTTGAGTAATTTCTGAGAAGGGAGTGTCACAACTCAGGCTATAGCCAGAAACATCTCAAAAAATGAGTCGGCAATAATTACAAACTCTAATTTTTTTATTTGTCAAGTGGTTGACGCTGACTGAATATGCCTACAAAATGCTTAATAGAAAAGTTTTGCTCTGCTTAAAAAATAATGTTTCGAGAATCTCGAAATCCTGAAAAATTCAGCATGAAAAACATCCAAAAATCACCGCAAACGTAGATTAATCAATAAGGACATGGCTAGGACAAGCGATCGCACCCAACAAGCAAATCACTACAAAACTCTACGAATTAGCTACAACGCTGCTCCTGCCGAGGTCAAAACCGCCTATCGCGGTCTAGTAAAAGAATTTCATCCCGACTGCAATCATCATCTCGACAATCACGATGATATTGCCTCCATCAACCTTGCTTACGAGGTTCTTAGTAACCCCCAATCTCGTGCCCATTACGATCGCAGTCTTGGCATTAAACATAATCCTAATGGAGTATCTTTGCACAAGGGATTCAAGCGATCGCCTTCTAGTCGGGAAATCCATCTCAATGAAGATCAGAAACTTGATCGCTGGTTTAAACAAGTTTACGAACCCATATCTGAAATGCTCGAAGTAATCCTCGATAGTCTAGACGAGAAGATCGACGATCTTGCTGCCGATCCTTACGATGATGGATTAATGGAAGATTTTGAAGACTATATTGATGAATGTCGTGGTTCCTATGCCAAGGCGCAGATTTTTTTTCGGGCTTTTCCCAATCCAACTTCCGCCGCAGGGATTGCTAGCTATCTTTATCACTGCCTCAATGCGATCAGTGATGGAATTGAAGAACTAAATTACTTCACTCTAAATTTTGATGATCACCATTTGCACACTGGTCAAGAACTTTGGCGGAGAGCTGACGAGATGCGTTATTGCGCTCAAATGGCAATGGAAAATTTACAAACAGTTTAGGCATGATAGTCGGAGTGCACCTTCTATAGCAATGAAAGGTTTGCTTAGGACATAAAATCTCAAATAAAAGGGGCGGCGCTTCGCGCCGTCCCTTTTATTTGGGTAAGCAAAATTTTCATTGCGCAAAGCGCTTTATGGTGTAGTCGTTACCGTCAAAACTTGTGGGGGGGTGGCATCCGCAGGATAAAGAAAATCAAATTGGACAACACGGCGATCGCTTGGGGGCATCTTCAAAGTCACCAACGGCTTACCACGTTCACCTCGTCTCATCATTAGATGGACGTAGCGTGATTGGGCTAAGCCTCTGTCATCGCGAAATCTGACTCTAACTGAACCTCGAAAAAATACATCATCAGGTAATGGCTCAAAAAACTGTAAGCCACCAACAGGTTTATCGTATTTGATGGGATTTTGGAATGAGAGTGTGACAGTTTTTGTTTCGTTAGTAGGATTATGCAGAGGTAATGTCAAATTATACTGCACGCCATAATTACCGTGAGCAGAATATGCAGTGTCTGGATAGCGCACTTTCAGCGGCGCGGTTTGGACTTGACCTGTTCCCATCGTACCGTACTGCAAAAGGCTCAATCCGTAGGAATAGGATTCGCCAGATTTTGGAATAGCAAGATCATTACTATCCTTATCTGTTAAATTTCCAAACCATTGAGAACCAAGTTGAACACCAGCGACCCGACTATATTCAAAGAATCCTTCTGTTCGATCTGGTGGTGTTGGTACAACGTCACGTGGTTTGGCAAGTTCTCCATTTTTGAGAATATTTTCCCATTCTTCGAGATTGGGAGCGCGTTCGGTTCCATCAGCATTAAGTCGAGCGTACAGAGATAGAGTTGCGATATAAACTGTGCCATTACTACGCAACCGTGATAAGCCCGATCGCCCATTTAATGGCGGCTCTAATTCTTTAACAGGAATCGGGATATTCATCAACATCCGACTTTGCTTTGGCGGTATCACAATTTGAGCAGGGAAAATATCCTGACGGCGACCACGCAAAATATCGAGCATGGCGCGATCGCCAGGCCCGCGATAGGTTTCGCCATTATTATTTAGGCTGTAGTTGGGGGCATCGTAGAAGGGCGCATCAGGCTGACTGAGATAGCTGGCTCCCAACAAGGTGTCAATAGTTACAGGTTGATCAGTTGGGTTATAAGCGATCGCCCCAATATACAAAGTCCTCAGATCGACTGGTGGTGGTGCTTTGGAAATATGGTGCGTGAATAAATCGAAGCGACCTTCAAAGGGGAAGTTTAAATGTGCCTTGGGATGAGCCATGCCTTCAGGTGGGAAAGCTGACAGCAAAATCCCTTCTGTTTGGACAATTTCAGGACTATTACTATTAAACATTGGTACATCGTCAAGCTTGCCCATCAACGGGCGCATTTCTTGCCGTTCTAAAATGATTTGGCGTTGACTGGCAGATTGAGCAACTTTGCTAGTTGCGGGTAAAACTGGTGCAATCGGAGTCAATAACGACATCAAAAAAGCTGTCAACATAGGCTTTTAGCATTCAAAGGTTGAGGCAAGTTTATATGATAAACGCGATTACAGCGTTTTGCGCCAAAAAGTAAAGTTGCCCACCATACCGATTTCAAATGCTTGCCATTACTTGACTCATTGATAGAGAAATACTGGGGAAAATATTAGTGACTATGCGATCGCCTTCTCTATACACTTTCTCAATATAGCTTCCATTTACCAAACTTAAAACCGAAAAAGTCCCCAACAGAAAGTCTACAATCCAATATTCAGGAATTCCAAACTGTGCATATTCCTCGCGCTTCTCGACGGTATCCACAGAGCGGCAAGTTGGACTCACAATCTCAACGACCAGCAAACATGGCTCATGCAAAATATCTGGCTGATTTCCTAAGCTATTTGATTGAGCAAGAGTCATCACCAAGACATCAGGACGGCGAGTTCTTTTACCGTTGAATATTTCAGTGCTATTGACACGAACACAGTATGGATGATGAGAGTGATTTATTTCTGACTGCAAAAAGAATGCGAAAAACATCATCAAAGAATTATGAAAAGCCGTTGCTGGACTCACTTCAACTAATTTCCCATCATTAAATTCATAACGCCTGTCAGTGCCGTCTTCATAGGTTAGATATTCATCAAACGTCATTTTTTTTGCAGTAGTGACGGTCATAGTTTTCCATCCTTGCTCTTGATTTTTGATTATTTACTTGATTATTTAAGCGATCACCTTTCTAAATTCTAAATCATATCTAATTCCCGAAAATTTGTGTCGTCAAGATCTTTCCGACCCTCATTAGTACCTGCTATCTCACATCAAGCGATACAATCGTTTACAAAGTAGGTAACGAATCGCAAAGTAAAAATCACAGCAATTTATGGCAATAATTATTGATGGCAAGGCTCTTGCTAAGAAAATGCAAAAGGCGATCGCAGAAGAGGTGGCGCAACTCCAAACTCAATATGGTCGTCCCCCAGGGTTAGCTGTGCTGATGGTGGGCGACAATCCTGCTAGTGCTGCCTATGTCCGCAATAAAGAAACCGCCTGCCATAAATCGGGAATTGCCTCCTTTGGCAAACAATTCCCTGCTAGCGTCACTCAAGCAGAATTAGAGCAAGTTATTGATGAACTCAATGCTGACGATCGCGTAGATGGCATCTTGATCCAGTTGCCTTTGCCAGAAAATTTAGATGCGATCGCCCTCTTAAATCGCCTTGATCCCGATAAAGATGCCGATGGTTTGCACCCAAATAACCTCGGCAAATTAGTAAGAGGTGAAGTTGGCTTAAGGAGCTGCACACCTGCGGGAGTAATGGGATTATTAGCTGAAGCAAAAATTGATATTGCTGGCAAAAACGCCGTTGTGATCGGGCGCAGCATCCTTGTCGGTAAGCCAGTAGCTCTAATGCTGCTCGAAGAAAATGCCACAGTCACGATCGCCCATTCACGCACTAAAAATCTCGCCGAAATTACTCGCAAAGCTGACATCTTAATTGCGGCGATCGGTAGACCAGAATTTGTGACTGCTGAAATGGTCAAGCCTAACGCTGTGGTAATTGATGTCGGTATTAACCGCATCACCGACTATGAAGGCAAATCTCGCCTCGTCGGTGATGTTGATTATGTTAGCGCCAGCGAAGTTGCTTCACACATTACCCCTGTTCCTGGTGGTGTTGGTCCAATGACTGTGACGATGCTCTTACATAATACCGTTTGGAGCTATAAGAAAAAAGTAAAAAGTAAAAAGTAAAAAGGCAAAATTTTGGGTAGCGATCGCAAGTCGTTGCATAATATACATTCTGGATATCTTCCTTAATAAAGTCTGGAGTTTTTGCCCCACTCTAGCAATTAGTTATTGTTGAAACCATTGAAGCCAGCCATGCCCCAAACATTGACCGAAACAGTCGCATTCAATTTAGATAAGTATTTACGAGATCTCAAACCAGAGGTTGAAGCAGCCCTTGATGCTTCGATCGCTGTTATCTATCCCGAAAAAATTTATGAATCCATGCGCTACTCGCTGATGGCTGGTGGCAAACGGTTACGTCCAATATTATGTCTAGCTGCTTGTGAATTATTAGGTGGCGATCGCATTTCGGCAATGCCTACCGCCTGCGCGATGGAGATGGTGCATACCATGTCATTGATCCATGACGATCTCCCTGCGATGGACAATGATGATTATCGGCGCGGAAAGCTAACTAATCACAAGGTCTATGGTGATGATATTGCAATTTTGGCGGGAGATGCCCTTCTAGCCTATGCCTTTGAATTTATTGCTGGTCAGACAAAGGGCGTACCTGCGGAGCGCATTTTGAAGGTGATCGCCCATCTTGGACATGCGGTTGCAGCGACAGGTTTGGTAGGGGGGCAAGTTGTCGATCTAGAATGTGAGGGTAAGCCAGATGTGACAGCTGAAACGCTCACATTTATTCATATCCATAAAACAGCCGCTTTGCTGGAGTCCTGTGTCATCTGTGGCGCTTTACTGGCTGGTGCAAATGATACCGACATTAAGCGTCTATCCACTTATGCTAATAACATAGGTTTAGCTTTTCAAATCATTGATGACATCTTAGACATCACAGCAACTTCTGAGCAACTTGGCAAAACGGCAGGCAAAGACCTTGCTGCCCACAAAGTTACTTATCCAAGCTTGTGGGGTATCGAAACCTCGCAGCAAAAAGCTGAGGATCTCGTAGCGCAAGCCAAAGCTCAACTTATAAGTTATGGTGATGCAGCTTTACCGCTAATGGCTCTTGCCGATTACATCACTGCTCGAAAAAACTAAGCTTGTGTGTCAATTCTCGAAAGTGATGTCACACTTTCGAGAATTGACACACAACACTAGTCAGGGTTTTAAATTACCAAAATGGCAACGCCATTTTGATAATTGATATAACTCTAAATTTTAATCTCCACCCATTTCTTCCTCTTAATTTTTGCAATTGATATGAACCTCCATCCTGTTGGCGAAATCCTCGATAATCAAGTTCTGCTAATTGCTCTATGTTCTAGCCTGACTGCCCAAATACTCAAACTATTTATCGAGTTAGCGCAGTTCCGACAACTCAGATTCAAAATCATGTTTGAAACAGGAGGAATGCCGAGCTCTCATTCAGCTTTAGTCTCGGCACTAGCTACAGGCATTGGTCGAACTCAAGGTTGGGATACTCCTCAATTTGCGATCGCGACAGTTTTCGCCTTTATCGTCATGTACGATGCCGCAGGTATCCGCCGCGCCGCAGGTAAGCAGGCAAAGGTTCTCAATCAAATCATGGTTGAAGTGTTTGAAGAAGAACATGATCCTCTTAAAGAGTTATTAGGGCATACCCCCGTCCAAGTTGTTGCTGGATCAGTCTTGGGTATCTTGCTTATGTGGTGGTTCCTATAGCGAAACCACAAAAGATATAGCGGTTTTCAAATAACTGCTGTACAAAAAAATTAAAAAATGTAGGGGCAATTCATGAATTGCCCCTACATTTTTTATGTCACACTCAATTAAAAAACGGCTATAAAAAGCGGCGCAACGCGCCGCTTTTTATCTTTTGGGGTTTTACAAGTATTTATGCGAAAATAAAAATTAATTAAATTTCTGCTTAACTTTGTAAGGAATAATAGAAAATACTAGGAGCTAACTAGATATGGGACATACTAATGACAGATCCACAAAAGCTTCATCCTTAGTAAATCCTACATCTCTAAATTTACAACCTAGACCATTTGCTCCATTGGAGTCTGACGAGAAAGATGAGGCAATTTCACACAAGTCAGGATATTCTGAAAATTTCCTTGAAAAAATAATTAATACGCCAAGGTCAGAATCAGCAACACCAATACAAAGAAAGCCAGAAAATCGCTTGAAGGCGATCGCTACTGAGAGAAATAATGCATCCTTGCAAAATCAATCAATTCAAAGGCAAGAAGCGGCAGAAGATGAGAAAAGTGAAGGCGAACAGGAAGGCGGAAAAGAGTTCATAATGAATCCTGAGCCTCCACCAGTTCAGCGAAAGTTTGAGAACCGTTTGAGGGCAAAGAATGCGCAGAGAATGGCGATTCAAGCAAAGCTTGCGATCGGTGAGCCAAATGACAAGTATGAACAGGAAGCTGATGCTACTGCGGCTAGAGTAGTTCAACAAATTAATTCACCAATTACTACACAAAGTCAGCCAGTTCAGCGAAAGTTTGAGAATCGGTTGAGGGCAAAGAATGCTCAAAAGATGGCGCTCCAAGCAAAGCTGGCTATTGGGGAGCCAAATGACAAGTATGAACAGGAAGCTGATGCTACTGCGGCTAGGGTCGTTCAACAAATTAATTCATCAATTCCTTCTCAAAGTCTGCCAATTCAGCGACAAGAGATGGAAGAAGATGAAGAACTGCAAATGAAGCCTTTGGTACAAAGGAGCGAAAACATTGGAGGAGGTGAAGCATCAACGGATTTAGAGTCGGCAATTCAAAGTGCGCGGGGTAGTGGGCAGTCGCTAGATGCAAATCTGCAACATTCGATGGGTCAGGCGATGGGGGCAGACTTTAGTGGTGTAAAGGTACATACAGATTCGCAGTCTGACCAATTAAATAAATCAATTCAAGCAAAAGCTTTTACGACAGGTCAAGATCTGTTCTTTCGGCAGGGGGCTTATGAGCCAAGTAGTCGAGGTGGGCAGGAGTTGATTGCCCATGAGTTGACTCATGTGGTGCAACAGAATGGTGGGGCTGTGCAGCGATCGCCTCTACAGCAAAATTCGGCTTTCATACAACGAGCGCTTCTTGCTAAGCTCACTAAAGAACCTGCGTACTCGGATGGACTTGACTACGCAACAATCATCTCGACAGCGCTTGACAAAGAACCAGCTCCAAAAAAAGTTGGTGCTACTTGGGCTGGCGGAGATAACAAGTCCGCACGCAAAATCTTTAAGGACGTTTGTGGTATCACCGACATCAATCTTATGGATGCTGCCGTTACTAACGCACTCCTTTTACAGCCAGGTGAGGTGCACGGCAATACGACCTATATGAACAAGTCTGGTGATCTACCCAGAGATACTACCTACAAAGAGTACGACACTGCAAAATACCAAGGCGATCCACGACTGCGCGGTAGCGATCGCATAGTCGTCGGTGTTAATGGGAAGAAATACTACACGTCAGATCATTACAAGAATTTCGCAGAATTCGATTAGTAGTAGGTAACAGCTACGAGATCGTTCCCAAATCGAGCAGTCGATCAAAAGTAATCTTCTCTCATTATCCCTCTTGATACACAAATGAATTACAAACCACTCCTTCTTTCAGCTCCACCAACAGCACTCCTTACAACTGTGGACTGGCGTACTATCGTCAAATTACAGATCCGTCTTGAGGATGAACATCCCGAAACATCTTGGATCCATTTGCGTGGCACCAAGATGAGGACTGTAACTGGATTCTTCAACGAGATCGCAGCGGCATTTCAGTTTCCTGTCTGGTTCGGAGAGAACTGGGATGCCTTCATTGACATCGTCCGCGATCGCTCTTGGCTATCTGGAACTATCGTCACTGTTTATGATGCGAATCTCTTGCTCATCGATGCAACGGGTAAAGATCGTGCCAACCTAGCAGATGTTCTCAATCTATGCAACCGATATGGCGAGGACACCTATGCAACCATTGAAACTGATCTAAATGACGAGGATGGGTTTCACCTACTATGCTCAGTATCGGAAGAAGAGAAAGGAGAGTTCCTTGCACGCTGGAAACAAACAACACTGACGCTGGCAGACCTCTGAGCTAGGAATAAGGTGTCGATCGCCGATCGCATAGGTTGGGTTGCTGAATCAAACCAAACACTAACAGTACTTGTGTGCCATACCAAAGCAAGCGATTGGAATTGTATAGGTTAAAATGATTTCTGAATAGCCCATCTTATTACTAACAATTCTTCTAGGATTGCTGATGTTACGTTATTACTTTTTAGCTGGCGCGATCGCATTTCCCCTATACCTAACAATTGCTCAAGCTGCGATCGCAGATCCTGTTGGGCAATTATTAGAAACTAGAGCTTGTCCAGAATGTGAACTCAGCAATGCCAATCTCGCTGAAGCAAAACTCAATGGGGCAAATCTGAGCTTGGCAAAAATGCGGGCTGCCGATTTGCGTAAGGCTAATTTGATCGGGGCAAATTTGATCGGCGCTTATTTAAAAGATGCAAATTTTCAGGATGCGAATTTGCGCTGGGCTAACTTTACAAATGCGGACTTAGAAAATGTAGACTTTCGAGGCGCGGACTTGAGAGGGGCAAAGTTTAACGCGGCTTTATTAAAAGATGTTAATTCACAAAAAAGTATTTTTTGTCGCACGATCATGTCCGATGGCAAGCTAAATAATCGCGATTGTCGATTATCTGGTGATTAACAGTAAATGGTGGTGCGGCGAAAGCCGCACCACCATTTGATCTAGCGTAATCTCATAATCTCATTGACCCAACGTAAGCGTTCGGCATGGGTGAGGTTTAGAATGTCTTCCCTTGACCAATGGAAGTAAAAAGCAATGAAGGCTACCTCTTCATACAACCTCTCCAAGGGGTAGCCTATAATTCCCCCGATGAAGTTACATTTTGCGGTTGCAATTGACTAAATAGATCTTGTAAATAGACAAAGTCTGGTAAAAATAGCTGCTCTAGTTGTTGCGCAGTAACTTGCTGTAGGTCACCTAATTTAGCGATCGCCTGAGCCAGTAATAGAAATACGATATCTAGATTGCGATCGCGGCTGGACAAGTCCTGCACGATCAGTTCATCTTTGGCAGTCAATAGTCTCATTTTGCCCTGAGCGTGCAATTCACCATTAGCATCAATTAATCCTTTGGGCAATTTAAAATCAAATTCTTCTGTCATCATAATCAATTAGCTTATCTAATTTTTTTTCTTTCCCCTCTCCTTTGCAAGGAGAGGGGCTAGGGGTGAGGTTCCTTACTTTTGGCTGGGTGGAACCTCAGATGGTGTAAGAGAGCCGCCCGATCTCTGATTTATCCCCGTGTTAGGAGAAATTAGTGGCGAGTCAATTTCAGGGACTTGCAGTTCAGGTGGCAAGGCGATCGGCGGAGCCTGTTCCGACTTGGGTGCTGGCGGTGGTGCGATCGTTTGGACAACGAAAGAACGCATGATTATTTGTCCGTCTGGATTAGTTACTTTCAGGATATAGGTTACTTCTGCGGACTTCGGACTCAAGGGCAGTGCTAATTGCCCAACAGCAGCTACATTCCCTGGGGCTGGAAGTAGTTCAATTTTTGCCGAAGCCGAAGCCTCGACTTTCCAAGATAGAGTGAGAATTGTCGGAACGTCAGGATTGAGATTGAAAGAATATTGTGGTAACGCATCCTGTCCATTAACCTTTAATTCAAGAATTTTCGCAGGAAAAGGAGCAATTTTGGTGATTTCAGTTTTTTTCGTTACGGGAACCGCCTTGGGATCGGCAGGGGGCTTTTTAGGAATAATTGCTAACTCAAAAATATAGCTACTTGCCGCCTTAGCCTCGGTAGGGACATTTTTACAAATCATCTGATCGTCAGAAATTGTGCAGTAGGGGCGCAGCGATCGCGGTAAACCTTCGGTGACTAAAAATCGTAATGGCGGACTCTTGACTTCACCTTCAGGCGATCGCCCTACGAGGGTTAATTCCTTAACTTGACTAGCATTAGATATAGTCCAGTTCAACCTTACTTCGTTATCAAGATCAGGCTTAGGCTTGATGATTCTTGGTTTGATACCGCCATTGGCAATCCCAATTGCCGTGAAAAATACCTGCTTTTCCAAAATGATCGCGCTCGAGTTTGGCTCAGTAAAGTTAGTTACTGAAGCATTATCAGGACTAGAAGATGGCGGAGCAGAATTACTGGAATTACTTTTCTCAGGAGCAGGGGCATTTTCTGACGGTCTAGCTTGGGCTATTGGAGCAGATACAACCGTTGGCAAAACTGGCTTAGACTCAGTATAAAGAGGCTTAGTCGATGCTAACTCCAAAATCTCAGCTTGGGGAATCGACTCCACTAAAATCTTCGTGGTTTTTGCTAATGGAATAGTTTTGATTTTAGGATTTTTCGACGATAGATTCATCTGAAAAATATACTGACTGGGCTTACGCGCATCAGTAGGTACGTTTTGGCAAAACAAGTCGCGATCAATTACACAATATTCCTTGAGTTCGGGTGGAATTCCCTTACTAAAGTTATAAACTACAGGTTGACTGATCGCCTTCTCATCGGTTGAGAGTCCCTCAATCCTCATTTCACTTAATAGCTCTGGATAGGTAACTCGCCAGCGTAGGCGAATCGCTTCATTGGCAGCTTCTTGATAGGTAGATGATTCAGAAGAGAACTCAACCACTTGCGGTACATCAGGTGGTCTAAAGAAGAACCACCAAATTAAAAAGACAATTGTTCCAACTAGCCCCAAAATACTAATAATCAGTAAAACAAATTGCCACCAAGGACGAGCTGGCAATAACAAGTTACCTGTGAAACGATCATTAGGTATTAGTGCGCCATGTTTATCTTCAACTTCGATAATGAAGTTTAAATAGCGATCGCTTAAAAACCTTGGCTTACATTTTTTTGTCGGTTCAACTTCAATATTGACCTTAGTCGTTCCAAATGGAGCTATTTTCAGTTCTTCCATGGACAAGGTATATGTTAACAAGCCCTCTTGCTCAGCACTACTGGCTCTGAGGATCAACTCACGGGCGATATTGCCATTACTTTTAAAGCGCATCTCATACAGGGACGGCTCACGGACAACCCTTGTCCGTAATGTCACTAATTGAATATCAAGTTGATAAGTGGGGAGAATCTCAAAATAGTCAATATCTAGTAACGATAGCTCTGGGTTGTTCTCTGAATGAATGCGAATAGTCGGCGCATAAATCCCTGCCCACACATCCAGAGGCGGCTTGAAAATTACAGTAACATGCCCTTGGGTATCAGGGTTTAGCGGCAAGCCTTCTGAGGCTTCGACAATGCCAGCTAGTGCCAAGCCTTCGGGGTAGTAAATTGAAATCCATTTAGGATCTAGGTCGGGGACAGTTACCCGAAAGCGATCGACCCGATTAGAGCGATTGGAGACAGAGACGAGAACTTGCCAGACTTCACCCAATCGCATCGGATGGGGATTGTCAGATGAGGTGCGTGGCAAGGTGACAAAGGTAGGGTCATTGACTCTGACCACTTCTTGAATTGCGGGAAGAACAATTACGCGACCTTTATATTGAATCGGCGTATGCTCTGGATAGTGCTTAGGCGCATCAATAATTAAGGTGTAGTTGTAGTCATCAGGTGGCGTAGTTGGGGGTACTTGGACTAGGAATACAACTTCGCAACTTTGCCCCACACTCAAAGCCAATCTTTCTGATGGCAGAGCACACCAAGGATAAATCGAGCTAGAGTCTTTGTCGATCGCTATACTAATCACCGCACTGCGATCGCCCTGATTGGTGACTGTGACGCACAATTCAAAACTCTCGCCCGTAGAGGTTGAGACTGTCCCCGAGGGATTAAGAATGATTGATAATGGTCTCTGAGAAACTGATGTCGAAGAAATCGAGTCTAAACTTTCGGCACTTTGCTGACGGCGAAAGTCAATCTCATAATATGTAACTCCTTGCTCTTGTCGCGCTTCGATAAAGCCTTGTCTAATTAAGTCTGCAATCTCAGCACTTGCTTCTTCAAGCTCAGCCTCAATATATACAGCGATTACTTCCAACGTAGACTGCTGTTGGCGCATAATACAATTAATAATTTGCTGCTGCCGCGTGGATAGGGTCAAGATATCCACCATATTCATCCCTGCATCTTGCTCGGTATTGCTGTTAGGGGCATTTGAGGCAAATATGGTTGGTTCGCTCCTCATATTTAGCAGGATTTTTTATGAATAGGACTAAGGTTATACTTACAGAATACAGCCCAATGGATTGCGAAAAGTTTAAGTAGTTATAAATTGCCAAAAAATTCTCATTCTTGTCAAATTATACAAAAACACAAAATGGCGTAGCCATTTTGTGTTTTTAAAACCCTTACAGGGTTAGTTTTTTAATTCACAGAATTGCTGCCACACTTTTGTGAATTGGTATTACATATCTGATGATAATTAGAAATGATACAGCAATTTACAATTCAATAAAGCCATAATTTGTCTTAAGATCTGATGATAAAAAACAGTGATAACCATGAATGAAGATGAACTTAGTCAACACCTGAATCTGGAAGTAGAGACAATGAGTGTTAATAAACTTACAGAAACTGGCAACCTCGCTGTATCTATGGGCTTAATTGCTGGACATGGATTTCACGGAGGAAAATATGAGATCTTGAGAAACGGAGAAGCAATCTTGCTCCCAATTAATGAAGCGGAAATCTATCTGGAGCAATTAATCAAAACAGCAACCGAAGAAGCATGACAGTATCCCTAGACGCTCTTACAAATACCCTTACAAATACTTTGAGTAGTGATACAGATTGGCTAAAGCACAGTCAAAGCGATCTTTATGCAGCGATCGCCAGAATTCGCTTTGTCCTAGAGAAAAAAATTGCTGCAAAAAAAGATGAACCATTAGAAGAGCGCGTTGAACCTACTACTCAGAAACAGCAAGTTGATAGCTATCTAAACAAACTATGCAAAAGCTTTAGTCTTTCAGCATTTGAAAGAGATATTCTGCTGTTATGTGTAGGTCTAGAATTAATCCCCAACTGGGCTGATCTTTGTGCAGAAATTGCCAACGATCCTAAGCAAACCTTTGTTACCTTTAGCCTAGCAATGTCAGTGCTAGAGCATCCCGATTGGACGGCCTTCTCACCAGCTTCAAATTTACGTCAATGGCATTTAGTAGAGGTTGGTGCAGGGAATGCGCTTACTGCAAGTCCTCTGCGAATTGATGAACGGATTTTGCATTATTTAATGGGAGATGAGCATCTTGATGAACGCTTACTTCGACTTTTAGAACCTATAGTTGCTAACTCTGTCCAGATTGATTCCCATCAACAAGTTGCCAACCAAGCGATCGCTACTTGGGTAAGTGCTAACAAAGATAATCATTTAGGCAATTTACCTGTTTTACAGCTATGCGGTGACGATGTTGCTAGCAAAATGGCGATCGCATCTGATGTATGTAAAAATCTACAATTAACGCTTTATAAAATACCAGCTAACCTTCTCCCCCATGATTTAATCAATCTCCAGCTAATTGCCCAGCTATGCGATCGCGAATATGCATTGAATGATATTAGTCTATTGCTAGACTGCGATCTCGATGAAGCATCAAATCCTCTTCAAGACATGGCGATCGGCTATCTGATCGAGATTCTCCAATGTCCGCTGATCATTAGTAGTCAGACTCGCCGCCGCCAACATCAGCGAACGATCCTCACCTTTGACGTGCGATCACCTTCGGTCGATGAACAACAGATATTATGGGAAGAATCCCTCAGCGATCTTGATAGTGAGATTAAAGATTCTCTTAATGGTTCCATTCATGAACTGGTATCGTATTTTAATCTCTCACCTACACATATTTACAATGCCTCTCTTAAAGCCAAAAGCACACACAACCCCGAATTAAATCACACCTTCCATCAATCTCTTTGGAGTACCTGCCGCGCTCAAGCCCGTCCTCGCCTTGATGAACTAGCCCAAAGCGTAGAAACCACGGCAACTTGGGAAGATCTGATTTTGCCATCTAAAGAAAAATTTGTGCTGCATGACATTGCCGCCCATGTGCGCCAGCGCTTAACTGTCTATGAAAAATGGGGATTTGCAGGTAGAAGTCGGCGGGGATTGGGAATTAGCGCACTGTTTGCTGGTACAAGCGGCACTGGCAAGACGATGGCGGCTGAAGTATTGGGCAATGAGTTACAGCTTGATGTCTATCGGGTTGACCTTAGTTCTGTTATTGATAAATATATTGGTGAAACTGAGAAAAATCTCAAACGTATTTTTGATGCTGCTGAAGGTGGAGGCGTAATTCTCCTCTTTGATGAAGCTGATGCCCTGTTTGGTAAGCGTACTGAAGTTAAAGACAGCCACGATCGCCATGCCAATGTTGGAGTTAGCTATTTGTTGCAAAGAATGGAGGCTTATCGCGGATTAGCAGTACTCACTACTAATCTCAAAAATTCTCTCGATCAAGCATTTTTAAGAAGGTTACGGTTTGTGATTCAGTTTCCTTTCCCTGATGCAGAGCAACGCGCTGAAATCTGGCGGCGAGCTTTTCCACAGAAAACTCCTACTCTTGAACTAGACTACCTAAAACTTGGTAGACTCAGTGTTGCTGGTGGCAATATTCGTAATATTGCCCTTAATTCAGCTTTTATTGCAGCTGATCACAATGAGCCTGTGCAGATGAAACATATCTTACAAGCTGCAAAAATTGAGTATATTAAACTCGAAAAACCAATGATGGATGCGGAGATAAAAGGATGGGTATAGGCAAAACTGCGATCGCTATTTCTACGCTCATCGCCATTACTACAGCAACAACTGTAATTGCCGCCAATCAAAGCCATGTTGATCAATTAATCAAAACTAAAGAATGTTCGGAGTGTGACCTGCCCGATGCTCGACTCGCGGGAGCCGACTTGATCAATGCCAATATTCGAGATGCTGATCTTCGTAAAGCCGATATGCGTGGGGCAAAGCTAGATGGCGCAAAATTGATGCGATCGAATATGCTGGGTGCAGACCTGCGCTTTGCCTTGTTGTCTGGCGCTGATTTTTTGAAGGCAAATTTGCTGGAAGCGAAACTCGAAGGGGCAAATCTATTTCGAGCTAATTTCAAATATGCGATTCTCGAACGTGCAATTCTCAATCAAGCTTCTTTAAAAAATGCTGATTTACAGTTCGCAAAACTAATTGGTGCAAAAATCGATGGTGCTAATCTCGAAGGGGCAAATCTTTCCCTAGCCGAGCTTGAAAAAGCCGATCTTTCCAATTCGCGTCTAAAACGTGCAAATCTTCGGAGAGCTAATTTTAGCGAAGTGAATCTGACAAGAGCAAATCTAGAGGGAGCAAGCTTGGAGGGAACGACCTTTGCGGGAGCGAATCTATTTCACACCGATCTGCGATCGAGCAAAATTGATAGCGACACATTCTTTGATCCTAAGTGGTTTCTCGTTTGGAAAATTGTCAATCAGCGCGTAGAAGGACAAACTCTGGTAGCGGCAGATTTATCGGGGGGGAATTTTGAGAAAGCCAATCTTGCAGGTGTAAATTTAGAGGACGCGAACTTTACGGAAGCCTATCTCTTCATTACGAATCTGAGGCGGAGTAATCTAGTTCGTGTCAAGTTTAATGCTGCTAATTTACGCTATGCAGACTTAACAAAAGCAAATCTCACTGAAGCCGATTTTGCGGGAGCACAATTGTCAGATGCGAATCTCGAAGGCGCAAATCTTCGTCTTGCCAATTTAAGAGAAAGCATCATAAATGAAGAGACAATTCTCGATCGCAAATGGCGTACAGTCTGGGAAATCGTCAATCGTGGCGGTGAAGAGCGGAATCTTACTAAGTTCGATTTGTCAGGTGCAAATTTACGTTTAGCTCGCCTACGAGGTGCGCGACTAGTTGACGTAGATCTCAGTCAGGCTGACTTGCGCGGAGCCGATTTTGTTGGTGCAAATTTGCAACGCGCAAATCTGTCAGGCGCAAATCTCACGGGTGCAAATCTGCGGGGTGCAGTTTTGCAAGGAACAAATTTTTGTGGTGCAACATTGACTGATGGAACTATTGGTAAGTGCAAGTAACTCCAGAGCACAAAATGATAGTTCTAATCTATAAGGATTAGGACTTACGCAAAAGAACGAGCTGTAGGGGCAATTCATGAATTGCCCCTACGGCAAAATGAGGCTTTCAGGACATTTTTGCGTAAGTCCTAATGATGTGCGGCGCTTTGCACCGCCTATCCTTACCTGTTAAAAAACTAGCACCGCCATTTTTGGCATTGGTATTACACCGCTTTTGCTTATTGTGAAGAAGATTGCAAAGGAGAATATCAATCTTTGCAAAGCTTAGTAAATAAATGTAATGGGGTGCGAATTTAGTGTTTGCAAGGTAGATATACTTAAGAAGTATCAAGGTTTTCAAGCAAGTTGGAATCAAGCTGTAAGAACTTTGATATTGGAGCTTACTAATGTGTAAGTTATCGCATTTTAGCTTAGACATTAAGGCTTCAAATCTTATCCTTGCATTGATCTAATCATTAATGTGGTTAGGGAGTTAAATCATTATGACTAGCTCAACTTTTGTCTCAGAACTATCCAGAACTGTTCCCAAAGAACAAGCATTAATACTTTGGTTTGAAGAAGTGGGAATTGCTGACATTCCCTTTGTGGGTGGGAAAAATGCCTCGCTAGGGGAAATGATTCGCCAGCTTCAACCCAAGGGAGTGAATGTTCCTAACGGATTTGCCACCACTGCCTATGCTTTCCGTCATTTCATTGAGAAAGCTGGTTTGGAAACAAAATTGCGTGAACTCTTTGCCGATCTTGATATTGAGGATATGAATAACCTGCGCGATCGCGGTCGTATGGCTCGTGCTTTGGTTCTCAGTACACCATTTCCTGAAGATCTGCAAATGGCGATCGCTATGTCCTACCAGAAACTATGCGACTGTGAATTGTCCTGTGGCAAAGAAGCCGATGTTGCCGTGCGTTCTAGTGCCACAGCCGAAGATTTGCCCGATGCCAGTTTTGCTGGACAACAGGAAACCTATCTCAATGTCTATGGCGCTAACGAAGTCGTGGATGCTTGCCATCGCTGCTTTGCCTCGCTATTCACCGATCGCGCGATTTCCTACCGCACGATCAATGGCTTTGACCATTTCGATATCGCCCTCTCCGTCGGTGTGCAAAAAATGGTGCGTTCTGATCTCGCATCTTCTGGAGTGATGTTCTCCATTGACACCGAAACAGGCTTTAAAAATGCCGCGCTGATCACCGCCGCCTATGGTTTAGGTGAAAATGTTGTGCAGGGGGCTGTCAATCCCGACGAGTATTTTGTGTTCAAACCCACTCTCAAACAAAGCTTCCGTCCGATTCTAGAAAAACGTCTTGGCACAAAGGAAATCAAGATGGTCTATGACATTGGCGGCGGTAAGCTGACCAAAAATATTCCTGTCCCAGTTTCTGAACGAGTCAAGTTTGCCATTACCGACGATGAGATTCTCAAACTCGCAGAATGGGCTTGTATCATCGAAGATCACTATTCGGAAGTGCGTGGCAAGCTTTCACCAATGGATATTGAATGGGCAAAGGATGGCAGAACTGGCGAATTATTCATCGTCCAAGCCCGTCCTGAAACGGTTCAATCGCAAAAATCAGGCAACATTCTCAAGAATTACAAACTGAATGGTTCTAGCAATATTCTGATTACGGGTCGTGCTGTTGGGGAAATGATTGGTCAAGGCAAAGCAAATGTAATTCTGGAAGTGCATAATATTGAGGATTTCCAAGCTGGACAAGTGCTAGTCACTAACAAGACCGACCCTGACTGGGAACCAATCATGAAAAAGGCTAGTGCGATCGTCACGAATCAAGGTGGACGTACCTGTCATGCGGCGATTATTGCGCGAGAAATGGGTATTCCTGCGATCGTTGGTTGTGGCAATGCCACAGGCGTGATCAAGACTGGACAGGAAGTAACGATTTCCTGCGCCGAAGGGGAAGAAGGCAAGGTTTATGAAGGTCTAGTTCCCTTTGAAGTTGTCGAGACTTCTCTCGATAATTTGCCCAAGCTTTCCACCAAGATCCTTATGAATGTTGGCAATCCTGAAGAAGCTTTTGGATTGTCTTCGATTCCCTGTGATGGCGTGGGCTTGGCGAGAATGGAATTTATCATCGCCAATCACATCAAGGCGCATCCTCTAGCATTGATGAACTTCGACACCCTTGAAGACAAGGCTGCTAAATGGGAAATTTCGCAACTGACAGCAAGGTATGAAAACAAGGCAGATTTCTTTGTCGATAAACTTGCCCACGGCATTGGCACGATCGCAGCCGCATTTTATCCTAAACCTGTCGTGGTGCGGATGTCTGACTTCAAGAGCAATGAATATGCCAATTTGCTCGGCGGTCGAGCCTTTGAACCTGTGGAAGAAAATCCGATGATCGGATGGCGTGGAGCATCACGTTACTACGATCCGAAATATCGCGAAGCCTATGGCTTAGAATGCCAAGCCCTGAAGCGTGTCCGTGATGATATGGGCTTAACCAATGTGATTCCGATGATTCCTTTCTGTCGCACGCCTGAGGAAGGTCGGAAGGTGATTGCTGAGATGGCAAAGCATGGCTTGAAACGTGGCGAGAATGGACTCGAAGTCTATGTGATGTGCGAAATCCCCAGTAATGTGATCTTGGCGGATGAGTTCTCGCAGGTATTCGATGGCTTCTCGATTGGCTCTAATGATCTTACGCAGTTGACGCTCGGCTTAGATCGGGACTCGTCTCTAGTCGCGCATATCTTTGATGAGCGCAACGAAGCCGTGAAATCAATGATTCGCACGATCATTCATCGAGCCAAGGCAAACGGTCGCAAGATCGGTATTTGTGGTCAAGCGCCCAGTGATTATCCTGAATTTGCGAAGTTCCTTGTCGAGCAAGGCATTGATTCAATCAGTCTAAACCCTGATTCTGTACTGAAAACGATGCTGGCGATCACATAATTACAGCGCAAAGCGCAATAAAAAAGCCGTCACCAGTTGGTGACGGCTTTTTTGTTCCCAAAAATTACCAGCTAGATTTAACTACACCTGGCAATAAGCCTTGGTGAGCCATCTCACGCAAAACGTTACGGCACAAGCCAAAATCTTTGTAATAGCCACGGGGTCTACCAGTTGCCCAGCAGCGATTGCGATGGCGAGTAGGGTTGGCATTACGAGGAATTTGTTGAATTTCACGGTGGACAGCAACTTTTTGTTGTTGTGTCAGTTCAGGACTGGCAAACTTTTCTTTAAGTGCTTCGAGCTTAGCTGCATATTTTTCAGCTAACTTAGCGCGTTTTTTCTCGCGCTCGATCATGCTTTTCTTAGCCATTGCGGTTCTATCAGGTGATGTAGAGGTAAAAGTCTAAAAATTTAATACAATTCGCGACAGTTAACGATTATAACCTAAATAGCCAATTAATTGAGCATAATTTTTCATTTTGTAAATTTCTTTTAGGCGATCGCCCTGACATGAGCCAGATCGCGATCGCGAAGTTTTTAGATGGTTTACAGATATTTCAACTATTTACTACTAGGCTGAATTACAGAAACACTCAGTCAGAAAATTTGTGAAATTAGCATTGTTTGAGTATGAGTTAAGCTGTGGCTTTGATTGGACAGATCAAGAGTAAGAGGCGATCGCCTTGAGAGGTAAACCAAGATGGAAAGCTGTAGCAGCTATGACTCTATCAGGCAAATCAGGAACTGCCTGTTTGGGGATTTTCGCGAAAGCATCGACTACTTCAGATGTTAAATCAAATAGACCTAATCCAGTATCGAAGGTGATTAAATCTCAACAGATTTTTCCCTCTGATGAGGCTGCTTTCAAGCTGGTTTATCTTGCCATGCGGAATATTTCTAAGAAGTGGACGATGCCCATTCGCGATTGGAAGCCTGCTCTTAATCGCTTTGCCATCCTCTTT
>JADBWK010000005.1 GCA_020404895.1 Pseudanabaena sp. M085S1SP2A07QC | reverse complement strand
TGTAGTACCATCTTGGGCAGACGTAATCAACCGCGCAAACTTGGGTATGGAAGTAATGCACGAACGTAATGCTCACAACTTCCCACTCGATTTGGCTGCTGTTGATGTAGCTCCTGTAGCAATGGCTGCTCCTGCTATCAATGGTTAATCTTTTCTGATTGATCTAGTCATCTCGAAATAAAAAAGCCTCTTGATCTAGTCATCTCGAAATAAAAAAGCCTCTCCGCAAGGAGAGGCTTTTTTATTTTTGCGGAATTTACATCAGATGATTTTTTAGTTCAGGATATTTAGGCAATAAGTTGTCAACACTGGCAAGTTTTGCGCCATATTCTAAAGTGGTGGCAATGATTAGGCGATCGAAGGGATCTTTGTGAATGAGCGATAGGTTTACGGCTCTAACTGTAATCTCTGGAGTCAGTGGCAATAGATCGATTCCTGCGGGAGCTAACGAATCAGTAAGCCAATCTTGAACGGGAATATGTAGCTCTAATCTGGCTTTGTTATGAGCTAGAGCGATTTCGTAGCAAGATATTGCTGACACTGCAACTATGTCTACTTGCCGAATTTGTTCTAACCATTGTGTGGGAAAGCGCTCAAAACTTACATTGATGAGCCAAAACCAAATGTGAGTATCAAGAATTACCATTTCAGACATTCCCAGTCCTCTTCTTCTACGATTGGGCTAACAATGTCGCCTAATGTCTCTCCTTTGCCAATCAGATGAGCGGGTGTTGTGCGCTTTGGCTTTTTGTTAAGGATTTCTTGATCGGGATTAAGGTCTTTTTGCTCTGATTTTGCATTAGCTTCTTTAGAGACTATTTGCTGTGGGATAGAGATAGATTTTAAATATAGACAGACGATCGCTTGTAATGCTTGACGATGTTCTGGGATCGCATTTTGGTATGCGTCAGCGATAGGGGCTTCGACTTCTAGGGTAATTTGTTTGATCATAGTTTTATTAGGATTTGAGGGTGTTTTCAAATTCTTGTTTTTTGCTAGAAATTAGAGAACGTATGCGATCACCTTCTAACCGTTATTATTTATCCTCAAGTTCTAAGCGATTTGCAAAGTAAAGTTATTTGTCATACACATCGCGCCGATGACCTATGTGAACAATTGTGATTATTTGCTGTTGATCGTCAATCTTGTAAAGCACCCGATAGTTTCCAACCCTAATTCGCCAACCCTCTCTTCCTTTGAGCTTTAGACAGCCTGATGGTCTAGGCTCTCTAGCCAAGTCTTGAACTGCGTCACATATTTTTGGATAGGTTTCTTTAGGAAGATCGGCAAGTTCTTTTTGAGCGCGTCTTAATATTTCTAAGTTGTAGCTCATGGTCGTGATTGGTTAATTTCAGTGATCGCTTGGGAGAATGGGATAGCTTCATCTTGTGATTCTTCGGCTAGGTCAAAGGCATAGATTTCTTCTAGTTCTTCTAGACGGGCAAGCAATTTTTGATAATAGTCAAATTCTAAAACTATACTCAAACGTTGACCTTGAGCATCAACAATGTATTGTTCGCTAGTTGTTTGCATTGGTAACTCCTATTTATTGGGGTTGAGTAAATTATATGTAATCTCAGAGAGGATTTTTTAACCTACATTCAGCAGGTTAAATTTAAAATAAGGTATTTTTATTTAAGCGCATTCAAAATAATCAAATGCCTCAGATAGATGTACAAGACATAGACCATCTAGGTATTATTGCTGGGATAGTAGATGATATTGGGATAGTAGAAATCATAGATCGGGAGCTAGGAAGCCATCCACAAGAGAAAGTGAGTGCGGGACAAGTGGTGAAAGCGATGATATTGAACTGTATGGGTTTCTTGACGGCTCCCCTATACCTATTCAGTGAATTTTTCGTAGGAAAAGCGACCGAACATCTAATTGGAGCAGGAGTAAAAGCAGAATATCTGAACGATAGTCGATTGGGAAGAGTGATGGATCAACTGTACAAATATGGCATCACGCTAATATTTGTGAAGATAGCCACAGAGATGTCGAAACGATTTGGGATTAGTGCAAAGAATATGCACCTTGATGGAACAAGTATATCAGTACAGGGGAAGTATCTAAGGGCAGAAGCAGGGGAAGAAAATCTAGTCGAGAATGACTCTGCCGAGCCAGTAGCGATCAGCATAACCCAAGGATACTCACGAGATCATCGTCCAGACTTGAAACAATTCACATGGCATTTACTGACCAGTGAGGAGGAAGGAATCCCATTGTTCATGAATGTTGCCGACGGGAATAAAACCGACCAAAGTGCTTTTCCAGAGGTAATCAAAGCATTTCAGGCAGAATGGGAAGGAGAGCAACCAGACTTGTACGTGATGGATGCAGCCTTCTATAGTGAAGCAAATCTGAAGGAATTTGGTCATAGCATCAATTGGATTAGCCGAGTACCAGCAACGATAAAAGCCTCACAGGAATTAATCCAAACTATATTGCCCGAACAATTTAGTGAACAGAATGACCACAAAGGTTATCGTTTTTGCGTAGTCTGTAGTACTTACGCAGGGATCAAACAGCAATGGATTGTTGTTGAAAGCCAACAACGCATGGAATCTGATCTCAAAACTTTATCGAAGCAGATAGAGAAAACCTTGAAAGAGAAAGAGAAAGTTCTAAAAAGCTTAATGAATAAAAGTTTTGCTTGTGAAGCTGATGCCCTCAGTGCTATCAAGGACTTTGAGAAAACGCTGAATTACCACAGTCTTGATGAACCTAAAATCCTTGCTCAACCGCATTATTCGCAAAGAGGTCGTCCCAATACTGAAGCAACTCATCATTTCTTTCACGTGCAGTCAACTTTAGTCGAGAATCCTGTAATCATTGCTGCTCATCGTCAACAGGTTGGACGTTTTATTCTTGCCACCAATTCGCTGGATTCTGAAAAATGGACTGAATGCGAAATCTTACGGGAATATAAGGGACAGCAACCTACGGAACAGGGATTTCGCTTTCTCAAAGACCCTCTATTCTTTGCTTCTAGTGTTTTTCTCAAAAACACGAAACGGATCATGGCTTTGGCGATGATCATGACTCTTGCTCTCATGGTCTATAGTTTGGGGCAAAGACAACTCAGACTTGCTTTAGAGAAAGCCAATGCGACTCTTCCTGATCAAAAAGGTAAGCCCTCGCCCTACTTTACGTTGGCTACTTCAATGCTTTCTCTCTGTCCATTTGGTCTTTCTTGACCATGTTAAATATCAGATTAAGCTTACAAATAGACAAAATCTAATTTTGCAGTTTCTCGGCTCATCTTCTCGTAAATATTATTTTTTGTCCTAAATAACCTGCTGAATGTAGGTTTTAATGCTAGACAGAGAGAGATTTTTCAAATTCTTTTTTTTTGCTAGAGATTAAAGAACGCATCTGATCGCCTTCTTCCTGTTGTTTCCTCTTTTCAAGTTCTAACCAATTTTCATATTCAGAAACATTCTAAGTTATCCTAAATCTTCATCAATAATCTTTATTCTAGTATTTTTAGGCTTCAGCGAATTCAACAAAGCGTCTTGTATCCCTTTCAACTCTTTGTCAGTAAGTTTCCAAAGTTTAGCCGTACATCTATCTAGGTCTGTTTCTAAATTTAATACTTGTTCATTATTCCCATTACTCGTTTGTTCATGACATTGCACAGATATCTGTGCAATTTGTAGATGTAGTGGATTGCTTTCACTAAATTTAGGAACTTTAATATATTCGAGAATATGCGTAGAAATCTGCGTACTGACAATGTATGTACTAGCCACAAATCGAGTGGGGCTAGAATTTAAACATCCACAAACATAATGAGCTTCCACCAAATTTTCAAAGGGGATAATTACAAGTTTATGATCTGGGATCACAATTGTATTAGTCAACAATTCATGTTTAAAATTACCTTGTACAGCACAGTAAAAGTATGAGGATATTTCTTTCCATACCACTTTGTAAGGTTTAACTAAAAATTCTCCAGTCTCAAACAAGGAATAAAAAGCTAGATCTCTTCTTGAAAGATCATACATTTTTCTTTTAGTTAAATACTCTCGCATTTTATGAAAATAAGCATAGGTCTTTGAATATTTACGCTTCATTTCATTTTCTGGAATAGCACTATCTCCTTTGTGCGGATACAGTAATGCATATTCTGGTTGAGTATGCCATTTTGACACTTCTTTCCCTTTCAAAAGGGGATAAAGCAAATCTGCATCGAAGGCTTCTGTAACTTCTGGCGGTTTCTTCTTTGAAAATTCTGGAGTGTTTCTACATATCACGGTCTTCATCTTTTTATGTAATGGTTGTAGCCAAAATAACCCATTACCACCTCTAGTATCTGATCCCTTCCAAGCTTTATACTCTTGCCGCCCTTTTTGAATTTTTTCAATAGTTTTTTTACTAATAGCTTCAGGCAAAACCATCCAAGGGCTTTGTTCATCAGTAATTGGATAGGCTACTTTTTGTTGTCTCTCTGTATTTTTGAGAGCCATTTCTAGCGAATTATCACTAGAAATAGAAACTCTATTTTTTAAAGACCAGACAGTATAAGGAACTGGATAAGAAGTACCTTTACGATCTAAAGTACAAACCAAAATTGCGGTTCTATTAGTTGCGCCATCAAAAGGCTGAAAACTGCTCATGTCATCAACTAATTGAATATTAAATTTTTTGTTAATATGTATTTTGAATCTTCGATAACCACTAGCAGAGCTAGATTGAAATACACTTTGAGTTAAAACAAAGCCTAATTTGCCATTCTCTTTTAGGTAATTATCGATCGCTGAATAAGTAAAAATCATCGCTAAATCAGTATTACCTTTAGCAAATCTAGCTCTCCATCCACCTTTAGGAAATAGCTCATATCGATTCCAAATGGAAGCCATCGCTTCACGATAATCAGCAGGTAAATGTTCATAATTTACCCAAGGTGGATTGCCGATTACAAAATCAACTTTACCAATAAATAAAGGTGCAAACGCATTTTTAATAATTCTTGCCCAGATTCCATTCTGATTTACCTGATCTAGTCTGACAAGTTCTCGATATAGCCCCTCATGGACGTGTTGCGCCTGTACAGGCAAACTTTCATCTTGACAATGTTCGATAAACTCAGCTTGGGAATTTCCATTTTTAACGCAATCTTCTAAAGCTTGAGCATATTTACTTACTAATTCACAGCTAGTAGTAATTTCAGTAGGAACGTAAAAATTAGCAACCGCAGTTTTTAGCTCTTTAGTAGAGCCAATCTGATCTACTGCTAAACCTGTCTCCGTCAAAAGACGACCACTACCATACTCGGAAGGAGTCATAATCGAATCACATAGATAAACAGGAATCTCAATTCTATCTACATAACGAATCAAGTCACGGATTGCTACTAAGTAGTTGGTTCTAGCTGCCATCACAGCTAAAGGATTAAGATCAAATCCAATCACATTATTAAGAATCTTCTGACACAGTTCACCTTCATCAAAGTTACAATCTTCTCGATGTTCTTCATAAAAATGTCGAATTTTAGCAATAGTCATCACCAAAAATGTACCTGAACCACAGGAAGGATCAAGCAATCTTTGATCTGGATTGCCATCGTAATCTAAACGGTTAAGAGTATGCTCTGCTAGCCAATCTGGTGTGTAATATTCACCAAGATCATGGCGCAAAGTTTTAGGGAAAAGCTGTTGATATAATTTCTTGAGTAAGTCACGACTTTTTGCAGGATCTTCTGAAAGTGTGGCGGGATTGTATTCGTCTAATTTACTAACCATTTCCCTAATTAGCTTTTCAATAGACTCATTCCATGCCCATAAATACCAAGCAAATAAATCTCCTTCTAAGAAATTGACAATATTTAGTTTCTTAAAGATACTGCCAGATTCTAAATCTTCTAACTCTTGTTTTAATTTTTTGGATGTTGCTGCCCTTAACATCTTTTTATGAGGTGAAACCGTAAAACTTTGAGAAAGAGAAACAATTTCAGCCGCTAATAGCTTAATAAATAGGGCATAGTAACTATGGACAGAGAATAGTAGTTCAGGTGCTTTTAGAGTATTATGATCACCCTCAATCCCATAGAACTCTCCTAATTGAATTATTTTTTCCGAGGGAATATTGACATCATATCCACAAACCTGTCCAAAGAGAATCTTCCACTGTTGAAAAAATGTTTGTGCTTTTGGATTGTCCGTATCGCAGATCGTTTCATAAAGAGTTTTTATACCAGAACGAGCAACTGTTCCTTCAGAACCAAAGTCTTGGGCTAAATATTCAGGAACAAAAGGCTTACCTGATATGCCTAAGTTAAATAGAACTCTAAGAAATCTTTCGGATGTATATTTACTAACTTCTACTGGATCTTGGACATCCCATTGATGGTTACGATAGCGCACGAAAATGAAATAATTGCCATCACATCCCACGCCAAACAATGATTCTGGTGAATATCCTAAATCTTCTTTGAGTCCTGCAAAACGACTTTTTATCTGCTCAATAACTTTTTTATTGCCTTTATCATTTGGATTAGCAGAAAGGCGATCGCTACTTTTGGGGTTTTTATACTCTATAAATACACGATCATAGGCTGAATCAATGCGACCCTTAGCAACCGTAAACTCATATTTTGCTTCTAGTTCTAAGTTTGCTTCTTTGGCTAACTGTCGAATCTGTGACTCTGCGGCAATTTTAATATCTTCTTCGTTATGAGCTTTTTGAACAGCTTGCTTCAGATTATTAGCAAATTCTTCCGCTTTACGGCTAATGTATTCATCATTCAGTAAGTTTTCGGCGCTCATAGATAAACCAAGATGTCTGTAAGCGTATTATAGTAGCTTATTTACAAAAGACGTTTAAATGTGATTTTTTTGCCAAAAGATCAAGATTCGGAGGCATAAAGCTTTAAAAATAGATGTAGTTAAACAATCGCTTGATATGGCGATCGCTAATCTATATCACTACTTCCAATAGTTTATTTATCAAACAACAAACAACCAAAAAATAAAATTATGCAAACACTACCTAAAATCGAAGAAACATTAATCGCAGTCATCAAAACCTTACCAACCGAAAAACAGCAAGCACTATTAGAATTTGCCGAATTTTTGCAAGCCAAAACCTTGCCTAAAGCCCCAAGCAAAAGAATTAAAGGCTTATGGGCAAATGCAGATATTAATCTCACCGAAGAAGAACTCTCTACAAACAGAAAAGAAATGTGGGCAAACTTCCCCAAGGATATTGAAATGTGAAACTTATCAAATATTCAGACAATTTGGTAGTTTTAAAAGCAGATGTAGTTAAACGATCGCCTGATATAGCGATCGCTAATTTATATCATTATCTTCAACTTCCTCAAGAAAAGCGATCGCATCTTGAATAACCATAGCAATATTCGGCTGACTACAAGAAATTACTCTATCTGCTAAATGCTTAATAGACATTAGGGTAAGATTCCAAAAGCTGATCTATTTTGATCAGAATAATCCCTAAAACTATTACGCGACATTTCTTAACTTACTCTCTAGTTCTTGTCGTAAAGCTAGATAATGACGGTAATTACTCGCCCAATTAAACGTATCTTCATCATCACCCGTTTTTCCTTGCTGATACTGCACAAAAAAGTCGGCTGAGTCAGTTTGGTATTTAATCTCATAACCGTATAACTGCTTAGTTAAAGAGACTAAAGCATCCAGAGCGATGTATATTCAATAATCTGTTTACGCATGACAATAACCGAATTTATTCTTTATGTGTTTGAGAAGCTTCTACATACGAACCCGTTCCTTCAATCTTGCCATCACACTCTCACCATCCAGCCCTTCACCACGATCTAGTTGAGCTAGACCATCAGCCACCTTTTGGCGAGTATCTTGCAGCCATTGTTCGTAATGCCGATCTCTTTCCTCAAGCAACCGAAACGCCTCAAAAATCACCTCATCAGCAGAGCCATACTTACCACTATTCAGCTTTTTTTTGAATAAACTGCTCTTGCTCACTTTTTAAGGCAATACTCATGATTTGCATCCTAAATCATTTAATTATCAGCAATTATAGCAAAAGCTTTAAAGATGGAGACACTTAAACGATCGCATGATATGGCGATCGCTAATTCATATCATTACTTTCAAAAAGCAAAAGCGCTATAACTCGTTTTTGTAACAGAAGAGGCAACTTTACTTAGTAAAGTTGCCTCTTCTGTTTGTTTTATTTCTTGCCGCCGCCTTGATTTTTGAGGCGGTAGGTAATTCGTCCTTTAGTAAGGTCATAGGGCGTTAGCTCCACCTTCACGCGATCGCCAGGCAGAATTTTGATATAGTTTCGACGAATCTTGCCCGAAATGTGTGCAAGTACATTAAAGCCATTATCGAGTGCAACCCGAAACATAGCATTAGGAAGTGACTCAGTTACCGTCCCTTCCATTTCAATAGAATCTTCTTTTGACAAACAAACTCTCCAAAATTTAGTATTAGTTCTTTATGTATTATGTTGCGATCGCAAAGCGCTTGCAACATGGGATATATATTTGATTAAGAATTACTTAATCAAATATCACCGTATCTATGCAAAGAATTTTTTGATCGTCTCAGTTACCTCTGGCATCGACGGTGTGCCATCAATTTGGGTAACACTCTTTCCATAAAATTCTAGCAAAGGTCTAGTTTTGGAATTGTACTCTTGCAGCCGATTTATGATGACTTCCTCAGTGTCATCAGCACGTCCCTGATCGATCGCTCTTGCTAACAAGCGATCGATCAAAAACTGATCTGGCACATCAAGATTAATCACCGAGTCATAGGACTGATTGATCTCCGCTAATAGAGTATCTAAAGCCTCAGCTTGAGCTACTGTGCGCGGAAAACCATCAAGAATCCAACCAACTTGAGTATCAGGCTGTCTCAATCGAGATTCAATTACCTCAATCACAACAGCATCAGGAACCAATGTGCCTGAATCACTAAAAGACTTAACCTTTAGTCCTAGTTCTGAGCCTTGCTTAATCTCAGCCCGAAAAATATCTCCAGGAGCAATTCTTGGCACTTGCCAAGATTCAGCCAAAATCTCGCCTTGTGTACCCTTACCAGCTCCAGGAGGACCCATCAAAATCACTCTAGGCATTACTGTTTCACCATACCTTCATAACGTTGAGAGATCACGTAGGTTTGGATTTGCTTGGAGGTTTCGATCGCGACACCAACTAAAATCAGTAACGAAGTTGCACCAATGCCGCTAAAGGTCGATACGCCAGTGGCTTTTTCAAGGGCACTAGGTATAATCGCAATGCCACACAAGAAGACTGAACCAAGTAAAGTTAGGCGGTTCAAAATACGACTAATATAGTCCGAAGTTGCTGTTCCAGGTCGTACCGTAGGAATGCTACTACCCATCTTTTTCAGGTTCTGCGATAGCTCTACAGGATTAAGAACTAGAGTCGAATAAAAGAAGCTAAATCCTAAAATCAGCAGCATATACACAGGAATATGACCGGGTCCACTAGGAGATATCCAAGTAGCGATCGCCACAAACGCCTCATTATTGATACTCTGGCTTAGATAGGCGGGTAAAATCATCACCGATGAAGCGAAAATGATTGGCATAACCCCACCCTGATTTAAGCGTAAAGGCAAATAAGAAGCTTGTTCACGATAGAGCTTTCGTCCAACCTGACGACGAGCGGAGATAATTGGAATTCGCCGCGTTCCTTCCTGAACGAACACAATCCCCACAATCATAATCAAGAAGATCACTAACAATAAGATGACCCCACCAACTCGTGAGCTATCTTTTTGAGCTAGCGCGATCGTATCACCCAGAGAAGTTGGCAAGTTAGCGACAATACTAATAAAAATCAGTAAAGAAGCACCATTTCCAACACCTTTCTCCGTAATTAGTTCGCCAGCCCACATTACAAACATTGAGCCAGCAGCCAAAGCTACTGTCGTCTGAAAAATAAAGCTAGACAAAATAACTCGACCATCACCAACCGTAATCCAGTTAGAGGCTGGATCTGAAAGCACACCAGAGTTCTGCACCCAAACGCCAAGCCCCCAGCTTTGGATTACACCCCAAACAAATGCCACATAGCGGGTGTATTGAGAAATTTTTCTTCTACCTGCTTCTCCTTCGTTCTTTTGAAGGTTTTCTAAGCTTGGCAGAGCCGATGTCATCAATTGCATGATAATTGAGGCATTAATGAAAGGCAAAATGCCAAGAGCAAAAATACCCAGCAGTGATAAGCCGCCACCAGAGAAAATATCTAAAAAATTAACTACGGCATTATTTTTAACAATTTCCGTAAATCTTAGGCGATCAACCCCTGGCAATGGCAGGTAGATGCCAAGTCTAACCAATATCAAAACACCAACAGTAACTAGCAACCGACCTCTTAGCCCTGCGGCTTGAGCCATTTGCATAAAAGTTTCTTGTGCAGTTGGGTTCTTTCCCTTACTAACAACCATAACTAAACTTACCTCAAGCTAGTGATTAAGTTAGGAGGCAAAAAACTCCTCCTAACTTAAGATATTTAAATATTGTAGTTGCTTAGAGAAAAGCGTAATACCAATTCACAAAAGTGTTGCAACACTTTTGTGAATTAAAACCCAAACCCTATAAGGGTTTTAAAAACACAAAATGGCTACGCCGTTTTGTGTTTTGGTATAATGCGAGGCTATTCTAAAACAACAAAAGAGAATATGTGGCGAAACGCTAAGCGCTCCGCCACATATTCTCTTTATAACTAGGCAACTTCTACAGTGCCGCCAGCAGCTTCGATTTTGCTCTTAGCAGATTCTGTAAACGAATGAGCGCGTACTGTAAGTGCTACAGTTACGTCGCCTCTTCCTAATACACGCAATACACCATCATTTTGAGTAATAATTCCTGCTTCCATTAAAGAATCAAGAGTTACTACAGTACCCTTAGGTAATCCGCTTAATTGGTCGAGATTAACAATTGTGAAACGCTTAGGATTGACAATTGTAAAATGCTTAAGTTTGGGTACTCGTCTGTAAAGGGGAATTTGACCACCTTCAAAACCAGGTCTGGTGGGACGACCTGAACGAGATTTTTGACCACGCATACCGAAACCACCGCTAGCACCTTGCCCTGCGGCAATACCACGTCCTAGACGACGCTTGCGATGCTGAGAGCCTTCTTGAGGCTGAAGATCGTCAATTCTCATAGTTTTTCCTTTCTACTTTTGACAATAACGGCGCTACGCGCCGTTATTGTATTAATTAAATAGCTGTTCCAGCGTAATACCACGAGCTCTGGCAACTTCACCAAAAGTACGTAAGGTTGCAAGGGCATTAATTGCCGCACGAGCATTGTTTAGAGGACTACTAGAACCAAGTTGCTTTGCCAAAATATTTTTGACTCCTGCTAGTTCTAGTACGGTTCTGACAGCGCCACCAGCAATTACCCCAGTACCTGGAGATGCAGGACGGATCATCACTTTAGCGCCACCGCCGATCCCATTGGTAGGATGTGGAATGGAGTTACTCTTGGTCAAAGGTACGTCGATCGCGTGCTTTCTAGCATCAGCGACTCCTTTCTTTACAGCGTTAATTACATCGGCTGCTTTGCCAACGCCAACACCGACCTGTCCTTTCTCATTGCCGACGACCACGATCGCACGGAAGCTGAGCTTTTTACCACCTTTGACAACCTTGGTTACGCGGCGGATTTGGACGACACGTTCTTGCCATTCAGATTCTTTTTCAGTACGAGCGCGATCGCTTTTCTTACTATCGCGCTTGCCTTTGCGTTTTTCATCGCGGTTGCTGTCGCCACTGTCGCCGCTGCCACTGTCGCGACCAGCACCTGATCTTGATTCTCTATTCTTAGCCATATTTGTTTCTATCTACTGATTCACTGCTGGATGATTCGATGCGTTAGAAATCTAGACCTGCTTCGCGGGCAGCTTCAGCGAGAGCTTGGACCCTTCCATGATAGAGGTTTCCACCACGGTCGAACACAACTTTGGTTATTCCCTGCGCGATCGCTCTTTCAGCAATCAAAGCCCCAACCTTAGCCGAAGCTTCAGAATTAGCAGTAGTGCTGAGACCTTCACGGACATCGGATTCGAGGGTCGATGCAGCAACAAGCGTATGCTGTGCTACATCATCAATCACTTGCGCCACGATGTGATTGTTAGAGCGATAAATTGACAAGCGAGGACGTTCAGGTGTGCCTGACATACCTTTACGAATTCGCTTATGGCGGCTTATGGTTGCTTGTCTACGACTATTAGCACTCATGTTTTTTATATATGAAGATTACGAAAATTAAGAAGATTAAATAAAGAAGCCAGAAAATTCTTGTCCTTACTTCTTACCAGTCTTACCAGCCTTACGTCTGACGAATTCGCCGAGGTAACGGATGCCCTTACCTTTGTAAACTTCAGGTGGACGTACAGCGCGAATTTTTGCTGCTAAGTTACCGACGATTTCCTTGTCAATTCCTTCGACAACAATAAATGTTCCTTGAGGGACTTTTTTGCCTGTAGCATCTTCAACGCCGAGAGAAACTCCTTCGGGAGGAATGATGTCAACTGTATGGCTATAGCCAACAGTAAGAACAATATTGCTGCCGCTCAGGTTGGCGCGATAACCAACACCTTGAATTTCCAACTTGCGCTGAAAGCCAGTAGACACACCTTCGACCATGTTGGCAACGAGGGTGCGGAAAAGACCGTGCTGTTGCTTTGCAGGTCGAGATTCATTAGCTCGGTTGACAATCAAGTTGCTTTCTTCTTGCAGAACTTCTACAGTGTTTGGCAACACACGCTTTAGTTCGCCTTTAGGACCTTTGACAGTAACCTCTTGCCCTACGATGGAGACCGCAACTTTAGGGGGAAGAGGAATGGGACGTTTTCCAATACGAGACATGTCTGTTTTCCGTTGCTTGTGATGTGATTTGCTGAGTTAACAGCCTGAGTTAACAGATCTAGATTAAATAATCTAAAAGATCTGAATTACCAGATATAGCAAAGGACTTCACCGCCGACTCCCTGTTTACGGGCTTCGCGATCGGTCATGATCCCTTTAGAGGTGGAGATGATCGCAATGCCGATCCCACCTAATACACGGGGTAATTCTTTGGAGTTTGAGTAAACCCGTAAACCAGGTTTGCTGACGCGCTTGAGGCGCTTAATAATCGATTGACGGTTCTTGCCTTCATACTTGAGAGCGACGACCAAGGCGCGGTCGATGTTTTCGCCTGTTTCTTCAAAATCTGCGATAAAACCTTCTTGTTTCATCACTCGGGCAATGCTCAACGTCATCCTTGTGGCAGGGATAGAAGTTGTCTGGTGCTTTGCAAGTGTTGCATTGCGAATGCGGGTAAGCATGTCCGAGATGGTGTCGTTGGTAGCCATCCTTATCTCCTAATTCGATCTACTTATGATTCTCTAAAGGGCATACCAACTGCTTTCAGGAGCGCACGTCCTTCTTCGTCCGTGTTGGCAGTGGTAATGATGGAAATATCAAGCCCCCGAATTTGCTCAATACTGTCGTAGCTGATTTCGGGGAAGATAAGTTGCTCGCGAACACCGAGGGTATAGTTACCACGTCCATCAAAGCTCTTGGGGCTAACACCGCGAAAATCACGGATGCGAGGCAAAGAGAAGTTGATCAGACGATCCAAAAAGTTGTTCATCTTATCGCGGCGGAGTGTGACCATCATGCCGACGGGCATTCCTTGACGCAATTTGAAACCAGCGATAGCTTTCTTGGCTCTAGTTACTACGGGCTTTTGACCAGCGATCGTCGCAATTTCGATCAAAGAAGCTTCTAGGGACTTAGCATTCTGAGCAGCTTCACCGAGACCACGGTTGATCACTACTTTTTCAAATGTAGGAACTTGATGGATGTTGGTGTACTTAAACTGCTCCATTAACTTGGGAACAGCCTGATTTTTATAGACTTCGGTAAATCTTGTTAGCATTTTATCTTCCTCGATGAGTTTTCCTGGGCTTGGTCAGGTTGTATAGAATTATTTCTTTGCAGTCTGGACGGAATCGACGATTTCGCCAGTCTTTTTCAACATTCTTACTTTCTTGCCATCATCGGTAAAGGTGAAGCAAGAACGGCTGGCAGTCTTTTCCTTTTCGGAATACAACAGCACTTTAGAACTGTGAATCGGAAACTCGCGGGTAATAATTTGTCCAGACTCGCCATCAGCTTGAGGCTTGACATGCTTAGTCTTAACATTCACACCTTCAACGATGATGGTGCTGTCTTTAGGGAAAACCTGTAGCACCTTCGCCACGGTTCCCTTTGAGCTTCCTGAAATTACTTGAACTACATCATCTTTCTTGACGTGAATCTTAAAAGACTTGCGGTTGCCGCGATAGGCAGGTTTTGACTTGAATGACATTACAGTACCTCTGGCGCTAGGGAGATAATTTTAGTGAAATTTTTATCCCGCAACTCACGCGCAACTGGACCAAATACGCGGGTTCCTTTGGGGTTGCCGTCTTGGTTAATGATTACAGCGGCATTGTCGTCAAAGCGAATTCTCATGCCGCTTTCACGGTTGATGGATGCTTTGGTACGAACAATCACGGCGCGGACAACATCAGATTTTTTGACTGGCATATTGGGCGCAGCGTCTTTAACAGTAGCAATGATGACATCACCAACTCCGCCAAAGGCGCGATTACCACCAGCTAGGACGCGAATACATAGCAGCTTCTTAGCTCCGCTATTATCCGCAACGTTTAGATAAGACTCTTGTTGAATCATGACTTATGCTTCCGAGCTAGATGAGAGAATCTCTACAACTTCCCATCGCTTTGTACGGCTAAGGGGACGGGTTTCCCGAATTTTGACGCGATCGCCTTCACGGGTTTTATCTTCTTCATCGTGGGCTTTAAACTTAGTCGTTTTGACCACGATTTTTCCATATTTGGGGTGAGATGTACGGTTTTCAACCGCTACAACCACCGTTTTCTGCATTTTGTCGCTGACGACAACGCCAACTTTTTCTTTAACTGCCATTGCTAAAATTCCTATGTTTTGTAAATAGCTTTCTTAAGCTCTGGACTGACGTTCGCGCTCGACGGTCATCAGTTGAGACAAACGATGCTTAGCATGTTGGAACTGATGTGGCTGGACGGGTTGTCTAGTGGCCTGCTTGAAACGCAGATCAAATAGCTCTTTCTTGACGGTCAAGATCTGAGCTTGCAACTCATCATCAGATAGCTCTCTAGTTTCTTGGACTTTTGGGAGTGCCATATTCTTACTCCTTCTCGCGGATAACAAATCTGGTTTTGATTGGCATCTTGGCAGCCGCCAAGCGAATTGCCTCTCTTGCGGTTTCTTCACTTACACCAGCTACTTCAAACATGATGCGACCTGGCTTAACCACTGACACCCAAAACTCAGGAGCCCCTTTACCAGAACCCATACGGGTTTCAGCTGGACGCATGGTTACGGGTTTGTCTGGGAAAATACGAATCCAAATCTTGCCGCCACGACGGATATAGCGGTTCATGGCACGTCGGGAAGCTTCAATTTGACGAGCGGTAATCCAAGAAGGCTCTAGAGCCTGCATGGCGTAATCACCAAAGTTGATTTCAGTTCCTCTGGTAGCAGGACCAGCCATCCGACCGCGTTGCTGCTTACGAAATTTTGTACGTTTAGGACTTAACATGGTTCAAAACTCTAGATGACAGAAGTTTATCCTTCAGCGCTAGAACGATCCTCAAATTGGGGACGACGTTGCTGGCGACGACGGGGTTGAGCGGCAGGAGCAGGAGCCTCTTCGCCTTGAATGATTTCGCCTTTAAAGATCCAGACCTTGATGCCAATAACACCATAAATAGTTCTGGAAGTCTTGTAGCTATAGTCGATATCAGCACGCAATGTATGCAGAGGAACACGACCTTCACGCACCCACTCAGTTCTGGCGATTTCAGCTCCGTTAAGACGACCACTGATTTGCACCTTGATCCCTTCGATGCCTGCGCGTTGTGCTCTTTGAATAGCTTGACGAACGACACGACGGAAGGAAACACGACGTTCGATTTGCTGAGCAATGTATTCAGCGATGAGAGGCGCTTCCGCATCAACCCTGGTTACTTCGGTGACGTTAATCCGAACTTGGCTAGTACCTGTCTTTTTCAGGGAACCGTCTTGTTCGAGATACTTAACTAGTCCGACGCGCAATTGCTCGATACCAGCGCCACCACGACCAACAACAACTCCTGGACGAGCAGTGCGGATTTCGAGATCTACTTGATCAGCTTTGCGATCAATCAAGATTTCAGCGATACCAGCATTACTCAAAGTTTTTTCGATAAACTTACGAATTTTGCTATCTTCTTCAGCAAGAATGCCGTAGCGATTGACATCAGCATACCAACGGGAAAGATGAGACTTGGTGATGCCGAGGCGTAACCCTGTTGGGTGAATCTTCTGACCCATACCTATTCTTCCTCCGATGGTTTGACGGTAATCGTAATGTGGCAAGTCGGCTTACGGATTTGATAAGCGCGACCTTGGGCGCGAGGACGGAAGCGTTTGAGGCTAGGTCCCATGTCAGCGTAGGCTTGGTTAACAAATAGAGATGCAGGATCGAGTCCTGAATTGTGCTCAGCATTAGCTACAGCGGAACGCAACACTTTCGTGATTGGTTCGCAGGAACGATAAGGCATGAACTCAAGAATCATCAATGCTTCGCGGTAGCTACGACCACGGATTTGGTCGAGTACTCGACGCACCTTGTGAGGTGACATGCGAATATATTTGGCTACGGCAGGGATTTCGTTTTGGGCAAGGATCATTTTTATTTACCTGTCTACCTATCTCTTTGCCTTTTTGTCGCTCTTGGCATGACCACGAAAGGTGCGGGTAGGGGCAAACTCACCGAGTTTGTGTCCTACCATTTGCTCCGTGACATATACAGGAACGTGCTGTTTTCCGTTGTGACAAGCAATGGTATGCCCGATCATTTGAGGAAGAATGGTGGAAGCGCGTGACCATGTTTTGATAACTTGCTTTTCGCCTTTGGCGTTGAGCTTTTCAATTTTGGTCAATAGGTGATCGGCAACAAAGGGACCTTTTTTTAGCGATCGCGTCATAATTTTTTATTCTCTAAATAAATCTTCGCGCTAGGCGACTGATTGGCAGTCGCTTAGCAAAAAATTAGGCGTTACGTCCGCCCTTACCGCGCTTCGAGGACTTGCGACGGCGACGAACAATAAGGGCATCACTGAGTTTACCCTTCTTGCGAGTCTTGTAACCCAAGGTTGGTTTACCCCAAGGGGTAACAGGACCACTGCGACCAATGGGGGCGCAACCTTCACCACCACCATGGGGGTGATCGACGGGGTTCATGACCATACCACGGACTTTAGGACGACGGTTCAACCAACGGCTGCGACCTGCTTTACCAAGACTGGTATTGCTGTGATCGAGGTTGCCAACTTGTCCGATGGTGGCGAAACAATCTTTGCGAATCAAACGAACTTCACTAGAAGGAAGCTTGAGGGTGACGAAATCACCTTCCTTGGCTGCAATTTGAGCACCAGCACCAGCTGATCTCACAATTTGCCCACCTTTACCAGGGACGAGTTCGACATTGTGAACAATCGTACCAAGAGGGATATTTACCAATGGCATTGCGTTACCGATTTCAAAAGGTACATTGTTTGTACCTGCTTGAATCTTGTTGCCAACAGCGATTCCTTTGGGAGCAAGGATGTATCTCTTTTCGCCGTCTTCGTATTGCAACAGTGCAATACGAGAAGTGCGGTTGGGATCGTACTCGATCGCAATTACTTCGGCGATAATGTCGCGTTTATTGCGTTTGAAATCAATAATCCGATAGAGTCTCTTGTGACCACCGCCACGTCTGCGGCTAGTGATGACACCACGATTATTACGTCCTCTTTTACGATGGACGTGGCTGGTTAAAGACTTTTCGGGTTCTGATTTGGTGATTTCCGAGAAGTCCGAGACAACAGTTTGTCTGGTACTTGCGGTATACGGTTTATATGCACGAACGCCCATAATTGTCTGGTTTTGTTAAAGAACAGTTCTCTGGTTTTTTTAAGCTAGTGCTTATACATCGGGGAACAAATCAATTTTGCTGCCTTCGGCAAGGGTGACGATCGCTCTTTTGATTTGAGCGCGTTTGCCTGCGAACTTACCAATACGACGCGCTTGTGCGGGTGGGTTATGGGTGTTCACTTTTTTGACCGTAACTGAGAAAAGGCTTTCGATAGCTGCCTTGATCTCAGGCTTAGTAGCATCATGAAAAACATCAAATGTGTATTTGTTGCTTTCAAGTTGTCGGGTTGCCTTTTCATTGAGCAGAGGGCGACGAATGATGTCGGGCAAGCGACGGGGATCGAATTCGGTGGGGATCTTAGCCATGTTGTTTCTTTCTTCTACTTAGATTCCGTTATTCTGCGTCTTCGACCGTGGTTACGATCTCAGTTACCAACTTTGCGTCGCCACCATATACTTCATGAATCTTGGCGATCGCTGAGCGGGTTGCCACAATCTTTTCAGAATTGAGAATGTCGAACATATTGAGCTGATCGGCAGCGATCAATTGCAAGTTTTGGATGTTACGCGCAGATAACACGATGTTTTCTTCTTTGCGATCAGTGATGATCAGGGTCTTTTTGCCAACGGTGACCCCCCAACGCTCAAGGGCTTGACATAATTCCTTAGTCTTAGGCTGAGCAAGGTTTACGGCAAAATCTTCAACAATAATCAAATCTGCGGTACGACCGATAAATGCGGTACGAAGGGCAAGACGACGCTCCTTACGGTTCATCTTGGTTTCGTAGTCTCTAGGCTTAGGTCCAAAGATTGCACCACCACCACGGGTCAAGGGAGATCTGGTCGAACCTGCACGGGCGCGACCTGTACCCTTTTGTCTAAAAGGCTTACGACCACCACCACGGACTTCAGCGCGAGTCTTGCTGCTGGCTGTGCCTTGACGGGCATTAGCTAACTGTCTGACGAGGGCGCGATGAACTAAACCTTTTGCACTTGCTTCTTTGGCAACACGCAACTCAAGGCTTACTTCACCAACTTCATTCCCTGTCCAATCTATTACTGTAGGCATAACTTATATTCTCTCGATCTCACGAACAAACTACTTAGTCCTTATTTGGTCTTGCCGATAATTACGGTAGGAATGACGTTAAGCAATGCGCCAGGCTTACCAGGGACTGCTCCTTTAATTAGCAACACATTGTTCGCTGCATCGACTTTGACTATAGTTAGCTTCTTCACGGTGATTTGCTTACCGCCAAGACGACCAGCCATGCGCTTACCTGGGTATACACGACCAGGGGTTGTACCTGCTCCAGTCGAGCCAGGTTGTCTGTGGTTCTTAGAACCGTGAGCCATTGGACCGCGAGCGAAGTTGTGGCGCTTTTGGTAACCAGCAAAACCTTTGCCGATGCTAGTTCCAATCACGTCAACGATGTCGCCATCCTTGAACTGACTTACATCTAGGGTCTGACCAATAGTGAAATCACTAACATTGTCAAGACGATACTCACGAAGATGCTTAACAGGCTCAGCACCTGAGACTTTCAAATGCCCCAGTTCTGGCTTGCTAAGAAGCTTCTCGCGGGTCTTACCGTAACCAATTTGAATGGCTTTGTAGCCTTCTTTGGTTTCGGTCTTGACTTGTGTGATTGTGCATGGACCTGCTAGGACAACGGTTACAGGAACAGCGTTGCCATCCGAATCGAATACTTGGGTCATCCCAAGTTTTGTGCCGAGAATTCCGACAGTCATTAAAATTAGCTCCGCTTGCTTGACTTCAAATTTTCGCGCAGAATATTTCTGCCGATTTTTGACAGGCTCAAAAGAGATCGGTTTCGATCTTAGTAAGAAGTATTGGTTTTGAAGGCTGTTTAACGGACTTCGAGACGACTTACAGAAGATATCTAGTCAAACTACTAGATGTGAGAAACTCAATCTCTTGGGTTGGTTGTTATAGGTTTAAAAGACTTTTAACTTTCTTTATGTCGCTATACCAAAGCATGACTCAGACTTAAGGAAACAAATGTATTAGTTTATTTCACTTAGTTTCTGTTTTTAGTCACGATTAGCAATCATAACTCTATGTGGGATATTTTGTCTATAGTTTTCAGGAAAAAGTTGAAAATTTAGTAGTAAAGGCAAATTTTTACTATCACTTTTCACGGTAAAAAATCCAGCGATAAATTAAAGTGACACTGCAAAGCGTTTTAAAAGTTTCCAGATGATGATTCCAATTAGCCAAGAAATACTTGTTGCTAATGGAACATATAGAATTCCTCCAACTATTTCTAGGGGAGCGATCGCACGCAGCACCCAGACATGAACTAGATAAGTAGTAAAGCTTGCTTTGGCAAAAGTTGTAATTGAATCAACCTGAAGAGATTGAGGCAGTCTGAAGGTCTGTCTCAATCTCTTTGACCAAGACATTGACCATAGTAAGAAAGTCAATGTCAGCAAAACTACAGTTGGTCGAGCATAATGACCGACAGCTTCGGCGGAGTTCTTGAGTATCGCTGTCCAATAAAATTCGCTCAGTTCGACAATTGCGGTGATCGCAAATAAATATCCCCATATATGCGATCTCCATTTCGCTACCAACAGACTAGTCCATCCGCTATCTTTGGCAAGCCAAATGCCAAATTGAAAATAGGACAACCAATAAATTATATGATTTCCATTAGGTAAAAAAGTTGTGATATTTATCAGTAAATCAAAAGTTGCAGATACCCATCTCAATCCAAACAAAGCGAAAGTAATTGATATCAGAATATACAAGTTCCATTTTGTAAATAAGATGTTCCTAAGGATTGGATATAAAACATAGCATTGGAAAATGATGCCTAAAAAGTAAAGATGATAGTCACCCATACCTGTAGAAAGTAATTGGAGGATTTGTTGCCCACGCTCTAGCCAGTCTGCTTTTTGAAACTGACTCTGTCCAATGATATTGAGTACAGTAAATAAAATATATGGCGGAACAATGCGCCACAGACGGCGCTGAAAAAATATTTGCAAATCAAAAGGTCTTTTTTCTTCTGATTTCGCCAAAGCAAAGCCTGACAAAATCACAAATATGGGAACTGTAAAGCGCCCAACTTGGTTAATGATCGTATCGATAAAAATCTCAAAATTGATCGTAGTTGTATCATGCACTCCAAACCACCAGTGATGCGAAGCGTGAATACCAATGACGATAGTTGTGGCGATCGCACGCAGTAGATCAGAGAGTTCCCAAGTCATATTTTATAAAGATTATTTTGATGGCGCTAAGCATTTCCCAGATTGGATCTAGTGATCTTGGGAATCTTTAAATCGCCCTGCACCATCTGTTTCAATATCTCTGCAATTCCTTCTTTTCCGTTGGTCTGTACTTTTTGTAAGATGAGTAAGCTATCTGTTAATAAAGCTTCCACATCAATGGACTGATAGTCAGGAAGATATGCTGGTAGACGACTCGTCCCTTCCCCTAAGAGAATCGCTGCACCATGCCAATTTTGACTTTTGAGGTGATATAGACCAACGGCAATTTGTAAAATCCCTTGATAAAAAGCCCGATCGCTTTGCCAAGCATCATTCCAAATTGATTCTAAAGTATCGTGGCAGGCATAATAGTCCCCACTATTAAACTGGGCGATCGCCTCTTCAAATGCTTGATCAACCATTGGCTAGCACATTAGCGATCGCTTGTTTTTGCTCGGCATCATATCTCCATCTTTCGAGAAAAGATACATAATTCCCTTCGTTTGAGATTGCCGAGTTACGCATTTGAGTAGCAATTTCATAAACTTCAGGAAGTCTTACTTTCTCAATTAAAAGCCCAGTTCGTCTAGCGACACGATCAGAACCTTGGGCTTGTTCTTCGTTATCTGCCCGACGATGGGAAATTGCCATGGCTGTGGACATAGCGAGATTTTTGACAAGCAATTCAGCGATCGCATCAGGAGAAGATTGCAAAGCCTTAATAATAGGAGTGCTAGGCGCATCTGCAAGTTGCCATTCCCCAGTCAAGAAACACACAAAAAAGCCCCTCGCTCCATTAGAAGTTTGTACAAGTGCCGAGATTTCTGATTCTAGTTGTAATTCATCTAAGTCTTTGCGCGAGAGCAAAGCTTGTGTATAGGCGATCGCCTCTTCAAAGGTCATTTTTTTTTCAAGACTTGTTATTTCATTAGTTGAAATTATACCAATTCTCAAAATGGCTACACTATTTTGAGAATCCCAAAGCCCAAAAGAGAAAAGGGGCGCATCGCGCCCCTTTTCTCTTTTGGGCTTTATGTGATGTGATCTAAACAATGATTGGGTAAAAACGCTGTCCAACCATTATCTAATTTGACACGACAGCTGACGCTAATTACCTGCTCAACGACACCTTTATGATTGGCATATTGTTGACGATTCGCATTTACAGCTACGCGATCGCCTACTTTAAAGGTCTTACCTAAAGTTTTATGCTCTGTACCTTGTTTCTTGTCATTGATACTAGGGATGGCGGCTTTTTTGAGGGTTGGGGCAGAATGAAAAGTTAAAGAAGCAGCTTGAAGTCCATTTACTTGATAGTTATAGCCCCGCCCTTGGATAAGCTGCAAACTTCCGATCTGAACATTTGCTAAATATTGCACAAAGATATCAACAGATATTTCCATGGTTTCGGCAAGGTCTTCAAACATGACAGGATAGCTCCAGTAGTTTTCCCCTACCTGTAAATCGGCTAGCTCCTTCCATGCATCAAAGAGTTTTTGCCCAAATTGTGGTGCTAGCTCATCGCGATCGCTGTTTGACTTTTGAACAGAATCTACAGTACTGCTAGATGTCAAAGCTTTAAGTGTTTTAAGCAAATTTTCGGCAATGCGATCGCTTGCTTCAGTCCTTACTCGAAGATATTCGAGAATCTGCTCAAACAAAGATTCACTAACATTAACAGTCATAAAACTACCCGCACTAATCGCTTTTAATAACCTATCTGAAAACTGCTGCTTAGCACTCTGAGTATTAGAAAAATCCAGCTTTTAGATTTTCCGAAATATTCTCTAACTTAACATCAATAAGCTAACACCAAAAATATTTACAACACTTTGCAATAAATCAAAACCCAAAAGATGAGAAGCGGCGCTTCTCATCTTTTGGGTTGCTAACGGGTCAATCAAGTCCAACTTGCCAATTTTTGGGCAATGGCTCATTACAAATCTGATGAATTTCTGCAATACGCTCAAATAGCCAAGGATAATTACGCCGATAGGTGGGAATTAACGCTAAAGGCGACAGCAATGCTGCCGCTGTCAAGTCAGCGACACTAAAGCGACCTCCTACCCAATGACCGTCTTGCCAAAATTCGCTGAGTATAGCGATCGCATCCGCAATTTTCTGGGCAGCTATCTTTGCCGAATTGGCATTAATACCATATTGAAATCGGACGATTGTAATTACAGCTTGGCTCATTAATGAAGGATCAATTTTTTTGCCCTCATTAGCTCGAAACTGATAGTAAACAAATCTTGACGCTGTCCCGACAAATTCATCAAAATGATCTTCTAGCCGTAATGCTTCTTTTTGTTGGATAGCATCTTCTAAATAAAGCGGTGGATCGGGCTGATAGGATTCAAGAAACTGAATAATTTTGGTAGAATCACCAACTACAGCGGGACAGTTTTTTTGCTGCGGTAATAGCACTGGCACAGTATATGAGCCAGAAAGAGGTTTAACTCGTAAAATATGTAATCCAGGAGTCAGATTTTCGACTTGATAGGCAATCTGCTTGTAGCCAAGGGCTAGTCTAGCTTTACGACAATAGTGAGAAGTACTGAACTGTAATAAAAGCATAAATTCTATTGTAAATTAGCGAAAAAGCAGCAAATCATATGGTATAGTCTCGACTAAATTTTTACGGTCTACGGTGCTGCCGCCTATGCAAGCCAATCCAGTCTTTAAACCTACAACTTCTCATTCTGGTTATCAGACCTCTCAATCTGGTTATCAGGCTTCAGTACCTGTGACTGTATATCGAGAGCTGGCTGCGGAGTTGCAATCTACTCAAGCAAAGTTATCTTTTTTTCAGTTGCAGAATGAGCAACTAACGAAGCAAAATCAAATGCTATTGCAAGAGTTTGAAGCGATCGCCCAATCCACAGATCGAGTGCAAACTATTCTTACTCAGTCTAATCTACCTGATTCAAAGCTAACTGAAGTTTTAGCAGGTATTCGTGCTTCTTCGCAAGTTAATCCTGCGCCACCAAGAAGCAATCCACAACCCCAAGGACTCCCTCCTGCGGCTAAACCTCGCCCTGTAGATAAACCTGCAACACAGGTTAGTCCTCGTAAAGTAGCTGCACAGCAGAAAAATAGTGCTATCCAAGAAGCAATTTCTAGAGCAAGACAGCTCGCCAATAATTCAGCAACTCAAAATGATAATGAACCAACGGTGAGCGAAGCCTTATATTACGATAGTTCTTTTGCTGCCTTTGAGGCTCCTGAATCTGCACCGACTCCAAAAACAAAAGTATTACCTAAGTTAGAAATACGTGAAGAAATATCTTCTCGTCCTCTCCGCACTGATTCTATAGAAGACTCTAGCGAAACCTCTGGTTTAAGTGGTTGGGTATTGACTGTCACAATTGTGGCGATCGTTCTGACTTCTTTTGGTGCAGGCTATTTACTGATGCGTCCATTTGTAAAATAAGATGAAAAATGGCGCATAGCGCCGTTTTCTATCTTTCAAACCCTTAAGGTTTTCCCCGCATGGGAGCAACCTTAAGGGGGCGGGGTTGAGCGCAAAGCGCTGTAAAACCGATTTTGGAGTTTGCTGCGCCGAAGGCGCAGCAAACTCCAAAATCGGTTTTATAATTAAGTCATGGATAGACGTAAGTTTCTAGTTTTAAGCGGTGCGACAGTCACGTCGATTGGGGGATGTCAATGGTCAAATCCTTTTGACCAACGAGAGCGCTTGCGCATTGTGGGTTTGCTAGGGGCAATACCCAGTAAAGTAATTAATCAGTTTGAGTCAGCTTCCCAAAAGAAACTCGAATTTAAAGCAGAGAATCTGCCCTCAAAACTTTGGCAAGAACTGCAAAACTATCCAAACATTCCTAAAGATAAAGCGCCTCATTTAATGAGTATCGGAGATAGCTGGTTAGATCAGGCGATCGCCCAATCTTTAATCCAACCAATCACGCCCGACTTATTAGAAAAAATTCCAAAATGGCAAAAACTTTCACCCCTATGGAAACAAAGCGTCACGCGCAATGATCAAGTATGGGGCATTCCCTATCGTTGGGGCGCAACCGCGATCGCCTATCGCAGTGACAAGCTGAAATTTGAGATTACTCAATGGGCTGACCTATGGCGACCAGAATTAAAACTAAAACTAACATTGCCAGATGATGCTCGTGAAGTGATCGGGCTGGTCTTGAAAAAGATGGGGCTACGCGATCAGCCAGAAAACATAGTTGAACGTCCTGACCTTCTGGCTAAACTTACCCAAGAGCTAAAGAGTCTTAACTCTCAGGTTTTAACCTACTCTTCTGATAATTATTTACAATCTCTATTAGCCGACGATACGCTTGCCGCCGTGGGGTGGACGAGTGATATGTACAAATCTCAGAGGACAAATCCTAATCTCAAAGTGGTAATCCCCCAAGATGGCACAGTGCTTTGGAGTGATATTTGGGTGATACCTAAAGGTGAAGTTGAGATCGCAGCAATGGAATGGATGAATTTCTGTCTGACACCTGAGGTCGCCGCTCAAATAACATCCTTGACCGATGCGATTAGCCCATCGAGTGAATTAGAGATGGTTCCCGCTAGTGTTAAGTCTGATCCGATCAAGTTTTTCTCTAAAGATATTTTGGCAAAGAGTGAATTAATGTCACCTTTGCCGCCATCAACGCTTACGAAGTATAAGGATATCTGGACTAAACTGCGATCGGGAACACTATGATTTATAACAATTCTCAAAATGGCAACGCCATTTTGAGAATTGTTATAAATCTATTGAGTCGGATCACAAATAGGAGCTTCTTGATTTTCTTCAATGTCTGGAGGATGATCGATCGCTAGATTAGCAGCCTTAACATGGGGAAGTGATGCACCTTCTAAACCTTTATGAATACGAGCTGGTGAATAATCGAGCGTGACAAAAAGCGGATAATGGTATTCACCACGATCGCTAATAATGCTGCGATGCTTCCAAGGTAACAGCCAATAATACTCTTCTCCAAGGGCTACTTCTACTTGTCGCCAGCGTTTTAGTAAAGATGAATAGTCCTCATTGGGGCGATGGATAAATACAAAAATTTCTTGACCAGTTTTGACTTTCCAGTCAGGATCACACATGATCAAGGCTAGATCGCATTGCAACTGAACGTGACTTTGAGTCAAGTTGGGACTAGTAAGTTGCACGACTGGAAAGGGAATCGAAATCAAGCTGTCTATGGGACGGCGCAGACTGGGAATCAGCTCAAAATATGGACGATATTCTCTCAAGAGTGAGATCGCTTCGAGAGGATTGCTGTAATGGCTGAGGAGCGTGTCGTACTGAAGTTGAAGAGTACTCATGGCTTAATAATGGGCAAATGCACGAAGAATGTAGAACCTTTTTGGGAGCCTTGGTTCGGTGACTTAACTAAAATCTTGCCCTCATGGGCATTGACAATATAGTGAGATAGATATAATCCTAAGCCACTACCTTGTTTTTGATGATTGCCTTGGCTAAATCGTTGGAACAAGAACGGCTGCTCTTCTAAAGGAACCCCTGTACCTGTATCTGCGATCGCAATTATTGCCTCGGATTGATCTGATTTCAGGCTAACATGAACACTGCCAGATTCGGTGAATTTGAGAGCATTACCGATCAGATTATTAAATACACGCAATAGTTCCAATCGATCACCCTTAACCATACCAATATCTTCAAGATTAGCGATCAGTTCAAGATTTTTAGAAATAGCGATCGGTTTAAGTTCTTGCACAACTTGATTGAGTAATTCTTTCAAGTCTAACGACTGCAAATTAATAGTTTTACTACCAGATTCATAGCGATACACATCTAAAAGCTTATTTACCATTTCCAGCAAATTGCTGTTGCTGCGTCCCATAATTTTTAGAGCTTCGCAAATTTCGGGCGAAATCTCCCCTAATACACCATCTTGTAATAGCCCTAACATGCGATCTGCGGCTACTAATGGTGTCCGTAAGTCATGGGTTAAGCGTGATACAAAATCCTGTCTTTGGCGATCAATGCGATCGCGCTCTGCAATACTATGTTTTAAACGCAGCAATGATCTTACTCTTGCCAATAGCTCATCAGCTTCAATTGGCTTGCGAATAAATTCATCTGCGCCGAGGTCTAAGCCTTTGACAGCATTAGCGCGATCGTAAGCCGTAATCAACAAAATCGGAATAAATGGCAAATCTTTCATGGCTCTGACGCGCCGTGTCACCTCGTAACCATCCATCACGGGCATCATCACATCCAGCAAAATCAAGTCTGGAGGCTCAGTCTCAATAATCTTTAGTGCATCTTGACCATTTGATAATGTGATAATTTCATATCCCTCTTCTTCAAGGATCGTGCGAACAAGAAATAGATTGTCTGGCACATCATCAACAATTAGTAAACGGTCAGGAGATTTCATTCAAACGCTCAATCAATACGGGATGACTATATAGATGCTGTCATGAAACCGTAATCTATGCAGTCATCCCGATGATAGAAATTGCACAAGTCAAAAGGCATTATATCGCCGAGATTTAATAAGGAAGCAGTTTTTTTGTGGCGTGGCTTCCCCACGCCACAAAAAAACTGCTTCTTGCTTTGCGACAAGATGTATTTTGGCTTCAGGGAATTACAAAGCGCTGCTTCTACTTGCTAATATAATCATCTACGCGCTCAGCAACGATTATCAACAAAAGTAAATATGCGCCACTATCTACTTGCTCTCACCACATTTGTGTTAGCTGTCTCTGGAATCTCTATGGCTGGGGCAGAAGAGAATAAACCTACTACTCAAGAGAAGTACGAATATCCTCAAGAAGTAACTAAGACTTTCATGAAAGGTTGTGGATTTACTAATAGCAAAGAATTTTGTATTTGTAGTTTAGACAAATTGCGATCGCAATATACCTTTGCGGAGTTCTTAAAGATTGACACAGCCGCAAGAGAAACCAAGCAAGTACCTCAAGAAGTAATCAATATTTTTCAATCTTGTCGAAATGGTAAAATCTAAGATAGGCGGCGCGAAGCGCCGTCTATCTTATTAGGGATTAAGCATGACAAGTACAGAGGTTGTAGTTATTGGTGGTGGAGCAGCAGGTTTTTTCGGGGCAATCCATGCGGCGCAAGCACCCCATACGCGAGTAACTTTATTAGAGGCAGGACGACAACCACTTGCTAAGGTGCGAATTTCGGGCGGAGGACGTTGCAATGTTACCCATCATTGTTTTGAACCTTCGCAATTAGTTCTGAACTATCCAAGAGGCAGCAAAGCTTTACGGGGAGCATTTTCACGGTTTCAGGCTTTAGATGTCGTGCGCTGGTTTAATGCAGAAGGAGTGAAGCTAAAAACGGAAGCAGATGGCAGAATGTTTCCTGTTACTGATGATTCAGAAACGATTGTGGAAGCTCTGATGTTTGCGGCTAAAAAAACTGGTGTGGTTCTCCGCAATAATGTTTTAGTTCAAAAAATTGAGCGTTTAGAAAGTGACAAAGGAGATAGCAAATTTGAAGTAATTCTCAAAAATGGCGAGAATATACTTTGCGATCGCCTATTACTTGCTACTGGTAGCAGTCCATCTGGCTATGCGATCGCGCGATCGCTAGGTCATGAACTGGAGCCTCCCGTCCCTTCACTTTTTACATTTAATATTAAAGATTCTAAACTTCATGAACTGGCTGGAGTCAGCGTTAACCCCGCCACAGTAAAGCTATTAATATCAAATTCTAACCCTGAAAAGAAAAAATCTGCTCGAAATCAATTAGAACAATCAGGCGCTCTGTTAATTACCCATTGGGGATTGAGTGGCCCCGCCGTTTTAAAGTTGTCAGCATGGGCGGCGCGAGAATTGCATGATTGCAACTATCAGGCAAAATTAGCGGTTAATTGGATTCCTTCGCTTAAGGTAGAAGCAATCAAGCAGATTTTGCTGAGTGCAAAGACTGAGCAACCAAAGAAATTTGTATCAAATTATTGTCCTGTCGATATCTCATTGCGTTTATGGGAATATCTGCTCGATAAAGCTGAAGTGGAACTAGAGAAACGCTGGGCAGATATCTCTAATAGAGCTATTCAGCAAATTGTGAATGTACTAAGCACCAGTGAATATGCGATCGCGGGCAAGGGTGTGTTTAAAGAAGAGTTTGTAACTTGTGGCGGGATTCGTTTGCAAGATGTTAATTTTCAGACGATGGAAAGTAAGATTTGCCAAGGTTTATTTTTTGCTGGTGAAGTGTTGGATATAGATGGTGTGACAGGTGGTTTTAATTTCCAGAGTGCATGGACTACGGCTTGGATTGCTGCGCAGGGTATAAATGCTGAGTTTTACAGCCCATTGCCGATCACAAAAAATGCTGACCAGTAGTAGGGATGGTTATAGTCCTTGGATTTGATTAAGGCGATCGTAAATCGCCTTAATCACTCAGTAATTGCCGCATTTTCTTTTTGCAATTTCAGCATAAAAAGCGGTCATCAGAGAACCTGTACCAGCGTCATTAACTGACCAGAGCGAAGCGATCGCATCCTTTGCACCTGCTTTCTGAACTTGATAGCCAAATCCTAAAATTTCAACACCACTGCCAAGTGAACCTAATCCTGTTCGACAGGCGATTAAGATAATCAAGTCTATATTTGGGATTAGCCACTCGGTGATTTCATGGAGACGGATTTTGTCGCCATTGCCAAAAATAATAAAGGAGTTATCTGGTACACCAGTATTGAATTCGGCATGGGTGGCAAGGTGAAGGATATAATGATTTTTGAATTTTGACTCGATCGCTTGACGGATGAAGTCAGCTTCAGTTAAGGTAATCGAATCTTGGAATGTATTTGCGATCGCTTTAACTTCTTTAACTGATGTTACGTGGAAGTTTCTAAGACCCTCACCCCTAGCCCCTCTCCCAAAGGGAGAGGGGGACAAGAGTTTTCTGGATTTTGCTCCCCCTCTCCCAGAGAGGAGAGGGGGCTGGGGGTGAGGGCAATCTTCATTCCACGTAACATCAGTTCTTTAATTGTGGCTGGCAGGACGATTTGCCCAAATTTTTTCTCTCCTTCTTTACCACCAAAAGCTCCAGCTAAGATACTAGGGGAATTTTTTTGCTTCGGTGAGAAGTCAGAAAGACTATAGGCAATGAGATTACTCATCCGATATTTCTCAACTAGTCACCTTTTGCCATCATAGATGGCAAAAGGTGGGAACATAGCGGAGTTGTCCATCAGGCGCATAGAGAATTGTTTTGGTTTTGGCTTTGACAAGTTCAGTATCAATGGGTTTAATCAACAAATTATATAGCTCTTCGGCTGGCTCCTTGACATCTTTAGAGCTAGTGTCTCGAAGTCCAGATCTAAAATCAGCAATTAATTTTTCTAGCTTCTCCCTAGAAATTCTTACAGTGCGGCTGATGGGAAGTGAGTTGGGTGAGAAGAGAACGATTTCTAAGCGATCATCTAAAATTAATGGATAAAGTAGAACAGTGCCCTGCGGAATTTGTTGAAGATATTCAGGGACTTTGTTGATTTCTGATTTAGGAAGTTGTTGAATTTGATTGTTAACTGATGTTACGTGGAATGAAGATTGCCCTCACCACCCAGTCCCCCTCTCCCAGAGCAGGGCTGTTTCAAGAACGGATAAGAGAGATTCTAAATAAGTAAAGACCACACGGTAGGTATATTATTGGAAAATCGGTCAATTGCTCTCTTTATTGAGTCAAAACCATGAAGCCTAAATACAGAAAGTACCCAAGTCTTGATGATTGACAGATTAATCGGTGCATTCCCTGCTTTTTGAGGACTCTTATCTTCATCGAAAATGACATCTTTTACCCAATGTAGGCGGTTTTCGATCTGCCAATGTCCTCGAATCACTTTGGCAATTCGTTCAGATGTTGGCGGTAAAGAACTGAAGTAGTAACTCAATGTGCTGTAATCTTTACCTTCGCGCTCACCTGAACGAGTTACCCTTGTCTCTCCACAAATCTCTCTAATTCTCGGTAGGTTGTATGTCCACTCATAATTCCCATGATGATAATTAGCAGGATTTGCCATAAATCGTCTCGACTCCCTTGCGCTCCGCGTGGATCTGGCACTTCCTTGAGATAATCAATTATGCTTTTACTCATTTTCTACCTCTTTTGACACTATTGGCTAAAATTATCGACTAAAAACCTATTTATGAACATGGGTTGCTTTTTTCATTTTCTTACCTGTTCTTGAAATAGCCTTGGGGCAACCACGGGGGGATGGCGACTACCCCAAAATTTAAAGGTTACCTTAGGGGCTGCGCCCCTGTGCCAGCCCTATACCTATGCTATGACAGAAATTCCACATTAGTTACGTGGAGGTGCTTATGCTAATTGTGTCGTACTGATCTCAATTAATGGAATTAACACGCCATTTTGGATCTGTCCATTGGTGCTGAGTTCACTATGACAGAGATATAAACGATCTCCTGTGCGATCGAGTAAATCCCTAAGCAACCTTTGTAAACGCTGCATATCGGCATCACGCTGATTTTCGATTGTCCATAATGTGCCATTCCAGCTTTTAAGAAAAAGTGGCGCACCGAATAGAGACGCAGATCCACCCTGCAACCATAGCTCAGAACTAGCATCCAGCCAAAATTGCCAACGATGCGATCGCCTTGCCATGCGATACTGGATAATTGTCGCGATGACAACGCTATCTTCAGGTTGATTTGGCGCATAGGGATTTGCCGTGACAGTGCCTTGCCGAATTAGTTGAATGAAATTTTCGAGAATTACAGGTTCTTCTTGATCGAGGCGATATCCCAATTGCCAATAATATTGGGCAGTTTCAATCAATGATTGCAATGTAGAAGTATGTTCATAATTCAATTTGCGCGGTTTAAAAAATGCTTGAATAGTGCGATCAATAAATAGCAATGGAGTGTCTTTTGGCGATTGCAGTTCTATCCATTGCCGCACTTTTTCATAGGCTTGAGTCGCTTCATAGCCAAGTCGATTCCATTGGTTATAGGTTTGTGCTTCTAGAAGTTTCGGGCTTTCTGGATGCCTTGCAAAGCAGTAATCGGCAAGCATTCCCGCTCTGACTGGATCGATCTCATCCGTAAGCACCACCAACATTTCGGCAATATGATCGCGGCTTACGAGTTGCCCAAGGCTCGGATAGACTAATGTAATGAGGGTAAGTAGCGATCGCACTTGAGCGGAATAGGACAATGGGCGCTGATCGTTGAGTGGAGTAATATTAATATTCTTTTTGCGCAGAATTTCCGCGATCGCATAGTTGGAAATATTATCTAATCCAGGGGCAATAATGGCGATCTCGCTGGCTTTGATTTCGCCCGATGAGATCGCTTCGGCAATGGTTTCAGCAACATTACGGAATAATTTGGCACGAGAAACAGATTCAATCAATTTAATCGAGGTGTAGGGTTCGATAAATTGTAAAATTGGTTCGCTGACAACTTGCAGAACTGATTCAGCGATTTCAGTTCCCAAAGTATGACTAGCATGGGGTAAACTTACGATTTCGCATTCTGATTTGAGCAATCGCCAATATTCAGGATCGCCACCCAACCCCAATCTTGCTGATCCGTCAGGATTAAATGTAAACAGGCCGATCGCATTATTTTTAAGCAGAAACTTGCATAAATCACAGGCGATCGCAGGCATTTCATCAGCGCGATCGACGATAATATATCGAAATCTTTCCTTGAGTTTGCGTTGATATTGTGGATTAGGAAGTAAATAATGGGCGAATAAATCCGTAATAATTCCATAGGTTAGTAAACCTCTCTCCCAGCAATACTTGCGCCATTCTTGTAAAGCTTCGCCAATTTCTTGCCATTGTTCTAATATATTATTCTCAGTACCTACAGCATTTTCTAAAATATTAGTCTCGATACCAGCATTTAAAATTGCAGGAATTTCTTTAATTTCGCGACCACCATAGACAGCTAATAGAAACAAATCCAGCAATCTGCGGACAAGGCGATCGCGCCCGATCCCTTCCATTTGCAAGGTTCCTGTTTCGATGCGATCTTTCCAGAGCTTATTAGCGAGTTCCTGCTCATTCTCAACTCTGAGGAGCAATGGAAACTGAGCTTTGAGATCGAGCTTTTTAACTAATAATGTCCAAAACAAGCGTACTTCATCATGAAAAAAACTTAGCGGGGTGACAGCGGTAACTGGATAGCTGCCATGAGTTGCGATCATCAGGCGATCTCCTAGCTCCCGACGTTGTTGAGAATCGACAGTAAGCACCAAGACTTTTTGGGAAGCTGCTTGAGGATTAGACTGGTATGCAAAATCCGTTTCTGACCAATCACAGAATCGCTGAACTATTCGCTCAGTCTTGCCGCTCTTACTACCGCCCTCAATCCACAAATTCGACATAAAACCATTTAGAATAAAGTTGCGCTTTGCGCAACTTTATTCTAAATGGTTTTATGTGGCGATCGCATCTAGCTCGAAGTTTACATCAGCACCGCAACCAACCCGAAGCAAGGTTTTTACAACTTGCCACGATTGACTTAGATCAGCGTCCACGCAATCGCACAGTCGTATTTCGGGGCTTTCTTGAAAATAGCGATCGCTTTCCAGATTGCCTAAAAGTTGTTACCGACTCGCGCAGTCAAAAGATTGAGCAAATTAGGGCTAATCCTTGGGCGGAGGTAAGTTGGTATTTCACGAAAACGCGATCGCAATTTCGGATTTTTGGCAAACTAATCTTAATTGATAGTGAATTTTCAGATTTAGAATTGCAAACAGCGAGATCCGCTGCATGGAAGACTCTCTCGGAACCTGCAAGAATGCAGTTTGCATGGGCGCATCCTAGAGAACCGAGGGTTGACTTCTTAGCAATAACGACACCCGATCCCGATCAACCACTTGATACTTTTTGTTTGCTCTTGCTAAATCCCACCGAATGCGATCGCCTCGAATTACGCGGAACACCTCAAAATCGCTGGATATATCTACGTGATGAGCAAGGAAATTGGAGCGAACAAGAAGTTAACCCTTAAACCAAAGATGAAAGGCGGCGCGAAGCGATGCCTTTCATCTTTGAGGTTGATAACTCATCCATACTGGCTTAGGATGCGTATGTATAGTAACGAAGCCTATTCAATTTCCCTATGAAACTCTCCGAGCAAACCGATGTAGAAATACTGCAAGCTTGGCGATCGGGAAACGGTCAAGCTTTTGGCATCTTTTACGATCGCTACGGTGAGTTGGTTTACCGCTTATCATTAAGGATCTTAAGTAGCCCCCAAGAGGCGGAAGACCTCACCCAAGAGATCTTCATTTTGCTTAGTCGCAATAGTACTTACGATAGTAAACGCGGTTCGATCTCCACTTTTTTGACAGTCTTGACCCGATCACGTGCGATTGACCACATTCGCAAAACGCGATCGCAACAGCAGCATCTCCAAAAATGGGAACAGGGTATTGCTTCAGAACTGGATATCAGAACCTCATCACTCATGGAAAATGCGTCACTAGCCGAACGTTCGGAAAAAGTAAAATCAGCTTTGGCAAAGTTGCCTGAAAATCATCGCCAAGTATTAGAAATGGCATATTTTGATGGACTAAGCCAATCTGAAATTGCTAAAATGCTAGGAACACCATTGGGGACGGTTAAGTCTTGGGCGCGTAATGGATTAATTCGATTGAGAGAAAGCTTGCAGAATACGTTGGAGTGATTATGACGACACTACAAAATAAATATTCCCATGAATGGGAAGAACTATTAGCAGGATATGTATTGGGAGATCTCGATCCTGAAGAAGTTATCGAGATGCATAAAATTATCCTAGAGCATCCAGAAACAGTCACAAAAATCGATCACTTTCAAGAGACTTTAGCAATGCTGCCTCTGGGCTTGAGCGAAACTCATCCAGCTAAAAATCTACGCGATCGGATTGCGGCACAGGCTATCCCGATAACTGTTGAGAATCTGTTAACAGATCCCTTAGATCCGTCGATAGACTCCTCAAGCAATCCCTTGACAGCAATTATTAATCGATCGCCTCGCCGAAGGAATCTCTGGAAATTAGCCACAATTGGTTTAAGTAGCATTGGTGCGATCGCGCTAATTGCTCTTGGCTTTGAGAATTACCAAATGCGCCAACAAATTGCCTCTAATCAAATCGAGTTACAAAAACATCGCAAAACTATTGCCATGCTGCAAGGTCTTGACAATCGCACGATCTCGCTCAAGGGGATGGGGGCAATTCCTGCGGCTTCTGGAAGTGTGATGATTGCGCCCACTGAAAAAACTGCGATGATTAGCATTCAGAATCTGAGGCAAATTCCTCAAGATAATAGCTATCGGCTTTGGGCGATCGTTGATGGCAAAAAGGTCGATTGCGCTCAGTTTCGTCCTGACGAGCAAGGCAATGTTTTTGTGAAAGTGCCACTAGGTAAAGCTCTCAAACAAACTACAACCTTAATCATCACGATTGAGCCAAACAAAGATATGCCTGAACCGACGGGTGAAATGGTCATGAAAGGAGAAGTCTAGCTATAGAATACAAGATCAGAGATCGTACTCGTATCAGTCGTATCTTGCAATACTTCTATTGTTGGCGATATTTGCATAAATATTTGCGTGGACATTAGTGATCGCGGTCTCGAAGTTTGCTTGAATTGCGACTGTCTGACGCTATGCCAAAATCTTTCTCTATATAGGGCTTGCTTAGAAAGGCAGAAACAGTTGATATTAATGGTTTTCAAGGATGATAAAAACTGATAAAATGCAAGGAAAAAGCATAAAAACAAGAAAAAGCCTTGCAGCAATAAAATTTTATGTACCGATGTTCCGCCAAAGGACAACTATCATTCGAGAACTTCTATCTTCCATTTAATGGGAAACTATCAGGAAAGAATCGATGGGTAAAGTTAGCAGAACTAATCCCATGGGAAAGTTTTGAGAATGAATATGCAGAGCAATTCATTGCAGGAGAAGGAGCGCCAGCCAAGAGTTTCCAGATGACTCTGGGAGCGCTGATGCACTTTACGAACAAGTGAAAGCCCAATTACCAAAGAAACCGCGCACCTATCGTCGTCAAGCAAGAACAGCCTATCTAGCCATCACCAAACAACGCCAACCCAAGGGCAAAAAGTTACGCAAAGCAATTCGGCAACAATTGGGATATGTACAATGAATCGGGGGATCTCCAGACTCAGGTGGAATTGTTTAGAACGCGCTTTGGTCATTATCCTGAAGCGGTTTACGTTGACCAGATTTACCACACTCGCAGCAATCGCGCCTTTTACTTTCAAACCCGCCACAAATAAATATATAAAGCCCATTGTGGGGCTTTGCCCTGCGCCTCTTCTTATGTCGGGGTTGATCGAATATTGCAAAAAGTAGAAGACGCATCATATAGTGATGCGTCTTCTACTTTTTGGGTTAGGATCGAAGTCATTGAAGCTTGACTATTTTTAAGACTCTAAATCAATGAACGCAAATCAATGGCAATGGCGAGACAGCGTACTAACTTGCGACTTACTGGCTGACTGGCAACATGGATTTTTTACGCGATCGCACGCTCCCAAATCGCCGACTGAATTGCATAATCATCTCGTAGCATCAGGCAAAGCATATCGCGCTAAACAAGTACATGGAAATCGCTTAATTCATGCTGATGAAATCGAGGTTACTCCTAATACAAACTTACCTGAAGCGGATGGAGTTTGGGCAACGCGTAACGGGAATAGTCGGTCAGTATGGGTTTGCACTGCTGACTGCGTGCCAGTGTTAATTGGCGATCACAAGTTAGGCGCAGTTGCGGCTGTCCATGCAGGTTGGCGCGGCACAGCTACGGGGATTGTGACTAAGGCGATCGCGACATTATGCGATCAAGGCAGTGAGTTAATAGATTTACGAGTGGCGCTTGGTCCCGCAATTTCGGGCAGTGTTTATCAAGTGTCGCAGGATGTGGCGAAACAGGTAACAGCAACGATTAATCAAACTGTTGGATTACAGCCTGATGAGCACCCAGAACGAGTCAAGCTCGATTTGCGTCAAGTACAATTGCAACAACTTCAAGAATTAGGCATGTTAGTGGAAAATGTGGCGATCGCACCATACTGCACGCTACAACATGAGGAAATATTCTTTTCCTATCGACGTTATTTTCTGAACAACCCTAATCCACATCCCAGAGCGCCGCGAGTACAATGGTCAGGAATTGCGATCACTTAAATAGCATCAGGATTTTCAGGTTTCCCATCTAGTAGCGCCTCAAGATCAGCAAACTCATCAATCTCAGAGTCAGGTTTTGAGATATTTTCTGTAGTTTTCTCAACAGCGGATTTACTAGCTTTGTCTGCAATATTCAGTTCTTCTATTCTTGCAAAAAACTTATCAACGAGAAATTCTTGAACTAAAAATTCAGGATTTTTGGGTGATTTCTCATTACTAGAAACCTCTTCAATAGTGTCTATCGGAACTTGAGTTTCTAGGTCTGGTAGATTTTCAGTGAAAGCTTCTACACTTTCTTTAGCGATCATAGTCGCTTCTATAGCTGGATCAAAAACTATTGATGGATCAATTTGTTCAGGGGGTTCCTCATCCAACGGTTCTTCATTTTTAGATTCTTCGTCATTATCTTTTAGATATTCTTTTAGAATATTCTCAACATAAGTATTAAAGGCAATAAACTCATCTAATTCATTGTCAAAATCTTGAGATTTGATTTCTGTTGCTTCTAAATCTTGCTCAATTGGTGTTGCGATCGCTTCAAGATTAGGCGATTCATCAAGCTCTTGAATCATCTCTAGCTCTGAGATAGGAACTGGAAAGTCGAGATCAGACTCAATTTCGATTATAGGATTAGCGATCGCATCTGGCTCTATTGCATTTATAGACTCACTAGGCTCTATAGCGTCTGGACTTGAGATAATATCGCGTTTTATAGGTTTCCCAAACCCTTGTTTTTTTGGTGTGCCTACACTTTTACGTGACTTTTTTAAAAAATTCAGACTCAGATTGCTATCACTTGTTAGTGCTGTATCTGCAACCTCCTCATCTTCAGAACTTTCCATAGACTCAAGAGATTCTAATTCTTCACAGTCTTCAGTAATTTGCTTGTCGAGAATATCGTCAGAAACCTCTAAGTTCCCGTCAGCTTGCTCATTCTCTTTGATTCTTGTCTTTGGACTAGCATTAGGGATTTCTAAAAACGTCAGCTCAGGCTCTTCATCTATCTTAAAAGCTTCTAACTCCTTAGCTTCTTCATCAATCTCTTCATCCAGATTAGACTGATCTCTAGTAGAATCTAAAACTTTAATATCAGACTTTTCATCTTCAATAAGCTCAAACTGATTTAATCCTTCAGTTTCTTGAACAATTTCTAGGTTTATATTTGACTCAAATTGGGTATCTTCAATAAGTTGCTCAACTTCAGGTTCAGAGATAGCCTCAATTAAAGATTCTTCAGCAATGATCTCACTAAACTCTAAGTCTTCAGCCTCTTCAACAAAATCATGGTCTAGACTAACATCAGCAATTTCTGTATTAGTCGCAGGTTCAATCTCTGTCTCGAAAGAAGTATCTATAACATTTAAAGACTCAATTTCTGGAGCTGCAAAAAATCCAATAGGCTCCAATTCTTCAGGTTCTTGGATACATTCTTCTTGTGCAATTGTCTCAATCTCAGGTTCCGCAATAATTTCGGAGAAGTCCAAAGATTCTTCGACCTCAGAATCTTTAACAAACTCAAGAGGCTTTACAACCAAGTCTTCTGTGATGTCTGCGATCGCCTCAGTCTCGCATACTGTATCTTCAACAGCATTGATTTCTGAGACTGCATCAGGCTCGACTTCAGTAATCAAATTATTAGGCTCTATTGACTCAGTATCTGGAACTTCTTGAGATTCATTTACATCTAGGGGCGGCTTAGCAACTTCGACCTTGGGCGAATAATCTGATACTCCAGAGATCGCATCTTCTTCAAAGAACTTTAATATCTGGGGAGACTTCCAACCTACACTTGTAAAGCTGCTTTTAATTTTTTCAGGATTAAATAGCTTCAATCCGTTTAACTCTGTGTCGGCTGTTAATTTAATCCGCAAAGCTGAAATCCCAGCTTGCAAAATAACATTACTTAATAAAAAGAAAATCTCCGTCCACAGAATACCGAACAAGCGCAAACCAGAGGGAAATGGCGCGATCGCCTGAGCTAATGGTGCAGAAATATAAATCTTACAAAATATAGCGCTCATGACTATGGCAACAGCCGTAGCAATCCAACCCGTCACATACCAACCATTACTATGCTGCTTCACAAGAGTAAGGATCTGCCGCTCTTGATCGTTGAGACTCTCACTTGGCTTCGCCACAAACCATAAACTAAATGGTGAGATCGGCTGTTGCCACTGCACCCAAGCCACCAGTGCGATCGCAGGAAATCCCAAAAGAAAGATCTCAAACCACTCAGGAAAAACAGGATCACCCACTGCTAAACCAGCCATACTTAGCGCCAATAACCAAGGCACAACAGCAAGTAAAGCAATATTTCCCCAGATAAAAGGATTATTGCCTAGGGAAATATTGCTAGTTGGATTAGAGGGATGTGGTGATGTCATATGAATCTTTAGGAATGATTGCGAGATCTTTACAAAGTTATGAGAGTCTCTCTTTGCAGGCGAAAAATTCATAACTAGGATTTTTATCCACTAGGATTTTTATCCTAAGCCTGTTGTTAAACGTGTCCAGAAACCTTCATAGATTTGAAGAGTTTTAGCATCAAGCTTAACTATGCGATCGCTCTTGGCAATAATTTCCTCTGTTGGTTCCAGAGCCTTAATCGCTTTTAGATCGTCAGGGATCATCGATTTTGCCAATTTATTTGTTGTCCCAAAACTATTCGCATCACTAATTTTAGCGGCAACTTCAGGTCGCATCACATAATTTATCCAAGCATGAGCACCTTCGATATTCGACGCACCTCTAGGTACTGCCATGGTATCTGTCCAGATCGATGTACCATTACTGGGCAGGACATATTTGATGTTTGGATCTTGCCTAGCAATACTGATCGCATCTCCAGAAAATGCCATGCATATCATGAGATCGCCTGAAGCAAGCGGCTCTCTCCATGCATCGGTGGTGAAGTTAGCGATCGCAGGTGTCAATTCCTGCAATTTTTGGAAAGCTTTCTCAATCTTTGAAACTTCTTTGGTGTTGTAAGAGTACCCTAGAATGTGGAGAGCCATACCGAGCACTTCACGAGGATCATTAACTAGGGTAATTCGCAGCTTTTCTTTGTTATGCCATAGGTAGCGCCAATCAAATGGTTCTTCCCCAATAATTGACTTAACTGCCTCGACATTATAAGCAAACCCAGTTGTACCCAAACTTACAGGGATGCTGAATATAGCGCCGCGATCGTGGGGTAGATCTAAATAATTGGCGGCAATATTTTTGATATTGGGTAACAATTTTTTATTAAGTGGTGCTAGCAGATTTAAATCCCGCATCTGCGTCACCATATAGTCACTAGGATAAATGACGCTATAACCAGATCGCCCACCAGAAGCCTCTAGCTTAGCAAGCATAACTTCATTAGAGTCATAGGCATCGCCAACAACTTTAATCCCAGTTTCTTTAGTGAAATCAGCTAAAACTTCTTGGTTATTAACGTAGGTAGCCCAACCGTAGATATATAAAGTGCTTTTGTCTTGAGTAACTGGTCGGTCTACTTCTTCTCCGCCAGCCTTTGTTTCTTGGGGACTCTTCTCGAAAATTCCACAAGCCGCCAGAGTTGATGCACTAGCCATCGCCGATGTCGCATAGGCAGTCTGTCTAAGAAATTTGCGCCGAGAGATATGCATAATAGAAATTTAGGAGGATTTAGGTCGCAACTGTAGTTTTGGGAAGAGCCACACAATCTTCAGGAATCCATGAGACATATACCTGACTATCAAAGAGAGGAGTCTTTTCGCCTTGGTGATTAGAACGTACTAGCATGACTCTGACGGGGGGGACATTTTCACTAGCATGTATATCCACCACAAACTGCGAGTGATCGCCTAGATACAAGACATTATTGAGAATACCGCGATAGGTATTGTATGGCTGGTTCGGATATTCGGTGGAGAGCTTGATTTTTTCTGGACGAACACTGACTACGGCTTCAGGAATCGGGAGCCAATGTCTGGGCTTTGCCGCAACGATCGCTAAACCAGTAGAAGATCTCAATTCCACAAACGCACCATCTTGCTCAATCACCCGACATTCAAATAAGTTCGTTTCGCCCACAAAGTCTGCTACAAAGGCTGAAGATGGGCGATCGTAAACTTCTGATGGTGTGCCGATCTGCTCTATGCGTCCTTGATTCATCACCGCAATTCTTGAAGAAATTGCCAGAGCTTCACTTTGATCGTGGGTAACCATAATGAAGGAAATACCCAACTCATACTGTAAGTTTGACAGCTCTACTTGGAGTTCTTTGCGGAGTTTAAAATCAAGCGCCGCTAATGGCTCATCTAGCAAAATCACTTTAGGGCGATTAACAAGCGCACGAGCGAGGGCAACCCGTTGCTGCTGACCACCAGATATTTGACTAGGATAGCGATCGCTCATGTGGTCAAGTCGCACTAGCTTGAGCGCATCCTTCGCCCGTTGCTGAATTTCTGGCTTAGCAACTCCTTTCACTGACAAGCCAAATGCAACATTATCAAAAATAGTCATATGCCCGAAAAGAGCATAGCTTTGGAAAACTGTATTTACTGGTCGCTGATAGGCTGGAATATAGGTCATGGGATTGCCCTGAATCAGCACTTCACCAGCCGATGGCTCCTCAAAACCTGCAATTAGTCTAAGTAAAGTTGTTTTGCCACAACCCGATGGGCCTAAGATGCTAAAAAGCTCACCTCTCTGCACTTGCAGATCCACACCTTGGACAACGGTATTTGCCCCAAACATTTTAAATACTCGCTGTAGCTCTACATCGGGGACTGTGCCCGTTGTGGCGATTTGCTTAGCAGTGGTTGACTGTGCCATGTTGTGATGCTCAAACGTCTACTAATCTTTTGAAATCAGAAACTTTAGTTTTTCATATCTGCGCTGCGGCAAAACCAAAATTAGAGTCATTAAGTTTCTCGCATTTTAGCGCGTTGTAGCTGATAAATTAGCTGCAATGTCAGCGTAATTATTACAGAAATTTGCCCAGCGAATGCCAAAATAATATCGGAAAGTTGGATATTTGCAACAACTAACCAAGGATATCCAAAAAACAGCCACAGACCAGCATAGCGATCAGGGCTAATCGATAGGCTTAGCATAATCAAAACTGGTAGAAAAATTAATGCAGAAATAATGCCTACTAGCCAAGCGGAAGGATTTCTTGTCTTTAGGAATAAAACTAGTTGGGCAATCAGAGCAACCAAAAGTATTGAGATTGCAAAGGACGCTAAGACAACCATAGCCCTGCCGCGCATAATTGAATCACTCCACGAGTTTACCCAAATCAAAATCGGCACTTGGGTAAATACAAGATTGAGGACGATCGCGATCGGTGCAGGGCTTTTGTCTGACCAAATCAGATCGCGCAGCATATATTTAAAGCCCGATGGATGCTCTTCGGTGGTCGATAATGCTCCAAATCTCACCCAGTCTAATAGTGCTTGTCTTTGCGGAGTTAAAGCTGCGATCGTCGCTAAAAACAAGAACAGATTAGCAATATAAATCATCAGCAACAAAATTAATTGTATTTCCAAAGAGTTTGTGGATCTTGCAGTGGTAAAGCTCGTCTGCATACAAAAGCCCAAAATCAAGATCTGCAAATATGTAGTCATGATATAGCTTTGCCCCTTGCTAACCAAAGTGGCATTGGGATTATGAAAGCGCCTTTCTAAAACGCGCCAGATCGCTAAGCTCAAAAGCACTAAGTTTACAATTGTAAAAATATGTGAAGTCCAAATATTTGATGTAATCGATAAATACCACCATTCCGCTTGGATAGGATTGATCTGTCCACCCACCAAGACCTTGCTAAACGAACTCCATGTGGTGAAAATATTCCACCACATGAAAGCAGGGGCAAACCAGATAAAAGTAATAAACGAAAATAACAAAGCGCCTGCGGATACCTGTCCACCAAACTTTGCTTGCCAGCCACTTAGTAAAGCTAGTAATAGTGAGGCACTAAACAACAGAAAGGCAGTCCCGATCATCAATATATAAAAACTGCATAAAAAGGCGATCGGTACACCTGCGCCGATCGCAGCCGTCAGGTGATAAGGGATCAATAGCCCAATACAGATGTAAGCCAGTAATGGCACACCCATAATCTTTCCCATCAGAATATTGATACTCGATCGCGGGCTAATACGAATAAAGTTGAGATTGCCTTTATAGTCTTCTAGCGAAAGATCGGCAACTAGACTATAAACACCCGTCAGGAACAAAATAAATGGCTCAGTCCAAGTAATAAACCGAAATTGCTCTAACCACCAAACTTGCCAAGAGGCAGCGCAGCCAAATCCTCGTATTTGGGCATAGCAGTCTTCATTGGGTATGCGTTGGCTATAAAACAAAAGTGGCAAGATCTGGAATAGCAAAGATAATCCGATCGCTACGATGAGATTACGCAATTTCAGCTTGCCGCGAATTTCCCGCAGTAGTTGAGGATTCCAGTTACCTAAACGATCAAGCCACGATATTAATTGTGGGGAATTCGACGGAGAATTATTCATAAGTTATTCTATATGATCCGAAAATTGATGCGGCGGGCAAAGCCCGCCGCATCAATTTTGGTTTTTATTTTACAGATTTTCTAAACATCTCAATCAAGGGTTTTGTCAACCAATGTGTGCCGAGCTTCCATTGATGCTGCGTAGTTGGCATCCTTAATAAATAAGCCAGTCGTCTCATCAGATGGGCTGGCAATCCATCAACGCTGAACTTACCAAAAATTGAGGCTGTTGCTCCGTCAATCCCTAAACTAATAAATTCGCCGAGGGGAATATAGCTAAAGGGAACAAGTGCTTTTTGATTAAGACTCGCCCAAACATTCCAAGCACAATATTGGGACTGCTGGAAGGCGACTTGAGCGGTGGCAGGGAGCAGACTAGAATTAGAGTCAAAACAACTTGCTAAGTCTCCAATCGCGAATACATCGGGATATCCCTTAACTTGTAAGGTCATCTCCGTGGCGATTGACCCTTGCCGACCATGTTCAACTGGTAGACTTTGTAGCATTTTCGAGAAAGTGCTACCCACTGTCCATAGGATAATGTCAACAGGTAAGGTATCACTTCCGTCGCTGTAGTCAAGGGTAACTTCACCATCATTTACTTGCGAGACTCTGGTATTTAAATCCGTCCAGATCCCACGTTTTGAGAGAGCAACTTCAGCTATCTGGCGATTTGCATTTGTAGAGTTGCTTAAAATTTTATCATTGCGATCAACGAGTCGGACTCGACCACGATCCTTGAGGCGATCGGCAATTTTGCAGGCAAGCTCTACGCCACTGCTGCCACCACCTGCAATACAGACACGAATCTTGTCACGAGTGGATGCTTCTAATAGTTCTAATTTACTATTAAGACGATAGAAGTCATTCAGATTGCGAAATGGAATAGCATGTTCCAAAGCTCCATCGACAAGATTCATCGGCGTTTCACCACCGATCGCTAATACAAGGCGATCGTATGCGAGTATCGCCCTCTGTCCAATATTTACTTCTACTTGTTTTGACTCAAAATCAATATTGGTAATTAAACCTTGAACAAACTGAATACCAGTATCAGCAAGTAATTCAGCAAAAGTTGGTGCAATCTCCCATTCTTGCATTTCTCCTGTGACTAGCTCGTAGAGAAATGGCGTGAATAAGAAGCGATCGCTTTTATCGATCAGGATAATTTCAGGCATGACCGCCCAAGGTAGGCGCGCGAGATTAAGCGCAGTATACAAACCGCCAAAACCACCACCAAGGATACAAATTCGTGTCATGTGAAAATCCAAGTTCTTTTTTCCCATCTTATCGCAAAGGTTAGATAAGGGTCGCTTTATGCCCCTCTTCTAACCTTTGCGATATAGCATATTAACTTTTGGTTAACCCTAGGTTATCTAATTTCTCTTGCCAACACATATCGCCGTTCGGTAATGTACATCTATTACATTTATTATTTTTAGGATTTGTGTGGTCAAATCTGTGTTGCTGGCTCAGTTATCAGCAGAGCAATCTCTGATGTGGCACAATGCCTTGTCATCACATCACTTAGAAGTATGGGCTGCCTCTGAAACTGAAGATTTACTTAAACTCCTCGATCAAAAACGCCAATCAAAACAAAGCTTACCGCAACTGATTATTTCCGATATCGGCATCCGATATGGTGGTGGCACTTCTTTACTTGCCACTGAGCTTTGCAAATGGTGTGCCGATCATGCACCTGATTTAAAAGTTTTATTGGTTAACCCTCGCCAAATTCAAATCAAGGAAGTAGAGAAACGTTGGGCAATCCGTCGCGGTGCGATCGATTTATTACCAAAGATATCGCTAGAAAATTTAAATATCGCCTTTGGAATCGCTGCCCAAGCTTTAGCGATAGAGATTAAACCAGAAGCACTAAACTCTGCAATTAGCAATCTAAAGTTGCAGCAGTATCAACCAGACAAAGGCGCAGCTAAGGGTAAGAATATCAGGCAAACAGCCACTCAAGAATTAGCTCGCAAGATGGCTATGATTCCCTTAATGGTGATGGCAAGTGAGCCTGTAAATGATACAAACAATGACTTATCACCAAAAAGTATAAAGCGCCAATTAGCACTGGACTCTACGGTTGCTGAGTTAAATTTGTTCAATATCAAAGTTGATTTATCCCAAACAGGTGAATTTACTCGCCAGCTTTTTAAAGATAATCCTCTTTTGCCTGCACTTATTGTTTTCGAGCAGGATAAATATGTGGGTATGTTATCTCGTCGCAGGTTTTTAGAATGCCTGAGTCGCCCCTATGCTCTTGAGTTGTACACCAAAAGACCATTGAGAGTTCTCTTTGAACAAGTTCCTGTAGAGACTTTAGAATTGCATGGCAATACCTCGATTGTGATGGCATCTCAAATGGCTTTGGGACGAGCTAATGATGAAATTTATGAGCCAGTAATTGTTCGTTTAGATGCGGATAATTACTCGGTGCTTGATGTTCACGATCTACTACTAGAGCAGTCTAACATTCATGAACTAGCCACCAAGCTTTTGCGTGAGCAGACGCAAACGACTATGTTCCAAACTGAGAAAATGGCAAGTCTGGGGCAAATCGTGGCTGAGGTGTCTCACGATATTCGCAATCCTGTGTCGGCGATTTATGGGAATACTGAATGTCTCTTGACTTACATCGAAGGAGTCATGAAGATTTTGAGAGCCTATGAGAAAGAATACGGTATCTCATCAACCATAATTAGTGAAACCCTTGAAGAAGTTGATTGGGATTTTGTGCGTTCTGATTTGCCACAAGTGGTGCGGAGTATCCAATCTGGTGCAAGATATCTACGCCGACTAGTTGATACTTTACAATCTCTATCTCATATGGATGATCATGCTAATCCAGAGTCGATTAGTTTGCTTGACTGTGTAGAGAGTAGTTTAACAATTCTTAGTGGTCGAGTTAGGAATGTCCAAATTGTTAAAAATTACATCGAATTGCCAAAAATTAATGGCTATAGCGATCGCTTAATTCAAGTGTTTATGAATCTGATCAGTAATGCTCTGGATGCATTGGTGGAGATGAAATCACGTCCAGATCTGATCATAGAACATGAGCATCTTCTTCTCAGGGAAGATCGTGATAATGGGCACAGTAATGTCCAGACGAGTACGGACATTGCGTGGCAGCCTTTGGTAATGATCACATCAGCGATCGCTGAGATTGATAATCGCAATTGGGTGTCAGTTAAGATTGCGGATAACGGAATGGGAATTCCCAAAGAAATCCAAAATCGTATTTTTGATAATTTCTTTACTACTAAAGGTCAAGGACATGGTAGTGGTTTGGGTTTAGCAATTTGCCATCAAATCATTACCCAGCAGCATCAAGGCAAAATTGTGTTGCGATCGCCTTATTTAAATAACAATGGCGATGTCACGATTGGAACTGAGTTTGAAGTGTTGTTACCAATTAGTTAGGTGTAATACCAATTCACAGAAGAGTTGTCACACTTTTGTGAATTAAAAAACAAACTCTATAAGGGTTTTAAAAACACAAAATGGCTACACCATTTTATGTTTTGGTATTACAGCGCTTTGTGGTTCGTTTGATATGCCTACTCCCTTCTCAATACAAAAATAGACATTAAAACTCAAGGATTAGCGGCGCTTCGCGCCGCTAATCCTTGAGAGGCAACTAATAGTTTACTAAGGAAACAATCGGTACTTCTGGCAAAGCTTTTCTGCCGTTGAGGAAATCTAGCTCAATTAAAAATCCATAGCCAACTAGCTCTGCGCCTGATTGCTCGACTAGTTTGGATGCTGCCGCCGCTGTTCCACCCGTAGCAATCACATCATCGATAATCATCACGCGCTTACCTGAAGCGATCGCATCTTGATGCATCTCTAAGATATCAGTTCCATATTCCAAAGCATATTCAACCCGAAATACTGCTGATGGTAATTTTTTAGGTTTACGGACAGGCACAAAGCTACAACCTAAAGCCATCGCCAGTGATGCGCCAAGTATAAAGCCTCGTGATTCAATGCCAATAATACAGTCAATCTCCCCAATATTCAGTTCTGCAATTTTTGTTTTAAAGCCTTGGATAACTGCTGTCAGCCCCTGAGGATGTGCTAACAAAGGCGTAATATCTCGAAACATGATGCCTTGCTGCGGAAAATCAGGAATATCACGAATAATGCTTTTAAAATCCATAGGGTTGCTTGCTAGAGAGTGTCACAATTTTATCTGTATGCGCGATCGCATTTAACACAAGAGTATCGCAGTTTCATAACCTAATACCCATGTAGAAGCAGCATTTGAGGATGCAGAGAAGCTAATTTTTGTGGCGCGGCGAAGCCGCGCCACAAAAATTAGCTTCTTTATCTAAATTTTGATCTGCATCAAAAAACATGCATGTATACTGTATGCAAAGTATATGGGTTTGTTGCAATGTATGGCTTAAAAGCAATTGTCATCGGAGCGGGTATTGGTGGGCTTACTACAGGAATTGCCTTGCGACAAGCTGGTTATGAAGTAGAAATTTATGATCGGGTGCGGGATTTGCGTCCGATCGGCTCAGGAATCTCTCTCTGGTCAAATGGAGTGAAAGTCCTCAATCGTCTTGGGCTCAGCCAAAAGCTAGCTGTGATCGGTGGTGAGATGCATTACATGGAATACCGCCATCTGTCAGGAAATGTTCTTAATCATATTTCATTGCAACCATTAGTTGAAGAAGTTGGGCAACGTCCCTACCCTGTCGCAAGACGGGATTTGCAAAATGTGCTTTTAGAAGCTTTTCAATCTGAGGGTGGCAAGCTAACACTTGGAGCTAAGTGCATCGGTATTGTGGAAGGCTTTCGTAATGTCACTGCGAAATTTGAGGATGGCAGCACAGCCACGGGTGATCTATTGGTAGCCGCAGATGGAGTGCGCTCTCTCTTGCGCCAGTACATTCTCGAAGAATCAGTAGAACCTAAATATGCTGGCTATGTTAACTGGAATGGGCTAGTTCCTATTAGTCCAGAGCTTGCCGCAGCAGATACTTGGTCAATTTATGTGGGAGAGCATAAACGTGCATCGCTGATGCCTTTAGCAGGCGATCGCTTCTATTTCTTCTTTGATGTGCCATTACCAATGGGAACAGTTAACGATTGTACTAACTACAAAAGTGAATTGAAGCAACATTTCCAAGGTTGGGCTAAGCCTGTGCAGTTACTAATCGATCGCATCGAGCCTGAATCTGTAGCTCGCCTAGAAATTCATGATGTTGGTCCGATCGCAAAGATGGTGAAAGGTCGAGTAGCTCTGCTCGGTGATGCCGCCCATGCTACTTGTCCAGATTTGGGGCAAGGTGGATGTCAAGCGATCGAAGATGGATGGGTGTTAGCCAACTATTTAGCATCTACGAACTTAAGTGTTCCTGATGCACTACGACGCTACGAAAATGAACGCAAAGTCCGCGTCACTGAAATTGTCAACAAAGCCAGAAGTCGTGCTGAAACTATTCATGGGAAAGATCCCGAAATTACCCAAAAGTGGTATGACCAACTCTCTCAAGAAGATCCCTTGGATGTAACCAAAGCGATCGCCAAAATTATTAATGGAGGACCATTACATTGAGCCATTCATCAAGTTGTTATCCGATTACTATGCTCAACCAGATGAGCCAATCAGAGTTTACTGAAGCCATTGGTTCGATCTTTGAACATACGCCAGAAATAGCCGCTGAAGCATGGCGATCGCAACCTTTTGCCGATGTTCAGAATTTACATCAAGTGATGGCTGTGATCGTTTTGAAAATGAGCGATGATGCGCAATTAAAGCTAATTTGCGCTCACCCCGATCTTGGCAGTAAATTCAAAATGGCAGAGGCTTCAGTACAGGAGCAATCTACCGTCGGACTCGATCAACTCTCAGCAACAGAATACGATCGCTTCCAATATCTTAATCAAGCCTATAAAGACAAGTTCGCATTCCCTTTTATTATCGCTGTCCGCAACCACACCAAAGATAGTATCCTCAAAGCTTTTGAGCAAAGGCTGCTAAACAATCTGGAAGTTGAGAAAAAACAAGCGATCGCTGAAATTATTGAGATTGCTAGATGGCGGTTGATTTTGGCAGTTAGCGGCTAATTAATTACGAATTACGAATTACGAATTACGAATTTTCAGTTATCAATTACTAATAGATAATATTCGACTATGACATACCCAAGAGATATGATCGGCTATGGGAGATTTATTCCCGATGCAAAATGGAAAGATAATGCTCGTGTTGCTGTCCAGTTTGTAATTAATTACGAAGAAGGTGGGGAAACCTGTATTCTCCATGGTGATAGTGCATCTGAGACTTTCCTGTCAGAAATTGTGGGCGCAGTTCCCTTTAATGGACTGCGACATATGAATATGGAATCTTGTTATGAATATGGAAGTCGTGCAGGATTTTGGCGCTTATATCGTATGTTTTGCGATCGCAATATTCCCGTAACTATCTATGGAATTGCGATGGCACTAGCCCGCAATTCTGAAGCTGTGGCTGCCATGCTCGAAGCTGATTGGGAAATTGCTAGTCATGGTTATCGTTGGATTGATTACAAATATTTTTCGCCTGAACAAGAGCGGGAGCATTTGCAAAAGGCGATCGCCATACATACACAGGTTACTGGCGAACGTCCCCTTGGTTGGTATACTGGGCGCACTAGCGAGCATACAAGACGTTTAGTTGTAGAGGAAGGTGGATTTCTCTATGATTCAGATAGCTATGCCGATGACCTTCCCTATTGGAATTACGAATATGGTAAGCCACATCTGATTATTCCCTATACCCTTGACAATAACGATATGCGCTTCGCTACTCCACAAGGATTTAATTCAGGAGATCAATTTTTTGCTTATTTGCGTGATGCTTTTGATGTTCTCTACGATGAAGGCGAAATGTCACCAAAAATGATGAGTATTGGTTTGCATTGTCGCTTAGTCGGGCGACCAGGAAGAGCGGCGGCTTTAGCGAGGTTTTTAGACTATGTGCAAAGCCGCGATCGCGTTTGGCTTTGTCGCCGTGTTGATATTGCTCAGCATTGGCATAAGTACCATAAGCCACTCTCTTAGTGAAACCAATTTTGGTGTTTCCAGAGCCTTTGGCTCTGGAAACACCAAAATTGGTTGTTATAGCAATGAAAGAGATAGCTATATATGCTAGGATGGCGAACGCCTTATAAACGTATGTATCCAGCCTATAGAGTTGCTTAGATAAATGCAAAACGAACAACTAATAATCCAACTCATAGCTCAAGAACTTTCTCTTCGTGCCGAACAAATCAAAAATGCTCTAGAGCTATTTGCTGAAGGAGCAACTATTCCCTTTGTCGCGCGATATCGTAAAGAGCGTACTGGTGAAATGAACGAGATTCAATTAAGGGATCTGCAAGATCGTTATGCCTACCTCACAGAATTGCGAGATCGCAAAGCGATAATTCTCCAAGCGATTACAGACCAAGGCAAACTAACCGATGCCCTCAGAAACAAAATCGAAACCTGTACCCAAAAGACCGAACTTGAAGATCTATATTTGCCCTATCGCCCTAAGCGGAGAACTAGAGCCGCGATCGCAAGAGAAAAAGGACTCGAACCACTTGCGGAAGCCATCAAAGCCTTCAACCGTCCAAACATTAACATTGCGTCGTTAGCACCAGAAGCCACGAAATATTTATCAGAGCAAGTAAAAACTGTCGAAGAAGCGATTAAAGGCGCATCAGATATTCTTGCTGAAGAAGTCGCTGACAGCGCCGAATATCGAGCCTATATCAGAGAATACTTGATGCAGTCAGGCTTCTTTGTTTCGCAGATCAAAGCCACCCATGCAGTTGGCACAACCAAATTTGAGATGTACCGCGACTATCAAGCAAAAGTCAAGGCGATCGCGCCCCATAATCTTCTCGCTTTGTTGCGTGGTGAAACTGAAGAAATCCTCACTCTCAATCTCGATTTTGATGAAGATCATGTGCTGACTTACTTAGAATCGCAACAAATTCGGGCGAAGACTCCAGCAATAAAGCAGTTCTATCAAGATATGCTCAAGGATGCCTTTAACCGCTTGATAAAAGCCTCTGCGATCGCATCGGTCATAACGGAGAAGAAAGCTTGGGCAGATGGCGAATCGATCAAAACCTTTGAAACTAATCTGCGCGATTTGCTATTAGCCGCTCCCGCAGGTATGAAACCGACCCTCGCGATCGATCCCGGATTTCGGACAGGATGCAAGACTGCCGTAATTGGTGAAACAGGCAAGTTTCTCGAATATCAAACTATCTTTCCACATCAGGCATTAGCACAAAGAGAGCAAGCCACTCGGACTTTGAGAACTTTGATTGAGAAGTATCAAATTCAATTAATCGCGATTGGCAATGGTACGGCGGGAAGGGAAACTGATGCTTTTGTGATGGAAGTTATTCAAGGGTTAAAAATTCCGCCAATTAAAGTAATGGTCAACGAGTCGGGGGCTTCCATTTATTCGGCTAGTCCAGTAGCGATCGCCGAATTTCCCGAATTAGACTTAACCTTACGTGGTGCTGTCAGCATCGGGCGACGCTTGCAAGATCCTCTAGCGGAGCTGGTAAAAATCGAACCAAAATCAATTGGAGTTGGACAATATCAGCATGATGTCGATCAAAAATTATTAAAAAAGAAGCTTGACGAAACCGTAGAAAGTTGCGTTAACTTCGTCGGTGTAGACCTGAACACAGCGTCTAAAGAACTGCTCACTTTTGTGTCTGGACTAAGCGCCACCGTGGCAAATAACATCATCACCTATCGTAATCAAAATGGTGCTTTTCGCGATCGCCGTCATTTGTTGAAGGTTCCGAAACTAGGTGCAAAAGCTTTTGAACAGGCGGCGGGATTTTTACGAATTCGTGATGGAGCTAATCCGTTAGACAATACTGCTGTTCATCCCGAAAGCTATAGTGTGGTGGAGGCGATCGCCCATGACCTAAATGTGCCGCTATCGGAAATCTCGCAAGCGGCGGATAAACTGAAAACGGTAAATCTCAAGAAATATGTGACGGATGCGATCGGTGAGCCAACCCTGCGCGATATTTTGCGAGAACTAGAAAAGCCAGGGCGTGACCCGCGTGCGGAGTTTAAATATGCTACTTTCAGCGATGCGATTCAGAAAATCTCTGATCTGCAAATTGGTATGGAGATAGAAGGGATTATTACCAATGTGGCTAATTTTGGTGCGTTCGTGGATATTGGTGTGCATCAAGATGGATTAATCCATATCTCGCAATTAGCCGATCGCTTTGTCAGCGATCCGAAGCAAATTGTTAAAGTTGGTCAGGTCGTAAAGGTACGAGTTTTGGAAGTAAATGAATCTCTGAAACGGATTAGTTTGTCAATGCGATCGGCATAAAAAAAACATAGAGTTTCGGTGCTTTGCGCTGAAACTCTATGTTTTTTTAACTGCAAACTTAGCTAGGCTGATTTCAAGTTAAAACAGGTCTGGTGGAAGTAACACAGTATCAATCACATGGATAACGCCATTAGAAGTTTTTACATCCGCTACAACAACTTTAGAATTGTCAATCACAACATCTTTAGTGGTCTTCGTAACTTTAATTGAACTACCTGCAACAGTTGGCACTAGGACGGAACCAGCTTTAATATCTTTGGAATTGACTTTGCCTGAGACTACATGATAAGTCAAGAGCTTGACCAAAGCGGCTTTGTTCTCTGGTTTCAGTAGTGTTTCTACAGTACCTTTAGGCAACTTGGCAAATGCTTCATCAGTTGGTGCAAATACAGTGAACGGTCCCTTCCCAGAGAGGGTCTCAACCAAACCAGCAGCTTTAACAGCAGCCACTAGAGTCTTAAAAGACCCATTAGAAACTGCAACTTGGACAATATTTCCTGTTGGGGATGCAGCTACTTTTTTTACGGTTGGAGTTGCTTTTGACTCGATAGCAAAAGATGGAAGACTAACCAAAAGACTCGCTGTAGCGATCGCTAGGCTAGCAACTTTAACCGAAAACTTGTGTAATTGTTGCATTTTCATGAATTGAATACTTAAAAATTTGGTGAGTTTTGTAACGAAATCTTAATATAACACTCGACAAGATGTTTTGTAAGTATCGTGGACTTCCAAAATTCAGGGTAAATCTGTGAATTGGTTAGGACTTACGCAAAAATGCCCTGAAAGCCTCATTTTGCCGTAGGGGCAATTCATGAATTGCCCCTACGGCTCGTTCTTTTGCGTAAGTCCTATTGGTATAGCAACGTAAGAGATAGATAGGACAATTCAAAACCCAAAAGATGGCAGAGCTTCGCTCTGCTATCTTTTGGGTTTTATGTCCTAAGCAAAGCTTACATTGCTATATTACTGTTATTGCGTGGTTTTTATTCCCACACTCCTTAACTGACCAATGCCCTTGACCAAAGATGAAATTATAGAATTGTTAGAAATACCTTTAGAATTAGTCAAGAATGCAAACTTTGAATCTAATTAAATTTGCTTATTTTTAAGCTTTGAGATCTTCTATGCAGCCCAATGTAAAACTAAAACGGCAAATAATAGGTAAGAAATTTTCTTGGACTCCATATTTATTTCTATTGCCAGCGATCGCATTTCTTTGCTTGACTTCGTTTTTACCAGTATTCCAAGCCATATATTTAAGTTTTACCAATTATGATTTTGTTGGTAGTCCTGAATTTATTGGATGGAAAAACTATCTAAATCTCTGGAAAGATCAAACTTTTTGGAGGACATTAGGCAATACTTTAGCTTATCTCATCTTTGCCGTTCCTAGCCTCGTAATTTTGCCACTTGCTTTAGCGATATTAGTCAATCAAAAGTTACGAAGTATTAAATTCTTTCGAGCCATTTATTATTTTCCAGTGATTGTTTCTGTGGTTGTCGCTGGTATTGCTTGGAAATGGGTTTATGCTCAGAATGGAATTCTGAATTATTTTCTGTCAACCATTTCATTTCAAGATATTAAAATCCCTTGGTTAACTGACCCCAAAACAGCCATTTTTGCGATTATTGCGGTAGTAATCTGGCGAGGTGTTGGTTACTATATGGTCATCTATTTAGCAGGTTTACAGGCGATTCCCGCAGATTTATACGAGGCGGCGGCGATCGATGGTTCTGATGGTTGGCAAAAACATTTAGATATTACGATTCCATTAATGAAGTCCTACATTATTCTCGTAGCAGTCATTTCTTCGATTGGAGCAATGAAGGTCTTTGAAGAGGTTTATATCATGTCTCAAGGTGGTCCAGCGAATAGTACAAAAACCGTAGTTTATTATTTGTATGACAAAGGTTTCACAAGTTTAGAGATGGGATATGCTTCTGCGATCGGAGTATTTTTATTTTTGATTATCTTTATTATTTCAATTCTAACTTTCAAATTTATTAATCCTGCCAAAACCATTTAAATATGATTAAGACTGTTTCTTTTTTTTTAAGTGCTTTTTTGTTTCTCTCTTTACCTGTTTTTGCTCAAGATAGCTCCATTAAATCAACTCCAATATTTCAATCGCAATTTTCTCAAAATCTTGCTAAAAACCTCCAAGAAGCAAAATCTGAAGGCTGTTTTATTTTGTATGACTTAAAACGCGATCGCTATATTCGCTATAACTCTCAACATTGTCAAAAACGCTTTATTCCTGCATCCACCTTTAAGATATTTAACTCATTGGTTGCTCTAGAAACTAAAGCGATCGCAGATGAAAATACCGTAATTCTCTGGGATGGAGTCCAACGTCGATTTCCTTTGTGGAGTCAAGATCAAAATATGCGAACAGCCTTTACGCGATCGGTTGTTTGGTTTTATCAAGACTTAGCGCGACGGATTGGGAATGAAAGAATGGCTAAATATATAAAAGCTGCTGACTATGGCAATCAAGATATCTCAGACCAGATTGATTCTTTTTGGTTAGATGGCAATTTGAGAATTTCGCCAGAGGAGCAAATCAAGTTTCTCATCAGACTTTATCAAGAGGATTTGCCATTTTCACCTTCTGTGATGAAAACTGTGAAAGACATCATGCTAATTGATCGTAAAGATAATTACATTCTTAGAGGTAAGACTGGTTGGGGAACTAATGTTGATGGAATGCAGAATATTGGTTGGTATGTTGGTTATATAGAACGAGATAACAACGTTTATTTCTATGCCTTAAATTTTGAAAATCAAGATCCTAACTTTGAAATGATTCCTATCCGTAAAAAGATTTTGTTTGATGTTTTTAGCGATTTACAACTCATTGCCAAGTAAAAGCCAGCAGTTTTTAGGTGGGCTTCGCCCATTTCAAAATTATAAGTATTAATATCATGAAAAATAAGCCCCAGAAACTATCATCACTGAATATCCTCAAAAATATTCCGCAATTTCTGCTTTTAATTGCGATCGCCACGTTAACCATATTTCCTTTGCTCTGGTTAGTAAGTACCGCTTTTAAATCACCAACCGAAAATATTTTTCAGGCAACACCACAACTCTTACCCGCCCAGCCTACCTTTGAGAATTTCCTCAAGGTCTGGAAAAATTCCCGCTTCGATCTTTATCTTTGGAATAGCTTTTTTGTTTCCAGCATCACCGTAATTTTAAATTTGCTATTCTGCTCCCTCGCTGCCTTTCCCCTTGCCAGACTAGATTTTAAAGGACGAGATTCTATATTTTGGGCGATCGTGGGTACGACGATGATTCCGTTTCAAATTACGATGATTCCCCTTTATATTCTGGCGGTGCAGCTAAACCTCAAAAATACCTATGCTGGCTTGATTTTCCCCTATGTAATTTCAGCTTTCGGCATATTTCTACTGCGCCAAGCCTTTCAAAGCGTTCCCAAAGAAATGGAGGAAGCAGCGCGAATGGATGGTTGCTCTAGTTTAGGGATTTGGTGGCATGTAATGTTACCTGCGGCGCGTCCTGCATTAACAACACTTGCTGTATTTACCTTTGTCGCAATGTGGGGCGATTTTTTATGGCCCTTAGTGATCGTCGATAAGGCTGAGCTTTATACATTACCAAGGGGAATTGCTAGTCTGGCAAGTGCCTTCTCTGAAGATTGGCGATTAATTGCCGCAGGTTCCGCGATTTCGATGCTGCCCGTCTTTATCGTGTTTGTATTTCTGCAACGCTACATCATTCCTACCGAGGCTAGTGTTGGAGTCAAAGGATAAAGACGACGCAGCGCGTCGTCTTTATCCTTTGACTTGTTGCTCTTGCCATAGTTTTGAACTTAGGGTAGTTTATGATTCTTAAGACTTGGGTTTTAAATTTAATATAGATTTAATATTTCTAGTCACTCTGCCCACTATCCTGTTCAGCAACTTCAGCAAATTTAAGGGAAGCAATCCGTACATGAAAATGAGCATCTGTAAGACATTTCAAGGCTTTATTTTTCAAAACCTGATTTATTTGCTTCCGATCGCAATCTTGTCCCCAACCTTAGCGATCGCCTCCCCTGTGGTCGCTCAATCACAGACATTGACTAGCTCATCAGCGATCGCCCAAAATATCATCTATGTAAATCCCCAAACAGGTAGCGATCGCCCCGAACAAGGTAGTACTGTTGCACCTTTCAAGACAGTTACCTATGCGATGAGTCGCGCTCAGACTGGACAAATTATTCAGCTAGCCTATGGAACCTACAGCAGTGCTACGGGTGAGCAGTTCCCAATGCGACTACGCCCTAATGTGACATTACGAGGTAATGAGGCAACTAAGGGCAAAGGCATCATAATTTTAGGCGGGGGAACCCTACGCACAGGATCGGGGTTTCCTCAAAATGTGGCGATCGCTCTTGGCGATGGATCAGAATTGCGTGGTGTGACTGTCACCAATCCTAATCCTAGAGGTTATGGACTGTGGATTGAGAATGTGAGTCCTGCGATCGCCAATAATACTTTTATTGATAATCAGCAAGATGGTGGCTTAATTACAGGCAAATCAACGGCGATTATTTCTGCAAATCAATTCTTTCGCAATGGAACTAGTGGCTTAGCGATCGAGGGTGAAGCCAGTCCAGATATTCGTGGCAATCTCTTTCAACAAACTACTTTTGGGATGAGTATTCGCCAAGATGCGGCTCCGCAAATCACAGAAAACACCTTTACTCAAAATCAAAATGGACTCCTAATCCAATCCAACGCCAAGCCAGTTTTACGCGGCAATGCGATCGTCAATAATCGTGCTTATGGCGTAACCATTTCTGATACTGCCAAGCCAGATCTGGGCAAGCCTAACGATGATGGTAACAACACTTTTCAGGGAAATGGCACATTCGATTTGCAAAACGTCAGCCGTAATGCGGTTGCTGTGATTGGCAATCAATTGGACAGTAAAAGAGTGAAGGGAAATTTACAACTGTCGGGTGTGCGTCTGCCATCCAATCTATTTGTTAATAATCCTTCAGCAAATGCGACAACTACAAATGCTGTGGCTGTAAGTAAGGCTTCACCAAGAATTACACCAAAAAGCGATCGCTTTGCCAATATCAACCAACAACTAGAACAACAGATAGCCAACAGTCAGCCCATGAATCTTTCGCCTAATCTTGATACTCCACCAGCATTGGTTAGAACGAACTCTTCAAGTCAAAGCAATAGTTTTATTCCAAACAATCAAGCAAATCAAGCAAATAATCCTTTCTGGTACGAGCCTGTTACTTCTGTGATCGTCAGAATTACGCCCAAGAGCTTTAGTTCCCCGATCCCCGCTAATTCCGAAATTAGTACTAGTTTGCCACCCGTGCGATCTAGTCCTCCTAGCGGCGAACCCGTTAATCAACCGATCCAAATTGCGCCGCTGGCTAATACCAGTTTTAGACCTCAAACCCCACCTCGGTATCGTGTGGTAGTGCCTGTTTCTTCACCTAATGCTGTTGCTCAAGTACGTCAAATTGTGCCAAATTCCTTTGCGTCTCGACTTAATGGCTATTTGGTAGTGCAGATTGGAGCCTATAGCGATCGCCGTATCGCTGAAGTCCAAGTTTCTCGGCTCGCACAACAAGGTTTATCCGCAAGAATTGAGTCGATTAATCCATAGCCAAAAAATAGAGGTGACACTTCTTCTCACCTCTATTTTTTGGTTTTGCTATAAAATGCAGATGTCTAAATCTTTTTTGAAACTTGTCCTATGACCTTAAACAAAGTTCACCTAGTCGGACGCGCAGGACGTGATCCTGAAGTTAAATATTTTGAGTCTGGCAAAGTGGTTTGCAACTTCACGATCGCAGTTAATCGAAATACCAGCAACCGTGATGATCCGCCCGATTGGTTTGACTTAGAAATGTGGGACAAAACCGCCGAAGTTGCGAAGAACTTTGTCAGAAAAGGAAGCCTAATTGGTATATCAGGATCGCTTAAATTTGATCGTTGGAACGATCGCACTACTGGTGATGAGCGCCAAAAACCCGTAATTCGTGTGGATCGTCTAGATCTACTTGGCTCTCGTAAAGACAATGAAGCAGCTAGCAATAGTAGCGGCAGCTATGACGACGATTTTTAAGTACAAAAGCCTTGTTTATCAAGGCTTTTGTACTTTTCTATTCGGTTGAAATACGGTTTTCCTACTCAAAACTTAGCGATCGCATCAGTAAGAATATATGTAGATATTCTTAGCGAATCCAAGATTCGAGGAACCTATACATGTTTAACCTAGGCGAACTTAACTCCAGCAGCAGCAACCTTTTACTCGATTACCTCAAAAATCAATCGCCTGAAACTTTAGCCACAGTCGCGCAGTCCGTCACCCCTGAAGCGCAACAAATTATCAACCAAAATATTCAAAACTTGCTGGGTATTTTGCCACCGCAGCATTTCAACGTCAGTATCACCACTGATCGCGAAAACTTAGCAGGACTAATAGGCTCAGCGATGATGACAGGTTATTTCATTCGCCAAATGGAAACGAGAATGCAGCTAGATCATTCATTAGAAACACTATAGCTATTGCCCCTAAAAAGTAAAGGCGGCGCTAAGCGCCGCCTTTACTTTTTAGGGGTTCTAAATAAAAAAGGGAGCGCTTAGCGCTGCCTTTTTTATTTGTGTTTATGACCGTGAAACCGAATACCCAAGAAAACATCGTATATAAAACCAGCTAGATCAGGCATCTTGAAAATTCCTAATGTCTGAGGTGAGCCATTAGCATCGAGCAAAGGCTTCATTTGATAATAGGTCTTCTCGTAATAATACCAAGGCACATTTGGCCAAAGATGATGAACTAAGTGATAGTTCTGACCTAATAACAAGATATTTAAAAATCTTCCTGGGTAAACTCTGGCATTCTTCCATCGCGATCGCTCAACAAAAGGACGATGAGGCAAATAGTCAAAAAACAAGCCTAACAAAAGTCCCATAACGGCTGCTGGTACGAACCAGAAGTTCATCATGTAGCCGAGGAACCCATAATGATAACCAACAAACAATGTGGCGACTACAATCAACCTGCTAACTGCCCATTCTAAAAGCTCGTAATTTCTCCATAGCCGACGCTGGAAAAAGAAAACTTCGTGATAAAAAAAGCGAGCAGCAATCAACCACAAGGGGCCGCCAGTCGAAACATAGTGGTCAGGATCATCTTCCTCATCATTCACATGGGCATGATGCTGCATGTGGACACGAGTAAATACGGGAAACACAAATCCTTGCAAGATTGCTGCAATATGCCCGATCGCTGCATTGACAATGCGATTTGGGTGAGCAACGTTATGGCAAGCATCATGAATTACTGTTCCCAGTACATAAAGCGCCGAAAAATTACAAACAAATACGAGCCAGTGCGCCCAGCCCCATACCCAATACCCTGTTGTCGATGCAGTTCCTAAAATGATCGAACCCAGTAGCAGTAGTATCGTCGGATTAAATCCCTGTGCTGCGCCCATCACACCGATTGGAACAGTTAGGGCTCTGCCCTGCTGCTGCATTGTGTCACTCCTTACTCAAATTTCCTATCTTTAATCTAGTATGCGTTTTTGGTTTGTCAATTGACAAACTCAAATATATTGGAAAAATATATTTGATTGTTGCGTTTTATTACATTTTTTATTATCCCCTATGCTACCGATAATAGAGCGAGATTGCAACTTTGATTTTGAGTTGCTCTTGATCGTTAGTTATTTTTGTTAGCGATCGCTATTTCACACACTTACGCAATATAGCTGTCGCCCTTCTTGTTAGGAATAGTGAGAGGCAGCGCTTTGCGCCGCCTCTCACTATTTGGGTTTTGATTTGTCTTGATAAAAGTGGCTAATACCAAAACACAAAATGGCGTAGCCATTTTGTGTTTTTAAAACCCTTACAGGGTTTGGGTTTTAATTCAAAAAAGTGTGGCAATACTTTTTTGAATTGGTATAAGGCTATAGTTACTGACTCAAGCCATGTACTCAAGTACGGGCTATATAGCAATGTAAGCTTTGCTCAGGACATAAAACCCAAAAGATGGCAGAGCTTTGCTCTGCCATCTTTTGAGTTTTGAATTGTCCTATCTATCTCTTACGTTGCTATAGAAATAAAAGGTTTGCTTAGTACATAAAACCCCAAACAAAAGTGGTAGCGCTTCGCGCCGCCACTTTTGTTTGGGTAAGAAAGAAATAGCGGTACGCAGCTTTGCTGCGCAACGCTATTTCTTGAATGGGAAGAGAGTATCTACTTATTTTTTAGTCATCAATCTAGATAAATTTTGCTTTTAGTCAAAAACTTTAGCTGTTCATTTACTTGCGCTATTTTTCAAAACATTTATCGCTGTTATATCTATCAAAAATGTTTACAATATCCTCAATCTGAATAGGCTTAGTAATAAAGTCATTCATTCCTACATCTAAGCATAACTGACGATCTTCAGGTAAAGCATTAGCAGTTACAGCTACAATCCAAGGCTGTTGACAACAATCCTGCCGAATTTGCTTAGTAGCAGTAAGTCCATCCATTTTCGGCATTTGCATATCCATAAAAATTACATCGTATTTTTGATTTTTGATAGCATCTAAAGCCTCTAAGCCATTGTTGGCGATCATCGGGCTATAACCAAGTGTTTCTAAAAATAGTTGTAGCACTCTTTGATTAACGAAATTATCTTCAACAATGAGAACTTCTAAACTAGATGATTTAGTAGTTTCTTGAGCTACAGGAGATAAAATTGGTTGAGTAATGCTAGGTATTTGAGAATTAGCAACTTCTGTGGGTAAAGTTCTCAACACGAGAGTAAAGTAGAACACAGAACCGCTGGTATGAATCGTTTCTGGATCAAACATCCAATTGTCAGGAGGCTTACCACCAATTCGTCCAAGACTCTCGACCCAAACTGTACCTCCCATTAACTCAACCAAACGCTTACTAATGGCAAGCCCTAATCCTGTCCCACCATACTGACGACTGATGGAAGAATCAGCTTGAGTAAATGGTTGAAACAATAAATTTAGCTGATTAACTTCAATACCAATACCTGTATCTTCAACTGCAAAGACTAATTCGCACTCATCACTATTTACGATTAACCTAGGCTCGATCGAGATCGTCACATTGCCTTGTGGAGTAAATTTAATCGCATTACCTAAGAGATTGATTAAAACTTGACGTATCTTTGCGGCATCACCTAATAAATCATGAGGAATATCTGGATGCATTGAATATTGAATGCTGAGATTTTTATCGCTTGCTTGTTTACTTAAAAGTTCAAAGACAGATCTGACGATATCTTCCAGTACGAGCGAACGGCTTTCTATTTTTAGCATTCCAGATTCAATCTTAGAAAAATCAAGAACGTCATTAATAATTGTTAAAAGCAAATCGCCACTATCACGAATTATCTGTACATAATCTCTCTGTTCTTCTGTCAAATTGGTAGTTGACAATAAATCCGTCATTCCAATTACTCCATTCATTGGCGTACGGATTTCATGACTCATATTAGCTAAGAAAGCACTCTTTGCTCGATTTGCAGCTTCGGCAAGCTCTTTGTCATGAGCTAAAGCAATTTCCTTCAGTTCAAGCACTCTCACCTGTGCAAGAGTTTCCTCTAGTTGTTTTTGTTGTTCCTGTAAATGAGAAACAAAAGCAAATGTTCTATCAATTGTTATTTCTAAATCATCAAAATCAATAGGTTTTGTTACAAAATCAAAAGCGCCACAGTTCATTGCCATCCGAATATTTTGGATATCTCCATAGGCTGAGACTACTACTGCTTTTATGTTTTGATTAATTTCAGCTAATTTTGAAATAAAGGATAATCCATCCATTTTAGGCATCCTAATATCGGTAAGGATCATTGAGATGCAATTTGTTTCTTTCAAGATTGCCAAAGCTTCTATTCCATTTGAAGCAAATATAAAATCTAGTTCTTCAGATAGAATTCTTTTTCTAAATCTCTGTTTAAATAGTCTTTGGATCTCAATTTCATCATCAACTACTAAAACTAAATTTGTATTCTTTTGCATAACTTAAAACTGACTGCTGTTTTCAAAATCTAAACATTTTTTTGATGTATGGCAATTTTAAATTATTCATTGGTAATTCGCTAATTCAATTATGAAATGCAACGGGTTCTGATGAAGCAAAGAATACTTCGTAAGGAGTACGATAGCCAAGAGATTTTCTCGGTCTGTGATTTATAAAATCCACGACTCTCTGAAAGTCTTCTTCTTTCACGATATTGAAGTTAGTACTTTT
>JADBWK010000049.1 GCA_020404895.1 Pseudanabaena sp. M085S1SP2A07QC | reverse complement strand
GCCAAGAAAAAGAATTAAAGTTAAAAAGGGGTTTCCAAGAAGGAAGAACAAAGAGTTGCCAACAAAACATAAACCAAGAAAAGCCGAAAAAAGCAAGCTGCTTGAGCAGGGCTTCCAAAAGGCGATTTATGCTGCGGCAACGGAATCGGAGGCGGAGTTTAACCTTGAACTCTTTGCTGAGAAATGGGACAAGCAATATCCGTCAATCAGCTTGGATCGGAATGATTGCATTGAGATTGTTCGGATTATTCATGCTGCAAGGGATGTTTTACAGGTTTTAGCAGAAGAAGATAGAGTCGGCGCTGCAAGCATGGGAACAACAATCCGCAGTCAAAAAGCAACATATCAAGGTCAAAGAATCTCACAAAACTTGGCTCAATCAGCGCAATCCTGAGCTTGTCGATAAAATCTCGACTCCCGATATGCGCTATTTGTTGATTCATTCCTTTTCCCATGCCCTGATGCGACAGTTTGTCCTCAAATGTGGCTACAATTCTGTACCTCTGACCCTCTTTGTGCGGAGCATGACCTCGCCGACAATCGGGTGTCTTTGCATTGGGCAGCTTGTCACGCCTGTTTATTTAGTCCTGAGACTTCTTGCGAGAGGGGCAATAAGTTTTTAGATCGGGCTTTGCTGGTTCCCACCTTCTCGCAAACAGATATTTGTTTTTTTAATTTAGAACTTACGCAAAAATGCACTGAGATCCTTATTCCATCGTAGGGGCAATTCATGAATTGCCCCTACATCTCTTTCGTTTGCGTAAGTCCTATAATTAAAAAGATCAAATAGAGAGAAACGGCATTTGGACGATTACCCATAAGGAAACCTCTGTAATCTACATCTACGAATTTTGTCATCCAAAAGACCCCATGCTTGTGGATTTTTGACAATTCGCGAAATAGCCCCTTTCACCTCATTCAAGAATCGAGAACCCAATCCCACAGAACTTTTCTCATAAAACTCTATCGCTAGTTTCAATTCGTCTCTAGCTGGAGATAAAAACTTGACATCCATGATTTAAAGTAAAGCCTCAATCTCATCAAAAACCTTTTGTCCATCAATTGCCTCTATCTGCCCAGATTGATAGACTGTTAGGCGACTTTGAGACTCACGCAACCAAGCTAAATCGATTTCTTCTCGATCTGACGAATCAAGGCTGTGCCACAAAACATCAATCAAATGAATCCTTTCTGTAAAGTCAAGCTGCAAAGCTTGCTGAATTAAAATAGCGCCATCCATAAATTTATTTTTTTAATAAGGTGACATTACCCAATAATATCCTACAACTTTCAAAATCTTCATGCCGACACCAACGCGACCTCTACCTCCTCAGATTTTGTATGGTTTAAGAGATTGCCCCTCCTAAACCATACAAAAAATGCTATAGGTTAACTGCGATCGCTATCTCATTACTCGCATAAAGCGCAAGATCAATGAAGTTTCCTTCCACAACTTGACCATTAACAGTCATTTGTTTGACCTCACTATGATTAACCACAGTTAGCGACAGAACCTTGCCGCGAAACTTACGTTTAGCCGTAAAACCAGACCATTCAGCAGGAATTTTCGGATCGATGATCATGCCAGTAAAAGTAGGCTGAAATCCTAAAATATAATCAAGTCCAATGCGTAACATCCAAACTGCCGTGCCAGTTAGCCATGAATGACTTGCTTGCCCTTGAGTTTCGTGATCGGGACTAGTCACATATTCAGGATAGACATATGGCTCAGTTTCAAAGCGATCGCATTTTGCATCCGTCGCCTGTGAAGAATTAATCGGCATCATCCGACAATAGATTTCCCAACCAAATTCTGTGTCACCATTAAGCAGAGAAGCCAGCACAAACCAAGCCGAAGCATGATTAAACACCGCGCCATTCTCTTTCTTCCCTGGGACACAACGACTGATTAAGCCAACCGTATCATCGATTTCCGTAAAAGATGGCGCAACAATCTGCATTCCAAAAGGTGTCGCCAGATGTTCTCGACTACTTGCCATTGCCTTGTCTGCCCGATCCTTCGGCGCGAGTTCCGAAATCACCGCCCATGATTGCGCGTTCAGAAAGATTTTGCCCTGAGTTGCTGTCGATACTCCAATCGGTTCGCCATTATCTCGGAAAGCGCGAAGATACCAGTCGCCATCCCAACAGATATCATTAGTAACTTGGCGCAGATGCTCATAGAAGTTTTGGAATTTCTCTAAGGACTTGCGATCGCCTTGATGTTCACATACTGGCAAAGACTTATTCAACACATAGCCCAAAAAGAAAGCGCCCCAAGTAGTTTCGCCTTTACCCTGGGAGCCAACATGATCGAGCGTATCATTCCAATCGCCCGTAAAAATACGCGGCATTCCCTTCTCGCCTGTATTTGCGATCGCAAAATCCAGCGCCCTGATCAAATGTTCATAGACAGTACCTGAACTCTCGTCATGATAGGGAACAACTTCGTCGAGAATCGAGAAATCACCTGTTTCCTTAAGATATTCCACAATCCCAAAGGGAATCCAAAGCGGAGTATCGGAATGGTTGGTGCGTTCGCCTGTATTGGTCAGCACAAAATAATTATGTAAAGTGGAACCATCCTTAAACTGGAAGTTGAGCGCCTTGATCAATCTCTCTCGTACTCTCGCAGGATCAACCATCACCACACCGAGAATATCTTGGAAGCGATCGCGCATTCCAGTCCCAAACAACAATCCCCCGTGATAATAACCAGAATTTCTTGCCATATCAAAGGTAACAGCCGACTGATACTGATTCCACACATTGAGCATCGCGTTAAATGCTGCATCAGGCGTTTGCACCTGCACACAGGATAAATGCTGATCCCATTTCTGTTTAAGTTGTAGGAATTTACTATCAACAATCTCCACAATGTTGCCCCCCTTTACAAGGGGGGTAGGGGGGATCTCTTTAGGTACAATCTCCAAAACTACGGCAAAATCAATAGAACCATTTGCTGCTAGAGAAATCTTTGACTGCAAAGCCACCACTGGATCGCCAGCCGTAATTTCAGTATTCTGCATCACTCCTGTTTCTACTGCCACAGGATTCGCTTCCGATCGCCATCTACCAATGAAAGTGTCGAGACTACTATCAAAACCAGCGATCGGCAAACTTTGTGAGAAATAAATTTGATACTTCCAATCAATATTTGGCTGTTTAACCGAAACTCCTTTATTCAGCACCCAATAGCGGCGTGTGGCAACCAATGCTTGCAAGTCTTTGTCGAAATGAATATCCGTGAAATGCTTGTCATTAGGTTGATTGATCTGATCATTGAGAGCATTCCCCATCAACAATTCCAAAAAAGAATAAACTTCTAAATCTCGCGCCTGTCCTGAAAGTTCCGTTAACTTTACTCGCCAAATTTCGGCATTGGTATCTGTCGGAACGAAGTACGTGATTTCCCCACGAATTCCATTGATCTCAGTGGTGATTTTGGTGTACCCCTGTCCATGGCGACATTCATAGAAGTCATAATCAAGATTGATCGTCGGCGACCAGCTTAATGACCAATACTTCCCCGTTGCAGTATCTTTGACCATCACGTAACGTCCAGGACGATCCCAAGGGAGACAGTTATAGCGCATCCGACTAATGCGGTTATCGCGTGGCGATTCTAAAAAACTGAAGCCTCCGCCTGTATGGGAAATTAGCCCTGCATATTGGCTATTCCACATATAGTTAAACCAAGGGCGCGGGGTGCGCGGATCTGTAATCACAAATTCTCGATTATCTTCGGTGTAATAGCCGTATTGGTTCGCGATCGCCACAGTTTAAAATATCCTTTCTTTGTATAATGATCGTATTTTGCCAGCACCAAAAAGCCGTTACAAAATACAACTAGATTGCGACATAGATTATCTCAATTTTTTATCTCAATTTTTAGGATAACTTCAAATAAAACTATGACAAATGCAATGATTTCTAAGTTAGTAGTTGGATTTGCTTCATTGGGGGCGATATTTGGTACTGTTTTCCTGAGTCCACAAGCAACCACACCTCAAACTCAGCATTCAGCAACTTTCGTCCAAAACTCCAGCTATACAACAATAGCTAAAGCTCCTGTTGCTAAAGCGCTGACGATTAATAAAGTTCATATCTTTCAGGGAGAAATTAATCGCCGAGGCTTAGCAGTTGGTTATCATCATCGTCCTAATGGCAAAGACAGCAATAATGCCAGAATGGTCAAGCTGACAGGAGTACCCAATAGACAGGGTGTTTATATTGGTCGTGTCGAAATTCGTAACCCTGCCAATGGTCAATGGGTTAGCAAGTTGTCCAGTTCTACCTTTTTCCCAGATCAGTGGTCTCAAGAGCAAGTATTGTCAGAAATTCAAAGTGCTTTCGCCTTGTCCAACAAATCTAGAGAACCTTGGCAAGGAACTTCCCCAAGTGGTTTAAAAATTGAAGGCTATTACAATAAAGCTACAAATACAATTACCACAGCCTATCCCATTTATCGCAGGTAAGTAGCTAGATTCAGTGTATTCCGAATATCGGGCGGCAATAAACTGGTTCTAGTAGTAGGGTGTGTTAGCGCAGCGTAACGCAGATCTAAATTTGACTGTGCGTTACGCTGTGGCTAACGCACCCTACAGTAAATCTTGTAGAAATACCGAACAATCTACCTTCCCATACATAACATTCCCTCCAAAGCACAAAATGATCAATATTAAATTTTACCGAGATGCAGAAGGCTATTTTAAAGTTGACACTGAGCCTAAATATCAACTCCTTAGCCAATATTTTCAATCAGAAGTGCAAGGTGTTGCTGCTGTATGTGAAGATCTTTTAGTTGCGATCGCAGAGATTGAAATAGGCGATCGCACTTCATTGGAAGGAGTCGGGAATGGATGTGGATTGGAACTCACAGCAGACCGAGCGATGATTTGGAATGAGTTTAGCGAAGCCGAGCTAATTTTAAAACTTTCTCTCTCAGATTTCAAACAAACTTTAGAGGACTGCTTAAAATTTTTGCAATCTGCTTAGCCATAGCCCTGCACTCAAGTGCGGACTAAAATCTAAAACCTTTTGAAATAGGTTAAATTTCTTCAGTCGGGTTTAACCGACTTTAGCTTTCAACCAAGAACTTGAGTTCTTGGTTTATTCTAGAAAGTCTGCCAATTGGATTATCTGCCTGCATGTATCTTAAATCTCTCCACATCAAGCAGTTTCGCAACTATATCGATCAAGAAGTTAACTTCACTGCCCCCAAGACCGTGATCGTGGGCAACAATGCTCAGGGTAAATCTAACTTGCTCGAAGCAGTTTTGCTATTGGCGACTTTGCGATCGCATCGTGTGAGTAAAGATCGTGACTTAGTGCGAAATGGTGAGGCGATCGGTGAAATTATCGCAACTTGTCAGCGATCGAGATCGCCTGAAAGCTATCCCGTAGAATTATTGATGCGAATGCGGGCTAGTGGCAAGCGGACTTTAAATGTGAATGGGGTAAATCAAGCAAGGCATTTGGACTTTTTGGGCAACCTAAATGCAGTCATGTTTTCGAGTTTAGATCTGGATTTGGTGCGGGGTAGTCCAGAGAGTCGGCGCAATTGGTTGGATACAGTATTGATTCAATTAGAGCCGATTTATATCAATCTTTTGCAACAATATAACCAAGTTTTACGGCAGCGCAATGCTTTATTAAAGTCCATCAAACAAGGGCAAATCCAATATGAACCCCAACAAATGTCGCTTTGGGATGCTCAACTAGTAACTGCTGGCACAAGATTAATCAGAAGGCGATCGCGTTTATTGGAAAGATTAACGCCGATCGCCCATACATGGCATCAATCAATTAGTGGCGGTAGTGAATATTTGGAAATTAATTACTTGCCCAAATTTGCCTTCTCACCAACAGATACCGTCGAGAATATTAAGCAATCTTTTTTTGAGGCGATTTTGCAGAAAGCAGTGATTGAGCAACATCAAGGCACAAGCTTAATTGGTCCCCATCGTGATGAGGTTGCTCTGACAATTAATGCTACACCTGCGCGTGAATATGGCTCTCAAGGACAACAGCGCACTTTAGTACTGGCGCTAAAACTTGCTGAGTTAGAATTACTAGAATCGGTAGTCGGAGAACCACCGTTATTGCTATTAGATGATGTGCTTGCTGAGCTTGATCTCCAAAGACAAGATCATTTATTGAATGCGATTGGCGATCGGGTTCAGACAATTATTACTACTACCCATCTTGGTTCGTTTGATGCTCAGTGGCTAAATTTCGCCCGAATTTTTCAAGTAGAAAGTGGCAAAATTTTATTTTAAAACAGAAAAAATACAAGCTTGCAAAGCAAGCTTGTATTTTTTCTGTTTTAAATATTATTCTTCGTCGTCTGCACCAACTTGACGCAAATGAATATGTTTACGACCAAGGCGAATTTCTAACTCATCACCAGCTTGTAAACCCATCAATTGTGTGTAAGCTGAGCCGATTAGTAGGTTGCCATTTTTTTGGACACTAACACGATAACTGGCACTGCGTCCACCTTTACCACTACCTTTCGCTTCAAGCTCTACGCCATCTGCTTCCATCAAAGCATTATAAAACTTCATCAAGTTAACACGAGCTTGATTGTTTTTAGTAACAGTGGCATATCCACAAGCTTTAGCTTTTTCCTCTTTCGACAGATGTTCAAGTTCTTTGACTTTCTGTAGCAATGCATCACCAGAGAGTTGAACTGGTTGTTTAACTTTTGCCATTTGTTCTTAACAGTTTAATATTGAATATTTTTACACTAGTATCTAAGATAATTGTACTACTAGTCAAACTTTTTCACGAAGATAGATAAGCTTATTATTTTTGTAAATAACTGTCACACATATACAATCAACTAGTTTGATAAATATCTAGTTATTGATGAGTTATCAAGTAAAAAACATGAAATTAATTCTGATAGTATAGAATGTCACAGAAATCGTGAAGGCAATTTATATCAATCTGAAATCTCAGATAATAGAGACTATATCCAATAGAAAAAAATCATGGGTTTCCCTTGATGAATATCTATCAATCGCTTAATTTAAACAACTAAATCATTTATGTAACATTGTTCTGAGAGGGTGATCTTATACAAATCAAAAAATCTGCAAATGAATTATTAATTACCTATACCTAAAAAGGCTACGCCATTTTAGGCTTTTAAAACCCTTACAGGGTTTAGCTTTTAATCTACAGAAGTGTGGCAACACTTTTGTGCATTGGTATTAACTGTTATAAGTAGCTAGGCATAATTAACTACAACGCAAAACCCGTAAAATTTCGCCCCACAGTGGCGAAATTTTACGGGTTTTGGCAATTTATTTTGCACAATTACTTATAAAAATTCTAATTCTTGGAGGAGTCCTATTTAGAATTGCTATACGACTCCTCCATAAATCGCAAGTTTCTCTTCGCTAATCCATGCCCAAAGTTGATCGCCATAGGAAAAATGCCACCATTCATTGGGATGCCGACAAAATCCGCTATAAGTCATTACTTGATTTAACAATTCCCGATCGCGATTAAACTCCACCGCTTGAGCATTACGAAAGCTGGCAAAATAATTGGGCATAGAGCGATCGCTAATCTCATCAATTGGCGAACCCATATTGATTTCTTGAAGCTCAGCATCAAATAAAGTTACATCGATCGCTGCACCCGTACTATGAGGCGGCGGCATTTTGGAATCGGGGCTAGGAACTGCCCAAAATTTCATCACTTCCGCCATAAGTGAATTTTTTTGCTTCTCAGTAAGATTTTTTACTTCTAAATCCTTACTTTTGGCTAACTGCCCGAAACTATAATCCACCATAAATTGCTGCACAGGAACTGGGCGATAGGCATCAAAAATCGCAATTTGATAATTGGGGCAAATTGTTTGTAAATAAGCTTGAGATTTTTGTAATTTTTCTAAAAGCCCTTGACGCACAAAAAAAGGAGAGCGATCGCCGTAGGGTGCACCCAATGACATATATGGATGAGGATTGATTTTGAAGAAGAGATCTGGAATTGCTACCAGCGGCTCATTGCACTCAGCGATCGCAATTCTTTGATATGGCTTTGACATTTTTTGCAGTAATTATTGTTAAAAGAAAAAGTAGCGCAAAGCATTACTTTCAGCAATTCTCATTATAAAAATTGGTTTTGATGCAAGTCCGCTGTCGGTGGAATTGCATCAAAACCAATTTTGGGGTTTTCAGCGCCGCAGGCGCTGAAAACCCCAAAATTGGTTTCATAATTGGAATTGCCACATTACTTTTGACTAAATTGCCATATATGGCTCAATCATTAATAATAAGTAAATACACTTAGCGTACAAAAGTTAACAGTTTATCGGATATACTTCGCTAAACTTTTGGCTACGTTATTTTTGATGTGAGGAGGACAAGGCGATCGTTTACACAACCAGTTCAACCAATACAACTACAACCAACAATTTACAGTCTATGCAATCGACGATGGATCTCGGTAATGCTTCACAAATTGTTTCACAAATCATTGAGCCTATCGACTTAACCACGCTCGAATCTTCTGAAATGGCACAAATAGAACCCAACGCCCCTGTCCTCCGTATCATTGGCAAAGCTAAATTGTCTGGGCATGTCCCCATTAGTGGCGCAAAAAATTCCATCCTTGCCCTCATGGCCGGCACGCTTTTATCGTCAGAAGGATGCCGTATTCGCAATGTTCCCAACCTCGCTGATGTGCAGCGTATGAGTGACATTCTAGAAACTCTTGGGGTAAAAATTTCTCGCAATGGCGAAGTTCTCGCTCTCGATACCAGCAATTTGACGACAAACTCTGCACCTTACGAATTGGTAAGTAAGATGAGAGCTAGTTTCTTTGCAGTTGGTTCACTATTAGCAAGACTCGGATCAGCAAAAATTCCTCTTCCAGGTGGCTGTGCGATCGGGGCACGTCCTGTAGAACTACATGTGCGAGGTTTGCAATCTCTAGGAGCATTTGTGCAGATCGATCATGGCATCGTTCACGCCCATGCGATGAGTCCCAATGGACGTTTGCAGGGTGCAAAGATTTATCTTGATTACCCAAGCGTCGGGGCAACTGAAACCTTGATGATGGCAGCGACCCTTGCTGAGGGGCAAACCATTATTGAGAATGCAGCGCTGGAGCCTGAAGTAGTCGATCTAGCCGATCTTTGCATGGCGATGGGCGCAAAAATTAGAGGTGCAGGCACAAGTACGATCATCATTGATGGAGTCGAAAAGCTCCATTTTGCTGATTTCACAGCGATTCCCGATCGCGTTGAAGCGGCAACTTTCATGGTTGCTGCTGCGATTACGCGATCGACCTTATCGATGTCGCCTGTAATTCCTGCGCACCTTACTGCCGCGATTTCTAAACTGCAAGATATCGGTGTTACCGTGCGTCAAGATTCGGACAATATGATCACGGTTATTGGTGGTGATAACTATCGTGCTGTCGATATCGAAACCTTGCCTTATCCTGGGTTTCCTACCGATATGCAGGCGCAGTTTATGGCTTTACTGACCATCTGCGAAGGCAATGGCGTAGTCACCGAAACTGTATTTGAAAACCGCTTGCAACATGTTGCTGAACTTAATCGTATGGGCGCAAATATTCGCCTTAAAAATAATGTGGCAGTAGTGACTGGCGTACCCCAATTGTCGGGCGCTCCCGTTATGGCAACCGATCTCCGTGCATCGGCTGCACTGGTTATCGCAGGTCTAGCTGCCGATGGCGAAACTACTGTCATGGGCTTGCATCACCTCGATCGCGGTTACGATCGCATCGAAGAAAAGTTACGCAATGTTGGCGCGAAGCTTTATCGCACAACTGAAGCGATTCCCGTATAATTCAATAAAGACGCTGCTATGCAGCGTCTTTATTATTTTTTGACATTAAATTGCATGACTGAGCTTTGCGCGATCGCCTTGGGTAGTAACTTGGGCAGTGAAATAGGTGACTCCGAAAAAATTGTCCGTTCAGCGATCGTGCAACTTTCAAGCTTTTCCGAAATTGAGATAATTTGTGTTTCGCGTTGGTATCGCACTAGGGCGATCACTTTGCCCAACTCTCCGCCCCAGCCTGACTATATAAATGGTTGTGCGATTTTAAAAACCAGTTTGCAGCCGATTCAACTTTTGCAAGTGCTTTTCCATACAGAACAAATGTTTGGTCGTGAACGTCGCGAGCGTTGGGGTGCAAGGACTCTCGATTTAGATTTATTACTTTATGGCGATCGCCAAATTGATTCGCCTGAATTAGTTATCCCGCATCCCCGAATGAGCGATCGCGCTTTTGTGTTATTACCTCTAGCTGAGATTGCCGCTGATTGGATCCATCCGATCGCTGGTATTGCGATCAGTAAACTCGCTAAAAATCCCCTCGATCTCGATTCAAGCTATCCCATTGCTATTGCTAATTAAATGTGTCCGCAATCAAACAATAGACACTTAAGCATCTCAAACCCGTAAAGTTTCGCCCCTGCGGGGCAAAACTTTACGGGTTTTGCTTTGTAATTAATTATGCCAAGCTACTTAGAATAGAGGAACAAAGGGTTTATCAAAAACATCTACTTCCATAATACCAAAACAAAAAAATGGCATAGCCATTTTTTGTTTTTAAAACCCTTACAGGGTCTAGTTTTTAATTCACAGAAGTGTGGCCACACTTTTGAGAATTGGTGTAACACCTATTTCCATTGTGTCCTACCCACCTATTTGCTGTACTATGCACCACAAATATTCAGATTGGAGAATTAGTGCTTGGAGAATGAGCATTGGTTTGCTATTTGCCTTAACCCCTAGCGCATTTGCCGTAACTCCTGCATCAGTTAGCCAAGATGCTGATGTACCTTGGTCAAGTGTTGTTGAAAATCCTTTCGACGGTAAACTTGTTTACGATAAGCACTTTACCGATAATTTTGCTTTTGTTTCCAGTTGGTCAAAGCAAGGAATTAAATATACTGAATATTGGTCAGATGTGGTCGGTTATCGCCGTTCTTGGAAAAGTCGTCGCGTCTGGCGACACGATCGCTACATTGATGAGCGCTATAGCGATCCAGAGCCTATTTATGAAAAAAGATCGCGGCTGCGATCACCAAAAGCCCTCTTATTTAGCGTTCAAGGCAAAATTTACACCTACACAGGTGGCGAAGTTGGTGATGAGCTATCTGCTGCTTTAGCAAGTTTACCCGCAGGCAGTAGCACTATTCGGGCTGTTTGGAGTAACGATCAGACTACAGACTTTCCCATTGGAGCAGGTACGGTAGAAGCATGGAAGACCATCTTTAAAGTTGCGCCACCACCTTCTCGTTTTGGCAATTAGGAATAAAAAAGCGCCCGAAAGCCGCTTTTTTATTAGAGCATTTTTTGGAAATTAAGAAAAAGAAAGCACCCTTCGGGTGCTTTCTTTTTAGAGGGTTTGATCGCTGTTAGGGCGTGGGCGGACACGGCTCGGAGTCGTATCTGGCTCAGGTAGAGGCGTATATTGATTGCCTGTAAAATCTTTGCTAACGCGCAAACGCTGGCTTGTGATCGTAATGCCCGACTCGCGTACCAACACTACAGATATCCAGCGATCGCCTGAAGAAAAAGGAGCTTGACCAATTTTGAACAACCCGCCTGCACGCAAGGGACGCAGATCGATCATATTTTCATTCAAATAATTTTTAGCTTCTACAGGTTCTTCGATCGCAGCACCTAGTAATAAACTTGTGCCAAGCGGTTCCGTAACGATCGCATCAAGGACATATTGACGACCCACACCGATCAGTTCAGGGATTTTGAGCTTAACAGGAGGAGGTGCATCACCAGTACTCAGCGAAGAATTTTCGGCTAACACTTGTTGAGAAACAACTTGTAATTGACCATTGGTGCTTTTGTAGGTTTGAGTGGAAATCAGTCTGGCATCCAATTTAAAGTTATCATTCTCAGCTCCCCGCATTCCTTGGATCATCGTTACTGTTTCCGCAGTAATTAAGTCACCTTGTTTTTCCCATTTTGAAATTTCAGTACGATAGGAAATACTTTTATATCGTTGCCAGAGTTGGCTCAATAACTGTTTGTAGCGATCGCGGTTTAGCCCATCGGAATGATTGAAAGTCGGAGCATAATATTTCATCACTGTTTCGATATCTTGCTTACTGGCAGCTTTGTCCAGAGCAAATATGACATTCTCCAGTTCGGCTGGAGCAGGCTTAGATGATTGGGCTGCAAATGTAGGATCGACGATCGGCGCGAGCGTGGCAGCTGCCGCAGCAACAATTAACAAACTAATTCTTTTGAACATGCGTAACTCTAATCAATAACCTGTAAGGATGAGCTTGCGAGTATAAATTTGTCGTAGACAAATTTATACTCGCGATATTTAAGGATGGGATTGTGAGTATGAGTTGGTCGTAGACCAACTCATACTCACGGTATTTAAGAATGCGACAAAGTAACAAATTGTTTCTCAGTTATACGCCCTGCTTGGTATAGTGTCTCATTTATTTCAGAGATTTTTAACACCGCGTGGGGTGAATATCCACTTGCTTGAATGCGATCGCATACTCCCGACTCATGATCGATAAATACGACGATATCACGCACCTTTAATCCACAGCTTTCAATTTTTTGCGCCCCCTCGATCGCACTCTTTCCAGAAATCAAAATATCATCAACCACGACAATGGTTTCTCCTACTTCATAATTACCCTCGATCAAGCGTCTGGCTCCATAGGCTTTCACTTCCTTACGCGGAAAAATTAATGGAAAATTTAAACGCAATGCTAAGCCTGAAGCCGTGGGCAAGGAGCCGTAGGGAATCCCTGCAATGCGATCAAATTTAAGATTTTGCAAGATCTCAGCATAAGTACCAATTACTGCCTCAAATACTTGAGGATTAGAGATAATCCGCCGTAAATCGATGTAGTAGGGGAAAATTTGACCAGATGCTTGCACTGTTTCTTCAAAGGTAATACAGCCAATGTCAAACAACTGCAAGATGAGATTTGCCTTGGGATGTCCTGCTTGATCGAGCAAACAAACATTTGGCATCCACAAATCGCAGGTGGGGCGATGATGAGGGGTTACCGCGATCGCCTGATTGACTTCATCTCGTAGCGATCTCACTAATTGGGCTGGTTCACCGATCGCTAGTGCATCCTGATTGACAGGCAGAATCAAACCGCCACCATTTGCATCTAACCCCGCATCGAGAATTGCGGCTAAATTTTCGATGCTTTGATGATTAGCCTGATCATTACCTTGACTATTTGCCCAAATACTTCTTGCTAAGATCAAGCGTTCAGGAGCTAGCGATCGCACTTTTGCCAAAGCATCAGGATTTGCCGCGCCAATCTCTAGCGCTAAACTCTCCATTCCCGACCAAGCTTGGCAATTTTGCACCACATTGAGATACAAAGGCTTCTCGGAATTGGGATATTCTTGAAAAGTTTGTGCGGTTGTATTTGATGAATAGCAGCTCACAAAAATTGCCTTATCGGGATGCATCAAAAATCGCGCCGCCAAATCTTGTCCAATATAGGGACTCAAGGTAATCGCATCCACACCCCACTGCTCAAAGGCTGTCTTTGCCATGACACTGCTGCTATTGAGATCTGCGTGCTTAGCATCCAGAATGATCGGAATTTCTGGTGGAATTGCGGCTAAGGTTTTGGCTAATAGCTCTAAACCTCCCGCGCCCAAAGCGGTATAAAAGCCCAAAGTCGGCTTATAAGCACAGACCAGATCGGCAGTTGACTCAATAATAAAATTCATCCATTCCCATAAATAAGCCACAGTGCGATCGGGATATGCTCCAGAATTCATCTCCGAGTCATATTTGGCTTTGTACTTAGCAGGCATTACTTCAGGATTGGGGTCAAGTCCCAAACACAAAATGCTCTGATTCGTCGCGATCGCAGTCCTGAGTTTCGAGGCAAAGCTCATAATTTAATGGCTTAGATGCAAGCAGATTTTTTGAGGTTGCAACAAATATACCGTTTAGATCTTCATTATTTTTGGTTCTGCAATATTTTGGGTGGCAAAGCCGCACCACCCAAAATATTGCAGAACCAAAAACTGGTTTTCTTGATCGACATCTGCTATAAATAGCGGCTTTTGCAGACAAGTATTTATCTGCAAAAGCCACTATTTATCTGACTAATAATCGCAAGTTGCCATATTTGATCGAAATTTCATCAAAATTGATGTAGAATCTCCATCGTTCCTGTTACACAAATCTTCAGAGCATTATCCCTAGCCTTCTACAAGTCTTATCACAAGACTTTTTGTGCATTTTTGTACGGCTTGTAGCTTGCTCTCAACCGTCCTACAGCGCAACGTTCCCATGCAAAACTTTATGTCTCGCTCCCACCAATTTAATTTATTGACCAATCGCAAATTAGCCAATAAATCCAAATCCCTGAACCTGCGTCTGCTATCACTGAGTCTGTGTGGCTTGACTTGTAGTTTCGCGATCGCAACACCCACAGCTCACGCAAACCGTCTCGAAACCTTTGTCTACGATTTAACTGATAGCAGGATTGAATTTTCTGTCAAAAATGACATTGAGCCCAAGGGAACTGTCATTAGCAACCCTACCCGCATCGTGATTGACTTGCCTGGTATTGTCTATCAGGGACCAACGGTAAGAAGACGTGTAGGAAAAGGCGTGCAAGCAGTTCGTGTCGGACAGGTCGATGCCAATACCACCAGAATGGTCGTGGAGTTCTCGCCTGAAGTTAAACTTAATCCACAGGATTTACGACTCAAATCTAGGCAGCCAGGTCGCTGGACAATGCAGCTTCCGCAAAATATTTCAGCGATCGACCTTAATAGTATTTCTAACTTTACTTTGCCTATAACAGGGGCAGCCATCAGTTCTGGATTTGGATGGCGCGTACATCCCATCACTGGCGAGAGAAAATTGCATAAAGGTGTGGATTTTGCAGCTCCCACAGGCACGCCGATTTTTGCGGCGGCTGAGGGTGTGGTCACCTACGCAGGTTGGACGGATGATGGCTACGGAAATGTTGTCGAGTTGCGCCATGACAATGGCGAGCTGACGCTTTATGCTCATACCAATCGAGTGTATGTATCCAAAGGACAAATTGTGAGCAAGGGACAGGCGATCGCAGAAGTAGGCACGACGGGACGGAGTACGGGGCCACATCTACATTTTGAGATCCAACCCGATGGCAGAACTGCTGTCGATCCGATGGATTATTTACAGCTTCGCCAAGTAACTCTCGATTTAGCTTCTAATAGCTTTAAAGATTAAAAAAAAGATGATGTGCTGCACGTAGCGCAGCACATCATCTCTAAAACCAAAAAAATTGAAAGCGTTGCAAAGTAACGCTTTCAGTTTTTTTTGGTTTGAGAGATAGCAAAGCGCTGATCGAAGAGAAAGCACTAGTGCTTTCTCTTCGATCAGTCTGCGTCTAGTTTCTGAATGTATGTACCTAATTCATTAAAAGTGCCAGCATAGGTAATCGTAGGAGACGTGTAGCCTTTAAGCTTCACAAAATATTGCTTGAGAGGCAGTAAAAGCGCAGCATATGGTGTATGTCTGTATGTCATAGAACCGATCGCTACATCTAGCCCTAATTGCTTAGTTGATGACTCCAATCGGAAGGCAGCATTAACTGTATCACCAAGAGCCGTGTAGTCAGGGTGCTCACTAGTTCCCATTTGTCCAACCATCGCATATCCAGTATTTATACCTGCACCAACGCGCAATAGAAATGGTAATTCAAACTGTTGATTAAGTTGATTGCTCATTTTATAAAGCTCATGCAGAGCGCGGTAGACCTTGAGCATGTCTTGAGTTGCCACAGTCTCTGAGCCGATTCCAGCGTTATGAATCCAGACGGTCATAACCGCATCGCCAATATATTTATCTACCCAACTGCCGTAGCGATCGATGATCTCTCCAGCACGACGGAACCAAGTGCCGATCGCTTCTGAAAGAATCTGCTCATCCATTTGCCGCGTTAGTTTCGTAAAGTCCCGAATATCAACGACTAACACCGTAATTAGTTGTCGCTTGTGAAGCATGGCAGTCGCGGCTGCATCGGTATTCTCGTCATTATTTGGCCGTGCGTTGGTGTCGGGGGATGTGATCGTCTCTGGGCAGTAAAACTCTAGCTCTGTTTCGCCAAGGATGATGCGATCGCCTTTTTTTAAGCTCACAGGAATGGTTACTCGCTTGCCATTTACAAATGAACCATTGCGACTACCAAGATCGATTAGAAAATAACTGCTTTCGCCAACAATTTGAATCATTGCATGGTTGCGCGATGCACATTTATCGGACAAGGGAATATCATTTTCTGAGCCTCTTCCTAATGTCCAAGAATAAGCATTCACAAGAGGAATCTGCATCGTATCGCCAGATCTGTGAAGTACGATATGTGGTTTTTCATCCCAAGTTGTGACAGGCTGACTCACAAGGTTATTAACCCTCAAATATAAATTTACGGTAACCGTCCAAGGGGGGTACGAATTTGGTGGGTTTCAGGCTCATCAAATGACCTAAATCAAGACAAATCAGCGTTAAAGCACCTCAAAAATTGCTGGAATGACCATTTCTCGTTACCCCCTTGGACACTTACAATTTACGAGTGGATCTCAGAATAATTTGCGTCTCTTTGAGTCTTTGCTTTTGCTAATATACCGTTTTTTGATGGTTGAAAGTAATCGATCAAAAAACCAGCAATTCTCATTATAAAAATCAATTTTTTGAAAACCCGCCGTAGGCGGGTTTTCAAAAAATTGATTTTGGTATTTCCAAAGCCTTTGGCTTTGGAAATACCAAAATCGGTATAAAAATTGCTGTTAAAACCCAAAGAATAAAGGTAGCGCTAGCGCTACCTTTATTCTTTGGGTTTTGATTGCGACAATCTTGTGGCAATGATGCTGAGGGGTGATGCAAAATAAACGCTAGTACCATAACTTATTTATTAAGTACCTAGGCATCATTCAAAAAATAGAGTCAATATCTGTGCTGTCTGCTATGCGGGCTGTTCAGATATTGGGAATTGTGACTAACTGCTTGTAAATTTAATTTCTCATATTGTCAGCTTTGATCAGGCTTAATCTCGATGCAAACTACTGTTACCCCAAAACAAGAAAATAATAAGCTCAAAAATATTTGGAAAAAGCCTTGGTTAGTCGTAGTTTTAGTCGTTGTTCTGCTAGGTGGCGGATTTATTGTCTTTCGCACCTTAGCTGGCAAGGATCAAAACTCAACTCTAGTCAATGATAAAACTGAACAAGTTCAGTCAAAGTCTTTAGCGATCAAAATTAAATCTAGCGGCTCCGTTGTCCCGATTGAAACCGTGAATCTTAGCCCGAAGCAAGCTGGAAAACTAATTCAGCTATTAGTTGAGCAAGGGGCAAGAGTAAATCGGGGGCAGGTGATTGCCAGAATGGACAACGCGAACTTGATTCCGCAACTTTATCAAGCTCAAGCTAGTGCCGCCGCCAGTGAGGCTAATTTAGCCAAATTACGCAATGGTAATCGTCCTGAAGATATTGCGGCGGCTCAGGCTAGGGTAGAAGCTGCTCGTGGTCGTTTAGATGCCGCCCGATCGCGTTTAGCCTTAACCAATATGAAAACGAATCGCTTTCGGAGCTTACAAACTGAGGGTGCGATTTCTAGCGATCGCTTTGATGAAGTTGTAACCGATGATCGCAGCGCTCAGGCTGACTTGCAAACGGCTCAAGCTAATCTGGTTGAGGCTACTCGTCTATTAGAAGAGTCACGTAATGGAAGTCGTGCTGAAGATATTGCTCAAGCGGAAGCACAACTTGCTCAAGCGATCGCTGGCATCAGAATCATCGAAGTTCAAATCGAAGATACAATTATTCGCGCTCCGTTTGCGGGGATTATCACCCAAAAATATGCCAATGCAGGAGCATTTGTCACGCCGACAACGACAGCTTCGGCAAGTAATTCTTCATCATCGACTTCAATTGTGGCGATCGCGAATGGCTTAGAGATTATTGCGAAGGTTCCAGAAGTGGATATTTCCCAAATCAAGATTGGTCAAGAAGTGGAAATTGTTGCTGATGCTTTTCCGACTGAGGTGTTTAAGGGAAAAGTCCGTTTGATAGCGCCTGAAGCGATCATTGAGCAGAATGTTACGTCATTTCAAGTGCGTGTAACTTTAGAAACTGGCAAAGATAAGTTGCAATCGGGAATGAATACGGATTTGCGTTTTATTGGTAAACAAATTGATGGTGCGCTGGTTGTGCCGACGGTGGCGATCGTCACGCAAGAGGGCAAAACAGGGCTATTAATTGCTGATGAAAAGGGCAAGCCCAAGTTCCAACCTGTGACGATTGGTTCAACTGTAGACAATCAGACTCAAATTTTAAGTGGTGCGAAAGTAGGCGATCGCGTATTTGTGAAACAACCAGATAAAAAGCCATAAAAAAGGGAGTCTCTTCGAGACTCCTTTTTTATGGAAATTACCCCACCCTAGCCCTCCCCTTGCAAAGGGGAGGGAACAAGATTTCTGACCTTCCCCCTTTGCAACAAATCAAAACTCAAAAGTGGCGGCGCTTCGTGCCGCCACTTTTGGGTTTTATGTCCTAGGCAAACCTTTTGTTTATACAACAAGTTCTGGAGGGTTTCTTTGGTTGCGATAAAATAGTGATATTTAGCGGTGCATCTGATAATATGATCAAACAAATAGCACGATAAAATCATAAATTTATGACGAAGAAACAAATTGCAGAATTTACACTCTCAGATGGCAAGACATTCTTAGCGGAAGTAGATCAAATAGAAGATCCTAATGCTTTTGAGCGTGTTGCTAATGTCGATACAAATCAGCTAATTATTAGAGCTAAAAAGACGTTCGATCAAGTACTAGACGAAATACAACCTGTAGCTTCGGAAATCATTACCAAGCTGAGTAAGCTCAATACGCCTGCTGATGAAGTAGAAGTTAAATTTGGCATTAAGTTAAATGTTGAGGCTGGGGCAATTTTTGCGTCAGTTGGCGGCGAAGTTAATTATGAAATCACTTTGAAATGGAAGAATAAATAATTTATGGCTGCGATCGCAAATAGCTATTTCCCGATTTTCAAATCTGCGATCACGCGGATCTTTCACGCTAATGGAGCCGTTGTTGGTGCGGGTTTTTTAGTGGCGGGGCGATCGCAGAGCTATATCGTCACTTGCGCTCATGTGGTGACTGCGGCGCTATCTTTGCCAAGGGATACAGTAGAAATACTTAGCGGTAATATTTATTTGGATTTTCCTTTGATTGCGCCAGAGCAGAAACTCACAGCTAAGGTTGTATTTTGGCGATCGGTCAAGTCTTCAGCTTCTGAGCCTGAAGATATTGCAGGATTGGCAATAGAAGGACAATTACCGAGTGAGGTCGCACCAATTAAATTAATTTCTGCTAGTGAGCTATGGGAACATCCTTTACGCATTTTTGGGTTTCCTAGTGGACATAATGATGGTGTATGGGCGACTGGAGTGCTGCGCGATCGGCAGGCTAAGGGATGGGTGCAAATTGAAGATGTGAAGGTGACGGGCTATCGGGTGGAACCAGGGTTTAGTGGTGCGCCGATTTGGGATGAAGCTTTGGCGGGTGTGGTGGGTATGGCGATCGCCGCCGAGAAACAGCGCGAGGATGTGAAGACTGCATTTATGCTCCCTGCTGGTACTTTGCTTGATGTTTGGTCAGAGCTAGTTTCGTTGAATTTATCTCCCCCAATTGAAAATAAACGCATTTTGAAAAGTACAAAACAGTTTCGTGCAGAAATTATCCAAGATAGTATCAAGAGTCTCCAAGAAGACTATCAAGCGGCTTATAACCAGCTAAACTATACCTTAAGCGAAGTGGATCGCAGTCGGCTGAAGCGGCAAATCAAAAGTTTAGAGGGAGAAATGGAGGACAAAGAAAGAGAGCTAAATGATCTGTTGGGTTGATGGATTGAAAGCAAATTTATGAATGTTATCTATCGATTACAGGGTAGTGAGTTTGAGTGGGACGCTAACAAAGCCCAAAGCAATATCGATAAACATGGTGTTACTTTTGAGGAGGCTGCTGAAGTCTTTTTAGATCCTTTTTACCAAAGTGGTGATGCTACAGTTAATGATGAGTTACGTGAGTTTGTTGTTGGTTATTCACTGATGCAGAGGATGTTGTTAGTGGTGTATGTCGATAGCAATCGGCGATCGCGGATCATTTCGGCGCGTCCTGCTACTCGTAATGAGAGGAGATTGTATGAGTCAAGTTGATGAAGTAATTACATTGCAAATAAAGCCTCGTGAGACTGAGGCGGTATTGTTGCAGATTCCTGTTGAGGCGATGCGATCGCTTGAAGAGGTAGCGACTAGTCGAGATATGTCGGTTGATGCGTTACTTAAATTTTATATCGGTCAAGGTCTGCGTCAAGATGCGGCTAAGTTGTTTAGCGATCGCCTGTTAGAGAAAACATTCGCGACGACTTCGACGGTTTTAGCCAGACATATTGACTCTAAAGAGGAGATTTCCACGATTCTCCAAGAAATTCAAGCTGAAGTTATTCGATAGGTGTTGATTGTAATGATAAATAGTACGGATGATCAGCGTAGAAAATATCTGGAAGATAGATTGACGGAAATAGATACAGACATTGCCACATACAATAGCCAGTTGAAAGGACGTATTGATCAAGTAGATCGTAATCGTATTGATCGCGCAATTACGGAATTATTTAAAGATAGGCAAGACAAAGAAAATCAACTGAAGCAGTTAGAGCGATCGCATAACCCCTATACAAGCTACGAAAATGACTGGAATCAGAAAATACATATTTTAGACTTCAAGCAAGCTACAAAAATGTTTAATGATATTTTTGAAAAGTTTGAAGATCGAGAAGGTGCATTTATCTTCTTATTAAAAAATAGTAGTGATATGGGTGGTGATTGGTGTATTAACAAGCTAAAGGAGTCTTTTAAAGCAAGAACATGGAGCGTTGCCCATGAGATCCAATTTGGTAGAGGTGATACTCTCGATCAAAATAGTTTTTTAAGTCGATTGGGAGGATATCTAGGATCTAGTATTTCTGTAGTAGACTCGCAGGAGCTTACCAATCAAATTATTGATAAAATTAGTATGTCAATTGAGATTGGTAGTATTAATTTTATAGAATTAAAATTTCATTCTCGCTCACTTCAAAAAGGTTTTTTAGAATGGTTGATTAATATTTTTTGGCATCAATTAGTTTGCAAGCTAGAAGTGATTGCTCAAGAAAAGCCACTATTTAAATTTATTGGTATTGTGAGTATTCAAGATAATGCAAAAGATGAGGCGATTTTAAATTTACCTTGTTGTACAAATCAAGAATTTGATTGTCGAAAGTTATTGGAATTACCCCTCGAAAACTGGACGGAAACAGAGATCAAAAATTGGCTAATTACACATTCAGGCTTGATGTTGGAACCGATTAAGTTGAATCTAAGTAAGGTTAATACAATTGCCAATGCTATCCATGCCGACAGTGAAGAAGGTAAACCCAAACTAGTTTTTAAATCGCTTTTAGAAGAGTTGGAAATAATCACAAATAATCTGGCTTTGTAATAGCTATAAAACTGTTTTTGAAATAGAAATACACATAGAAAAAAAGTTATGAATCCTAATACGAAATACAAATTAGATCCAAAACCAAGTACTGCTCATCCTGATGCGCCAAAACAGCCAGAGCCATACATTGCTGGCGATCCACTGATTAAGGCGGTGAATTTGGCGATATTTTTGCGACGACCGCTTTTATTAGAGGGTGAGGCGGGCTGTGGCAAAACTCGTCTGGCTAGTGATGTCGCCTATGATTTGGGTTTACCCCTTTATCGTTGGGATATTCGTTCTGATACTAAGGCACAGGAGGGTTTATATAAGTACGATGCGATTTTGCGCTTGCATGATGTGCAGACAAGAGAAGTTAATCCTGATGCCAAACGAAATCCCAGCGATGCGACTAAGTATCGAGACTTTGGGGCGTTGGGTAAAGCCTTTTTAGTTGACGATCGCCCCGCAGTGGTGTTAATTGATGAAATCGATAAGGCGGATGTGGACTTTCCCAATGATTTATTAGCGGTGCTTGACGATCCTTGGTCATTTGAAGTGCGGGAAACGCAGGAGCCGCCCATTATCGCTAAGCACAAACCAATTGTGATTATTACCACCAATAAAGAGAAATCAAACTTACCTGCGCCATTTTTGCGCCGTTGCATTTATCATTTTGTGGAGTTTCCCAAGGATAAGCTCAAGGAAATTGTGGAGATCCACTATCAAGTCAAAAAAGAAAAGGCTCCCTCCGCTAATTTGATTGACGCGGCAGTTTCGCGATTTACAGCAATTCGGGAGGCGCAAAATCTGTTTAAATCACCAGGGACAAGTGAGTTTCTGGATTGGCTAAATGCTTTGCAAAAATTTGATGCTCAGCCATATACAGCCAAGGAACTGGCGAAACCAGAGCATCCTATTCCTTATCGCGAACTGTTGTTTAAAATCAAGCAGGATTGGCAGAAATATGCTGCAACTTAAATTTCTCGCAAAGAATCTCCCATCGTCTAGACAAAAGTCAGGCTTACCCCCTTTAATTCCCCCTTGCAAAGGGGGAAAACTAGATATCTTATTCCCTCCCCTTTACAAGGGGAGGGTTAGGGTGGGGTAAAAACGATCATGAGTGATTTTGAACCTAAAGCGATCGCCCAAAATTTATTTAACAACCTCCGAGTTAAAGGTTTCGATCTGGGCGTGGGTGAGCTTTTGGCAGCACTGCAAGCAATCGATGGTGGCTTTGGCAATGACTTGACTGAGTTAGAGTCAACCTTGCGATTGCTTTGGAGTCATACGGCGGTTGAGTATGGGCAGTTTCAGCTAAGTTGGGCAGACGCGATCGCTCGTCAAGCTGTGGAACCAAAGCCGAAAGCATTCCCCAAAGAAGTCACCAAAGAACCCGACGATCGCCAACCTTCAAAGCCATTTACCCAAACCAAACCCAAAGAGCCAGACAATCCACCGCCATCTTCACAATTAGAGCCTTTGCCCGTCCGCGCCCCTCGCAATGAATTTACGCCCATCGAGAGCGAAAACATGGCGTTCCAAACTTCTTTTCCATTGACGAGGCGATATATGGCTTATGCGTGGCGATCGCTACGGCAGCCTGTTGCTGATGGTAAGCAAGATGTTTTAGATGTGGCGACAACGGTTAGTAAAGTTGCGAACCAAGGATTTTTTCTGTCTCCTGTATATAAACGGCGCATCGTGAACCGCGCCCATTTAGTGTTGTTGATCGATCGCAAGGGTTCGATGAGCCCTTTTCATCGCTTTGCCAAAGACTTGGTAGATTCGGCACAAACTGAAAGCAAAATTCAAACGGTGGATGTCTATTATTTTCATAATATTCCTGCGACTAGTATTTATCGCGATCCTTTCTTGACTGAGCCGATCGCCTTAAATGAGGCGATCGATGCGTGGGATAGTGATACCAAAATATTAATTGTCAGCGATGCAGGGGCGGCGAGAGGGTTACGCTTAATGGAACGCATTCAAAGCACAATTGAGTTTTTGTTGACAATCAAACAAGCGACAAATTTAATTGCATGGCTGAACCCGATGCCACAAGAGCGATGGGTTGGCAGTTCCGCAAAGATTATTGCCAATGTTTTACCGATGTTGCCAATGGATCGCGATGGTCTTTGCCGTGCGATCGAGGTATTGCAGGGCAAGGTTTTATAGGAGTTTTCATGATGAGTGCAACCGAACTAATCGCTAAGGAAATTGCCCAGCAAAACGTAGAACGCTTTGTGAGGAAGTTTGGTGAGCCGCATAAGCTTTTGGCTTATCATGCCGCACTGCCATTGTTGCTCACGCCTGAATTGCTTAACTATCTGCGTACCGAATTTTTGTATGGACAGGTGGATTGGGTGGCGGAGGTTGATTTATTGCTTTCACCGCTTTGTGTACCCGTTGGGCATGAACTCTATGCGATGGATACGGCGGCGCGAGCCTATTTGTTAGAAGAAATGGAGTTGGTGATCGGGCGAGAACGAATGCAGGCTGTGGCGCGTTTGTTGCTTGTCTATGTCAAATATTTGTCGCTCAATCATCCTTTTATGGGAGTGCATGAATTAGAGGCACAACAATGGGCTGCGATGGTGGTGCTGGACGATCGCCGTGAAACCGCAGTCAGTCAAATTGTGAAGGCGTTTCAAGAGTGCGCGGCTAATGATGGGGGGAGTGGTCAGGGATTGATTAATAAGGCGGAAATGGCAAGGTTGTCGCATTTGACCCAAGAACTCGCGCCACAGCTTAGGGAATATCAATCGCTGATCGCCTATGCCCAAATGGTTGGCAATGCTCTGGACGATCCTAATGATATTAATCCTGAAGATTTGGCGGCAACCTATGAGGTTTTGCCTGATGTGCATTTATCTATTCCTGATGGTTTAGCTTCTAATCGCAAGTCTACAAAATCAACTTTTCCAACCATACAAGAGTTTCCGTTTGAGGTGGCGACAATTGAATTTGAAGAGGCTTTTGCTGAACAGGTTCAGACTGATTCAGAGCCATTTGTTCCCGAAATTCCCGAAATTCAGTTATATCCATTTCGCTATCAGGTGGCGAAGATACGGGTTACGGAGTCAAAAGAGACAAAGGGAATATTGGGAATAGGTGCAAAGTCGAATCAGAAAAAAATTGAAATCGTGAAATCTCCCCGTGAATGGCGACAGTTTGTGGAGCAGATTGCCGAAGATCTCATGTTAGAGATGGTGTATGTGCCTAGTGGTGATTTTGTGATGGGTGCATCAAAGAAAGAAGAGCGTAGTTATGATAATGAACGTCCGCAACATTCAGTTGCTATTCCAGCGTTTCTGATGGGCAAATATCCGATTACACAGGAGCAATATGAGGCGGTAATGGGTACAAATCCATCATATTTCAAACATAAGCCTGATAGCCCATTGTGTCCTGTGGAAAATGTCAGTTGGGAAGATGCACAGGAATTTTGTAAAAAGTTAAGTAAATTAACAGGCAGAGAATATAAATTACCGAGTGAAGCGCAATGGGAATATGCTTGTCGCGCAGGTACGACAACCCCATTTCACTTTGGTGAAACTATTTCCACCAAGGTTGCCAATTATAACGGTAACAATACTTATGGAATTGGCGAGAAGGGCGAATATCGCAAAAAAACAACACCTGTGGGATATTTCAAAGTAGCCAACGAATTTGGACTATACGATATGCACGGGAATGTATGGGAATGGTGTGAGGATGATTGGCATGGCAATTATAAAGGATCGCCGACGGATGACACTGTATGGATAGACGCAAAAAGTAAGGAAAATAACAACACTTTCCATCCACTGCGCGGCGGTTCTTGGAACTTTAATCCTGAAGAATGCCGTTCTGCGAGCCGTAACGGCTACTCTCTTGGCCAACGCACCTACGATTTTGGTTTTCGAGTTATTAGTTTCGCGCCAGGACTAACTTAGCCTTTTGCCCTCTGCCCTTGCCCCCTTTACTCTCCATTCTTCGCGATCGGCGCGATCGAATTTTTTTACGATTTTTCTAACAGTTGTTCCAGAGTTTCAGGAAAATCACCATTTTGCACCATTCTCGAAAACACCTCATAACAATCATTTTTATCACCTTCCTTACGCGGAAAGCCCAACCAGAGAACGATCAAAACCTTACGTCCGTCTGATTCAAAGGCACGAAAAAATAAACGATAGCGATCGCTTAGTCCCATTCCTTTCAAACGTCCATAATGTCGGAGAGCGCCTCTGAGCGCAAATTGAGGTGCAAAAGGATCGAGAACAATTTTTTCCTTAATACCCACCATTACCGCCGCTAACAGTTTGACTGTTGGATGTTTAACAAATTCTGGATGGGGCAAACTGGTTTTAAGATGGCTAACCTGCTCCTTTAGTTGTTGTCTTTGTGCGCCAAACAAGTCGCGATGAAAATAGATTTCCCAGCCATTACGAGCGATCGCAATCATTAATCGAGTTCAACTCCCGCAAGAAGTTCGTCATCATCCTGAGCCATTGCCTCGGTATAAGCCTCAAGGCGATCGCTATGTTTGAGCGCATCCTTTGTAATAAAGTCCAAAAATAGACTTAACATTAAGTCATTGCTATCATCTTCATCCTCAAATGTATGAGGTTCTACCTTGATTAGCAATGTATCTTTAGCCACCACTTCCACCCATCCCGTTGCATTAGCAAATTGGGGATTGTCACGATAAAAAGAAGCTGGCAGCCTAAATCCAGCCGAATTACCAATTTTTGCGGGGGATAAAGTATAGGTTTTGGAAGACATATTGACTTCTGATTTGAGATTTTCTTATTGTTATTACAAAGTGCAATAACAATAAGAAAATCTTAGCACTATTTTTACGACTATCGCGTTGTAAACTAAACTTGGGGCTAGTCAACTAAACCACTGCGCGGCGGCTCTTGGATCAACAATCCTCAAAATTGCCGTTCTGCGTATCGCAACAACAATATCGACAATCGCAACAACAATATCGGTTAATTACAACCTCGAAAATGAACTAATCCAACTTCAAAAAGAATTACAAGCCAAAACCTATCAACCAGGGGCGTATAACACTTTCAAAATTCATGAACCGAAGTTACGCTTGATTTCGGCAGCCCCCTATCGCGATCGCGTAGTTCACCATGCTCTTTGTGCAGTGATCATGCCAATTTTTGAGAAAACTTTTATCCATGACACCTATGCCAATCGGGTGGGCTATGGCACTCACCGCGCCCTAGAGCGATTTACCAGCTTTGCGCGATCGAGCCAGTATGTCTTGCAATGTGATATCCGCAAATACTTCCCTAGCATCGATCGCGAAATCCTGAAAACCCTAATTCGCCGTAAAATCCAATGTCCTGATACGCTCTGGTTGATCGATGCAATTATTGACAACGGCAACGATCAAGAAAGCAGCCCCGACTACTTCCCAAACGATTCCTTGTTGGCTCCTGTGGAGCGCAGAAGAGGCTTACCCATTGGTAATTTGACTAGTCAATGGTTTGCCAATATCTATTTGTCAGGCTTCGATCATTTTGTCAAAGAACAACTCAAGGTCAAAAAATATTTGCGTTATGTTGATGACTTTGCTCTATTTGCTGACGATCGCTACTTTCTCCAAGAATCTCAAATGGCGATCGTTGAATATCTAAACTCATTACGCCTAAAACTGCATCCCATCAAAACCCAAATCACCGCCACCCGCATCGGCGTTAATTTTGTCGGCTTTCGGATATTGCCAGACCGCATCAAAATCCGTACTGCCAATTTGCGCCGCGCCCGTGTGCGTCTTAAAAAACAAAAGAAAGAGCTAGAACAAGGCAAAATTGATCTGATCGCTTTTAAAAAATCACTCCAAAGTTGGCAAGCCCATCTAAAACATGGCGATACCTACCGCTTGCGTCAAGATATTTTTGAATCTCTAGGAGTCACCCCATGACCACCACCCTTGTTATCCGCCGCCATAAAAACAAAGCTCGCTTTTACACAGAAACCCTAAATGAATCCGTCAGCTTAGAAATGGTGTCTATTCCCAGTGGTTCATTTATCATGGGTGCATCTAAGGATGAGGAAAATTCTCGCGACAATGAACGTCCGCAACATCTAGTAAATGTGCCAGCATTTTTTATGGGGAAATATCCGATAAAACAAGCGCAATATGAGGCGGTGATGGGTACGAATCCATCGAGATTTAAAGATAAGCCTGATAGTGCATCGCGACCAGTGGAAACAGTTAGCTGGGAAGACGCGCAAGCATTTTGTAAGAAGTTGAGTGAATTAACAGGGAGAGAATATCGTTTACCGAGTGAAGCGCAATGGGAATATGCCTGTCGTGCCATGCCCTCACCCCCAGCCCCTCTCCCAAAGGGAGAGGGGGGCAAGAAGATATATTCACCGTTTCACTTTGGTGAAACGATATCCACAGAACTAGCCAATTATAACGGTAACTATACCTATGGCATTGGTGAGAAAGGCGAATATCGCGAGGAGACAACACCAGTGGGACATTATAAAGTAGCCAATGAGTTTGGGCTATACGATATGCATGGGAATGTGTGGGAATGGTGTGAAGATGATTGGCATGACAATTATAAAGGAGCGCCGACAGATGGCAGTGCATGGATAGATGAAAAAAGCAAGGAAAGCAATAAAGCTTCACACCCACTGCGCGGCGGCTCTTGGGTCTTCAATCCTCCGAATGCCCGTTCTGCGTTTCGCAACCGCAACAATCTCGACTTCCGCTTCTTCAATATTGGTTTTCGAGTTATTAGTTTCGCGCCAGGACTACCTTAGCCTTTTGCTCTTTTCCCCTTTTGCCCTTTGCTCTTGATCCCTCTACCCTCCCCCTTCGCGCTCGGCGCGATCAAATTTTTTTACCCCACCCTAACCCTCCCCTTGCAAAGGGGAGGGAACAAGAAAATAAGCCTCCCCCCTTTGCAAGGGGGGATTGAGGGGGGTAAATTAGCTTTGTTAATAGAGCCTGTAATTTACCCCACCCTAACCCTCCCCTTGCAAAGGGGAGGGAACAAGAAAATAAGCCTCCCCCCTTTGCAAGGGGGGATTGAGGGGGGGGAAAT
>JADBWK010000048.1 GCA_020404895.1 Pseudanabaena sp. M085S1SP2A07QC | reverse complement strand
TGTTTTCTGCCGCCCTAGCATCTCTTTTAGTTCTTCTTCGCTTTCACTTATTTCTAATCTATATACCCCTGCCATTTTTTTATCCTCTTTCTCCTTTTTCTCTTATATCATCTGTTGCCTCTTCTTTGTGTTTTGGTATAAGCTCAAATAACCCGTATAGCCTGTATCAATGACAGCATCAATCAGTTTGGTCTGTTTCTTTTCGTTGATAATGACCAGTGGAATTGTTGCTTCGCAACTTTGATTAACTACGCCATGAATCATATTGTTTTTTTTAAGCTCCTCGCACCAAACCGATGGACGGCTCGATGACCAATGCGAACGATCCAAGGTTGAGCATCAGGAATGCGTTTGAATAGGCTACCTGTTGCGGTCAGTATTTCATCGGCAACTTCAAAGGCTCCTGTTTCAATATCAATGGCAACAATTTTGCCATAATTACCCATTTCGACTTGTCGGCGTACCTGAGTTTCATAAATCTCATCGCCACGTCTAGCGAATTCTTCTTTGCTATATCGGGGGTGTCTGAGTGTCATGAGCTTTCTCTCCCTTCATTAACGAAGCCTTTATATATAACATCCAAAGCCCGTTGAGCATAGATTCGTAGTTCTGATTCAACTATGTCATTATTATCCTCCGCAGCACTTGCATCGTGATAAAACTGTCCAGCGTAATCATTTATTTCATTGAGTTCATTAGCTAATGGCTGTAAATAGACAAGTGGATTAGGTAACTCTGCTACCTTAGCGTCTCCTATAATTTTGCCGAAAAGTGTACTTTGTTGTATATAACTGGGAAACCGAAGATGCAAGTATTTTTCAAGTAATGGACGAATAGCTTTAACTACTGTACGTAGTTCTCCACGATAACTTCCTTCTACAAAGTTTTTAACAATTTCGTGGTGTGAATAATAACTAGAAGCACATTCTTTAGCGATGTCAAAGATCGTAAAATCTGAGTAATCGTTACCAATCCTGTGGATTTTCAAAATCATTGGAGGTATGTCTATTTTTGTAAAATCATCACAAAGCTCTTTCAAAAAATATTTATCATGACCAAGTACAATTAACTGAGATGATCTTAAACCAATATCCCTTAAAATCCTCTTAGTTTTATTGCGCCTAGTATGATCAAGACTACAAACAGGATCATCAATTACAACAACTTTATTAGTGAGATTAGGATCAGATTGAAGACGAGCAATGAAAAAAGCAAAAGCTAGTGTTCGTTTATCACCTTCACTTAGCGCATTTGCAAATGATGGTGCAGACTCATCTGTGGAAAGCTTAATATTGTATCCCTTTACCTTTAAACCATAATTTGAGCGAGGAGTACCTGTGCCTCTATAGTCATGATTTAATTCAGCAATTTCAAATAATGCGCCGAAATCTCTTACCAAATTATTTATCTGAGTTTGGTAATTTCCAAGCGTTTGTGTCATCAAATTATCAAGACTGTTACGAGCAGATAATTTTATTATTTCATGCTCTTTTTTCTCTTCTTTTAGAGCATTCAATCTTTCAAATAAGCTACAAACAGTAGGTTCATGACGCACTTTAGTTAAATTTAGTATTTCAATCTCTTTTTCAATATTTTGAACACTTTCTCCAGCCAGCCTGACTTTAAAGTTGTCAATATTAAATATAGGTATACCGATCAATTGATTATAAGTTTTAATTGATAAAATAAAATCATTCCAAAGAGATTGAGACCTTTCTTGATCTATTTCATTAATAACTAACTCAAGCGGATTTTGGATCTTCTTATTCGCCAAGCCATGCAATATGTTACGGATTTCCTCAAAACCACTGAATAAATCACTATTATTTAATTCATATTTACATGGTGGAAAAGATACGTGATTCATCCATTCATCAATTACTGATTGATTCTTTTCAACAGTTGATATGAGAGTATCAATGATTCCATCAGATAATCTTCTATCAATAGTTTCTGGAAGTTTGCAAACTTTCTCTTTAAGGTCTCTATAACCTTGATTGAAGTGGGTTTTGTATGCTTTTATGAGATTGTTACTAACTATAGATTGCCCACAATATAAACATTCATCTCTATTTTCAAAAGATTGTCCTTGACTTAACCAATTTTCAAAATCTCCATTGGAGTACTTACTGATATGAGACTGCACAGTATTTTCAGCATCTTTCTCAATATCTTCAAGTGTTGTAGTAAGAATCGCAAAAAATGCTTCTAAGTTAAGTTTCGGCTCTGTAAGTAGTTGTGGAATTGCCTTTTTTTGGAGAGATTCATTATTCTTAGCTGCCGTGAGTCTTGTTTTTAGTGACTCTATTTTTGTCTCTACATCTGGATCAGGCGATAATTTAGCAAAATCTCTTAGATTTAGATCTTTTCTATAAGGTGTTAGAGAGGATTCAATGCTGCTAATTTCTCTGGTCTTATCAGATATTTTTTGTGTTTCACTATCTACTTGTTGTTTTAGTAAAACAGCATCTTCTCCAAGAGAAAATTCTAGCAATCCTTGTCTATGACTTGCCTCAATCACAGTGCCAGAATATACGTTTTTATCAACAAACTCAGTGTCAAAAACTAAAATATCAGAATACGAATGAGACCATTCACTACCATTGAAAGTAGGAGTTATATTAGAAGTCCCATTGTTAAATAAGAACTTTATTTCTGGTGCTTGATCGCTATAGACTGCTTGACGAAGAGTTATAGATTCAGCATCATTCTTGGAACAAGAACGTAAAATACTGGCTAATGTTGATTTACCGCGACCATTGTCTGCATAAATTAAGTTAACTTTGTCAAATAAGGGAGAAGTACAACTAGCATCGTTAAACAACCCTAAATTTTTGATGTGTATGATTTTTTTAAGCATTTTTGTTGTAGTCAGAAATTTTCTAGTACGAGATTCTTCAAAATCCCGTCAATTATATCATGTCAAACTTGCCGCAAAATTAATCACGCTATCCAATTTGACTTAATGTTTCTAGATTAACTTCTAGCTTCTAGCCTAGCTATAACGCATGATGTGTGTGGTCAGCGATCGCATTATCGACACCGTACCTCAAAGCGATCGTTGTTCTCTCCACCATGCAAAAACATAGGAATATTCCGACAATGGAAACTTTTGTGAGTCAGTTAGCACATAATCATCAACCGCAAGCAAAAGATGTCGTTCTTGGGAAGTAGCCATTTTGAAAACTTTGACTGCGTAACCAAAGCGCAACCACAACACCCGTATTTTCATCCACCAAAAACCGCACCTAAGCAATCTCCGCCAAAGGCATAAAACTAGCACTTTCCAACGCACGAGAAGCAAACAGCAAACAAGCTCTAATATCCGCCTCAACCAAACCTTCATACTCTTCCAAAATCTCCGTCACAGTTGCGCCATGAGCCAGCAGATTTAGAATGTACTCAACAGATAACCTTGTCCCTCTAATGACAGGCTTTCCCACCATCACTCTAGGACTAGAAGAGATCCGATTTAACAAATTTTGTTCTTTCATATTTTCTAAGAATTTAACTTGACTTATCACAACCATCATACATAACCAAACTTCTCATTACTTTTTGCGAAGTCTCTCAAGAAGTTGAATCCGTTTTTGTTGCCACCAATCATCATTAATCTCGATCGCCTCACCACTATCCAAACCCTCTAACAGCAAAGTTTCCAGACGCGCTTGAGCAACCCTCTCCGCCTCTTGACGCAGCAACTGCCGAATATATTCACTCGTAGTACTGTAGCCACCCTTAGAAACCTGCTCATCTATAAAGACCTTCATAGAATCAGGAACAGAGATATTTACTGTAGTCATAGCTAGTAGTTATGTATATTTCTGACTATTCAATTATGGCAAATATTGCCAATTTTTGTCAAACACTATAATCAAGACAATTTTTTAGTGCGAGGCTTAGTCACTTTACTCGATCGCTTAGGCTTTCCCTGAGCAGCTTTCTTCTCTTTCCCACTTGAAACCTTACCCAAATTCGGCTTAGCCGCCTCATCCAGATCACCAAACTGCTTCGACCACCACTTCTCCTGAGAAGACCAGAAAAAGACCACATCCGCATGATCCTTGCGTTGACGCGCCTGAACATCCGCACACTTCAACATCACCTTATCCACACCATCCTTACTGTATGGAAACTTAGCCAAAGGCTTACCACAGACGGGACAAGCAAAACTCGTCACCTCCGCCGTCACTGCATTCTCACCCTTCGGTTGAGGAATCTCCCACTGATTACGGCGATCGCTCCAAAACATGACCAGATTCTCACAGCCATGCTCACACTTGAGAAAATGCCCACCACTCACCTTCTTAGAAGGAATCTTACTGAGTGGATGACTACAAGCAGGACAAGCCACATCCGAAAGCTCATTTTGACGATTACTTGGCTGTAAATCCGCACCGAGATTCGTATATGCTCTCGCCAACATCGGCTGAAAATAGGACTGATGCCAACCAATCAAATAGCTTTGCCACTCCAACTTACCCACCGAGATTTCATCCAAAGTCGTCTCCATTCCTGCCGTAAAATCAGCTCTGAGCAAATCGGGGAAAGTTTTATGCAACACATCATCCGTAGACATCCCTAAAGCCGAAGGTTCGAGTACCTTACCCTTGAGTAACACATAGGTTCGATCTTTAAGCGTTTTGACGATCGCCGCAAACGTACTCGGTCTACCCACACCCTGACGTTCCAGTACCTGAACTAGCTTTGCCTCGCTATATCGAGCAGGAGGTTGAGTTTGTTTCTGCGTAAAACCTGCATTCGCCAAAGCCAAAATCTGACCACCTGTTAAAGCAGGAATATGTTTATCCTTACTCAAATCGTTCCAATAGCGCGTATAACCCGCAAAGGTGAGAATACTGCCCCTAGTCTGCCAGAGCGTCGAACCAACCTGAATAATCACCCGACTTTTCTGAATCAAAGCATTAGCACATTGAGAAGCAACGGCTCTGCGCCAGATTAACTCATAGAGTTGATGCTGTTTAGCGCTGAGATGGTCTCTAACCGTTTTCGGAGTAATACTCAAATAGGTAGGACGAATCGCTTCATGAGCTGACTGAGCATTCGCTTGTTCGCGATGACGAGTAGTTTTCTTAGGAACATTATCAGGATCGTGTTTTGATAGCCATTCCTTTACCTCAGCACAAAACTCTGGAGCGAGACTGGTGCTATCAGTACGGTGATAGGTAATCAAACCCTTACGACCGTTCGGCAAATCGACACCCTCAAACAACTCTTGAGCCACCTTCATCGTCTCTTCAGGCGATAGCCCTAATCTCACGGAAGCTGCTTGCTGGAGCGAACTGGTAATGAAAGGCGGCAACGGTGATTTCTGAGCAGTGACACCCGTAGCTTCACGAACAACATGGGGATGATTACGGGCAACTTGAATAATTCTGGCTGCTTCCGCTTCCGACAATACCCTTTTTGACTCAACAGTAGATTCCGCATTCACCTCCGCCGCATCATCGGTGACATCATTATCGTCAAGCACAGGTTCAATCTCGCTACTACCCGCATAGAAAGCCGTGAATCCTTCAGCATATTCCGTCCATACCGACCAGTAAGTAATCAGCACAAAGGTGTTAATCTCGCGTTCACGCTGACAAACAATGTGCAAAGCCACTGACTGCACCCGACCCGCCGAGCTACCGCCACTAGTACGACGCACTAAAGGCGAAACCTTAAACCCAATCAATCGATCCAAGCATTGTCTAGCGCGTTGCGCCGAAATCAGGTTCAAATCTAACTGATGAGCATTAGCGATCGCTGCCTTAACCGCCGTAGGCGTAATCTGGTTATAGACGGCACGTTTGGGATTACGCAGATGCAGTTGCTGTTGTAAATGCCAAGCAATCCCCTCACCTTCGCGATCGCCGTCGGTAGCCAGCACCACTTCTGAAGCATTCTTCACCGCAGCCCGAAGTTTAGCAACTATCTGTTGTCCCTTACCTTCCGTCAATTGATAGCGACATTCAATTTTGTTGGTATCCTTGTGCATGGTAAAGCCCAAGCTATCTTCACCATCTTTAGCTAGTTCCGTAAAGTGACCAAAGGAAGCTTCTACTTGCCATTCACTACCGAGGATGGCTTGGATGGTTTTGCACTTAGATGGAGATTCAACGAGTAACAGCTTT
>JADBWK010000047.1 GCA_020404895.1 Pseudanabaena sp. M085S1SP2A07QC | reverse complement strand
GGTTCTCCCCCTGCTAAGGGGGAGTTAGAGGGGGTTTATTGAAAGTGTAAGTAACCCCACCCTAGCCCTCCCCTTCTCAGGGGAGGGAACAAGATTTCTGGTTCTCCCCCTGCTAAGGGAGAGTTAGAGGGGGTTTATTGAAAGTGTAAGTAACCCCACCCTAGCCCTCCCCTTCTCAGGGGAGGGAACAAGATTTCTGGTTCTCCCCCTGCTAAGGGAGAGTTAGAGGGGGTGGAAAGCTTAACAACAAGTCGCGGTAATATTCATATTGCTTTTGCCGCAAGGCAATTTCACGGGGCAAGCCTTCGCTGATAGAATGGGTGAGGGTGTCGAATTTATCGAGGAGGGAAGCGATTCTGACTTGTTCGGCGAGTGGAGGAAAAGGCAATCTAAGATTTTCAAACGTGCCCATATTTATATTACTTTGAGCACTTCCTTGCCCCATTTCTTCCAGCTTTGTTTTAAGTGATGACAAGAGATATTCCACGTAACCTGATGTGGTTTTCTCTGGATTTGCAACAAACCCAATAACACTATCAGGAAAACAAGCGTCAAATCCTAGAATAGAGGTTTCTGCAATATTAGCTGCGATAGTAATACACAAAGTACCCTTAGACCATAATTTACTTTGTTTTAAGCCAATCTCGCTATATGTCTGACTATATGTCTCAATGATGTGAGATGCGTTCCTAATATCACCCGTTTGAATAAATGGAGTATTCCCACCATATAACTTCGGATCGTTTCTTGGGCGATGCTTTGATTTTCCACGACCAAAATCAAGAGCCACCTCCCCCAACGTCTTCCACTCCGCTTCACCTTTTTCAAAAGTCAACAGCCGATCGCGGTAGTAGTTATATTGTTTTTTGCGATCGCTAATTTCGGCAGTCAGTTCGGCAGTCAGTTCGGCGGTCAGCGCTGTAAAAGTGTCCAAAATCCGCACGATTTCGGCTTGAATGGCAAGAGAGCGATCGGGGTTGTCTGGGCATGGGATTGGGAGCGGAATTTTCTCAAATGCAGTTTTTGACAAACGGGGAACACTTGCTCTTCGCACTTGCCCTAAAATTTTTGTTTGCTGAGTTAACAAGAAGTAATACAAAAACTTACTTTTCAGATTCTCAGGAGTCAAGAAATAATAAACATCGTCAGCCGCCCAGAAGTCAACATCACTGTAGCCAATTTCACCTGCTGCACCAGCACTAATAATAAAAGTAGTGTCAGATTTAGCATTGCTTTCATGGTAATAACCAAGTGGGGTCATACAATTTTGAAAAACTGCATATTTGCCAACTTCTTCTAATTCACTTTTAACAAGTCTTCTTCCACGCTGAATTTTAGCAACCTCCCCCAACGGCTTCCATTCCACCGCCCCCCCATCCAACAACCTTTCCAGAAAATTCATACCACTCATACATCACCTCCATCAAATCCCTGCAATTCGCGTTCAATATCTTCAATACTCGGCAATTGAGTTTGTAAAGGAACAGGCAAAGATTCCAATAACTTATATTCAGCAATACCCATAGGCTGGCTTTTATCCCCCAAAGCATACTCAGCCACCACCTTATCCTTGCTTTTGCACAACAGCAAGCCAATGGTGACAGCATCCTCTTTAGCCTTCATTTGCCTATCCACCGCCGTCATATAAAACCCCAACTGACCCAAATGCTCAGGCTTAAACTTGTCGGCTTTGAGTTCAATCACAACATAACAGCGCAATTTCAAATGATAAAACAGCAGATCAATAAAAAACTCCTCCTCACCCACTTGCAACAACACCTGACGACCCACAAAAGCAAATCCTGCGCCCAACTCCAATAAAAATTGCGTGACATGCTTAACTAATGCACCTTCTATTTCACGCTCTTGAGCCTCCTCAGTCAGACCTAAAAAATCAAAGCGATAAGGATCTTTAATCGATTCACGGGCAAGATCGGAATCGGGTTTAGGCAAACGCTGCTCAAAATTAGAAATCGCATGACCCTGCCGTTCAATTAGGCGCGTTTCAATCTGCATCACCAGCACATTACGCGACCAGTGGTTTTCTATGGCTTTTTGAGCATACCAAATACGCGCTTCCTGCGTACTCAGCTTGTCTAGTAAGACCATATTATGTCCCCACGGCAATTGTCCAGCAGCCTGCTGGACAATTGCTTCATCTTGCCACGCTTCAGCAAAAGCACGCATATACATTAAATTGGTGCGAGAAAAACCTTTCATCTGCGGGAATGCACTACGCAAATCATGGGCGAGGCGATCTATAACCTTGGCTCCCCAGCCCTGTTCAGCTTGCCGATCCAAAATATCACGCCCAATCTGCCAATAGAGCAGAATCAATTCACGATTGACCGCCAACGTCGCTCGTTGTTGGGCTATATGGATGCGTTCCTTGAGTTCCATCAACCAGATGTTATAGCCATCAGGCGTATCGATCAAAGCAATCGACTGTTCTGATTTACTCATAACTACACCCTTTCAAATCTTGCTCAGATGGAAAATTTAGCTTGTACTTACTAATAAAAAGACGGTCTTTGCTTTGTAATTCTTGGGTCAACGACCCAAGAATTTGCTTGGTTGTTTTGCCATTTGTTATATTGCGGATCAATTCTTGGGACGATGTCCCAAGAATCTCAGGGCACACCTTATAAAACTGGTGGCAGCGCGACAACTCAGGGGCAGTTAGTTCTTTAAGTTGGCTTTGAAAGAAACGATGTACTTGGTTAAAGCTTAAATTACTCATGCTTCAATCTCCGCCACGATCGCATCAATCTCACCACGCAAGCGATCGATCTTGGCAACAGTGGTTTTTAATTCAGCATTAAGCGCGGTGATATTCGTGATTTCGCGGGTGTCCTTGACTTCCACATAGCTGCTAACCGACAGATTGTAATCATTAGCCGCAATCTCCTCACAAGGCACCGATCGCGCAAAATGAGCAATATTTTCCTTGCGATCGAACACCCCCATGATTTCGGCAATGTGATCATCGGTCAGGGTGTTGGTGTTCGTCTCCTTCTTAAACAATCCACTGGCATCAATAAACTGGATGGCATTGTCGGGCTTGCGTTTCGATAGCACCAAAATCGTCACCGCGATCGTCGTGCCAAAGAACAGATTGGGTGCGAGGGCAATCACCGTTTCCACATAGTTGTTATCCACCAAATACTTTCTGATTTTGGCTTCCGCACCGCCACGGTAAAAAATACCAGGGAAGCAGACGATCGCGGCGCGACCCTTGCTCGATAAATAGCTCAAGCAATGCAACACAAACGCAAAATCAGCCTTAGATTTAGGCGCAAGTACACCAGCAGGCGCAAAGCGATCGTCATTGATCAGCGTCGGGTCATCACTCCCAAGCCAGTTCACCGAATAGGGAGGATTAGAAACGATCGCATCAAAGGGCTTATCATCAGCAAAATGCGGGTCAGTCAGCGTATTGCCCAACTGCATATTGAACTTGTCGTAATTGATGTTATGTAAAAACATATTCATCCGCGCCAAGTTATAAGTGGTGTGGTTAATCTCCTGCCCGTAAAAACCATCTTCAATGATGTGAGCATCAAAATGCTTTTTAGCTTGCAATAGCAGGGAACCAGACCCACAGGCGGGGTCATAAATTTTATTAACAGCGGTTTGCTGGTGCATGGCAAGCTGGGCAATCAGCCTAGAGACATGCTGCGGCGTAAAAAACTCGCCTCCCGATTTACCAGCATTGGCGGCATAGTTGGAAATCAAAAACTCATAGGCATCGCCAAACAGATCGATATGACTGCCTTCAAAATCACCAAAATCCAGCCCAGACACCCCTTTTAGTACAGCAGCCAAGCGTAGGTTTTTATCTTTAACCGTATTGCCGAGGCGGTTACTGGTAGTGTCAAAGTCGGCAAACAGCCCCTTGATGTCCCTCTCAGATGGGTAGCCATTAGCCGAGCTTTCGATCGCCCCAAAAATCGCCGCTAGGTCAGTATTCAGGCTTTCGTTATTGTTGGCACTCGCAGCAATATTGGCAAACAACTGGCTAGGATAAACAAAATAGCCTTTGGTTTTAATCGCATCGTCTTTAAAGTCGTCGGGAATATCACTATCGGGCAGTTCGGCGTAGTGGATGCTCTCATCATCAGCCTCGACGTAGCTCGTAAAGTTTTCACTAATAAAGCGATAAAACAGCGTACCGAGTACATATTGCTTGAAATCCCAGCCATCGACTGAGCCGCGCACATCATTGGCGATTTGCCAGATTTGGCGTTGCAGGGCGGCGCGTTGTTGGGTACTCGTCATTATAAAAATTCTGGTTCAATTGCTTGTGCATAACTCACAAATTATCCGCAACTGCGGTATAAACATCAAGTTACCTTCAAAATACTGCAAAACCATATTTTTTGTTGAGTAAATTTTGAATTGAGAAATTTTAAAAATTGTTCTCCATAATTTTATCTCTTTCTATTGACCAGTGCCATTTAACTTAGCTCAAACACATTCCCAAGCGTACTGAATAAGTTGTGTTGGTGTAGTTGTCTGAATTTGTAATCTACAGCCATAAGTCGTATAATCCCTCTTTATAAAAAATATTATAATTAAAGACTGCAAATTAAACAAACCCTAAATGTTAGGCTCAGCAATTGTCATTATGAAACCAATTTTGGTGTTTCCAGTGCCGTTGGCACTGGAAACACCAAAATTGGTTTTTTGAAAGCCCACCTTAGGTGGACTTTCAAAAAACCAATTTTTCATAATGAGAATTGCTGTATTAGGCTAGATAGCAAGTCTTATTTAAAAATTAGATTCAAAATGCGAGTAGTTTAGTAAAGCAACTTTATATCAACAAAATACTTCTAACATTCTGTGAGTTGGATTTTGCATAATTTGCTCCACTCAAATTAAATGATCGATCGCGACTGAGGATAGTTTTGTGAAACAAGGATTAATTAAATTTTTGGCAGCAAGCCTAATATTATGCGGCGGTATAAGCACGATCGCTACTTTTCCTTTGATCGCGCCGCCACCCGTAAAAGCTCAAGATGAAGATACAAATATTCGTGTCTACAAACAAGCAAGCCCCGCAGTCGTATCAATCCAGTCTCGCAGTGGTAATGGCAGTGGCTCAATTATTGATCCCAAGGGCTTAGTTTTAACTAATGCCCATGTGGTACGTGGCTCCACCACGGTAAACGTGATCCTGAGCGATAAGCGCCAATTTCGTGGGGTGGTCATGGCAAGCAGTCGCAATCCTGATCTTGCTTTAATCAGACTAGAGGGCGTAACCACAAACCTTCCGACAATTCAAATTGCATCTTCAAACGGAATTCAAGTGGGGCAAAGAGCTTTTGCAATCGGTAATCCATTCGGGCGGTTTGCAGGAACCTTGACCACAGGGATCATTAGTCGCATTGATAGCGATCGCAAATTATTACAAACTGATGCAGCTCTAAACCCTGGGAATTCTGGCGGGCCATTGCTGAATAGTCGTGCCGAACTGGTGGGTGTCAATACTGCTATTTTTACTACTAATTCCGCTAATAGTGGGATCGGGTTAGCGATCGAAGCTGATACTGTTAAGCAATTTATAGCCTCGGCTCGACAAGGGGCGATCGCGAATAATACCCCTACAGTTACCAGAAGCTCTAATGTTCTTAATCTTGATGGCAATGCGATCGCATCAGTCTTAACGGCTTCAGACAATACTCTGCCCGATGGTAGCTATTACAAAGCCTATCAATTTCAAGGTGAAGCTGGACAATCAGTGGTGATTGAGATGCGTGGCAATGGCATTGATCCCTATTTGGTTTTATTTGACTCAACAGGACGCAAAATCGCTGAAGATGATGATGGTGGTGGCGGTAAAAATGCTCGAATTGCGATTACTTTGTCTAATACAGGTGGATATACGCTCTATGCAAACTCCTATGAAGTAGGGCAAGCAGGCTCTTTCACGATTGCGGGTACGATCACAGGTCGGCTGACTAACAACTTCACTTCTCAATCACCAATTGAATCAACAGATGATCGCCGCATCATTTTGCAGAAAAATGGAATCCTAGGAACTCAGAGTCGAGTCTTTGCTAGAGATGGTAGTCTTTTTGATGCTTTTAGTTTTAATGGTCAAGCAGGTCAAGTAGTTCAAATTGAACTTGTCAGTTCTGATTTTCATCCCTATTTAGTTTTATTTGCACCAGATAGCAGGATATTGCAAGAAAACAATGGTTTGCCCAGTCGCAAGAATGCATCAATGACACTCGAATTACCTTTCACAGGAACTTATCGCACGATCGTTAATGCTTTTGCTCCCAATGGCAAGGGCGCATACAAACTTATCGTCAAACGAGTTAGATAAAAAATGAGAAGCGGCGCAAAGCGCCGCCTCTCATTTTTGGGATTTTATTTTGATACTTGCTTGCGAACCATCAAGAAAATCTGCCAAGATATAATAAATGTCGTTTGCTTTAAGGGAAGATTTGCGTGACTGTTGCTGCTTCTGTTTCTACGCCTGATGTCAAGAGTTTGACTGATTCGGGAATTTATATTACGATTCACGGTCACTTTTACCAGCCTCCGCGTGAAAACCCTTACCTAAATGCGATCGAGCGGCAAGAAAGCGCGGCTCCTTTTCATGACTGGAATGCGCGGATTCACCATGAATGCTATCGCCCCAACGCATTCTCTCGGATTGAGCGCCATGATGGCAAAATCGTCAAGATCGTCAACAACTATGAGTACATGAGTTTCAACATGGGGCCAACACTGCTCTCATGGATGGAATTTCACGATCGCGATACCTACCAAGCGATTTTAGAAGCCGATAAACGCAGTGCCGAGCGTCTTAATGGTCATGGCAATGCGATCGCACAGGTGTACAACCACATCATTATGCCTTTAGCGAATTGGCGCGACAAATTGACGCAAATTCGTTGGGGCAAAGAAGATTTTAAGGCGAGATTTGGGCGCGAGACTGAAGGGATGTGGCTGGCTGAAACTGCCGTAGACTATGAAACCCTTGAAGCTCTAGTTCTGGAGGGGATCAAGTTTATTATTCTCGCACCATCTCAAGCCCAGCGCTGTCGTCCCCAACCCACTGAGAACAACCCTAACCCTGCATGGCAAGAAGTAGGCGGAGCCCAGATTGATCCTAACCGTCCCTATCGTTGCTATTTGCGTCGTCATAATGCCAATAACAGCAATGTATCGGAACTTGGTCAATACCATTTGCCAGCAGATACTGATGCTTATATCGATGTATTTTTCTATGATGGGCCGATCTCGCGTGATATGGGCTTTGGAGATCTCTTAGGTAGTTCTCATAATTTTGCTAAGCGTCTTAGTCAAGCTGTACAGGCGGATCACCGTCCGCATCAGATTGTTTCCGTAGCAACTGATGGCGAAACCTTTGGCCACCATAAGCACTTTACTGAAAAAACCCTTTCCTATGCCTTTGTCGAAGAATTTCCTAAGCGCGGATGGAATGTCTCTAATTATGCACATTATTTAAGTCTCTTTCCGCCCAAATGGGAAGCAGAGCTAAAATCTGTAACTGCTTGGAGTTGTGCTCACGGAGTCGATCGCTGGCAAGGTGGCTGCTCATGTGGTGGCGAAGGCTCGGGCTATCAACTCCTATGGCGGCGACCACTGCGCGATAGTCTCAACTGGCTACGCGATCGCCTAGCCGCTGTCTATGTAGATATCGGACGCAAATATTTTAATGATCCTTGGGAAGCACGCGATCGCTATATTGACGTGCTGCAATATTCTCTGCGCGATGGCATTTCTGAACATTCTCCAGTTTTAGAGAAATTTTTTGCGCAGCAGTCTGGAAGCAAAGTATCAACATCGGCTCAGAGAGTTGATGCCCTCAGATTACTGGAAATGCAACGCCACGCTTTGCTCATGTTTACGAGTTGCGGTTGGTTTTTTGAAGAATTATCACGACCTGAAACCGTACAGATTTTGCGCTATGCCGCCAGAGCGATCGAACTAGCGGCTGATGTTGCAGGTGTATTGCTAGAGGATGAGTTTATTCATCGCATGGCAAAAGCCCCAAGCAATCTCGTTGAATTTAAAGACGGTGAAGGTGTCTTTAAGCATCAAGTAGCGACTAACCGCATTACGCTCGCTCAAGTTGCAGCACAATATGCCCTTAGTTCAACTTTGGGTAACTATGCGCGATCGCAACAAATCTATTGCTACCAAATCCAACAGCAAGATTATCAACTGCAAAGGATTGGCTCAATGTCCTTAGCGATCGGGCAAATTCAATTAGTTTCTGGAATCACGCAAGAATCTGTAAATTATATTTTTGCAGTATTGCATCTTGGTGGTGATGACTTCCATTGCTGTATTCAACCCTTTACAGGACGGCGTGAATACGAAGAGATCAAAGCAACTCTATTTAAGGTTCTCAAACAAGCGAATACGGCTGCTGTAATACTAGCGATGGCGAGCAATTTTAGTGGTGAACAGTTCAATCTGCATCATCTCTTTGCGGAAGAGCGTCATCGGATTTTGCGAATGCTCGCCGATGAGACTTTGACTAGACTCGATCAGCTTTATGAACAAGTTTATCGTGATAACTATGGAATCTTGATCTCATTCCGTCGGGATGATCTACCAGTACCGCGTGAACTACAAGTCGCTGCGGAGATTGTGCTAAACAATCGCCTCACCGAGGAACTCAAGCGATTAGAAACTGGCGAATCACTTCCGAACGTGGGATTAGATGCTGTCGCGATCGAGGCGCTTAATCTGGGCTGTAAGTTTACCCATGAAGAAGATGCCGAAATTATCGAAAATTATATTTTGAGCCAAATTCAGCAACTTTCGCAATTGCAAGATATCGACGAAAAGTCGCTATTTAGCTATCTCAATCAGATTGAGCAGTCTTTAGCAATTAGCGATCGCCTAGATCTGGAGTTAGACCTTGATCTTTCTCAAGAGGCTTTCCTCAACTATCTATCAGTAAGGATTGCCCCAAAGTGTGTACTTGCTAGACAGATTCTCGATTTGGAATCTACCCAAAAGCAACCAATTCATATAGAGGTTAATCTTTGCGAAAGTATTTCTAATTTGGAGCTACATCAATTAATTGATACAGCTAGTAAATTAGGTATTGCCACTGAAGCTTGGCTTCATACTTAGATCCTGATTCCTAAACTGTAGGGGCAATTCATGAATTGCCCCTACAGTTTAGGAATTTCTTTTCAACCATTTAAAAACATCTAGATAATGCTTCCTCCTTTTATTGTTTTAGATCCATTTATTGAAGACTGGTTACGCGAAGATATCGGGCGTGGCGATCGCAGCACTAGTGGTTTATTCCCAGATGGTAATGCGCCAATTGGCACGGCTGTATGGATTGCTAAGGCTGATGGAGTGATTGCAGGGCTAACGATCGCAGCTAGAGTATTTTATTTATTAGATCAATCAGTAAATTTTGCCGCGATCACGCAAGATGGGAAACCTGTGAAATCAGGTGAACTCATCGCCGAAATTACGGGCAGCCTTGCCACATTGCTTATGGGTGAAAGAGTTGCGCTTAATTTAGTAATGCGATTGTCAGGGATTGCTAGCTCTACGGCAGAATATGTCAAAGCGATTAGTAGCACGAAAGCACATCTAGTTGACACCCGCAAAACTATTCCAGGAATGCGCATCTTAGAGAAATATGCCACTTTCATTGGTGGTGCGATCAATCATCGCTATGGCTTAGATGATGCGGTGATGCTTAAGGATAATCATATCGCGGCGGCTGGCGGTATTACAGAAGCAGTACAGCGAGTACGCGAAAATATTCCATTTACGACATCGATTGAAGTAGAGACTGAGTCAATTCCTCAAGTAAAGGAAGCAGTGCAACTAGATCTTGATGTGATCATGCTCGATAATATGCCAGTAGAAATGATGCGAGAAGCGATCGCCCTCATCCGCCAAAATAGCAGCCATACAAAAATTGAAGCTTCAGGCAATATTACGCTCAATACCATAGCCCAAGTTGCAAATCTAGGTGTAGATTATATTTCCACTTCGGCAATGGTCACGCGATCGCATTGGCTAGACATCAGTATGCGAATTAGAACCTAAAATTAGACATAGATTATTTACCATTAGAATAAGTCAAAGAACAGAGAGCCTAAAATTATGGCAGTAACTATTGTTGATATTGGTACGCTTATTGTCCAGTCTCCTGATATTTGTGGAAACCGTCCTCGCATTGCGAGAACTCGTATGACTGTTGGGCGGATTGCGACCCTGTGGCAGCAGGGTTTGAATGCTGAACAAATTCAGGATGAGTACCCACATTTGAAATTAGAGCAGATTTATGCTGCTCTCGCTTACTATCATGCAAACAAGCTAGATATTGATGCATCTTTGGCTAAGGATTTGATGGATTACGAAAACTATCGAAAAGTCTTTTCTCAAAAACAAGGGGTTGAGGCGTGACCAAAATTAAGCTTTACATGGATGAGGACATGATGGCACATTCTTTGGTTAATGCTTTGCGAAGCCGTGGAATTGATGTTACTACTGTCTTGGAAGAAAACCTTGAAGGCTTTAGCGATGAGGCTCAACTTAGATGGGCAACTCATGAAAGTCGTACAATTTGCACTGCTAATATTGCTGATTTTGTGCAGTTGCATATTCAGTTTATCGAGACAAATGAAGCTCATTCAGGAATTATTCTGATTACCCAACAACAGTACTCTATTGGTGATTATTTGAGAGGTTTGATGAAAATTATATCTTCTAGAGATGCTGAAGATATGGTTAATCAAGTTCAATTCCTTGGAGACTATTTGAGGAATTTATAATTATGGAATATTCGATCGATTTTGGGACGAGTAATACTGTTGTTGCAAGAATTAATGAGAATGGAGCTATAGAAACAGTCAAACTAGCTGACTACAGCAGTCTTATTGCTGACAATCCACCATTGATTCCTAGCTTTGTGTATGTGCAGGATGCAGTAAATGAGCTGGTGCTAATTGGACAGGAAGTTAGCGATCGCGGTTTAGACAACAAGAGTAATAAAGGCGAACAGCGATTTTTTAAAGCTTTCAAAAGAGCGATTGGCTCTAATATGTCCATGTTTGTACCAGAAGTAGATGGACGCGAAATAGAATTTGAACTAGTGGGCGAATGGTTCTTAAAGAGAATCATTGATCGCTTACCAGATGTTGACTCATTAATTTTTACGGTTCCAGTCGATAGCTTTGAGTCCTATCGCAATTGGCTTGGCGAAGTTTGCGAAAAACTAACTGTAAATCAGGTGCGAATATTAGACGAGCCTACTGCGGCGGCTTTGGGCTATGGAATTAATGGTGGTGATGAAACCATCTTAGTGGTGGATTTTGGTGGTGGTACGTTAGATTTGTCATTAGTAAAATTATCTTATGCGCAACTACAAACGGAATCTACCCAGCCCAAATCACCTTTAGGTTTCTTATTAAAATGGGGCGATCGCACAGTTAAGAATAAACCTTTAACTAATAATCAAAGTTCACAAACCGCCAAAGTCCTCGCTAAAACTGGACAAAATCTTGGTGGCATTGATATTGATAATTGGATTGTTGATTACTTCCATTCGACTTTAGGCTTGCCAAAGAACTCGCTCATAGACCGCTTAGCTGAACGAATTAAGATCGCTCTTTCTAATGCTGAATCATCAACTGAGGTTTATTTTAATGACCAAACCTTTGAATCCTATGAATTAACTTTAACGCGATCGCAATTAAATCAAATCCTTGAACAGCATAAATTTTTTATTAATCTCGATAGCGCTCTTGATCGCATCCGCCAACAAGTAACTCGCCAAAATATTGACTTAGATAAAATTGAGGCAGTGCTCTTAGTAGGCGGTACATCGCAAATTCCTGCTGTAAAGGAATGGGCTGTGCGGCATTTTCCTGTCGAGAAGGTAAAAGCTAATAAACCATTCGAGGCGATCGCCCATGGAGCAGTTTCTCAAGGCTGGGAATTAAAGGACTTTCTCTATCACAGCTATGGTGTACGCTTTTGGGACAAGCGCTACAAAAAACATAACTGGCATACGATTATTAAATCAGGTGAGACCTATCCATTGCCCAAACCAGTAGAACTCACGCTTGGTGCATCTGTTGTCGATCAGCCTAGCATTGAGTTAGTTATTGGTGAGTTGGGTGAAACCAATGTAGAAGTTTATTTTGAAGATGACAGACTTGTTACCCGTGTTTTAGATGTCAAGCAAGTTGCAGCGCAGATTCTCAATGAGAATAGCAAGGCGATCGCGAAGCTTGATCCACTAGGGCAAACTGGTAGCGATCGTATCAAGGTTTCCTTCCAAGTAGACGAAAAGCGCACATTACGGATCACGGTTCTAGATCTGTTAACCAAACAAAATTTATTAGCAGATATCCCTGTGGTGCAACTTGTATAGCAAGGTTTTTAAAAGCACAAAATGGCGTAGCCATTTTGTGCTTTGGTATTGCTTAGCGCGAAGGTCCTAAACCAACAGCACCAGCATAGACAGCTTGGCTGCCAAGTTCTGCTTCGATTCTTAGCAAACGGTTGTACTTAGCAACACGCTCACTACGACAGAGAGAACCTGTTTTAATTTGACCTGCACGAGTAGCAACGGCAAGATCGGCGATTGTGGTATCTTCAGTTTCACCAGAACGATGGCTGATCACCGAGCGATAACCATTTTTGTCAGCAGTAGCGATCGCTTCCAAAGTCTCAGTCAAACTACCAATCTGATTAAGCTTAATCAAAATAGCGCTCGCACAACCCTCACGAATACCACGCTCTAGACGAGTCTTATTAGTTACAAATAAATCATCACCAACCAACTGAGTATTAGTAAGTTGATCAGTCATAGCCTTCCAACTGGCCCATTGATCCTCTTCTAGACCATCTTCGATCGAAACGATCGGGTATTTGGCGATCAACCCTTCGTAATAGTTGACAAACTCTTGAGGATTAAGGGATTTACCATCGATCGCATAGTTGCCATCTTTAAATAGCTCGTTAGAGGCGACATCTAGTGCCAAAGCCACATCGACCCCTGGTTTGTAACCCGCTTTGGTGATTGCATCTATCAACAGTTCTAGAGCAGCTTGGTTTGACTCAAGGTTAGGCGCAAATCCACCTTCATCGCCTACAGCAGTTGACAAGCCTTTTTCGTGAAGGATCGAGCTAAGCGCCGCGAATACTTCCGCACCGTAGCGCAATGCTTCTTTAAAAGTTGGTGCGCCTACAGGCACGATCATGAATTCTTGGATATCAACGTTGTTATCTGCGTGAGCGCCGCCGTTGATAACGTTCATCAGGGGAACTGGCAAAACATTCGAGAGAGGTGTGCCCAGATAACGATATAGAGGCTGTCCGATCGCTGCGGATGCTGCTTTGGCATTAGCCAGAGACACAGCCAAAATCGCATTTGCACCAATTTCGGATTTATTGGGTGTACCGTCCCGCTTGATCATAATGCGATCAACGAGTTCTTGGTTGAGCGCATCTACCCCTTGCAATTCGGGTAGTAGCTTTTCAGTAATGTTGCGAACTGCGATTAATACCCCTTTGCCTCGGTAGCGTTTTTTATCTCCATCTCGCAATTCATGGGCTTCAAAACTACCTGTAGATGCGCCACTGGGAACCTGTGCGAGACCGATTGCGCCGTTGGCAAGTTTGACTTCCGCTTCAACGGTTGGGTTGCCGCGCGAATCGAGGATTTCTCGTGCAGCGATCGCAATGATTTCTGTGCCTTTAGTCACTTTGAGCTATTCCTTTAATGATTAAGTGAAGCTATTCGCAACAATCTTACAGTTTTGCGCTGTCCCATTTCTCAAATGTTAGGTCTTCATCAAAAAAGTTGACAAAATTCACTTTTATAGCTGCAAACCCAAAAGAGAGTTGCGGCGCAAAGCGCCGCAACTCTCTTTTGGGTTTTATTTCTTAACTTCTTTAGCTACAGCTAGCCCTAAAGATAAAGGTGGGGTGCAAAACACCTTTATCTTTAGGGTTTTGATTACAAATCGCTTGGGTTAAATCTATTTAAGCGATAAAACAAGGGCATCTAATTTTCTAATTCTTGCAATCATAATTTTCATTACGTTTATTGCAAAATTTGGGGTTTGTTGCACCAAAAAGTTAAACCGCTTTTGATCGACGGGGACTAGCTTACATTCGGTTCTAGCGATCGCAGTGGCACTTCTAGGACTGGAGTCAATCAGAGCCATTTCGCCAATAATACCACCAGCAGCCGTAGTTTCCAACAACTTACCATTTATTAAAATTTCTACTTCCCCTTCGATGATCGCATACATTTGATCTGCGACTCCGCCCTGCGCAAAGATAACTTGTCCAGCAGGGATAATCACAAAGTCATGGGCATTATTAAACAAGTCAATTGTAGTCAAGATTAAACTCCACTTTATCAAAAAGTAAATAAAAAAAGAATAGAAACACGATAATTATTGTAATTGCAAAGTGAACTGTTATTGGAATAAAGTAAATCCTTGAAATAATCGGTGATACTATCTGCTAACAAAGGCTTTGAGGAGGATCTTATGCAAAAATATCTAAGATTTGTTGCCTGACTTATCAAGGTTAAATTTAAATTAACTTAAGGTTAAAAGCTTGTAATAATTGTGGAATTAAAACCGCGATCACAGCTCCAATAGTTGTATTAATACCATTGACAAGCTCATTGGTGAGCCAGTCATATTTTTCTTGTAAAGTTGCTCCGATCAAGCTTTCGATATTGGTGGCAATGAAAGCAGCGATCGCACACCAAAGCAGATCCCAAGGACTAGTTAATAATCCCACCGCCCAACCGATAGTTGCCATTAACAACGAACCGATAATTCCTGCGATCGTGCCTTCTAGGCTGACCGCACCCTCTGTACCTGCGGCTACTGGCTTGAGCGTGGTGATCAAAAATGTACTTTTACCGTATGCTTTGCCAATTTCGCTAGCAGTCGTATCCGCAAGTTTGGTACTGAGACTGGCGACATAGGCTAATAACCACAGCGGATTGGGTGCGATCGCCTGACCAATCGCGCAAACAGCACCAGTTGCCGCCGATCCCCAAAGATTTTCGGGTCCCCTTGCACCATCGCGTTTTTCGGCAATGCCTTTTGCTTCTTTGATGTCCTTACCAATACGAGTTACCCCCGAACCGACGATCAAATAGCTTAAAATAACGATATAGCCTTGCCATCCTAGACAGCCCCAGACCGTAATTCCCAAAGCCCATGCATGACATATCCCTGAGGTGGTCAAGACTTTACGTGGTAACAGTAAGGCGATCGCACCGAGAAGCGTATTAAGGGCGATCGCGATCAACCAGCCCTGTGAAATTGGGAAACTATTTATCATAAAAGTCTATCTTAAAAATTAGGAAGGTAGGCATTGCCCACCCTACTCAACATACTACGGAGTAAAAATAATGACAGCAGCAATTGAATTGTTTTGGGGAAATATTAGGGGCTTTATGGCTTGGAATCTTTTCCTCGCCATAATTCCCTGCGCAATGAGTTTTATTTTATTTGCGAAGCGATCACCAAAACAGCTACCTTTAAATCCGATCTGGTGGTTCGGCTTATTTGCGTTCATCTTATTTTTGCCTAATGCGCCTTATATCATCACCGATATTATTCATTTTATAGATGATGTGCGAGTGCCTGACGTTTCCGATAACGGCATAATTTTTATCTTGATTCCCCAATATATTGCTTTTATGTTGCTGGGTTTTCAGTGCTATTTGGTTTCGATAATGAAGCTGACCAAATATTTAGGTTGGCTGAAGTTAATCAAAACTACAGCTTGGCTCGAAGTAAGTATAAATTTCATCTGTGCGATCGGGGTGTATCTGGGAAGATTTAATCGATTAAATAGTTGGGATTTGTTCACCCATCCCCTACATGTTATTCGTACTACGATTTACAACTTTGCAAACCCTAATTTTCTCTTTGGCACAATTATATTTTTCATTACCTTTACGGGGCTTTATTACATTTTTAAATGGATTAATATTTCGCTAGTTTTCTACTGGCAAAATCGCTGTAAGCAGGTTTCGGTATAATCTGGATTAAAGAACATTAGTTCGATCCCAGCAAAAAAAACTTGTCGTAAAATTATGCCTCTCGCACCATACGGTTCTTGGAAATCGCCAATTAGTTCTGACTTGATCGTTTCTAGTAGCATTCGCCTCGGCGCGATCGCGATTGATGGAGGTAATGTCTATTGGAATGAAGGCCGACCACAAGAATCAGGGCGTAACGTGATCATGCGCTATGACATGGATGGCAATTATCGCGAAATGACACCTGTATCGCTCAATGCACGATCTCTAGTCCATGAATATGGCGGTGGCGAATATCTGGTAAGCGATGGGCGCATTTATTTCTCTAACTTTAGCGATCGCCGCATTTATCGCAAAGTAGGCGGTGGCTCATGCAAACCTCTGACCACAGAAAGTGCCTATCGCTATGCTGATTTTGTTTGGAATCGCATCTATGGCAAGTTGATTTGTGTACGCGAAGACCATACGAGTGGCGGTGAGCCGATTAATACTTTGGTGGCAGTAGATACCAGTAACGGAGAAGATATTCAAGTATTGGTCACAGGAGCAGATTTTTATGCTTCGCCTAGATTGAATTCTACTGGCGATAAACTCGCATGGATTAGCTGGAATCATCCCAATATGCCTTGGGATGGAACCGAACTTTGGGTTGCCGATCTAGTGGAATCAGATACAGGCGTTCTCACAATTCAAAATCCGCAACTGGTCGCAGGAGGTGTTGAGGAATCCATATTTCAGCCAGAATGGTCGTCCGAAGGGATACTTTACTTTGTTAGCGATCGTACAGGTTGGTGGAATCTTTATCGTACTTCAGTAGAAGATTTTGCTATTGAGGCTCTCTGTCCAAAGTCTGCTGAGTTTGGTTTGCCGCAGTGGGTATTTGGCATGACAACCTATGCCTTTACAGGTGATGGCAAAATTCTTTGTTCCTATACAGAAAATGGTAAATCTCATTTAGCAATTCTCGATCCCGATAATTTGGAAACAGGTTTACAAGAAATCTCTATGCCATTTAGTTCCATCTCAGGATTACATTGCGAAGGCGATCACGCTGTTTTTCATGGTGGTTCGGCAACGGAACCAACTGCGATCGTATTACTGGATTTGTCAACGGGCATTTGGCAAAAAGTACGAGTTGCCTCAGATCTACAGCTTGACCCAGACTATATTTCCGCCGCTCAGCCCATAGAGTTTCCCACCGAAAATGGGAAGACATCCTATGGATTATTCTATCCTCCGAAAAACAAAGATTTTCAAGCAGATGATTCCGAAAAACCACCTTTGTTAGTCAAAAGTCATGGTGGCCCCACCGCTTCGACTTCAGGAAGTTTGAGTCTGGGCATTCAATATTGGACAAGTCGTGGCTTTGCGGTGCTAGATGTAAACTACGGCGGCAGCACTGGCTATGGACGCGAATATCGCGATCGCCTTAAAGGGAATTGGGGAATAGTCGATGTTGATGATTGCGCTAATGGTGCAAAATTCCTTGCCGATAAGGGCTTAGTAGATGGCGAGCGCCTTGCGATTTCAGGTGGAAGTGCTGGCGGCTATACGACCCTTTGCGCTTTGACATTTCGCGATGATTTCAAAGCAGGAGCGAGTCATTATGGCATTTGCGATCTCGAGGCTCTTGCTACAGATACCCATAAATTTGAGTCGCGCTATCTCGATAGTCTAATCGGCAAATATCCCGAACAGAAAGAAATTTACATTCAGCGATCGCCAATTCATTTCACCGAAAAACTTTCCTGTGCGATCGCCTTTTTTCAAGGTTTAGAGGATAAGGTCGTACCGCCCAATCAAGCGGAAATGATGGTGGAGGCTCTACGTCAAAAGGGTTTACCAGTTGCCTACGTAACTTTTGAAGGCGAGCAGCACGGCTTCCGCAAAGCCGAAAATATCAAACGTGCCCTCGATGGTGAGTTCTATTTCTACGCACAAATTTTGGGCTTTTCCCCTGCTGATGAAATTGAACCGATTGCGCTCGAGAATAATTCAATTTCTGTAATTTGAAGAAAAGGGCGGCGCATTGCGCTGCCCTTTTCTTCAAATTACATGGTTTAGATCCGACGGCGAGAGGCGATCGTGAATGATTTGACCATCACGGAACCAGATAATCCGATGCGAATTTCGAGCCACATCCGCTTCATGCGTGACCATCACCACCGTAATCCCACTCGCATTTAACTCACCAAATAGTTCCATTACTTCAGCCGTAGTATGCGAATCTAGTGCGCCTGTAGGTTCGTCAGCTAGCAACATTACAGGATTATTAACGATCGCTCTCGCGATCGCGACTCTCTGCTGCTGTCCACCCGACATTTGGTTCGGTCGATTATTTAATCGATGTCCCATCGCAACCCTTTCCAGTGCGGCAGCCGCCCGTTCTTTTTGTTCCTTAGGACGAATATTGGCATAAGCCATTGGCAACATCACATTCTCCATTGCGGAGAGTTGTGGTAATAAATGATATTGCTGAAAGATGAAGCCAATTTTGAGATTGCGAACTTTGGCAAGATCACGCTCTTCCATATCAGAGACATCTTGTTCATCTAGAAAATATTGTCCTGAAGTGCTGCTATCAAGACAACCAATGATGTTCATGCAAGTGGATTTCCCAGAACCAGAAGCGCCCATAATTGCGCAATATTCGCCTTCTTTAATCACAAAGCTAACATCATCTAGGGCTTTAACTAGCGTATCGTCCTGACCATAAAATTTACAAACATTATTCAGGCGGACGATTTCACGGCGAGAATCATCAGCTATTTCGGGAATTGATGCGATCGAGTTGGTAGTAATCATAATTTATTGTTTAACGGGAGGCGGCTCGAAGCGCCGCCTCTCATGTTTGTGTTAAATACTTCTCAAAGCCACTATTGGATCGAGTCGGGCGGCTTGTCGGGCGGGGAATATGCCGAAAAATAGACCGATGCCGCCAGATACGCCAACGGCTAGGGTAATTGCGCCGATGGATACACCAGCTTGTAATGGCGAAACTGCGGCGATTAGTAAAATGCCGCCAACGCCAATACCTGTACCGATCGCACCACCTAGTAACGACAAAATCACCGCTTCAATTGTGAACTGGGTGAGAATATCGCTGGGTGAAGCACCAATCGCCTTGCGAAGTCCGATTTCACTTGTGCGCTCGGTGACTGATACCAGCATGATATTCATGATGCCAATACCGCCAACTAGTAAGGAAATACCTGCGATCGCAGCAAGCATGATCGTTAATGCACCTGTAATATTACCAACAATTGCTAGCGCGTCCTGTTGGGTACGAATTGTAAATGTATCGTCAGCATTGATATCAGAAGTGCGATGCCGCAATCGTAATAGGTTAGAGATTTGAAATTGAGCAGCGTCTACGTTGTCATTACTAGTTGCTGAAACATTAATGACGGCGACAGCAACTCCATAGGGGGAAGTTTTGCCAGTCAGTCGGCTAGACATGGTCGTGATCGGCATAAAAATTGTGTCATCTTGGTTCGTACCCAGAAAAGCGCCTTTTTCCGACATTATGCCGATCACTTCATAGCTAGTACCGCGCATTCTCACCGTCTGTCCAATAGCCGATCCCTGTGGGAATAACTCTTTCGCGATCGCAGCTCCGACTGTGATCACTCGCGCATTCCGTTTAATGTCTTCCTCGTTAAAAAAGCGACCTGTACTAACTTCGGCATTGCGGACGATCGCATAGGTGTCTGTCGTGCCGATCAGGGTGGCACGTTTAGTATTGTTACCTGCGATCGCTAGCTCGGAGCCATTAATCTGCGCGGCAACACTGCGAACGGTAGGTACTTGGGTAGCGATCGCTTCGGCATCGGCAAGTACTAAGCGATTGGGCGGGGCAATGACATTCCGCCGCGCATTATCAGTACCAGTAATTACAAAAATCACGTCTGTACCAAGGGACTGGAACTGTTCAGCAGCATATTTTTGTGCGCCTTGACCGATCCCAACCATCAAAATTACCGAGGCATTGCCGATGATGATACCGAGCATTGTCAATGTGCTACGCAAGCGATTAGCGGCAAGGGTTTTGCCTGCCATCCGAAAGCTTTCCCAAGTATCCATCCTTAAAATTTCCTGTTGTATATGATCAACCTAACTCAAGTTTAGAGCTAAACCTAGGTGATGGCTTCAACCATTGGGCTGGAATCGCGGAGATCTTGCGCGATCGCATAAGCTGCGGTGAGTCCTGCGCTGACGATTATTACTAATGCTTTAAGAGTAGGTGATCGGTTAATTGAGAGATTGCAGTAAGTATTTATTTAATTGTTTACAGGTTAGGGTATTTAGCAAAAATCAGTCTACATAGCTAGATACCCTAGGATTCAAAGCAATTATAATATTTCATGATTAATACCTAAATATGACTATGGCAGGCTTAACCAATCCAGAAATAGCTAAAATTGTTGACCGATACATTGGTGTAAGTGATGGATATCTCGGAAATTTTACTTATCCATCTCATGCTGATTTTTATCCAGAGTATTGTGAGCTTGATATAGATCCTAATAAATATGAAGGAACTACACGCAAAAGATTCATAACGATTATAAAGAGTTCTTCCCCCCACGATCAAGCAAAGATTGTACGTGGTGTTTTAGAAAGATTTCCATTAGACCATCAATATGCTAGACCAGAGACAAGAATTAAAGAACTTTATGAAGAGTTGCTAAACATAGCTCAAAGGCTAGAGGATACATCACCCATTTTAAGCCCTGAACCTCAAATTAGTAGCGCAGTTGTTGAATGTGCAATTGCAGATGGAGAACTACTAATTCAAGCAGGTAACGCAGTGAGTGGAGTTGATCGAATTCATACTGCTTTACATGGTTATTTAATTGCTGTTTGTGACGCTGAGGGAATTGCTTACAATAAAGATCCAAACATGACTGCTTTATTTAAATTACTTCGTTGTCATCATCCTAAACTCCAGAATTTAGGTACACGTTCAAACGAGATTGAAAAAATCTTAATGTCTTTTGCTACCATCTTAGATTCTCTAAATCCAATAAGAAATAAAGCAAGTGTAGCGCATCCCAATGGAGATCTACTAAACGAAGCTGAAGCAATGCTTGTTATAAATGTGGTACGCACAGTATTACATTATCTCGATTCAAAATTTGTGCCTAACCCATCCTGATTTTCTTTGCCCAATCCTGAGAAATATTTAAAAGTACCAATTAGTCAATCTTTAGTAAATCTAACTATCATGAAAGAAATACATAATGTCCCTTATCAAGACTCAGACATATGTCCAACGAAAACCATTATCTATAAAAAGATAGCTGATGAGAATATGCTGTATGCACTTGCATACTTTGGTAGATCTAAAATTAGAAATTCTAAAGTTGGGCAAACATTTAAGATCTATGTTGCGACTGAATACGTTACTCTATTTGGAATAAATATTCCAATTCAAATTCTAACTGCTACGTTTCGGAACTTGGGGAAATATGATGGAAAAAAACTCTTTGAACACAGATACTATGGTGTTTTGTTTAGTAAGGGCTATCTTACGGGAAAAGATCTTGATAATATTGAAAAAATAAAACGTTTGTGGGACGAAGAAGCTATTGAGATTCATGTCGAAGTTCGTCTTGAGATAAATCCGTTTGCAAAATATAGTGACGAAGATTTAAAAATAATAAGAAATTGGAATCCAGAGATATAAATGATAAGCAATAGAAGCCTAACCACTCGCGTTTTTGGGGTGTTTGATTGGGTGATCGCGTTTTGTAAGGGGAATGGTTGGGGGATCGCGTTGGTAATTTTGTTTTTGCACTAATATTAAGATTATTACTTCTACCTACAATTCATCATGGCTCAGGCGATCGCCGCAAAAGATGTAACGCTAAGGGAATTAAAGCAAAACTTTGGGATTCAGATATCTCAAGATGCTGCTTTTTTTAATGAATGGTTAGATGGGTTTACACCTTTAAGTGAAGAAGATCACCATTTATTAGATCGGGTGAAAGCTAATTTTCTGGAATTGATGGAAGATCCACCAATGTTAGAAAATACGGTGAAGATGGTAGTGCTTGCACCATTGTTAGATCTTGCTGGCTTTTATCACAAGCCATTTCGGATCGAGACAGAAACAGCTATAGCCTTGGAGATGAAAGATGAAGGAGCGATAATTCGAGGGCGGATCGATGTATTGGTGATCAAAAATCAGCTTTGGTTATTAGTCATTGAATCAAAACGAAGTGATTTTGCAGTAACAAGAGCGATTCCACAAGCTTTAGCTTATATGTTGAGTAATTCGGAAACCGCACAGCCAACATTTGGCATGATTACCAATGGAAATGAATTTTTATTTTTGAAGACTTCACAAAATCAGTATGCTAATTCACGGCTATTTTCTTTGGTAAACCCTAATAATGAGCTTTATGAAGTATTACAAATACTAAAACATCTAGGCTCAAAAATATGTATATAAGCTTTGCGATCTATATATTGCATGAGATTTGACGAGCTGTCTTTTGACTTAGATTAATTTTTGTTTAGACTAAAATAAAAGCATATGTAAATCTAATCCTTCATTGAGTATTGAAAATACTATGCTGGAATACCTTCCACCGTTAAATGACCATAATTTGCCCTATCCCGATACAATTCATCCGATTGTGGTGCATTTTGTGATCGCGATGGTGTTGTTTTCGGTAGTATGCGATGCGATCGGCTACTTCACTCGCAACCATCGCCTATATGAAGTTAGCTGGTGGAATTACTTTTTTGCCACTATTTCTATCTTTATTGCGATCGTCTTTGGACAAATTGAAGCGGGACTTGCTGAACCTTATAGTTTAGTAGAAGCTACTTTAAACTTGCATACCATTATTGGTTGGTCATTATCAGGAATTATCGCCGCGATTACAGGATGGCGCTATGTAATTCGTATTCGTGATCCTAAGGTGCTGCCTGTCTCGTTCCTTGGCGCAGGTGTATTACTGACTGGACTGGTTTTGTTTCAAGTCTATTTGGGAGACCTCTTAGTTTGGGTCTACGGACTGCATACAGTTCCCGTTGTCGAAGCTTTAAGGGAGGCTAGTTTAAAGTGAATCCAGACTTGATTAATCAGTTAGGTAGTCAGTTGGGAGCGAATGGATTACCCTATGCAATTCCCATTCATCCCAATCTTGTTCACATGACTTTGGGTCTGTTTATTGTGGCGATCGGGTTTGATTTTGTGGGCGTATTTTTCGTTTTAGAAAAACCTCTATTTAAATTTATGGCGATCCCTGCTGCAAGGTCGAACTTTTTTGATGTCGGTTGGTACAACATGGTCGCCGCCTCAATTATCACTTTCTTCACTGTCGGCGCGGGTTTTTACGAAATCTTACTAGCTACACCTGATGAGAATGTCAAAAGTGCTTGGGGATTTCAAGCGATGGAGACGATGATCTGGCATGGTGTCGGCGGTGTGCTTTTATTAGCACTGATTGTAGGAATGACTGTCTGGCGTGGCTTTCAGCGGTTTCTTTGGCGCAAGGATATGGGTCAACAGGTGCAATGGAGCTATTTGCTGGCAGGATTGGTAATTTTTGCGATCATGTTTGTGCATGGGACTTTGGGCGCACAGCTTGCCTCAGAGTTTGGGGTGCATATCACCGCCGATCGCCTGTTACGCTTGGGTAAGAATGTCGATCTCAATCAGTTACTGAAATAGGGAGATCTATGAAACTACGCACGATTTTAATTTTAAGTGGGATTGCGATCGCGATCGCTCTCATCAGTCTCTGGATGGGACAAGCTGCCTATACATGGTTTCCGCCGCAAGCTTCCGCAGAATCGATTTTGGTGGATAACCTATTTAGCTTTTTAGTGACATTAGGAACTTTTATTTTTCTTGGTGTAGTTGGCACTTTGAGCTATTCCATCTTGTTTCAACGTGCAGGGAAATATGACTATAGCGATGGACCTCATATCGAAGGTAATGTCAAGTTAGAAATCATCTGGACGGCGATTCCTTTTGTCTTAGTGATTTGGATTGCCGCCTATAGCTATCAAATCTACGACCAGATGTCGATTTTAGGACCAATGGAACACGCTCATCACGGACATATCATGGCGGCGGCTGATGCAGCATCGATGGATCGAGATGAAACAGCAACTACAGAAAAAATTGATGTATTTGCGAGGCAATGGTCGTGGGAGTTTGTTTATGGCAAAGGCACTAGTATCGATGTTAGTAGTACAGAATTACATTTACCCAATAATCGCAGGATTAAGTTAGTACTTCATTCGGCAGATGTGCTGCATGGCTTGTATATCCCTGCTTTTCGGGTGAAGCAAGATGTAATTCCGGGACGTGATATTGATTTTGAATTTACACCCATTCGCGAAGGGAAATATCGCTTGCGAGATTCGCAATATAGCGGTACTTATTTTGCAGCAATGCAAACGGATGTGGTAGTGGAATCGCCTGAAGCCTATCAAAAATGGTTGGCGGATGCTTCTATCGCTACGCCTGTAGCTGCCTATAATCGTGCATCTAATGAATACGCTACACGAGCTAATGCAAATAATTGGGCGACGGTTATCCCTGCGGCCCCACCTGTGGTGAATTATTCAAATGTTTTGAACAAAAAATTATAAGCTAGGGTGGTTTATCTATGGTTAGTGGGTTTGATTCTCGCGTACTATTTTATCCCCAAAATCAAGCGTTCATTCGTGGCGAATCCAATTTGCCAGAGCGATTAAGGATTGTGGATGGTGTCTATAGAGCTTTTCAAATGCCGATTTTATTTGTGATCGGGCTAATCTTAATTCCATTTAGTTTGGCTAGCGGTCTAATTGAATTGGCAAAGGCACTAAACATTTGGAACTTACCTCAGGTTGCAGTGCTAATCCAATTTGCTGGATTTGGGGTGATGGGCTTGGCAACACTGAATTTGCTTTCTATTTTTTATAACTCTGTCCTGTTCAACTGGGTTGAAACTATATGGGCAAAACATAGAGCTTCTACAATCCTTAAAAATGGTGGTGAGGTAATTGATGGTTGGGTTTTGAATGTTAAAGAAGACCTTGATAAAGATTGGTGTATTGAGTTTAAGATTTCCCACGAATTAACTGCCGACATATACAGTATTACAATGCCGTACTTGCCCGATCACCTGTCTCATGTGAAGAATGGATCTGTCTTAAAACTCATTAGACATAATAGTCGCCTATTTATGTTGTAATTTATTCACTTCAAAATGGTTGGCAGATGCTTCCAATGCTAAGCCAGTATATGCTTATAGCCCTGCTGTTAATGACAGTTATCCCTGCGGCTCCGCCAGTAGTGAATTATTCAATTTCAAATTAAATTCCTCAAGAGCAATCATGGCAAACATTTCTATTGATGCGATCGCCGATCTTCCACCTCAGTCTGAACAACCCGAAGACTGGCGGCGATTTTTTGGATTTAGTACCGATCATAAAGTGATTGGGATTCAGTATATCGTTACTTCTTTTATCTTTTTTCTCATTGGTGGCGTTCTGGCGATGGTGATAAGGGGCGAACTGATTACCCCTGAATCGGATCTTGTTGATCGCGCTGTGTATAACTCCATGTTCACGATGCACGGCACGATCATGCTGTTCCTTTGGACATTTCCCGTACTTCTAGGAATATCTAATTACCTAGTGCCATTGATGATCGGTGCTCGCGATATGGCTTTTCCACGTTTAAATGCCGTTGCCTTTTGGATGGTTCCTGTATTTGGGATTATCCTCATGGCAAGCTTTTTCATCCCTGGAGGATCTTCGCAATCGGGCTGGTGGGCATATCCACCTGTGAGTTTGCAAAATCCCACAGGAAATCTCATTAATGGTCAGTTCCTTTGGTTGCTTGCCGTTGCCATTTCGGGCGTAGCTTCAATCATGGGCGCGATTAACTTCGTGACTACGATTTTCCGAATGCGAACTACAGGGATGACTTGGTTTAAAATGCCTGTGTTTGTCTGGACAGTCCTTGCCGCACAGATCATTCAGTTATTCGGATTGCCTGCCCTCACCGCAGGCGCAGTAATGCTCTTGTCTGACTTAACCTTTGGAACTAGCTTTTTTGATCCCGCTAAAGGTGGAGACCCCGTTCTCTTTCAACATTTTTTCTGGTTCTATTCCCATCCTGCGGTCTATGTAATTATCCTGCCCGTATTTGGAATTTTCTCGGAGATCTTCCCTGTCTATGCCAGTAAGCCACTCTTTGGTTACAAAGTCGTGGCGGTGTCTTCGTTGATTATTACGGGATTGAGCGCGGTGGTTTGGGTGCATCATATGTTTGCCAGTGGCACACCTAGTTGGATGCGGATGCTCTTTATGGCGACGACGATGTTGATTTCTGTACCGACGGGGATCAAGGTTTTCGCATGGGTGGCGACGATCTGGGGCGGTAAAATCAAGCTGAATACAGCGATGCTGTTCGGATTAGGAGCGTTAGTGATGTTCGTCTTCGCCGGAATCACAGGCATCATGCTTGCTTCTGTTCCTGTCGATATTCATGTGAATAATACTTACTTCGTGGTGGGACATTTCCACTATGTAATTTACGGTGCAGTGGTCATGGGAATCTACGCAGGGCTGTATCACTGGTTCCCAAAAATGACAGGTAAGATGTATTCCGAAGGTTTAGGGAAACTGCATTTTATCCTCACCTTTATCGGTACGAATGCCTGTTTCTTTCCGATGCATCCCCTCGGTTTGCAGGGAATGCCCCGCCGCGTTGCCTCCTACGATCCAGAGTTTGCTTTTTGGAATGTGATCGCTAGTCTTGGCGGATTCCTGTTGGGCGTATCGACAATTCCTTTCATTCTAAATATGGTTAGTTCTTGGGTACAGGGTGAAAAAGCTCCCAAGAATCCTTGGCGGGCGATCGGTCTGGAATGGCTAGTTTCTTCGCCACCATCCCATGAGAACTTTGAAGAGTTACCGATTGTAATTTCCGAACCCTATGGCTATGGCAAAGATGAACCCTTAGTTTCTAATCCTGATAACTTGGAGAGAGTCCATGCAACCAACTGATACTTCTATAGATAGTTCTAATCCAATTTTAGAAGTCACCCAAGCAGCCACACATCACGATCATCCTGACAATCGAATGTTTGGCTTTGTAGTCTTTCTACTTTCGGAAAGCGTCATCTTCCTTAGCTTTTTCGTTGCCTATATTGTCTATAAAACTACCGCCCTCAATTGGCTTCCCGTAGGCGTGACAGGCTTAGAAATTAAAGACCCTGCAATTAATACCGTAGTTCTAGTTTCCAGTAGTCTCACCATCTATCTCGCCGAAAAGTTTCTCCATAAAAATAATCTTTGGGGATTCCGCGCCTTTTGGTTACTTACGATCGCAATGGGTAGTTACTTCCTTTACGGTCAAGCCGTGGAATGGAGTGGCTTAGCCTTTGGCTTTGGTGATGGCGTGTTTGGCGGTAGTTTCTATTTGCTGACAGGCTTTCATGGTCTGCACGTTTTAACGGGCGTGCTGTTGCAGTTAATTATGCTGGTGCGATCGTTCCTTCCCAAAGAATACGACAAGGGCTTATATGGCATTGAGGCAACTTCGCTATTCTGGCATTTTGTCGATGTGATTTGGATTGCGTTGTTTACGTTGATTTATGTGTGGCAGTGAGGAAGACCAATGATTATTGATGACCATTATTACGATGTGATTATTGTGGGAACTGGTGCAGGTGGCGGAACCCTTGCCTATAAACTCGCTTCCACAGGCAAGAAAATTCTGATTCTCGAACGCGGTGATTTTATGCCCCTCGAAGAACAGAATCGCAGCAATATTGATATCTTTCAACGCGATCGCTACCATGCCCCTGAACAATGGTATGACCACACAGGGGAGCCATTTTCACCACAGACTAATTATGCGATCGGTGGGAATACCAAAATCTATGGTGCGGCTCTCTTACGGCGGCGTGAGAAGGACTTTGAAGAAGTCACCCATCAAGCAGGAATTTCCCCTGAATGGTGCGTAAAGTATGACGAATTTGAGCCTTATTACACCGAAGCCGAAAATCTCTATAAGGTGCATGGCGAGACACAAACTGATAGCACCGAACCAAATCACAGCGCTGAATATCCCTATGCTGCGGTGAGTCATGAGCCTGAAATCCAGAAGATCTATGAGGCGATCGCTAATCAAGGTTTGCATCCATCGACAATTCCCCTCGGCTTGACCCGTCAAGAGGATGACCCCACTAGTGATTCTGAAGAAAGCTGCCTCGTTCCTGCCTTAAAGTCGGCAAATGTCACCTTGAAAACCCAAGCCAAAGTGATCAGTTTACATACCAATCCATCGGGGCGATCGGTGAAGGGAGTAGAAGCGGAAGTGGGCGGACAGTCCTATCTCTTTTTAGCCGATATCGTTGTGCTTGCCTGTGGCGCAATCAATTCGGCGGCGTTGCTGTTGCGATCGGCAAATGATTCTCATCCTAAAGGGCTTGCCAATAGCTCCGATCAAGTGGGACGAAATCTGATGAAAAGCCTGTTGTCATCGGTAGTCCAACTCAGCACTAAACCCAATAATGGTTCCTTCCAAAAGTCGATTTATGTGAATGATTTCTATTGGGGTGATGCGGATTTCCCCTATCCAATGGGACATATTCAGAACTCTGGCGGACTACTCACCGACATCATTTTTGCGGAATCTCCCCCCGTATTTTCCATTGTTGCCAAGCTCATGCCCAACTTTGGACTGAAGCAGTTAGCTACCCATTCCATCGGCTGGTGGGCGCAAACGGAGGATTTACCAGACCCGAATAATCGAGTACGCCTTGAAAATAATAAAATCCATATCGATTACAATCCCAACAATATGGAAGCCCACGATCGCTTAATTTATCGCTGGACTGATGTCTTAAAAAATATCGAAAAGTCTCTAGATGGTTTCCGTACTGGTTTCCTGCATCCCCGCTCTGAGTCGCCGTTGCAAGTGGTCGCCAATCAATGCGGAACCTGTCGCTTTGGTGATGATCCTTTAACTTCCGTTTTAAATCGCGATTGTCGCACCCACGATCTCGATAATCTCTATATTGTCGATGGCAGTTTCTTTCCATCTAATGCTGCGGTGAGTCCTGCTTTGACGATTATTGCTAATGCTCTAAGAGTAGGCGATCGGTTAATTGAGAGGTTAAAATAGAATCTCGGATTGAAAAACATATCAATACTTTGGGAAGTAGCAATTTGTATTTTTTATCAACTAAAGTCTATAGATTTCTTGCTATAGTAAATTAAAATAAAGATCTAATTGATAATTTAGTTGGCAAGCAAAGTCTATCCCAAGTATTGATTTCGATTAATTTATAGTTTACACAAATTGACAATATGAATATTATGTTAATACCTTTTCGGATAGATGAACTCTGGGGATACCAAGACGCAGAAGACAATGTAATAATTGTTCCTCAGTTTAATTATGCTCACAATTTTTCTGAAAACCTAGCATCAGTGAAAATAGGTGAGAAATGGGGATATATCAATAGTCTTGGGAATGTGGAAATACAGCCGAGATATGATAGCGCTGGTAAATTTTCTGATGGAGTTGCAAGAGTCAAAGTAGGGAATAAATATGGATATATTAACAGTACAGGAAGAATGTTAATCCAACCTAAATTTGAATGGTCTGGATAGGGCAACCGCACACGTTTCTTAACAACCCAGCAAACATTTCGCAACAATTAGCGAAAGCTAAGCAATGACTATATTTAAAGCACTAAGGATAGTCTTAAGATAGTTATTGTTCCCGCCATCCTTAAGTCGTTTTGCCTTAACCCCAACCTTAGTTTTTTTGTC
>JADBWK010000046.1 GCA_020404895.1 Pseudanabaena sp. M085S1SP2A07QC | reverse complement strand
TGATGATTCATCGCTCGGAGAATGTCGTCACATAGGCAATAAATCGCTACAATTTCATCATTCATTTTTCTTGCTGCTACTCGGCTCTTGTCCTTTGTAGCAGCTTTTTTTTCTTGTTACTATAGGTAGCAACTTGGGTTTAAATAGTCTTAAGTGCACTAATGAAATGTTACATACCCTATTAGAGTATCTTAGGATCTGGATGTGCTGCTGGAATACTTTCTTCCCCAGTACATATTCCGTTTCATTGTCATCTCTATCTCCTACAAAAGCTAATTACTTGGGGAGCTAATGCTAATCACTAATAACAATCATACGTTATTCAGCTATATAAATCTGAACTACTTATACGAAACTATACAAGTTGAGCCATAAATGCACAAATCTTTAGGACTGATGCCAGACTAACCTAGAGAGATTATTTTACACTTGGGCTTTAATTGCGATCGCATCAAAAATCAATCCCTTAAAAGCGATCTCTCTTACAGTGAGTCATGAGTTCTAGACAATCGTCTTAATCTTCTGTCTCCTTAAAGATTGCGATATTGCGATCGCTATATACTTCGATTATGAGATCGCAATGCTTGGCTGATATGGAAAGCCCCTTAGACGAACTGTTCTTGGTCAATATCGTTGTGCTTGTTAATTTTCTTGGTGGATTTTGAGGAATCCCTGACAACTGCGCTAGATTAGCAGCAGTTCTGAAAGAGTGGTTTTACCTGTGAAGAAATTAATTAATATTCAGGATATTGGTCAAAACTTTAGCAAGAAATTTTGGCAGCGATCGCTTGTTTCAGGTGCAGCGATCGCGATGCTTGGTGCTGTCACATTGCCTATTGTCACGGGTAATGGATCGGCGCTCGCCCAGCAAATTTCGCAGAAAGTAACTCAGCAAGATCAAACTCAAACGCGATCGCAACCTGTACAAATGATGCAAGCTGGCAATTTCAACTTTCCATTGTGGGTATGGGTGATTGGCGGCGTAGTGATCGTATTTATCTTTTTGCCACAGATGGGTTGGATTTTAGGACTGATCGTTGTCGGAGAGAGGGAAGTTGGCATTGTCGTCAAGAAATTCTCACTGAAAGGCGACTTACCACCTGGACAACTAGTTGCCCTCAATGGCGAAGCTGGCTATCAAGCGGACACCCTCGCCCCAGGATGGCACTTTGGCTTTTACCCTTGGCAATTTGGCATTCGCAAGGAATCTGTAATCGTGGTTCCTCAGGGTGAAATTGGGCTGATTATTGCTAACGATGGTAGGTCAATTCCACCCGATCGCATTTTGGGTAAAACTGTACCCTGTGATAACTTCCAGAACGCTAGAGAATTCCTTTTAGCTGGCGGCGAAAAAGGGAGGCAGCTTGGTATCCTGACTGCTGGAACCTATCGGATTAATACAGCGTTATTTACGATCGTCACCTCTGCAACTGCTGCCGCAAATGGCATGTCTCCTTCAGAATTAAGACTCTATTCTGTCGCGACTGAAAAAGTTGGTATCGTTACAGCTCTGGATGGAATTCCCATTGAGGCAGGGGCGATCGCAGGGGCGATTATTCCTGAACATGATAATTTCCAAAATGCACAGCTATTCATTAATGGCGGCGGTCGTCGTGGCTTGCAAGAGCAGGTGATTTTATCTGGCTCATGGAATATCAATCCTTGGTTTGCCCAAATTGAACAAGTAAAAATGACCGAGATTCCCATCGGCTATGTCGGTGTGGTCATCTCCTTTGTCGGTGGTGCTCAAGATGATGTCAGTGGAGCTTTGTTCACCCACGGACACTTGGTAAACGTCGGCGATAAAGGGGTCTGGATCGAGCCGCTTTATCCTGGGAAGCATCCATTAAATACACATATTATGAAAGTGGAACTAGTTCCCACAACCAATATTGTGTTGAACTTTAGCGATCGCACAGAAGAACATGGCTATGACTCTAAACTTAGAGCTTTAAATGTGCGCTCTATCGATGGATTTGCCTTTAACCTAGAAGTAGCCCAAATCATCCATGTTGGTTCTCTTGATGCACCGCGAGTGATTTCAAGAGTCGGCTCGATGCAAAATCTAGTCGATCATGTGTTGCGCCCTACTGTTGGTAATTACTTCCGTAATTCAGCACAGGCTTATACAGTCCTAGATTTCTTGATTGCCCGTAGCGATCGCCAAGCTGAAGCCGCAGATTTCATTCGTACAGCGATGCAATCTTATGACGTGCAGGCAGTTGATACATTATTGGGTCAAATTGAACCACCTGAAACCCTGATGCAAACCCTCACCGATCGCAAGATTGCTGAAGAACAACGCAAAACCTACGAAGTCCAGCGGATTTCCCAAACTCAACGGCAAGAACTCGTCCGCGAAACATCTCTTGCGGATATCCAAAGAGATGTGGTCACAGCTGAACAAGGTGTGCGAATTGCTGAACTGCAAGCCAATGCCAAAGTTAAAGAAGCAAGTGGTGAAGCAGAAGCGATCAGAGTTACTGGTGAAGCTAAGGCTGATGCCTATCGTGCTGGGGTCGATGCTCTCGGCGGTAACTCCTATGTTGCCCTGCAACTGATGCAAACCATTGGCGATCGCAATGTACGGGTTGTGCCAGACGTGGCTGTCAATGGTGGCGATCGCGGCGGCGGTTTGCTCGATGGCGTATTAGGAATGTTGCTTTGGAATCAAAATAAAGAAGCCAAAGAAGCCAAAGCTGATAGTCTGCCGAAGCTTCTAGACTAAATAACAGAAAGGCGGCGATTCGAGCCGCCTTTCTGTTATTTGGGTTTTATGCACTAAGCAAAACTTGGATTGCTATATAATTACAAAACTGACAAATTTTTTGAATAGTCTAGGTAGTCATTGAGCGTGCCAAAAGTCGGAATTATATATAACGACGCAAAACCTGTCGCTGAACGTGTAGCGCTGGATATGAAGTTATGGCTAGAAAAGCGTGGCATCCAGACTGTTATGGCGACGGGAACTGGCGGTATTTTGGGCTATGGCAAGCCAGATGCTCCTGTATGTCACACCTTGATCGAAAGCTTAGTACCCTTAGGGTTTGATCACGATGTCATGTTTACAGTAGCTTTGGGCGGCGATGGCACTGTACTATCGGCTTGTCGCCAAATTGCTCCTCTCGGTTTGCCAGTCCTAAACGTGAATACAGGGCACATGGGCTTTCTAACTGAAACTTACCTGACTGACTGGGAAGAAGCGATCACCCAAGTCGTCGAAGGCAACTATGTAGTTGAGCAGCGCTCAATGATGACGGTGCGTGTCTACGATAACCAAGGCTTGCTCTGGGAAGCCTTATCACTCAACGAAATGGTACTTCATCGTGAACCATTGACCAGTATGTGTCATTTTGAAGTTCAGATTGGTCGTCATATGCCCGTAGATATTGCGGCGGATGGTGTGATTATTTCCACACCCACAGGTTCGACGGCTTATGCCCTCTCCGCAGGTGGCCCTGTGATCGAGCCAGGAATTCCTGTATTTCAGCTTATTCCTATTTGCGCTCACTCGATGGCATCACGAGCTTTAGTATTTGCCAATACTGAGAAAACTGTCGTCACCCCCGCTAATAGTCATCGTTTGGTGTTAGTTGTCGATGGCAATGCTGGCTGCTATGTCTATCCCGACTATCGCGTTGAAGTTGAGCGATCGCAATACCCCGCAAGGTTTATTCGGCTCCAAAAAGGAGAGTTCTTTAAGGTCTTGCGTGAAAAATTAGGCTGGGGACTGCCACATATTTCTAAGCCAACCTTGGGCTAATTGACTTAAAATTCATAAAGGTTATGTAGATGTTTTGCATCTATATAACCTTTATGAATTTATTACAGGCGCTATGAGTCAAAGCCTCAACTTTGCAAATCAAGATTTGCGCGATCGCTCGTTTAAAGGTAAAAATTTAGTCGGTGCTGACTTTAGCGGCGCAGATATTCGTGGATGTGACTTTTGTCGTTCTCAACTTAAATCGGCTAATTTTGCGAATGTACGAACGGGGGCAAGCCAACGTCAAAATGTAATCGCCAGTATGGCAGCGTTTGTAATGGCGCTAATGTTTGCTGGTACGGCTATGATTGCCACGATATTACTGGTCTCCTTTACGATCACCTTCATTTTTGGGGCAGCAAGAATTGATCGTGCAACAGTCTATTGGGTAGCGATCATCGCAATCGTGGTATTTTCTGTTTGTTTTGCGATCGCTTTCACAGCTAGCAGCTTTACCTTCACTGGTAGAAAAGGAACTTTCATAGCGACTACAATATCCTTGATCGTTGCCTTTTTATTTGGTTTCTTTGGTTCAACATTCACAAAAATCTTAGTCGCTGGTGCATTTAATGCGATTATTGGCTTATTAAGGTTTAATAGTTTTACGGCGCTCTTGACATTTTTAGCGATCGAGCCACTACAAATCTTTGGCAGTCTTTATTTGTTTCGCCTCACAATTAATTCATCGCGAACAATGATTGGTACAAGATTTCAGTATGCAAATCTAACTAAAGCCTCTTTTCACAAAGCAAACTTAGTTAATTGCGATTTTTCCCATGCAATTACAAATGATGTGGATTGGGAAGAAGCTCAAATATCTCGATGCAAGCTATAAAAAGAAGGAGTCGCAAAGCGACTCCTTCTTTTTATTCATCTTCGGCAAACTGATAGCGGAATAGATCCTTAGGATCGGGTTCAGGAGAGGTCTCTGCAAAGCGGACACATTCTTCGACCACATCACGAATCTTCTTGTCGATCGCTTTTAATTGACTTTCTTCCACCAACCCATGCTCCAGAAGACGGCTCGCGAAGATTTTGATCGGATCGCGACCAAACCATTTATCTTTGTCTTCCTTGCTGCGTAACTCATCGGGGTCAGCTAAAGAATGCCCTCTAAAGCGATAGGTCATGCATTCTAAAACTGTAGGGCCTTCCCCCGCACGACCACGACGAATTGCCTCTTGAGCATGTTCACGCACTGCTATGACATCCATCCCATCCACTTCAAATCCAGGGATTCCGAATGCTTCAGCTTTCTTGTGAATCCTGACATCAGAAGTAGCGCGATGATGTTTCATGCCGATCGCCCAATCATTATTTTCAATTACAAAAATAATGGGCAACTTCCACAAAGCCGCCATATTCAAAGTTTCAAAAAATTGACCATTGTTGCTTGCACCATCTCCAAAGAAGCAAGCCGTTACTTGGTCGGCATTAGGATCGCCCATCACTTCGCGACGATATTTTGACTGAAATGCTGCCCCCGATGCGACAGGAATTCCTTCAGCGACAAAGGCATATCCACCCAAAAAGTTATTCTTGGCTGAGAAAATATGCATTGAGCCACCACGGCCCTTACTACATCCTGTCTCTTTACCAAAAAGTTCCGCCATGACTTCGTTAGCGGTAACACCTGCGCTCAAAGCATGAACATGGTCGCGGTAGGTACTACAAACATAATCATCAGGGCGCATTGCCTTAATTATGCCGCTAGCAACGGCTTCTTGACCGTTATACAGATGCACAAACCCAAACATTTTTCCGCGATAATACATTTCAGCGCACTTGTCTTCAAAAGTGCGCCCCAGTACCATGTCTTCGTAGACAATTAGGGCTTCGTCTGTGGTGATATTGGGTGCAGAAGTCGAAACAGTCGCAACAGTGTCTTGAGGCATCGATTCAATAGGTGTGCTAATCGTTAAATTTTTCTTTTTTTAGTCTAGCAGTGAATGTCGATAGCGGTACAGAGACAAACCCTATTCATAGAGTTGCGGCTTTACTTTTACGGGGTTCAATGCGTTGTAAAATTCTATCCATCAAATTCAATTAGAAAATCGACCAAAATGACTACCCATTTTATTACTGCGGAAATTGAGATTAATGAAAATCAAGAAGCGATCGCTAAAAGTGTCGAGCAAGAGTTAGCCAAGCATGGCGAACCATTGCGCTGGGCGATCGCCTCTGTCGATAGCAAGGTTGATGCGGCGACAAATCTCAAAACTCAAACTGCCCATATTGAGGCAGTCGTAACTCGCAATTAATCAGAAGAGACGGCGCTTTGCGCCGTCTCTTCTGGTTTTTATGAAAGAGATCGATACATCTTGATAACTGTATCTCTGATACTTCGGGTTAAATTTTCTGATTGTAAATCTAGCAATATTTGCCGAAATTCTTGTTGAGATGCTGTTAATTCTTGAACTTGTTGCTGAAGTAAAGCAATTTCATCTAGCTTTTGTTGCATACTTTCTACCAGTTCACCCACCCTTTGTTGTAAATAATCAATTTTTGTCTGTGTTTGATCTGGAGTTATCCCTTGAGCACAACTTTCTAGCACATCTTCGATGGTTATGGATTCCAAATCAACACCGTAGACTTCTTGTGGAGCATTTATTTGTGAAAAGTCACAAGGATAAGGACTAGATTGATATTGGACTTTTTGTTCTAGTTTTTGCATAGCAATATTAGTAGCTTGATTAATAGAAGTTTCACTATATTTGATAAGACTTCTATCCAAAATCTCATTTGTATCTCTATCAAACAAAGTGAAGTCGTTGGATACTGCAAACCCATCTAGCATTGGATGAGTTTGAGCTGATTTGGATTCTAGTTCTTTAGATAGTTCTACTCTTTTGACAAAAAATTCTTCTTGATCATGGAATTCATCCAAAGGCTGATCATCCCAAGACTTAAACTTAACATCTGCAATTAATGATTTAGAGGGTGTGAGCGATCGCAAACTTAATTCCCACGACCGTAAACATTGACCTAAAACTTGAGATAACTCATACAAGAAATATACTTCTTGAGGTTGCCATTGTCTTGTGCGATCGCATTGTTGGACAAAAGCTAATCCCCAGACTTTGTCAAATTCCGCCAAGGAATTAAATAAAATCGGAGCTGACATCATTGCTTTAACCTGAGTCTTTTGCCAACATTGATGTAAGTTTTTTAGCTCGGATATTTGAGTAACATCTGATAGTTCGACAGTGCGATTACGGCGATATATTTGCAAAGAATCCACTCCAAAACAAGAAATCGGATATATTTGGCTTTTAATATTCTGAATATTAGGAGAAACTGCGTCTACTAAGATAATTCCCTCATTCTGATTAGTCAATTGATAAATCGCGACTCGACTAACTGCTAAAAGATCGCCAAGGCTAGTTAAAAAAATTTTTAATAACTCTTCAGGACTATTGCTGGAAAACATTGCTGTAGCAATTGATCCAATCTCTATCTTGTCACTAGGGTCAAAAAATGTGGAAGCCCCATTCATAAGTTGTAAAGTATCAGCGATCTACATAATGCCTCTATTTTAAGATTTTCTGTACCTGTAAAATTTAAAATTCGATTTCATAAGCATATCGTTTTTAATTGTGCCTACTTAATATGAATTACTGACATAATTTAAGTCTATTAGTCACTGATTGTTTTGCGAAATTGGTCTACCAAATTTTATGAGTACAGGTCGGTTAATCGTCCAGTTAGGCATCGCCGCCTATATTTTATTTACTCTGCTACCCGATAGTAGTACGCAGATGGTGGCTTTCCCTTGGGTGTTGCTATGGCAAGTGGGATTACTATGCTTTGCGATCGCGGGGTTACTAAATCTTTGGCGACGCGAGAAACCGTTCTATTTACTAGGTAGTGGCTTTGATTGGGCGATCGGTGCTGGTTTGGCAACCCTGTGTCTATCAACAATGTTCTCACGGTTTCCAAATCAAGGTATGTGGTATAGCCTGACTGCTTTTGGCTATTTTGTTGCGTTGTATGTAACCAATAATTTTTTGCATAGAGAATCATCCCAATCAATTTCTCTCCCGCCGAAGGTGGGAGAGAAATTGTCAGCAGTTTTGCCAATTTTGCGCTTTCAAGGCTTATTAGGATTTGTGGTGATTATGTCAAGTTTATTCTTGTGGATCACTCAGACATGGCTGCCACAATTAAGTAATTTTGCCAAGCTAAATCAATGGGGATTAAATCTTAGTTACGATTTTTCGGATTTGCAATCCCGTAATTGGGCTCCAATGGGACATCAGAATTATGTGGCGGGATTTCTAATGTTGGTTTTACCTATTTTTGCAAGTTTGGCGATCGCTCAAAAGGGAATGTGGCGATCGCTATGGCTAATAGCGATTGGGTTAGGCTTAATTGATTTGTATACGACCAGTTCGCGAGGAGGATTTTTGGGACTGGGGGCAATAGTTTTGTATGGAATTATGTTGGCTTTATTACGGAGCAAAGGTAATCGTTGGTTAGTTGCTTTCGGTAGCGGTGGCGCGATCGCCCTACTAGCATTTTTAATTTCTACCAATAATCGCTTGCGATCGTTCATATCAGGATTAATTACTAGTTCTGCAAATCTCACTCAAGGATCAGGTGAATTGCTATTTAGAGTGATCGCGGCGGATGTGGGCTGGAGAATTGGCTTAGATCATTGGTTGTTTGGGGCAGGCGCAGGCTCAGCGATTATGCTCTATCAGCAATATCGTCCGCAATGGGCGGGACGCGAAGCTGAGCTTCTGTTTCAGTTACACAGTACGCCTGTGCATCTATGGGCAGAACTGGGGATTGGTGCAGTAATTACCTTTGTGTTTTTATTAGTGGGGATCATTGCCCTATTTATCAAATTACATAAATCTCTCACTTGGCAAGCTAATCCAGAAGAACAGGCGATCACCTATGGATTATTTGGCAGTTTGATAGGTTATGGCATGTTAGCGATCACGGACTATCAGCTTGATGTTCCTGCGATTAGTGGCAGCTTAGTAATTGTATTTGCTTGTCTGGCTTATTTAGGGCAAAGGCATACGGGGGAATTGATCAGCCTTGGTTATCAAAGGCAACCGCGCCTCTGGTTAGCAACTATTGCCACTGTCTATTTGGTAGCTGCGATCGCATGGCTCGTTCCTGTAAATATGGCTTGGCAAGCCTCAAATGTGGGCTTTATCTATTTATCAAGAGCAAGAGAAGATTTGGCGACAGGAACACAGGAAGCTATACCTGAAGCGATCGAGGCGATTGATACATTCCAAGATCGGCTCAAATTTGCCCATCAATTTGCACCTTGGGAGCCTTACTATCCCTATCAATTGGGTTGGAATTTAGCAGATCTTGCGGTTAACTATCCGAATTTGCCACAGTCCAAGGCATGGCAACAAGAGGGTTTGACATGGATTAAAACTGCGATCGCGACTAATCCTAATAATGAAGCGGGATATAATGCCGCCGCTTGGCTGAGTCTGCGGCAAGATTCTACTGAAAAATCTGCTCAAGCCGCAGAAGTTTATTTTCGACGTGGGTTAGAGCTAGTACCGAATAAGCGATCGCTTTCCTTCGGTTTAGGGCTCAGTTTATTAAGGCAAGGAAAAAATGCCGAAGGAATTGCTGCTATGAGCACCGAAGTTATTAACGATCCTATTTTTATTACTAGCCCAATTTGGAGTGCTCCCTCTTTCCAGAACCTTTACCCACAAGTATTAGCTAATCTGGAAAACAACTATCGTAATTACCCCAGTAAAGCCCTAAATCTTGCGGCTCTGAGATGGTGGAATGGCAATCCAAATGCAGTTGCAGAACTTAAACAAACAGGCTATTCCACGGCAGTTTTACTAGCTAATGCGATCGCCAATGATACTGAGGCTTTGCAATCGGTCAAGCAAAATCCTCAAACCCCTCTAGAAATGGTGATTTCGGCTTGGTTAAATCCTAACTTGCGAGACAAGCTACTGGAACGCGCCTATGTATTTGCTACGAGCAGTTTGCCTGACGCTCGTTCAGTTGCTACCGTCAAAGCGATGAGCGATCGCATGGCGCAATCTCCTAATTTTGATGCTTGGTTTCGTTTACCTTTGCCAGCCAATAGTCCTTTAGTGATTAACTATCGCAGGGCGAGATTGGGTTTTAGTGTAGTTAGTCGGCACTTAGATGGAGTAGTTCCACTTGATTTCTTCAATGTCAGCGATCGGGCGGAGATATCTCTCTTTCTCAAAGATCTATTCTCTTGACTTATTTTGCTTAATCCAAAAGATAAGTGGCGGCGCGAAGCGCCGCCACTTATCTTTTCGGTTCGGAATTGGTCGCCCCTTTCGCTTCAAAGCCAAACGGGTTTGTGCATAAACAACCGCCGTTTTTCTCTCAATCGGAACAACCACACAAGCCTCTATAAACTCCAAATAGCGAGGTAAATTTTTTAATGCGAGTGTAGAGTTCTCAGCGCCAAACAATAACTCCCCCGCCACAATCGCCGACAAAAATATTTCTGGCAACGCCAAAACCCTTGAAACAACTTCAGGATCGCCATTGAGAAAACGAACTGCAAGAGAAGTATCTAGCGCAATTTCACCACTCATTTATATCCACCTGAAGGCAATCAGATCTAATTACGTTCTGCAAATCAGCAGCTTCGGTATCACTCAAAATACCCGCAAATTTTGCTAAAGGATGATGAATACGGGTTGTCTTAACCCGATGCAAAAAGTCTAAAACTACTTAGACTAACTCATCTGGAACCTCAATAAGTTCTTGGATAAGCTGCTCACGGCTAGTCATACATTTGACCCTCTTTAGCAAAATTATCGCTAATATTATAACTGACTTACTGACTTAGTATTTAGTATCAAAATTAAACATCTATAATTTCAGTGAGCGCTGTTTGATGTTGAGATTTAGGCGATCGGGTTTTGGGTGGTGAGGTGAGATCCATTATAATTACGATTAATCCAGTAAGTTATATTGACTGCTATGAGTAACGCATTACAATACATCTGTTATTCAGAATGGCAAGAGGAGAAAAAACAAGCGGCAGAGGTAATGTTTTATATCTAAGTCGCAATAAAGTAACATTAGTTATCAGTTACACAGATAGCACTAATCGGTAAGATTGGGATTTAATAATAATAGAGAACCCTAGATAAATCAACACGAAAGGCGCAATTTTACGACCGTAGCGAGCGATGAGAACTGAAATACCAGGAAAACGGGTGAGATTGTAAGAACAGAAACACCAGAAGCCGATAGTCATGTAACACATTGTCAAAATTACAGCAAGACTAGGCAAACTGCTACTGGCAAATAATGGGATATAGACGGCGACATTGTTTCCGCCATTAGAGACATGGACAGCAGTAACTCGATGGGTTTTGGGATCGCGGATTGTAGACCATAAAGATTGCTTAATTCGAGGTCTACCAACCTCTATATGTACTTTTTCTACTTCTTCAATTACATCACTATTCTCATCATCTTCTTTACCCATTAATTGATGAATTCCAATCATGATTGGCAGAACACCAAGTAGCCCAACCCACATATCGGAAACAACCATTCCCACAAAATAACCAACCAGACTAATACTGATCAAGATTGTCAATCCAAGGAATTCCCCAACTACTACATGGCGAGGGCGAAAAGTTCGGCTGACTCTACCAAAAAAAGAAGTGAGGTATATATTGTCATCAAAAGTAGTTGCTAATGCTACTGCTGCCCCTGTGGCGATCGCGCTTTCTAAACTCATCTTTCTACTTACAACTGATTTACTTTGTTAAATTCATAGTATTGGCTACTTTCGATAGAAACAAATATTGTTTGTTGTTAAAACGATAACAGCAGGTTATGAATAGCAAATTATTAAAAAAGAGCACAGGTTGTACTCCCTTGGAAATCATGCTTAGGGCTATTTGATTACTTAAATCTATCGTTTCAACAAGCAACAATATTTGATTTTATTGATTGCGATCGCTATATTTAGGTCATCCACAAATCAAATATTTTCACGGAGAAAATTCTACAGTTATTACGCAAGAATTCCGTTAATTAATAACCAATATGGTTAGCTAAAGAAAAAACTCATGAATGATCTATTTACCGCAATTCCTACTGCAATTACGGCTTTTACTGCCACCAATTTAGATGATGTTTTGATTTTGTTGCTATTCTTTTCCCAAGTGAATACTGCCTTCCAAAAGAAACATATTGTCATTGGTCAATATCTCGGTTTCGGAGCGTTGGTATTAGCCAGTCTATCGGGATATTTTGGTGGTCTGTTAATGCCCCGTGATTGGATTGGAATGTTAGGTATCTTGCCAATTTCTATTGGGTTACATCGGTTATTTATCCCTGATACGGACGACTCTAAGCAAGAAGAGGAGGTAGTTGAGAATAATGATTCTTGGTTATCTAATTTGCTCTCACCGCAGGTCTATAGCGTAGCGGCTGTGACCTTTGCCAATGGTGGTGACAATGTGGGGATTTATGTTCCTATGTTTGCAAGTGCTTCATGGGAAAGTTTATTAGTGATTTTGGGTGTGTTCTTCTCTATGGTTGGAGTTTGGTGTTACGCCGCCTACCGATTGATTCAAGTACCTGCGATCGCTGATTCATTAAGTCGTTATGGCAATTACCTTGTCCCCTTTGTACTAATTGGTTTAGGGGTTTTGATCATGATTGACAGCCATACGCTAGAGAATAGAGGACTAGCGGTATTGAGCTTAGTTATTGGTGGTTTGGTAGTTCTCAATCTGGGACGGAATATTGCAGAACTTAATGCTAGTAATACTTTGGGGAATGGATTGAGAGCTAAGGAAGCGCAATTAGATTAGACGATTTGATAATTGTAGTAGAAGCAATTCATGAATTGCCTCTACGGTGGAAGACTTTTGACGTTATGTATTTCTAGGAGAAAATCAATGAAACTTTTAAGGAATCTCGTAATCGCTTTGATGTTGGTATGTAGTTTAGCGATCGCTCAGCCAGCTTGGGCAAATAAGCCGCCCGTTACTAGCAATCCTGACTATATTGCGGTGAATGAAGAACTCGCCGCCGCCACTGATCCGCTTGAAATTGCCAAGCTTCAATTTGAGAAATACATTATTGAAACGGGTGAATCCTTTGCCGAATGCCGTAATTTAACGACGAGTCCTCTAATTGTTTATGGTAAAAAGTCAAAGCTCGATACTTCCACCTTTGACAATGCTCTTTACACGCTTCCTGCTGGCAAAACCACCAATGAAGATTGGAACTGTCAAGGTATATATTTTAGCAACGGTTTAAATAATGATGGCGTACCTGTAGCCGCTAAGATTGTTACAGGTACTCAGTTAGTTGCTAAAACTAATCCTGAGACTGGAGCAGTAGAATTAAATATTCCCGTTGCTAAAGTCTTCAAAGCGGGTGAAGCAAATTGGAATATTCCTGAAAGCCCTGAAGTCTTGGCAACCTTGCAGATTCCCCAAGCTTCTTTGGATTAGGCGATTTAAGAGTTTTGATGGCGCGTCAAAGCCGCGTCATCAAAAGTTGGTTTAATCAAAAAGAGACAACCCTTAGCGTTGTCTCTTTTTGATTAAATGACGGTTTCTAAACGGTAATTAAACCTTGAAAATCTAATGTATATCTGGATCTCAGACATTGGAATATAGGAGATTATTTCTTGCTGTTCCTATATAATATCAAGTCAAAGATTCAGCAGCTACATAATGATCTCACTGTTCAAACCGAAACAACCGACTGAAGAACAAGTGCTTCTAGGTAAGCAAAATCCTAACCGCGTTCGTGACCATTTAGCCAACGAAAGAACCTATTTGTCATGGATGCGAATGGCGATCGCTCTTCTAGGCGTAGGTGTAATTGTGGTGCGGTTACGAATTTTAAAACCGCCAATGATGCCATCAGTTGGTAATGGATGGAAGTTGGGCTTAGCTTTTGCTGTGATTGGGATGTTGACTGTGTGGCTATCGACCTATCATTACTTCGCAGTGCGGAATGACATTGATGCCGACACATTTGATCCACCCGATCGCTGGGTAGTTTTATTTAGTTTGGCGATTACACTCATCGGTGCAGGAGTCATCTTCTATGTATTTGCGGCTCCCTTAGAGCAACTGAATTATATTATTCCTGAGTAATGGAATGACATAGACAGCAGATTACAAGGCTCAAGTTATCTAGGAGACATTTCGGCATAAAATTTCGCCAAACACCCGCGCAATTTTGGTTTGAAAACGTTGATTGTGGGTTAGTTTTAAAAACGGACGCTTAATTTCTAATTGCTGAAGGCGATCGCTTTTGAGTTCAGTTTCTGGCTCACCATCAATAGCAGGTTTAATAACGGTAACTTTACGTAATATATCCAACTGAAATTCTTTCTGCACCATTAATTCGGAAATAGCGGCGGCTCGGACACTGCTCTCTAGGGCAGCTTTTACCATTTCTCCGCTACTTAACACCAACATAATTTCCAGTTTTGATAACTCAACGCCCCAATCTAATAATGCTTGTTCAAAAACCTGTTGCGTTCCTGAACCCGATTCTCGCATCACCCAAGCGGTTTCGTACAGTTGTGCGAGGGTGATTTCAGGTTGCTCATACCAAGGATGTAACTTACCAACTACAATCACCAAGCGATCGCTGCCAATCTCTTCAGATTTAAGCACCTTTTGTAGAGAGGGCTTGACATCGGCTTCGATCAGTCCCAAATCAAACAACCCTGCGGCAGTTCCATCACAAATTTCTTCAGTATTTGCCAAGGTACATTTGATCGAAATATTGGGATATTGTTCTTGAAATTGACTGATTTTTGCGGGGAGCCAATAGTTACCGATGGTGAGGCTAGAGCCTAGTTTTAACTCACCCCTTTGCAAATCATTTAACTCTCGCAATCCTCTTTCCATTAATTTCACGCGATCGAGAATGTCCTTAGCTTCTGTTTGCAGCAAAATTCCTGCATCGGTAATTTCAATATGGCGACCGATGCGATGAAATAGTTTCACACCAAAATATATTTCTAAGCTCTGCACAGCCGCACTGACAGCAGGTTGAGTGATGTAAAGCTTTTCGGCAGCACGGGTGAAATGTAAATGTTCAGCAACTGCTAAAAAAATCCGTAATTGTTCGAGCGTCATTCAATCTTGCTTGAGCGTCAAAAGTTAGTGAAAAGCATCTTACATCACTCTCAAACAACGCTGATTTACCGTGAATAGATTAAAACCCAGAGAATTTTGAAAGCGCGGCAGAGCAGCGCTTTCAAAATTCTCTGTATGCAACGTGAAGCGGTGTAACCTTCTTTTTGCTATACTTCTACTCACTATTAGCTTGAGGAAAAATATGGAATGGATTATCGGTACAGTGGCGATCGCAGTTACTGCTTTTACTGCCACAAATATCGATGATATTCTCATTCTCACCATTTTCTTTGCTCAAGTCGATGATAAATTTCGTCCGCGCCATATTCTGATTGGTCAGTATTTAGGTTTTGGACTAATTCTCTTAGCAAGTTTACCAGGATACTTTGGTGGGCTGATTATTGATCATAAATGGATTGGACTTTTAGGGCTATTACCGATCGCGATCGGGATCAAGCATTTATTCCAAAAACAAGAAGAAGTAACTGTACAGAATTGTGCGATTCCTGAGCAGGGCAAAACATCTCTGATCGCCCCACAGACTTATCATGTGGCGGCTGTGACCTTTGCCAATGGTGGCGATAATATTGGCATTTATATTCCTCTATTTGCGAGTAGTAATGCAGTTAGCCTATCAATTACGCTTGCTACTTTTTTTGTTCTAATTACAGTTTGGTGTTATGCCGCCAAGGGGCTTAGTAGTCATCCTGCGATCGCAAAGTTCCTGACACAATATAGTAATGCGATCGTGCCTTTTGTCTTAATTGCACTAGGTATTTACATTCTCTACGAGAGCGAAACGTACCAATTACTTCCTTTTGTTAAATTATGATTCTTCAGATATTTGAATATTTCTACTTGCAAGTTGTTCAATAAAATTTTTCAAGCTGGGATTTTCTGGATAAAGCTTTAGTAGTGAACTGTTATTAGCGTATTCCATAGATATTTTCTGATAATCTTTATAGTCCTTTCCTTGCTTAATCTCAGGAAAAACTTTACTCAAGATGGTGTGACAGTCAATAGTTTCTGATCTTGCTTCTTGACAATGTAAAGGAAGTAGCCAGCATTCTATTGTGTGAACCGCGATAGCAAAGATAATCTTGTCAGCATATTGACTATAAATATCTTCACCAATAAATTTTTCTCGCAACTTATTTATAACTCTTTCAATTAACCGATCGGGTGAAATCAGTTGATCATTTTCATCTTGGTGAGGCACACCCAACTCAGGAGAAATATCAGCATCTATATGAATAATGACATATTCATTACGATCGAATACTGCTTTAAATTTTTGTGAGCGGCAATAGTTGGTAACATTTCCATGACCTCCACTTTTACCAATTCTTGCTGGCTGAAGCCAGTTAACATTAATATCACGATCATTAAAATATCCTACTAAGATATTATTGATTACTTTCTGATCGGTTATTCCTTCTGCAATTCCTGCAAATGTATTCTTCGGATTATTCATATTAAAAGTTATTAGGAAGTCCTCCAATGTAGCCATTCATAAAAGCTTCTGATAACGGTACAGGATCATCGTCATCTAATGGTTCATGTGCATAAACTCGTTTAGCTTTTGTATGTCCATCAATGTTGCGATAAATAACAAAAAGCCTTTGCTCATCGTCATGTAAATCTAATCCATCTAAGATCGCAGGATTATGAGTTGTGAATATAACTTGCTTATCGTATTTCTTAGCTAGTTGTACTAATTCTTGGATTAGTTTTGTGCATAACTTAGGATTTAATGCATTTTCAATGTTGTCAATTGCAAAAAAATTTGGTGTATCATCACTCACAAATAGAGCAAAGTAAAACATCAAAAACAGAAAGCCTTCATTAGAGCTTCTTTGATTAAAGTAAGGTAACTCTTTATCTAAGTAACGATCTTTAATTTGAATATTTCTTTCTATATCTGAATCTTGATGTATTTTGAAATCATCAAACCAATCAATAAATTCAAGTCTTTGTTTAATCTCATTGATTCTTTCTGGAGTATTACTTAAAACTCTTAACAGCTTCAGTAATCCTTCTCCCTTTGTACCCAATGGTTGAACTTGCCCTTCTTCTTTAAAAGTACGTAAAGCGGAATTTTCAGGAAGGAAAATAACAAAATCTTTTATGAATTTCATTCTTTCTTTTGTCCGAGCAGATAACATATTAAATATTTGATTTACCCGAAATGAAATTTCATCAGGAGAAATTTTATCAGGAATTAGATTGACGATATCAATATCTTCCTGAACTTTATTAAGATCAGGTACTTCACGCAAAATATATTCCCAAGGAGAATAATCTTTATTCCTATTTTGTATTGCAAAGCTTAATCCAAATTTATCGCCTTTTTGTAGGTTTATTTTAATCTCTTTAGTGATATTCTCCTTATCAAATGCCGATCGCATAAATTCTGGCTCCGTAACTCTAATCCCTCTAGGAGCTAAAAACTCGTTATCTAACTTATTACCTGCCGCCGCACCAGCTAAAGCGATCGCTTCTAAAATATTGCTCTTCCCACAACCATTCTCACCAATGAACACATTAACCCGACCCAAATTTATTTTGAGGTTTTGGATAGATTTATAGTTCTCGATTTGAACTTCTGTAAACATAGGATTGTGACTTAGGCAATCAAACTTGATGAGATTATTTACAGCTTAGCATTTATGCTGCTTGACCAACTAATCGCCATCGCCAAAAAGATCGCCAATGCCCATCCGCCTAAAATGTCACTTGGATAATTAATGTACACCCAAATATAGCCTTGTCCAAGCGATCGCCATCAACCAAAATCCACCTGTAAATAACCAAATTAATCGCCAATGTTTCTGAGGAATCAGCATCGCGATCGCCATCACTAGACTCATACTCAGCATTGCGTGACCACTGGGGAAAGAGAAGTCAGATTGTGGCTATGGAGAAACCCACAAATCAGGACGATGACGATGAAAGAGAAGCTTTGCAAGAAAGTTAATTAAGCCACTGCCGATGATCACTAGCCAGACATAGCCTAGCGATCGCCATTGTTTCCACCAGACTAAACCAATACTCAGTAAAGAAGTAATGGCAGTAATGGCTATACCTCTTGCAGTTTGGGTCAAGGCGATCGCAATTTGATCTAGTTCTATGCTTTGCAAATTATGGACTTTTTTGAGGATTATGCTGTCCCAGTCAGTGATTAATGGCAAAGTGGCTACAGCGATCGCTAATAGACCAAAGGTAGTGAGCAAAGAGAGAATCACCAAAAAATTTTTTAAGGTTGCTTTTTTTAACTCAGATATAGATAGTGGTAGATACTTAGACATAAAAGATGTGATCAATTAATTTTTTTTGAAAGTTCTATCTATTGAGGTTTTCAAATGAATGCTGTATAGAAAGTAGGGGCAATTCATGAATTGCCCCTACTTTTTTGTGCCATGCTCAACTGAAAATCGCAATAGTACAGAAACAAAAAACTTGTTAAGCAGAATGGATTAATTTCCAGCTAACCGTAATTAAGATCACAAAGATGAGATAGCGTAAAGCTCTTTGAGGAGCGTGTTGGCACAGTTTTGAGCCAAGCAATACCCCCGGAACAGAACCAATCCAAATTGGAATCACGATGTGCCAATCGACAGTACCAAGGCTAAGGTGTCCGAGGGATGTAAAGCCTAACAAAATTGCGGCTTGAGTAATATCAGTTCCCACCAGCTTTCTTGCATCCAGTTTAAAGAAGGTCATTAACACTAGAGCAAACAAAGAGCCTGACGAAACACTGGTTAAGCCCACCATACAGCCCAATACAAAACCGACCACTACAGTTTTGACTTTGCCATTCACAGTTTCCAAATCAAAGGTAGGCAAACTTGGCAATGATAGATCTGGCGCAAAGTTGGCAAGCAGTAACTGGGCTAACCCTGCAACGGTGACAAATAGAATCATCGTGCCGATGGAAGGTAACAGGAAACTATCTAAACTCCATCCATAGGATTGGAGTAAATGCAAAATAAATACTCCTAATAAAGCGCCTGGAACACTTCCTGTAGCCAGCCATTTCACTACTGATAAATCTACGGTTTCTTGCCGCCAATGACTTACGCTTGCAACAGCCTTCATCATCGTCGCCGCCACAATATCCGAACCGACAGCGATCGCCGCAGGGACATTAAACACAAAAATCAACATTGGTGTAATCAGAGAAGCGCCACCAATCCCCGTTAACCCCACGACTGTACCAACGATAAAACTAAAACCCGTCAGCAAAAGATAATTCATAGCTGCACCTCAATCGGTAAAATTGCGCTGAGGTCGAGAACATGAAAATAAACTAGTGCCACAATAACTGCTGTGTATGCAGTCGAAGTCAGCACCCCAGAAAAAATCTCATGTTTGAAACTCCGCTTTTTTGCCGTAGTTTGCAAAATATCCTTTGTCCCCATCTGCATCAGAACTATACCAACCAGATTTGATAGCCAATAACCTGCGATCGCTGCACCAAAGAACCATTCCGATCGCCAAAGTGAAATTACATAGCCAAATCCATAGGCGATCGGCAAATTAATGATCAAGTCATTCCACCAGCAAAGTGGTGACAGCAGATAACCCACTACCAACAAAGTCCCCCCCTTAATTTTTTGGAGAATCCCCGTTTTACCACCGTTGTTTGATTGACTTTTAGTAGCGTTTTCAGTAATTTGTGGAGAACAATCTAACGTAAGAGTTGCGCTCTCTGAGTTATTTATATATACGTTTTCAGGAATTTCTATAGTTTTGGTGACTGGCTGATTTGTCATAAATCTACGGTATAGTCATGTAATTACCGTATTTTATACTATCCGTGTAATTTTATAGCAAAATAAGTTTTGCTTAGGACAAAACCCAAGAAGCGAGTGGCGGCGCGGAGCGCCGCCACTCGCTTCTTGGGTTTTTATTTGGTTTGCTATAGCAATGTAAGCTTTGCTTAGGACATAAAACCCAAAAGATAGCAGAGCGAAGCTCTGCCATCTTTTGGGTTTTGAATTGTCCTATCTATCTCTTACGTTGCTATATATCACAAAAACAAAAAAGAGAATGTACTTTGTACATTCTCTTTTTTGTAGGATTTGCCGAATGCGTCACATTAGCATTAGCTGAGAGGGCGCTCTGCACCAGTTTCTACAGGCAAATCGGACTGACTATATTCTGTCCAAGAGCCTTCATATATTCTGACCTTGGGATAGCCCAGCAGATGCTTTAAAACCACATACTGCAAAGATGCTTCGCGTCCTGTGGTGCAAGTGACAATAATATCCTTGGACTTATCGATCTTTTTCTCATCAAGAATCTTTTGGATTTCGGCTAAAGGCTTAAGCTTGTGAGGATTTTGAGGATCGGTGAAGGTCGGCCAAGGGATATTTCTCGCTCCAGGGATGTGACCATTGCGAACAAAGAGATCAACTTCACCAGCAAAGGCATTAGCGGGACGAGGATCGATAAATCTTACGTCTTTCTTATCAAGCAAGTCTTTTACTTGAGCAAGGGTGACGCGGATATTCTTTTGATCATTGACGCTGAGTTTGCCTGTTTTATATTTAGGAAACTCTTTGGTGACAGGTTCTTTAGCATCTTTGTAGCCAACAAAACCACCATCCAGAATATAGGCATTACCTTTAAAACCAATCCGCTCTAGGGCATAGGCAATTTGGCTAGAACCGAGGATATTATTACCTTCGGAGTAAACCAAGACTTTGCTTTTATCAGTCACGCCTGCTTTAGCAAGTAAATCACCAAGTTTATTGGAATCCAATAACTGTACTGGTAATCCATCTTTGGGAACGCGCACAAGGTTATCGGCAAAGTTGACGGCTTTAGGAAGATGTTCTTTGAAATAGTCAAGGGGATTCCACCGCACATCTAAAATCCGCAAGTCGGGATCATTAGCATTAGCAGTTACCCAACTTGGGGGAACGAAGGAAATCTTGGTTGGGGAACTTTGGGCAAGGATGGGGGAATTGCGAAAGAAGGCGATCGCCACAATAGAAAGTACTATCGAGACAATGAGCATCAAGGGCTTTAGTTTTGGAGATTTTCTTTTATTGTAGGTTCGGTTCATACTGCTTAGATTATTTGGCTAAAGGTCTCAGAGATAGGCAGTATTAGATCTCAATCTTAAATACTGTATTATCATGTAAATACCGTGGTTTACTTTATATACCATCGCATAGGGGCTGGCAAAAAAGCAAGCCTTTTTGAGTAGACTGTTGTCTATGGATTTGATGGTAGTGCGTCACATTTGTTGGACTAGGTAATTGATAAAAGCAGCAAACCCATACCAGAAATTTGCTATAGCCTATGCTTGATATTTTTTTCAACAAATGTGTAACACTACCTGGATTCGTTTACTGGGAAGTTTATCTCTGAAGATCCGATTAGTTTCCAAGGTGGTGATTCTAATCTCTATCGCTATGTGTATAATAATTCGACTAACTTTATAGATCCTTCGGGAAATATTCCAATAGCTTTTCTTGTTCCTGTGGCTGTAAAAGCATTAACAACCATTGTTGGCGGGGTTTCTTTCCTACTTTCTTTACAACCTTCACAAAATCAAAAAAACTCAGTTAGTCCATTCATAGTCCACCTGCTTATTGCCTTGAGCGTTAACAGTCATCCGATTTAACGTGCCAAATGTTTTTTTATCCAAGCGCTTAAATCGGCAGATGATTGCAAGTCAAAGATTGCTTCGGCTAAATCTTCTAGCTGTGCGACAGACAATTTAGAAATCTGAGATTTTATTCTGGGGGATATTTTGCCAAATTTGCGAGTTAGTTGGCGTAGTAGCATTGCAACCTGTCTCTGTAAACCCTCTTGCTTGCCAATTTGTAAACCCTCTTGCTTGCCAATTTGCAAACCCTCTTGCTTGCCAATTTGCACGCCTTCTAGCATTGCGTCTTGGTAGACGCGGGTTTTCTTTAGATCGCTGTGACTAAACATGGCTTCAACCTCTTGTCTGGTTAGTTTTGGGAATTTGTACACTAGCACTGCTTCTATAAATTCTACTATGTTATCCCTCAGTTCGGTGTTTGTTTCTTGTTCGATCTTTTCGGCTAGTTTTCTGGCTATGGTTGGTGCTTTCTTCTCTGATGCTAAGATTAGCTGAACAATCTCAATTCCATGGGAGTTTGTTTCTTGTGGCAAGTCTTCTAGATATACGCGCTTAATTCGCCCCAAGGTGATTAGTTCTTGGCAGAATTTGTCGGGTGTTGGTTCGCTGTTGTGTCTGGCGAAGATGGCTATGGCTTGCCAGTCTTGGATCGGGCGATATTGGTTTAGGTACAGGAATATTTCAGCTAAAAATTCCGAGTAAAAGTCTTCTTTGGTTTGAAATTGGACTTCTGCTAAAAAGATTGGTTTGTCGTTGGCTTCGGGCATGAAGATGCCGTCAAACCGAAATGCTTTTTCTTTGATTTCGGCTGAGCTAAATTTGTATCCTTCTACTTCTGAAATAGGGCGATCGATTAGCTCGAATAGTAGGGTGTGGAAGGTTTGGAATAGTTGGAAAAATAGGGTATCCGTTCTCATGACGGTTTAGTTTAGCATGGTGGCTAACCATTTTGAATATGCGGTGTATTGCCTTTTGTTAATAGACTAAAGGATTATGCGATCGGGCTTATCCTACCTTTAGGAGTTTTAATTTAAATCTTCCCAAATTCATCTATATTGATCTATATATACCTCATGTGCCAGAAGTGATTTAATAAGAGCTAAAAACTTTGGTTCAAATTCATTTATGCTTACAATGCCATTGGTCAAGTCACCAACAAATATCGATACAGTGACAATAATCTTGTCGCTCAGACAAATAACACCTACGACCAGAGCGATCGCCTAACCAATATCATTCACAGCAATGGAACTGGTGCGATCTAAACACTGCTGAAACTGGTCTTTCTTGGCTTAAGCCTTTAAAAGAAGATTATGGAATTGTTAAGTAAGCCCGATCGCAAAATTTTACAGCCTATCAACGAAAGGCAACACAACCCATCTTCAATATGGTTAGCCACCATGCTAAACTAAACCGTCATGCGAACGGACACCCTATTTTTCCAACTATTCCAAACCTTCCACACCCTACTATTCGAGCTAATTGATCGCCCGATCGCAGAAGCAGAAGGATACAAATTTAGCTCAGCCGAGATCAAAGAAAAAGCATTTCGGTTTGACGGCATCTTCATGCCCGAAGCCAACGACAAACCAATCTTTTTAGCAGAAGTTCAATTTCAACCCAAAGAAGACTTC
>JADBWK010000045.1 GCA_020404895.1 Pseudanabaena sp. M085S1SP2A07QC | reverse complement strand
GTCCATGTTGGTGGACGGGTCTTCTTTTTTCTAGGCAACAGAGGTTCGATAATCTCCCACTCTTGATCGCTTAGGCTGCTCCTATATCCCATGTTTGACTCCTTTTTCTTGTCTTCCTAAGATACCAAATGGGTTCTATAGGCGATCGCCTTATGTGGATATGCGACAGCGATATTTGCGACATTCTTTGTCGGGCAGGATGCTGAAAGTGATGAAGCCGAACTTGCTGGTACAAAATCCATTCAAGCATTGCAAGTGGAAATTGCTGCCCTACGCAATGAAATTCAAGCTTTAGCTCAACGCGATTTAGAGCATTAATTGGCGATGGATATCGTAGTTAGTCATTACTGCGATCGCCTAGAAATTACGACTCACAGTAATAGCGATCGTCGATGAAATAATAATTTGATGTAGAATGTATTTAGTGCTACAGCCTATAGCTATGACTATTAAAGAACAAATTATTCAAGAACTTGAACGCATTCCTGAGTCTTATCTAGAGAAGGTGCTTGTTTTTTTGTATTCTTTAGAAACTCCATTGACTCGTGATGTTGAGCAGTTAAACAAGGTGGAAGCGATCATTCAAAAGGGATTAAATTCTGCGCTATCCAAGCCAAAGCGATCGTCATCGGAAATCTGGGCAGAATTTGCATCTATTCGCAACAGAATTTCTGAAAGTGTTGCGACAACCGAGCAGAATTTGTAAACAAGATGTTAAAAGTTGTTATTGATACATCTGTATTTGTTTCTGCTCTACTATCTAAATCTTAAGTAAGCTCACCGTATCTAGTTTTACAGGCTTGGCAGCAAGGCAAGTTTACTTTGGTTATGGCTCCTCAGCTACTTCAAGAACTCGTATTAAAACTATTGCAGCTTGGAGTGCCTGAAGCAACTAAGTACTATCATGGCACTCAAATATTGACTCCCCGTTTATTTTTGGACGCAATAGCGATCGCCTAAAAATAACGACTCACAGTCATAGCGATCGCAAAGTTAAGAAATTGATAGGTGATCGGGGCATAACAAAACATTGGAGCGGACAAAATCAGGATATTTTGTGTTAATTTGGAAGGAGATCACTTGCCGCTCAATTAAGCCGTTAGGCAGAAACACATAATTCCTTACCAACCTTTATGTCACTACATCGTTCAATCCAAATTAATGCGGCACCAGAGAAAATTTTTGCCGAATATACTAATGTCGCCGACTGGAAATCCTGGGATCCAGAAGTTTTATCTTCCTCTTTAGATGGCATATTCAGGCAAGGAGCAACTGGGCGACTTAAGCCTCGGAACGGTCTTTCCGCATCAATCAAGATTTCTGAGATAAATACTAATCGTTCATTTACTGTCGAAAGCAAACTTCCCCTTTGTATCATGAAGTTTACGCATGAATTAATTCAAGAGGGGGATACCACTAAGGTTACACACGGTGTAGAGTTCCACGGTCCGCTCGCCTTTCTATTTTCAAAAATCATAGGCAAGCAGATATATGAATCATTCCCCGTGACACTTGAAGGGCTTAAAAAGAAAATAGAATCAGCCTAACGTCAAAACGATACGCCCATTAAGGCTGTCTGTTTCTAGTCGAGATTACGCAAGCAAAATGATTTGCTTCGTTGTTTAGGTCCGAGAAGTTATCGGCGATTACTTTCAGGATGCTTCCCAACGCAAAGACCAATAGTTATTATGCGATCGCCGTTAATCATCAACACTCATGACAATATTTCACAAGGCATCAGACAATCAGAGCCTAGAGACTTGGTTGCAATATGCAACAATTTGATGTATATTGCAACAGGCTTGATTGAGGTTTTACCATGTCTATCGCAATCAGAATCTCCGACCATTTAGCCCAAGAGGCAAAAAGTCGATCTAAAGCGATGCATCGCTCAGTTGCGGGTCAAATTGAATATTGGGCGGCAATGGGCAAAATCCTTGAAGACAATCCAGAGCTTTCGTTTAGCTTTGTTCAAGCAATATTGATTAGTCGCGAGCAAGCTAAGAATTCAGAATTAACGCCCTATGAGTTTAGTGAATAAATCCGATGGGTGAGATTCAAATTTTTCAAACGCCCTTATTTTCAAAAATCAAGAAAAAGTTACAGAAAAATCAAATCAAAGCTCTTGATAATGCAGTAAGAGAAATTATCAAAAATCCCGAACTTGGGGAACAAAAAAAGGGTGATTTAGCCGATGTCTGGGTTTATAAATTTAGAATGGTTGATCGAGAAAATCTCCTTGCGTATCAATGGGATGAAAAAACGAGAACTTTAATTTCCCTTGGAGTTCATGAAAACTTTTATCGTGACATCAAAAAATATAAAAATTTCTAGCTAAGACTAAATGTGAAAGTTGTGATCGCTCCATCAATCACGACTCATGGTAATAGCGCTCGCCTTTAAGGGATGGATTGTTGAAGCGATCGCTTTTTCCTGGTGAAATAGAGAATTAGGCGATCGGTTTATGGTGAAGATGATATTATTTTTCTAAAGATCAAGAGTGAATTATGACTAAAAGTAGCAGCTTTACAGCCATTATCTACAAAGAAGATGATATGTACATTGCCGAATGTCCAGAGGTGGGTACAGTCGATCAAGGTGAAACAATTGAGCAGGCGATCGCGGGATTAAAAGAAGCGACTCGGCTGTACTTAGAAGAATTTCCCCTTCCCAAAACGTCACCTAGATTTGTGACCAATATTGAGGTTAGCTATGCCTAAAATGCCACGAATCTCAGCCAAAGAAGCAATTCGTGCGTTGGAGCGATTAGGATTTGAGCAAGTTCGTCAAACTGGTAGTCATGTTGTCATGAAAAAAGAAACCCAAGAAGGCGAGGTAGGTTGTGTCGTGCCTTTACATCGAGAATTGAAGATAGGCACATTGAGTGGGGTACTCAAACAAGCGCGAATTACAGCAGAAGATTTTATCGATAATTTGTAGTGCGATCGCCTAGAAATAAAGACTTACGGTAATAGCGATCGCCTTTAGAAGATAAATTGTTGATGCGATCTCCAAAGCAAGAAAAACAATGGCTCGATATAGGTATTCTCTCCCATAAAATTTGAATCTAGTTCTATTTTGTATCGTAGTCAATCAATTCATGCAGCAAACAAGACAGCTATGTGTCAGATTAGTGCTGGAAGCCTAAATTTGCCGAATAGATGCGTTACACTGTGGAAGTAGGTAATCGCCTCCAAGTGGGATCGCCACTCATGGCTGTTGTCGAAAATAAGTAGGGCTTGCTGAAAAAGCAAGAAAAGCATACAAGCAGTGGTTTTCAAGGAGATCGCAAACTGATAAAATGCAAGGAAAAGCAGGAAAAGCAAGTAAAACCCTTGCACAAATAAAAATTCATGTACCGACAAT
>JADBWK010000044.1 GCA_020404895.1 Pseudanabaena sp. M085S1SP2A07QC | reverse complement strand
TTGAAAATACAGTGTTTCTTTGCAAATCCATATCATTCATGGGAGCGTGGATTGAATGAACATACGAATGGATTAATTCGACAATTCTATCCCAAATCCACTAACTTTAAAATAGTGAAGGAAGATGACTTCCAGAAGGTTGTGAATTTGATCAACCATAGACCAAGAAAATCTCTTGACTATCGCACACCTCGTGAAGTATTCTTTGGGGCATCAGAACCTGTTGCGCTTCAGATTTGAATTGGCGGTGTTTCTAGGGCATTTGGCGCTAGAAATGCCATGGATACAAATTCATAAAAGTGTGACCACACTTCTGTGAATTAAAACCAAACCCTGTAAGGTTTTTAAAAGCACAAAATGGCGTAGCCATTTTGTGCTTTGTATGATTGCATAATGAGAGTTGCTTGACTCTAATCATCGATTTCACTATAAATCACCAACCTCTGCTAGAATCTAGACTTACAGTATCTGCTCCCAGTTATTGATACTGCTTACTCGTTAAATTCTCCTGTCTCTGCTCTATCTGACACCAATTTCAAAAATGGCTAAGTCATTTTTGAAGCTTTAAAATCCCTCTGGGTAAGGTTTTAGATTCTTAGAAATGTCGCAACCCTCTAAGAATTGGTATGAATGAATTGGCACGAATAAAAATGGCAACATTAACAGCGACAGATCGATAAAAAACTGACACACAATTTGGAGTTCTATGTCTTTCTCAGCCCTTGGTTTGTCTGATCAAATCGTCCGCGCTGTCACAGCACGCGGCTATACTGAGCCTACCCCGATTCAGTCACGAGCGATCCCCGTTGTTCTCTCAGGTCAAGATCTACTAGCTGGCGCTCAAACAGGTACTGGCAAAACCGCAGGATTTACCTTACCAATCTTGCATTTACTATCTAGCAAAGTCGTTAAGCGATCGCCCACGGGCAAAATCCCAATTCGAGCGCTAATCCTCACACCTACCCGTGAGCTTGCAGCTCAAGTCGAAGAAAGCGTACGCATGTATAGCCGGCATTTACCTCTGCAATCAATGGTGATCTATGGCGGCGTTAATATTAATCCCCAGATCAACCGACTCAGGGGTGGTGTAGAAATTTTGGTGGCAACACCAGGGCGATTGCTAGATCATGTGCAGCAGGGTAGATTGGATTTATCCAAGGTAGAAATCTTGGTATTAGATGAAGCCGATCGCATGTTGGACATGGGCTTTATCCGTGATATTCGGCGGATTCTTGCCTTGTTGCCTAAAGAACGCCAAAATCTCTTGTTTTCCGCAACTTTTTCCAATGAGATCAAATCCTTTGCCAGTACTTTACTCAATCAGCCCGTATTGGTCGAAGTTGCTGGGCAGAATGCCACAGCCGATCTAGTTACTCAGAAAATTTTCCCTGTAGATCGCGATCGCAAACGGGAATTGCTCACCCATTTGATCAAGACTCATAGCTGGTATCAGGTATTGGTATTTACTCGTACCAAGCATGGTGCGGATCGCCTAGTCAAGCAACTACATCAAGATGACATTGTGGCGATGGCAATTCATGGCAATAAAAGCCAAGCAGCCCGCACTCGCGCCCTTGGCAAGTTTAAAGATGGCAGTTTGCAAGTATTAGTTGCCACAGATATCGCAGCGCGGGGCTTAGATATTAGCGAACTGCCCCATGTCGTCAACTACGAGTTACCAAATGTCCCTGAAGATTATGTACATCGGATTGGACGTACTGGACGCGCTGGCTCTTCTGGCGAGGCAATCTCGCTGGTATGTGTTGATGAGCGTAAGTTCTTGTCAGATATCGAGAAATTAATCAAGCGATCGCTGCCCCAAGAAATCATTGCTGGTTTCGAGCCTGATCCCCGTGCTAAGCCTGAGCCGATTCAAGTTGGCAGACAATCTAAGCATCAACCTCGACGTGGTGGAACTAGCGATCGTAATTACGCTGGTAAACCTTCATCAGTTGCTACTCCAAGCAAATTGCCGAGCAAACCTCAAAAGCCACAGCTTAATAAAAGCATTATTACCAAATCTAGAAATCCAAATTAATTGATCTAAAAAGTTTGCTGCGAGCTAATCCCGACGTAACCTTTTTGAATTTTATTGTGGCAATTCATCAAAGCGATCGCGGTACTTTCTCAACATAAAAGCTATCTTTTAGCTTCACCTACCACTGCCATTTATCTTGCTATACTACATGCAGCACTTTGCGTAGCTAAGAGATCCAATGAAATTTTTGAAAGTACCGCGAAGTGGTACTTTCAAAAATTTCATTGGATTTTGAGCAGGCACAAAGTGCGTCAAGTATCAGAAAGAATGATTAAAAACATGGATGCTTTATGGGAATGCGCCTTTGCCTCGAATTGATCGCAACCTCTATTCAGCAACTGCAAGATTTGGAACATATTGCAGCGTCGCCAGTATCATCTTCTATCGAAATCGAGACAAGAAATCTCAATCTAGAGGATGCTGCCAATGTTTTGCGAGCTAGCCTAACAGAATTAGAAGTCTATCAGCAATCACTTATAGGAGAACTAGATCGGTATCGCGAACTGTTTGACTTTGCTCCTGACGGCTACTTTGTCACTGATGCTAATGGCGACATTACTGAATCCAACCGTGCGGCAACCCTGATGTTTGGTTCACTGCCGATTGGTCAAAACTTAGAAAACTTTGTCTATCCCTCCTACAAAGAACAATTCCAAAGATTATTAGGACAATTACAACGGGGGCAAAATATCAAGAGTTTGGACTTTCGGATGCAGTTTCCGACAGGACAGCCATTTGATGCAAGTTTTACAATTATCAGCATTCGTGTACCGCTAGATGGAAGAGTAACTGGTCTAAGGTGGTGGATTCAAGATATTACCCAAAGAAAACAAGAAGTTGATAAATTGCAACATTCTCATCAGCGTTTAGAGATTCGTGTTGCCGAAATGAATGCCAAGCTCAACTTGATGGATCGCCAAATTCGTGTAGAAAGAGAAGAACAGCGCCGTATTTCGCGAAATCTTGCCCATAATGAAGCTAAATTGCGAGCAGTGATGCAGCATTCTTCAGATATCGTAAATATTCTGGATATAGATACTACTATTAACTATTGCAGCCCTGCGATCTTTAGAACCTTAGGCTACATGCCCGAAGACGTGATGGGCAGCAAATTTATTAGCTTTATTCATCCAGAAGACCTACCAATTTTTCAAGATTTCCTCACTCAATCAGCGGATGCCTTGTCTTTATCAACACCAATAGTGATGCGTCATCGGCATATCAGCGGGAATTGGATTTATCTAGAATCGGTTTGTTGCAATCTTTTACAGGATGTAAATGTTCAGGGTTTAGTTATTAATTCCCGTGATATTACGGAACGTAAACGCACGGAAACAGCGCTGCAAGATAGCGAACTTAGATTAGCGGCGATCGCATCGAGTATGCCTGCAACTCTCTATCGTTTATCCATCAACTCTGACGGAAAAATTGCCATTCCATTTATCAGTGATGGTCTTATCGATTTAGTCGGCATCTCACCAAGATATGTTATTTCTTCTCCATACCAATTATTAGATTTAGTACATCCTGAAGATGTTGATCAATTTAAGGCTCTCATCAGAGATGGTTTTGATAAGCTTGCCACTTTCCATCATGAATTTCGCGTTATTACAGTCTCTGGTGAAGTGAAATGGGTACAGAATATTACCCGTTATTATCGTACCGAATCGGACATGATATTTGCTGATGGAGTATGTATTGACATTAGCGAAAGAGGTGAAGCTGAATCGAGTTTACAAAGAACAAATGAACTATTACGAGCAGTAATCAAGGCTGTTCCTGTGGCAATTGATATTGTTAGTCCAGAAGGCAAAGTTTTATTATGGAATGCAGCCGCTGAAAAACTATTTGCTTGGAATACTTCTACTGTTGTCGGTCATCCTGTACCGAGTGTTCCTGAATCTCAAGCTTTGGAGTTACAGGCAGTGATTCTCGATACGCTAGCAGGTAGACAGATCAATGGGGTTCCCATGACTTTTCAACTTGGAGATGGGAGTTGGACTAACGTGAATGTCTCAACTGTTCTCGTTCACGATCCCCATGGCAAGATTGTTGGGATATTACGGATTATTGATGAAGCTGGCGATCGCAGTTCTATTGAAACAAAGCATAATCAGACTCTTCAGCTTGAGGAAGTTCAGAGCGCATCAATGGTTCGCTCTAGTACAGAGGCGATCGCCAATTTTGTGACTCTCAATGCAAATACATTGCTCAATCAATACAAAATCGGTCAACGCAATTTTGCGGGCTTGAATTTGCGCGGAGTTTATCTAGTCGAAGCTGATTTACGATACGCTGATTTCAGTGGTGTAGCTCTCAATGGCAGTAATTGTAGCTACGCCAATTTCCAATCTGTAAATTTACGTGGTGCAGATTTGCGGGGTGCAAATTTCCAATTTGCGAATTTACAACAGGTGGATCTGCGTGGTGCTGATCTGCGTGGTGCAGACCTACGAGATGCGAATACAACAGGTTCAATTCTTGACGACAGTAATTTGCAAGGCGCTCTCTTGTCAGTTGATTAATCAATCAGTGAGAGAGCGGCGATAATTTCCGATCAAATGAACCACCAGAAATTTTTTGAAAGCATTACGAAGCAAAGCTTTCAAAAAATTTTTGGGTTTGGGTTTGAGCGCAAAGCGCTGTAAGTCATAATCATAAATGAACCAATAATGGCAGTATGGTCATAGCATACGCAATTAACCACCCCGATGACTGTCAAAGAAATCACCGATCGCCTTACCAAACTTTCCGAAGGGTTGCTATTCCCCAGTGAGTCCGAATATCCTCTAGAACCTTTTACTTGGAAATCTGCAACACTCAATCGTAAAACCATCCTGATCCAAGCAGGTAAACCTGCAAAAACACCCATCGAAGTGATCGCCTTAGAAGATTTCTTTGCAACCGTCGTCACCGCTCAAGATTGGTTTGAAGATGAGGATCGGGAAATAGCCCAACGGTTTCGCGATCTGCAAACTGCGATCGCTACCTTAGAAAATGTCCAAGTGTTTCGTCTTGGTAAAGTCGAGATCGACGTTTATATTGTTGGCGCGATCGCGAATGATTTGGTTGGGCTGAAAACAACAGTTGTTGAAACCTAAACCTAACAGCCTTTCTTTGACTCAATCTGCTCTTGGATATCGGGAGGAATATTGGAAAAGAAATCATAGCCTGTCAACTTTTCCACATCATCAACTGAAACGCAAAAATCTTGCCATTTGTTGTTGCGTCCTTGTTTGTTCGGCATAAGCACTGCGATCGTGCGAGTGTCGGCAGTTACTCCTTCTAAGCCTTTGGTAGGGTCGTCAAGAACTAAGATCACCTTCCACATGGTTTCAGGCACAGTGATTTTGCCCTTCAATTGAGAAGTTTTACCATTATTACCTTCGCCACCAATGCCAAAGCCACCAGCGATGATATAAAGCTCTCTGCCTTGATTAGCCAACTTACGACTGTAGCTTTCTAACTTTTCCCATCCGTCTTGATTGTTATCGGGTGCTTGCGGCACGATGTTCGTCATCAAGAAAGTTGAAGAGTTAACCTCCTCCGATTGACCGCGATCTTCAGAATTAACAAGATGACCGCGATCGAATCCTGACCCGCCATAGTTAGTAGTTACTACCCGATACCATCCCTTAGGTAAAGCTGGATCAGGACGAAAATTGTTTTGTCGCTTTGCCTGACCCATCCATGATTTATTTAACTGCCATGATGCCCAGTTTGCTAAGTTGCGACTTTTGCTATAGCTCAGCACATACTCAGGCTTGAGCATCAAATAGTTATCGGCATTCTCAACATCAGGCGTAGCTTTGCTAGGGTTTCCCGCTTTTAAATTGGGGTTGCTATAGTCATTGTCGAGTGTGTGTGATGGCTTTGTCTTCGAGGGAGCTTTAGTCGGCGTGACTTTCTTGATGACATTGTTGTCGAGAGGCTGCGCTGACTGAGCGTAAGCTGAGTCTATGGCTATTGTGGCAGTCTGACTAAAACCGATAGCCAGCAAAGCTGTTAGTAATAAGGCTAGTGGCGATCGCATATTGTTCTTAGGCGGAATTTGCCAATAGCATAGCGCTTGTAATACTAATTCTCAAAATGGCGTTGCCATACTGACATAAAAAAACAAAAAGAAAGTTGCGGTGCTTTACGCCGCAACTTTGCTTCCCTACAGTCTGGGAGGGGCGGGATCGGCAATCTCTGATGGTCTGTTCTGATTCATGTTGTGCAGTGTTACAGGATCTGGTGCACGAAGTCCTATTAATCGATATTTTTTGGTGTAAGTTGGAGCAATCTCTGGAGCTTCTACCCACTCATTTGTCGCCACAAAATCTTGAGAGGAAGTGCCACTTAAACCTGTTCCCACGGCATTACTGCGATTTTCACTGGCTCTCGATTTAGACGCTTCATCTTTGGATGGGGCTGAATTAGAAGGTGCTGAAGCTGATGGAGGAAATTCTTGAGTTCGTGGTAATTGATCGAGAGCGATCGCATCTCGGCGTTTGATTGGTTTAAAAGTAACTTCAATTAAGCCTAGATCGGGATTATTGATACCGCCATCTCGATCTAGCCCTGGATTACCTTCTTCTAAAACGATAAATTGCTTAGCGATCGCGCGAGGTCGCTCCAAGATGACAGAGCGATCACAGATCAGCCCATCAATAATGGAAACACCATCAATTTTTACGCTAACTGCACTGGTATAACTAGGCGAGTTAATTTCAATCTTATAGGTTTCTCGAATGCCAACATTGATGTAGCCCCTAGGGTCGGCTCGGCGGATATTCCCATTCTGGTTAATAGCGATCGATACAGCCGAGTTTTGAGGGATATAATTTCTGGATGGTACGGAGGATATAGGCTGTGTAGTGTTATTTCCGATCTTCTCATCGCTTAAACGATTGGGAATCGCCGATGACTCAGTCGAACGAGGATAACTAGCAATAACAATCCCGCCAACCAATACAGAACAAATTGCCAAAATCCGCAGGTTTGATGGGGTAAGCATATGAGAAGCCTCAAATTTCTTTACCCTCAATTTACATCAAGTAATCTTGCAATTCTTCGTGGTTACAAATTTAGTAACGAAATATAAAACCCAAAAGATAAGTGGCGGCGCTTCGCGCCGCCACTTATCTTTTGGGTTTTATATCCTAAGCAAAACTTACATTTCTATAGCAATTCCAATGTGATATCACCTCACATCCCTAATTATTCGCTTGGAAGGATATTTATCTACACAAGTCTAACAAGCTTTGCACTCAAGTCCCACAAGCGCTCAGCTCTTGCATCATCGCGAGCTTGAGGAGATACTGTCTGCACAAAAGACTTACCATCTTTTTTCTGACGATTCCCCCAGCTCCAATAGGCTCCTGACTGCTTATATTCGGGATCTGCAAGAACAGCAGCAACTCTTTCACCCGATAGCTCCTGCGTGACATATCCCTTAGTAATATTCTTTTGGAACAATGGGAATAGCTTCTGGAAGAGAGGATAATGATTGCGGAAGAGCGGCGTATCGGCAACACAACCAGGATAGAGGGAAGTGAAAGTGATGCCAGTGGATTCATGATAGCGGCGGTGCAACTCTTTCATCGTCAAGATATTGCAAACTTTGCTCTCTTTGTAGGCACGGACAGGTTCAAATTTCTTACCATTTGCCATAGAGATCGGCGGCTTGAAACCTTTCTCAAAACCTTCGAGATTGCCGAGGTCTGGCTGCGGGGGAATCTTGCCACCCAGCTCGTCGGGATTGTGGGTGACTGTTCCCAAAATGACCATACGGCGATCGGGATGGGTAGACTTTTTCATATCCTCTAGTAGCAGATTACACAGGAGAAAATGACTGAGGTGATTGGTGGTCATTGTTAACTCAAATCCTTCGGGCGATCGCAATGGTTCTTTGAGCAAAGGCATATAGATCGCAGCGTTGCACAGCAAGGCATCAAGGGGCATTCCTGTAGCTCGGAATTTAGCCACAAATTCGCGCACACTAACTAGGGAGCCAAGATCAACTTGGATGATTGTGTAGCTACTTTGCGGAATACCTACGAATTCGGCAGCTTTTTCTGTTTTAGGGATATTGCGGCAAGCCATAACGATATGCCAGCCTTTATCAGCCATTGACTTGGCTGACCATAGTCCAACACCTGAAGAAGCGCCTGTGATAATAACTGTAGGTTTGTGATACTGTGACATTCTTAAGAATTATTTCGATAGACTTTGATTAGAATTTTACAGTGATTTGGGATTAAGCAACAAATGGAGAGCAAAGCATTGCACTGAGGGTCTTTCCACGAAAAATTGATCGCGTAACCCATGATTCTTGCCTAATAGATTCATTAGGTTTTGATATAGCTAAGACCAATCATGTTAAACCCAAGATAGAGTTGCCGCACAAAGTGTCGCAACTCTATCTTGGGTTTAGCCTCAGCAATCTAGTCACTTAGCCTTTAGACGGCAAACCCTACCTCAATCTCGGCTAACATCGCCCATAGCAGGGGGATCGCTGTGATAAGCTAGCAGAGTTAGTGTCATTAACACGAATAAACATGGATCGACCTTCTCGCTCTGTTCCCCAAGCCGCACAAGCCGCCTATTCAGGGGATTCGTCATACGGACGCACACCGCCGCCTGACTTACCTTCGCTACTACTAAAAGAGCGGATTATTTACTTTGGGTTGCCTCTTGTATCTCCCGACGAATACAAACAGCAGCTTGGTGTCGATGTTACAGAATTGCTCATCGCCCAACTTTTATATTTGCAATACGAAGATCCTGAAAAACCGATTTTCCTATATATCAACTCCACGGGGACATCTTGGTATACAGGCGATGCGATCGGTTTTGAGACCGAAGCCTTTGCTATTTGCGACACACTCAACTATATCAAGCCACCTGTCCATACCATCTGTCTCGGACAAGCCATGGGAACCGCCGCGATGATTCTCGCCAGCGGAACCAAAGGTTTTCGAGCTAGCTTACCAAATGCCACGATAGTCTTACACCAAGCCCGCCGTCAAACCAGAGGACAAGCCTCTGATTTGCAGATTCAGGCGAAAGAAGTATTGACGAACCGTGCTGCGATGCTCGAAATCTTGTCGCGTACCACAGGCAAGTCCACAGAAGCCATCACCAAAGATATGGATCGGATGTTGTATATGACTCCAGTGCAAGCCAAAGAATATGGGCTGATTGATCGTGTTCTTGAAAGCACAAAAGACCTGCCCAAAGCAGTTCCCGCACTTGTTTAGTTAGGAATTACGAATTACGAATTTGTAACTCGTAATTCGTAATTCGTAATTTGTAATTCCTAATTCCTAATTCCTAATTCTTAATTAAACCTATGCCTATTGGTATTCCTAGAGTTCCCTATCGCTATCCTGGTGATTCCTACACGCAGTGGATTAATATCTACGAGCGTCTGTCGATGGAGCGCATCATCTTTTTGAGTGGTGAAGTAACAGACGGTATGGCAAATGCAATCATTGCTCGCCTGCTTTACTTTGACTCTGAGGATCAAACCAAAGATATTTACATCTATATCAACTCTCCTGGCGGATCAGTCTCAGCTGGCTTGGCGATCTTTGATACGATGCAACATATCAAGGCAGATGTGACAACTATTTGCGTTGGGTTGGCAGCTTCGATGGGTTCATTTCTATTGATGGCTGGTGCTAAAGGCAAGCGTTATGCTTTACCCAATGCAAGAATCATGATTCACCAGCCTTCTGGTGGAACAAGAGGTCAAGCCTCAGATATTGAGATTGAGGCGCGTGAAATAATTCGTATTCGTCAAAAGTTGAATGAAGAATATGCCAAACGGACAGGACAGCCTCTGGAGAAGATCGAGCGCGATATGAATCGTGACTACTATATGTCTTCACAAGAGTCTCTAGCCTATGGCTTAATCGATCGAGTTCTTGATTCACCACAATAATTTCAAAACCAAACAAAAAAGGCGACACTTTGTGTCGTCTTTTTTGTTTGGTTTTTATAGCTATAGAACTTCGTGTTCAAATCCGAACCAATAAATTTTTTAAAAGTGCTGCAAAGCAGCACTTTTAAAAAATTTATTGGTTTTTTGATCAAAGAGTGCTTTAAGGAGAACTTCCATTGCTATAGCTATAAATTCTTAGAATGGGGTTGCTATTTTAAGAATTTATACAAAAAAAGAGTTGCTGCACAAAGTGCAGCAACTCTTTTTTTGTGTCTTAGCTTATGTGGCGATAGCTATATACCAATTCTTGAAATTGTGGTTATCCTCTCAAGAATTAAAAACCAACACAAGGAAGGTTTTTAATTCTCAAAATGGTGTTGCCATTTTGAAAGTTGGTATTAAGTGGAACTCAAATGATGAATCTAATGCATACTGCTAGCGACGCAGAGTAATCTCCCCGTGGTTATCCTAGATTTTTACCATCATAAGAGTTCCTTCTACGTAACATCTATAAAAATTAATAGAAGACAATAGGAGCGTCTAGATTTTTGCAGAAATCGATATATGATGGCTCGCTTTCACTACCATCAGCAAATCGAGCTTTAATCCATTGCTTACATGATTGATTGTCAGTAGAACTGTCCCAAACTATCTTAGTATTTCTTCCTGGAGTTATACCTGAACCAATATCAAAAAAGCCCCAAGTTTTATTTGGTTCACCAACCAAGAGTTTTTTGATTGTAGAGTTACTGCTATTTTTGACATGGAAGTACCACTGATCAGCAGAAGCGGAAGCAACATTTGCCACCAAGCTGAAAGCTAGTAGGCTTGTAGAAACCAAAAAACTTTTCTTAATCATGATCTTGATCTGTCTAAAATCAATTTGTAAATATGACTATAAACTATAAAATCTTATTTGCAACATAGATTGCTATTCATATAACTTTTGTTCTGGTTTAGCTGTGGCTTTTATCGTTCAATCTCTTCAATATCAACCTTATCGACTTGCTTTTCGCGAACCATTTCAAACAGCATTAGGCAAACTTTCCTATCGAGAAGGATTTATTGTTGAGACTCGCGATCGCAAATCAGATGATGGTGTTCAGCATATTGGTTTTGGTGAATCTGCGCCGCTTAGTGGGTTTGGGATGGAATCTCTTGCTGAAACTGAAAGAACTTTAAGAGAGGCTCAGAGATCGCTAATTAATGTAGAGATTCATAATCTTAATGATATTGAGAACTTCCTTTCAAAATATGATCGTACCCCTGCTGCGAAACATGGAATTGAATTAGGATTGCTCAATTTATTATCACAAGTTCAAGGTATATCTATTTCTCAATTATTAGCAAATTCCTTCTCTGGAAGAGTTCGTGATCAAGTTTCTATTAATGCGGTAATTGGAGTGATTGCACCAGAGATAGCGGCAATAAAAGCGAGAGAATATATAACTCAAGGATATAGTTGTCTGAAAATTAAAGTGGGAACTAAGGATTTTGAAATGGATTTGCAACGAATAGAAGCAGTGCGATCGCAGGTTGGCGCTCATATCCAGATTCGGATTGATGCTAATCAAGGATGGTCTGTGACCGAAGCGATCGCTAATTTAAAAAAACTTGAATTTTTGCAAATAGAATATGTCGAGCAGCCTGTTGCTGCTTCTGATTTGTTAGGTATGGCAGAAGTAAGGCGATCGCAATCAATTCTAGTTGCTGCTGATGAGTCAGTAAATAACCTCTCACAATTGCGACAAGTGATTAATACTCAATCCGCCGATATTATTATTCTCAAGCCAATGGCGCTTGGTGGAATTATCACTGCTAATCATGCAGCAGCGATCGCTTTCAAAGCTGGTTTAGATGTTGTAATAACAACGACAATTGACGGTGCGATCGCTCGTCAAGGAGCTTTTGATCTAGCTGCTGCCTTACCAATTAAGCGAGCATGTGGATTAGCCACTGGTCATTTGCTCATAGAAAGTTAAAGAGAGCGAATTGCGCTCTCTTTAACTTTCTATGAGCAATAAAACCAAAAACACAAGTGGCGGCGCGAAGAGCCGCCACTTGTGTTTTTGGTTTTGATTTGTTCTAGCTATTTTCTTATTGCTATATGAGCAAATGCCAGACTCTTGGAAGATTTGGATTGAGTTAAACCAAAAATTAAAGACTGCGCATCGCGCAGTCTTTAATTATTTTTCGCGTCGAGATGTGCCAGACTCTTGGAAGATCTGGATCGCGTTAAGTGGATCGCTGATAAAATTACCAGACCGATTCACTTTCTGGGGAGAAGCGTTGTAATTACCAGGGATGACTGGTTGAATTGCCTCAACGTCGATATTGATATTTTGAATCTTGAGATCGGAACGAGGAGAATCTCTTTCTATCGAAAATTGATCGGTATTTGTAGGCGAGATAGGCTGACCTTGGGCAGGACGTAGGCGATCGGCATCACCTCGTTGTGGTTGCGCTGATTGCGCAAATACTGGACTAATCGTAGCGCTAGCGATCGCTAGTCCTGCGATCGTCAAAACCTGAGAAATGCGTTGATAATGTCTGTTCATAAATTCCTCGCATTGGCAGTCAGCGATATTAACTACAATAATCGCTCATTATATTCACAAAGAATTAGATACGCTCAAATTGTCAACTCTAATCTTTAGGTTTAATCGCATTTTTAGTCGCATTTTTAAAGCCTAATACCAACAAAATATTTGTGATGGTCAAGAATGACTCAGCACTGCCATGCAACCAATCAACATTTGCTAAAGATTTCCCGTAATGGACTTGTGCATAAATTCCTGCGGGAATCGTAATTGCCACAAATACTAAAGTCCCATAAAATCCCCAAAGTCCCAGTTTGGGAAATTGGCGTGATCTGGTGGCAAACCAGAGAAAGGCAAGATAGGGAAATAGAGATAAACCGAATAAGGCTTCTTTGGGCATAGTTTTATCCTACGGTGCTTTGCGTTCAAACCCAAATCAAGAAATTTTGTCAAAGTGTTGCAAAGCAACACTTTGACAAAATTTCTTGATTTGGGTTTTAGTTAAATTTGTGGTTTTGTGTTAGCAATTTTCCAGATCAAGTAGGCTGCGATCGCTAAAGTACTATTGCCAATTAAAGTTAGTGCGGCTTGCACCGTAACTAGCCATTCCAGCGATTCAGCATTATCAAAAAAATGCCAAGTCACGGCGCACATCGCACTGACTAAAGCAGGAAACATAGCCCATGCTAAGTTTCGCCAACCGCGATCGGGATTTTGTTTGTCGTATTGCCAAATTAGCCAAATCGCTAAAGTCCACTCGATAACGCTAGAAATATGAATTACCCATGTGGGCAAAGATAAAGAGTGCATAATTTTTTTTGATACTTTCGTAGTGCTTCACGCCACGAAAGTATGATTTTAATGTTTTGTCTCGCGCATAGCTAAAAATTCGCGGATTTGCCGATCGCTCGGTTGAGCAGTGATCGCACCCATACTTAATGTAGTTAAAGCACCTGCGGCGCAGGCATAAGCGATCGCATCATTGGCAAACTTAGGATCGAGCAGATGGGTAAGCGGACGGTGATAAATCTTATGAATAAAGGCAGCTAGAAAAGCATCCCCCGCACCAGTTGTATCAATCGAATGTACAGGAAAAACGGCATGTTTGTCCTGTCGCTCGCCCAAATAGTAGCGACAATCTTTGTCACCATTAGTGAGTAAAATTCCTTCAAGATGGCTATAGGCTTGAGATATTGCGGCGGGACTGGTAAGACGAAATAGTAACTTTGCCTCATCCTCGGTCATTTTCAGGAAATCGGTGTACTTCAGCAAGACAGGCAATAGTTTGGCAACCTGCTCAGGATTTTTCCAGAACATCGCTCGCCAATTGACATCAACGACCACCTTTACAAAGTTCTCTTCCGCTAGCTTCAGAGCGCGACCGATCGCTCTAGATGTTTGCGGACTAGATAAGCCTAATGTGCCTAATATCAAAAACTTGGCATCAGCAAATAAATGCTCGGGCAAATGCTCGGCAGACATCAAAGTGTCTGCATATACAGTTTGAGCATCACCATTAAAGCGAGCAAAACTGCGATCGCCTTGAGCATCGCGGGTGACATATACCTCGCGAGTAGTTGATTCAGGATGCACTTGCACGCCTGAAGTTTCCACACCTGCTGCTCCCAACTGTTTGAGCAGATCAGTTCCTGTGGCATCTTGACCAACACAGCTAATTAAGCTTACTGGAGTTCCCAGTTTGGCTAGCCCACAGGCCACATTGGCAGGCGCTCCGCCAAAATATGGCTTCCAAGAGCTAACTTGCTCATAGGGAGCACCAATATCTTCAGCTATTTGATCGATTAAAACTTCGCCAAGACAAATTACACGCGGCATAGCGGACTTTTACGACGACATTTTGGACTTTCGCGATTCAATAATAGCAATAGCTGAATCCACTTTATCGGGGAATACCACAACTAAACTACTTTGAGGGGCGCTATCTAAGGCGGCTGTGATGGCTTCTGATTCGTCAAGAATTGTAATACAAGGAATATTAGGATTAATTTCTTGAACTCCCTGACGCAATAAATCGGCGACGACACGAGGGGCACGACCACGAAGATCCTTATCTTCTTTAATAAATATCTGCCCAAACATATTTGCCGCTAGTTGCCCTAGTTCTATGATATCCTCATCGCGCCGATCTCCAGGTGCTCCAATCACACCGATCACTTCGCCTTCCCATTTCTGGATAAAGTCAGCGATCGCTTTAAATCCCGCAGGATTGTGAGCATAATCGACCAGCGCATGATATTTACCCAAATCAAATAAATTCATCCGTCCAGGGGTTTGCTCACTCGAAGCCACAAATGTGGAAAGCCCTTGACGAATTTCTTCAATCTGTACATCTTGGCAGAAGGCGGCTAAACTTGCTGCCAGAGAATTTTGAATATTGAAGGCAGCACGACCACCAAGGGTCAAAGGTACGTTGACAGCTTCTTCAATTCGTAGTTTCCAATCCCCTTTTAGAATAGTTAGATAACCTTCTTCATATACTGCGGCAAGTCCACCTTGCTCGATATGAGATTTGATTAAAAGACTATCAGGATCCATGCTGAAGTAAGCAATTTTTGCCTCCACATCTTTAGCCATCGCAACAACCAATGGATCATCAGCATTCAGGACAGCATAGCCAGTGGATAAAGTTGTCTTTACGACCACACTCTTAAGCCTTGCGAGATCTTCAATCGTGTCAATGTCGCCAATGCCAAGGTGATCGGCGGCTACGTTCATCACCACTCCCACATCGCTGCCATCAAATCCTAATCCCGATCGCAGAATGCCGCCTCTAGCTGTTTCAAGAATCGCAACTTCAACGGTAGGATCGCGCAGGATCACCTGAGCACTGTATGGGCCAGTGGTATCACCCTTTTCAACCAAACATTCACCAATGTAAATCCCATCGGTAGTTGTATAACCGACTCGTTTGCCAGTTTGCTTGAAGATATGAGCGATTAGTCGTGTAGTCGTAGTTTTACCATTTGTCCCCGTGATCGCTACGATTGGCACTCGCGTAGGTGAGCCAGGGGGAAACAGCATATTTATGACTGGCGCGGCCACATTACGCGGTGTGCCAATGCTTGGAGCCGTATGCATTCTGAACCCAGGAGCCGCATTTACCTCCACGATCGCCCCATCAACTTGACGGACAGGTAAAGAGATATCTTCAGTGACCATATCAATGCCCGCAATATCCAGACCGATAATTCTTGCTACGCGCTCGGCAAGCCAGATATTTTCAGGGTGAATCTCGTCAGTGCGATCGACTGATACGCCACCAGTACTTAAATTTGCAGTTGCCTTGAGATAGCAAACTTGACCATTTGGCGGTACTGATTCTAGCGTAAAGCCCTGTCTCGCGAGGATATCCATACTCGTGCGATCAATCTCGATACGGGTCAAGACATTGTCATGACCATCGCCACGACGCGGATCTTGGTTAGTAATTTCAATTAGTTGGGAAATAGATGACACCCCATCACCTGTGACATTGGCAGGAACGCGCTCAGCAACTGCCACAAATTTGCCATTGATCACCAATATGCGATGATCCCGTCCAGTATGAAATCTTTCGATAATTACTTCTTCAGATACTTCTTGCGCCATGTCAAAGGCATCTATCGACTCTTTGATACTACGTATATCAATGGTGATCCCACGACCATGATTGCCATTTAAGGGCTTGATTACAATTGGAAATCCGCCGACTTCGGCGATCGCATCTTCCAGATATTTAGGCGATCGGATCGTTGTTCCCCTCGGCACTGGAACACCTGAAGCCCGTAAAATACTCTTTGTCCCTTCCTTGTCACAGGCTAACTCAACGGCTAAGATCCCCGTCTTATTCGATAAAGTTGCCTGAATCCGACTCTGATGTACTCCATATCCAAGCTGAATCATGGCTCGGCTACCAAGTTCTAACCAAGGAATATTTTGGGCTTTAGCTTCGGCAACAATGGACTCAGTACTTGGACCTAATTGACCATCAAGACGAATATCTCTTAAATCCTTGAGATCCTCTTGCAACTCGGTAGTTGCGTAGGTTCCCGTTTCTAAAATGCTGGTACAAATCCTTACGGCAGCTCGTGCCGCATAACGTCCAGCACCTTCGGTTTGATACTCAAATACGATTTGATAGACATTTTTTTCAACAGTTTGTCTAATTGTGCCAAAATCCACCTTCATGCCAACATAGCCTTGAAGTGCGATCGCAATATCTTTAACAATTTCTGCCAAGAAATCAGAGTCACTGATATCAGGTCGCTGAGCGATGTCTTTCCCCGCTAGACTTGGTAAAACTTTGCATAAATTTTGATAAAAGCTAATTCGTTGTACTTGAAAATCCTCTAAATCTAATCGCACAACTACAAGCTGATGTCGTTGGATACTCCAATAATTTGGACCACGTAATGTCTGGATTTTGAGAATTTTCATAGTCAAGCGTTTTAAAGGTGCATCCAATGCCTAAATGTCCAGTGTCTAATCCTAGCGATCTTGTGGATCTTCATTTTGTATAAATTGAACCAAAATTAGATTGATTAATCACAATTTATACAGCATATTAGGTGATTTTCACAGAATAAATAACCAAGTATTAGAGTGGGCTTTGCCCACCTTAAGGAATGTAGGGGAGGTCTTGCCCACCTCACTTACCAAGCTTAGTTAAAGTGACTCATCAGTGTGCTGATGTTGTTGTGGCAAAGTTTCAATTCGCCCAGGAATAGGCTTTTGGGTGGGTTGTAACCCTGACAACATGCGCGAAAGCTGCAAGCCATCAAGTACAGGCTTCGTCTCACGAATTTTGTGCCAAACCGATCGCGCCATCAGCAAAGAATGTCCTTGTCTTTGAGCATGAATTCCTTCTAAATAATCTTCGCGTTCAGGCTGATAATCTGCTGAAGATAGTTGCAAGCTGACATTTTCAGCTTGCTTCTCAGGAGATTGATTAATCACTATTTGAGCAATTTGCGAAGTGAGTTCAGGATAAAGCCATGTGTAAGCAGGATGAACCGTAAGCTGACAATGGTGAATCAATTTTTCATCGGGCTGGTTAACGGTCGGGCGTTGCAACAGCAGATAAAAGTAACCGATCGCTGCTTTACGTTGAGGCTCATAGACATAGCCCGATACATCTTGCAAATGATTGATTAGCAAAGAACCGTGATTGACAAGTTTGTCGATAGTCTTCGCCCGAAAATCATCGATATTGAGATCGTAAACTTGGCGAATGTGTGGGGGCATCGCAGCTGTATCAAGTTGATAAAGCAAGCTGGCATCAGCATTACTGACTGGCATCAAATTTGGCAGGTCAGGAGAATGATGAGCAAGTTCGTGCAGACTAGCGGTATCAATTTCCCAATCGGTAAACTGAGCTAGGGGCTGAAATCCATTTTGTCGATAGAGCGCGATCGTATCTTTTTGATTAATGTCAACCTGTAATACCCATGTCCGCGCTTCTAGGCAAGATTCTAGACAGTAGCGAATCAGTTGCGTGCCTACATTGTGCTGACCATTCTGAGCTTCAGGCAAAACCACGACGCGATCAATCTGCCAAGTACTACTGTTGTTATTAAAGGGAGAAACCCGAATAAAGCCTTGAATGATGCCATTACATTCTGAGACATAGGCTCGTACATAGGGCTTGAGGAGAGTTTGCACGGGCGCAGGCAACCAACTGGCTAGCTGGTGCAAGCTAATTTTTTGGCGGCTGCGACAACCGCTGAGATCACTGACCGCAATTTGTTCGAGATCATTGGGGGAAGCAAATCGCTGAATAATCTCTAAGTCGCGGTGTTGTAATGGACGGATTGTGTTACCAAGTACTGGGAAAGATTGCATAGCTACTCATGCCAGAAAGGGATTTGATCAAAGCTGTAAAAATTAGCACAAATCGTTACTTATGATTTTAATACATATTTTTTGAATATCGTTCTTATTAAGCATGTCCGCAAAATTAAAAGCCCTAAAAACTGTACCGCCCCCGATGCGGTCGGTACAGTTTTTAGGGCTTTCTTGTTCTTAAGAACAGGAAAAAGTCCGATGTTGTAGAGATGGCATCTGGCGACGAATTTGGTCTATGCGCGAAGGTTGAATTTCGGCGATCGCTACACCAATGCGATCGCCTGCATCCGCGAGGACGATTCCCCAAGGATCAACGATCATCGCATGACCATGGGACTGACGGCGCGGCGTATGCATTCCCACTTGAGCAGGTGCAATCACATAACTAGTATTTTCAATGGCTCTGGCTTGTAATAAAACTTGCCAATGATCTTTGCCAGTAAAAGCTGTAAAAGCAGCTGGAACAAACAATACATTTGCCCCATTTTGAGATAAATGACGATAAAGCTCTGGAAATCTCACGTCATAGCAAACTGATAGTCCCAAGTTGCCGTATTTCTCAGACATATATACAGGTGGAGACTCAGTGCCTGCTAGTATCGTAGCCGACTCCTGATAAGTATTGCCATCAGGGAGATTTACATCAAATAGATGCATCTTCCGATAACGAGCTAGTTCTTCACCTTCACGCCCGATCAGCAACGCTGTGTTGTACATCTTGATCGGTGATGAATTGTTGTGAGTAACTACTGGTACAGGAAATCCACCACCAAGTAACAAGATTTGATAGCGTTGGGCGATCGTAATTAAAAACTTTTCGCTCTTTTCTGCTATTTCTGTAGAAAGTCTTGTTTTTTCACTTTCATCACCTAAAAAAGAAAAATTTTCAGGTAAGCAAACTAGTTCTGCACCTCGATTTACTGCCAGTTGGATCAAATCTTCTGCTTGAGCAAGATTTTTATCTACATCAGAGACACTGGTCATTTGTACGGCAGCCGCCAAATATGACTTCATTTCAATCCTTAAAACTTTCCCACATAAATTCAGATGTGCTGTAAAGCACTTAACTTAGATTAACCTGCTATAGCGCTACTGTTGCTATTTTTTATTTTTAAAAAGAGTCGGCGCTTCGCGCCGACTCTTTTTTGGTTTAGCCAAGCTTACCTGTAACAATATAAGCAACTCTTAGCCCCACATTAGTTGCATGATCTGCCATACGCTCTAAATGATGAATCGCTAATACCATCAACATTACAGGCTCCATTGGCTCTCCACCAAACAGTTTTTGAGCTGCTAATAAGTTATAAATTTGCTTGTAGTCGTCGTCAACAGCATCGTCCTTTATTTTAATTTGCAAACCAATATTTTCATCAAAATTGGCTAGAGCTTCTAAACTCATGGCAAGCATGGCTCGACAGCGATTAGACATTACCTGCAATTCGCCGAGATAGGGCGATGGAGCATAAGGAAAAAGTTTAATGGCAATATCACCAAGATTTTCAGCATAGTCTCCAATGCGCTCGATATCACGAATTAGCTGCATCAGTGCGCTTAAGAGCCTGAGATCGCGAGCGACAGGAGATTGTAAAGCGATCAGGCTAATACAGTCTATTTCTATTTGGCGATAGATTTGATCAATTTGTTTGTCCTGAGGATCTATACGAGTTGCGGCTTCTAGGTCACGCTCAAATAGAGCTGCATGAGCTAAGAGAAATGAATTTTCGACAAGCGCACCCATTCGCAAAGTATCTTGTTCTAGGCGATGCAATTGGCGTTCAAATTCGCTTCTTGTTCGTTTCTGACGTTGAGATGAAGTTTCAATCATTGGCTCCCAACAAATTAAATGGGATAAAAAGCGTTCATGAATGGCTTACAAGATTGTGAACATTTGGGGCGCAATCTCATAAACTATTTAATCTCACAAACTATTTAGGATTGCTATACATTTAATTTTCTTATCCTAGATATCGTTACATAACTTGTAAAGATCGGCAGTATTTGTAAATACTATAAGAAAAATAAGAGGTAGGCTGTCAATTATTCTCTCATTGAAAAACAGTTGCTTGAGTCAAGTCAGAGGTTGTAATCTGCTGATCGCTATCGCCATTGCATAAAACCAACGTGGTTGAAGAATTTTGCTCAAAGCCAATCTGCTCGTAAAATTTTTGCTGATGAGTGGTTATCAAATATACCCTCTCAACATTGCAAACATTGGGATGCGCCAAAACTGTCTGGACTAACTTCCGCCCTAAACCAGCGCCGCGATATTCGGGCGCGATGACTACGTCCCAAATTGTTGCCCGATAAATACCATCACTAGTCGCACGAGCATGTCCGATTAGGCGATCGCCGTCCCATACTGTAACAACTGGCTTGGAGTTAGAGATGGCGGTTGCTAAACCTACCAAGGTTCGTTCCTTTGCCCAAAACGCCCCAATTCGTAATAATCCTTGTAATTGTTCTAAATCGACTTCTTCATGGCGATCGCTAAAGCGAATGTGGCGATGATCCATATGCTTACTTTCCCGCATTGATTAACCCATTTTAGGATTAGGTTTACATACTACTGATCCAGTCAATGTATCTATTTTTGCTAGATCCCTAAAAAAGAAAGGGCGCTAAGCGCCCTTTCTTTCTCTATTTAGCTTGCCAAGGCTCAGGTAAGTAAACTTTCTTCGCTAAACCAACTGCTTGCAGCAGATTGATCACACCCCAAGTCGGATCGATTTCCCACCATTTCAAGCCAGAACGCGCCGACTTAGGAAAAGCGTGGTGATTGTTGTGCCAACCTTCGCCATAGGTCAAAATTGCTGCCCACCAAAGGTTTGTGGAATGGTCAGGGGTTTCTGCAAAATTCTTGTAACCCCATTTGTGACAGGCAGAGTTAATCAACCAAGTGCTATGCCATAGAGCAACTGATCTTACAGCAACGCCATAAACCAAGAATGATGCTCCTAGCCCGGAGAAAACCTTTTCGCCAATTACATAGAGCAATGCTGCAAGGGGCACTTGCAACAATAGGAAATAAACATCTAAAAACTTGTAGTAGGGATCGTTGGCAAGATCAGGAGCAAATTTATAGTAATTTGAACGTTGAAAATGTTCAGGCTTGGAGTACATGATCCACATCATGTGGCTCCACCAAAAACCTTTATTTGCCGAGTAGGGATCTTTTTGATTGTCTTCTGTAAAACCGTGATGCTGGCGGTGTCCACCCACCCAAAATATGGGACCGCCTTGAAGTGCTAATGCTCCAATTGTAGCGATGATGTATTCCAACCACTGAGGCACTTGGAAGCTACGATGGCTAAGTAAGCGATGATATCCTAAGGTGATGCCGATGCTGCCAAATAACCAATGCAAGAAGACTGTAAGGATTACAGCTTGCCATGAGAAGTAAAAAGGCGCAGCTAGGGCAGCGAGATGAAAAACACTGAAGAAGGCAACGTTTGTCCAGTTCAGGTTTTGTTCTTTTGAGATGGCTTCAGTAGTGGCGGTCATGAAATAATAACTTAAGGGGTGGTGAGGAGATGCAAGTATCACTTACAGTTATATTAAGTTTAACTGCTTTTTAAGTAATAATGCAAGTATCACTTGCAAATCATCTCAATGGTACATGCTCTCATGTCTGTATCTCGAATTCCTACTCGTCAACGCATAGTCAATACAGCCCTAGAGTTGTTTGCTAGCAAAGGAATCACCGAGACAACTACGCGCCAAATCGCGGACTTCGCTCAGGTCAATGAAGTAACTCTATTTCGGCATTTTGGAAATAAACATGGGTTATTGCTAGCGGTATTGCAAGAATGTCTGCAAAAATATTTGGTGTTGGCGCAAGTGGGAGAGTCGCTCATGGTGTCGGATATCTCTAGTCAGAGTGATTTGCGGAGATTTCTCAAATATTACATTCAGAGTTCGCTGCGGGCTCTTGAAAGTGTGCCTGAATTGGTGCGATCGCTAGTTGGCGAGGCAGGACAATATCCTCTAGAAAGCCGACAAGCATTGGCGCAAGGTATTAACCAAGTTAACCAAACGATCGCAACGGCAATTCATGATGTGCTGATCAATTCTCGGCTGCAATATTCTTTGCCGCCAATCAAGTTAGCTAACTTATTAAATACTTGTATCTTGGGCTATGCCGTGATCACTTTGACTAGCGATGTGCAGGCTGTTTGGCGCGATCGCGATGAGTTTGTAAGTACGCTTGTGGATATGTTTATTCAAGAAGTTAACCCCATCTCTCAAGCAAGACCAATTAACGATATTTCGGCAGAGACAGTGCGTGAAATTCTCTTACAGGCTAAAAAGTGCGGCGCAAAGGACTATGCGATCGCTTATTTATTGTTTGGGGCGGGTTTGACAGCACTCGATATTACTCGCTTGCGACTAAAAGACTATCAGCACCAAGCTAACCACGGAATTTTGCTAACTAGGGATGCTACAGGTAATGAGAGATCAGTACCACTCAATCAAAAAATTCTCGGTCATCGCTATGGCTCGGCAACTAATAATCCTCTTAGTGCTTACCTTAAGACTCGCAAGAATGAGTTAAAGGATCTAAAAGATCTGAAAAATATTGAGGAAATTGCACTTTTGATTCTCAGCAGCGAAGGTAAACCACTTTCCTTAGAAGAGATCGAACAACTTTGGGAGCGTTGGACGCAGCCCTATCGAAATTTGAATGGCTCACCTTTAACAATTGATCAAGCACGTCATACTTGGTGCCTCGAAATGTTATCTCGTGGCATTGACGTTGATAGTTTTTGCATCATTAGCGGCATCAAGCCTAATGAATTGCAAGCTTATCAAACCCGCCTCAATCAAAAGTTAGCAATTGATAAAGCGATCGCGCTTGACTCTTGAAAATAAAAATAAGTACCTATGCAGAATAAATTACCCAAGCCATTAAGGTTGCGACCCTGAGGGTCGCAACCTTAATGGCTTGGGTTTGAGATTAATTATGCCCATCTGCTTAAAAGTTCTGCTAGAGTGACGCTTTTGATGAAACCGATTTTGTGGTTTGCAGCACCTACGGTGCTGCAAACCACAAAATCGGTTTTGGTGACTTTTTTGCTATTTCCACCAAGTAGATTAACTTAGTGTATAATTCGGGCGTTTAATGTACTTAAAAGATTAAGTACGTAATAACAAATGTTCTTAGTGCATTAGATACGGAGCATCTTTGATTTGAGAGGCAAACAGGTTGGCATTATCGGAGTTCAGATCGGCATTTCCAATTGAAGTTTTGGGTAGAGAAGCAAAGTGAGAGTTCCTCTAGACTGTTACCGTATTCTAGGTTTAACGCACCTATCAGGACTAGACAAAGTCCATCGAGCTCATCGTGATCGCCTGCTCTCTATGCCAAGGCGAGAATATTCTGATGCGGCAATCGCTTCTCGTAAGCGCATTATCGATAAAGCTTATGAAACTCTGACCGACCGTGATCGCCATAGCACTTCAAATGAAAGTGATGCATTGGAGTCAGATAGCAATCGCCCAGTTTTGACATTGCCACCTCAAATTGAAGCTGACGAAAAAGACTTTGCAGGGCTATTACTGATTTTGTATGAACTCGGCGAATCCGAGAAAGTCTTATCCCTTGCTAAACCCTATTACGATCCTGAAGAATCCGAATATCAGTCGGCAAGAATTTCGCCTCATGATCCAGATTTATTGCTCTCTGTATCGCTTTCCTATCTAGATCTTGGTCGCGAATATTGGAAACAAGGACAATATGAATCTGCGGCTTCATCCTTAGAATCAGCTCAAGAAATTTTATTACGAGAAGGATTATTTCTCAGTATTCGCAGTGAAATCCAAGCCGATCTATTTCGCCTCCGCCCCTATCGGATACTCGAATTGCTAGCATCTCCTGACAATCATACAGAAGCGCATCGCAAAGGCATGTCACTTTTGCAAGAGATGCTTGATGCGCGGCGCGGCATTGATGGCCCTGGTAATGATTATTCCAGTCTCGGTATAGACGACTTTTTGCGATTTATTCAGCAATTACGCAGCTACATGACTGCGATCGAGCAGCAAACTTTGTTTGAAGAAGAAGCCCGTCGCCCATCTTCTGTGGCAACCTATCTCGCGGTATATTCGCTGATTGCGCGTGGATTCTCTCAGCGTCAGCCCGCACTAATTCGTCGCGCCAAAGGGTTGCTAGTTAAACTCAGTGCTAAGCAAGATATTTATTTAGAAAAAGCTGTATGTGCTTTGTTGCTAGGTCAAACAGAAGAAGCAAGTGCCGCGATCGATCAGAGTGGCGAAGATGAGCAAATCTCTTACATCCGTCAAAACTCTGAAGGTGCGCCCGATCTTTTGCCAGGGCTATGTCTATATAGCGAACGCTGGATGCAAGAAGAGGTCTATCCACATTTCCGCGATCTTATGAGTCAAATCGTATCGCTTAAGGATTATTTTGCTGATGAGCAGGTGCAAGCATACCTAGAAGAATTACCTAATACTGGTGCAATGTCATCGGAATGGACTTCGCCAGTGGGAGGCGATCGCTTGTCAGCTATGTCTAATCTTGATGAGTCACCTTCTGCAAATCGAGATTTTGATCTTAATCCTGCAAAGACTGCCATTGCTGAACCAAAACTATCTAATTACGCCCCAGTGACACCTAATCGCTTTCAACGCTCTGCGACTCCTGTAATTGAGAGACCTGCCGCCTATGTCAACACCAATGGTAGTGGCAATATAGCGCGAGATCAGCCTAGCTCTCGTCGCACCAGCAATGTGCCACCTCTTAGAAACTCGACAAGAGCTGCTCATGAATCTGTGAGGGAGATCAAGCGCCCATCTCAAGTTCCCACTTCAAGTCATGCATCATTACCAAAACGTAGGTTTAATGTTGGGCGTTTAGCTACTGTAATTGTTTTAGCGATCGCTGTGCTTGCTGGCTCTATTTGGTTAGTTGTTTGGGCTGTTCGCGCCTTAACTGGTGCTCCCCAACCACAGCCTATAACCTTAGAAAAGCCAATTACAAATATAGTCCAAGCCCTTAAGGAAAATAATGCAACTCCAGTTGCTCAACCAGGTCCTTTAGACAAAGAAACTGCTACCAAAGTAATCGAGACATGGCAAGCCACTAAATCAAAAGCTCTTGGCAAGGGATATGAAGACAATCTTTTGGAAGAAATTTTGATTGATCCTGCTCTTAGTGATTGGAAAGGACGCGCTAAAGAACTCAAGTCGAGTAACTCATATTTGCAGTACCAAACAAAATCAAGTGCAGTTGATAGTGTTACGCCTGATGGCGATAGTAAGGCTAAAGTAGTTGCCAAGATTTCCGAATCGCGCAATTACTTTAATAATGGCGAGCTTGATCGCGGAGCGTCCAAAGATGATGCTAGCTACACCGTTGAGTATGATTTGGTAAAAAAAGATAATCGATGGCTAATTAGGGAAATGTTCGTTTTCTAAATTAAAAAGTGGCGCTATGCATCATTTTTGATCTATCCCAACCACAAAAGTGTCACCACTTTTGTGGTTAAAAACCAAACCTCGTAAGGGTTTTGAGATTACAAAATGGCATAGCCATTTTGTAATCTAGGATTAGAAATCTTCTACTATTAGTTCATCATCTTCAGGTTCAATTTCTTCAGGGACTACTTTCGTCGCCGAAACCTCAACACCTGCGGATAATTTTTCGCGTACTTGGCGTTCGACATCTTGAGCAAATTCTGGCTTGTCTTCCATATATTTGATCGTGTTATCTCGACCTTGTCCGATGTTGTCGCCTTGGTAGCTATACCAAGCACCCTTACGCACGATGATGCTCATTTCTTCGGCAAGATCGACTAGGCAACCGACCGTAGAAATCCCTTTCCCAAAAATAATGTCAAACTCGGCGATCCGAAAAGGTGGCGCAACTTTATTCTTAGCAACTTTGACCTTGGCGCGAATGCCATATTCTTCAGTGCCCTTTTTGAGGGTTTGGATGCGGCGAATATCTAGACGTACAGAAGCATAGAACTTCAGAGCAGTTCCGCCTGTAGTTACTTCAGGGCTGCCATAAGATACGCCGATTTTCTGGCGCAACTGATTCAAGAAAATGACGATGCAGTTTGATCTACCGACATTAGCCGTGATCTTACGGAGGGCTTGGCTCATTAGTCTTGCTTGCAACCCAACGTGAGATGCGCCCATTTCACCTTCGATTTCAGCACGAGGCACGAGGGCTGCCACAGAGTCGATCGCAATGATATCTACTGCCATCGATCGCACGAGGTTATCAACTATTTCTAGCGCCATTTCGCCAGAATCTGGCTGGGAAATCAATAGGTTATTTATATCAACACCTACAGCCGCCGCATAAGTTGGATCTAGAGCATGTTCAGCATCAACAAAGGCGGCAACGCCACCGCGCTTCTGGACTTCGGCGATCGCATGAAGTACTAGAGTGGTTTTGCCTGAGCTTTCTGGCCCGTAAACTTCGATAACGCGACCTTTTGGGAGTCCACCACCAAGGGCAAGGTCGAGGGGTAATGCGCCACTAGGGATGGTCTCAACACGCATATTGGTTGCATCGCCAAGACGCATAATAGCGCCTTTTCCATGATCCTTCTCGATTTTTTGCATGATTGCATCGAGGGCTTTCTTTTTCTCAGGGCTGATGCTTGTCTTTGCCGCTTGAGCGCTCGGAGCAGTCTTATCAACTTGGCTATTTGCCGTCGCAGAGGAATTTTTCGCCATTACCGTTTGAGGTTTAGTTCGTCTAATAAGTCTGCCTCATTATGACACTAAGCTTCTTGATTTGAGGGATTAAATTTATGCTGAATTTTAAATGATTGTGTTGCTAATGCTTGAATTTAGATATTTGTACTAAAAAAATACAACATAAAACCCCAAAGGGAGATGCGCAGATTTGCGGCGCATCTCCCTTTGGGGTTTTATAGCAACAAAGAAATATGCTGAACATCTTCTGAAGATTTTTACTAAAAGAAACGCAACATTTGTTAAAGTCTAATGTCAGAATTGAAATAAGTAATTCTATCTAGCGGTCTACCATTATGTCTTCGGAACATCCACCAGTTATGTTGGTGGACGGCTATAACGTAATTGGGTTTTGGAAGCACTTGCAGGAGATTCGAGATCTGCAAGGGTTTGACATTGCGCGATCGCATTTAACCGAAACGATGGTGAACTTTAGTGCTTATCACGGCTATAAGACCACATTAGTATTTGATGCTTATGTACAAGCAACCCCCGCGAAATCTGAAAAGATTACCAAAAACCTGAAACTATATTTTACCGATCACAACGAAACGGCGGATACTTACATCGAGCGTCAATGTGGCAAGTACCGCCGCGATCCGCTACGGCATTTAAAAAGAATTATTGTAGTGACTTCCGATCGCGCCCAGCAGTTAACCGCAGTTGGGTTTGGAGCAGAGTGGCTATCAGCACCAGCGTTAGAACAGGAAGTGGAAGCTACGATGAGATCTGTACAAAGCCGTCAAAAGAATCAAAAAGCGAATACGAATAATTTACTGGGAAATCGCATTGATAGCCAGACCAAGGCTCAACTAGCTAAGTGGCGCAATAGTTTGAATTAAGCTTCTCTATTTGGAAATCGCAATATGCTGCAACCTAGTTCCAATCATTTATTTATTTCGGCGATCACTTTAATTGTCGGATTAGCTCTATCAGTAATTATCCTTGGCGAAGTTATTTATCGCCTACAACACCGCCGCCGCCCCCTCGCAGCCACCTTACAAGTAGTGCGAAACTTGGTATTGCCAATGCTCGCGTTCATGCTGTTTATTCAGTATGTGTTGCAACGTCCTGCTAATGAAGACATTGTTAAAAGTGTCCAAACTCTATTTTGGATTTGTGTACTTCACGCGGCTTTATCGTTACTGAATGCGATTATTTTTGAGCAGGCAAAAGCCGATACTTGGCGAGCGCGAGTTCCTAAACTCTTAATTGATTTATTTCGATTGTTTTTAGTACTTTTAGGGGTAGCGATCGTCCTTGCTAAGGTTTGGAATGCTGATCTTGCAGGATTGGTTACAGCTCTTGGAGTTAGCTCGATTGTGATTGGTTTAGCGCTCCAAGATACTCTCGGTAGTGTCATGTCAGGCATTGCGCTGATATTTGAGCGTCCTTTCTCAGTGGGTGATTGGTTGCAAGTCGGTGAATTGACGGGACAGGTGATAGACATCAATTGGCGAGCCGTGCGTTTGCAGACCTTTGAGCGCGAAATGGTGATTATCCCTCATAAACTTATAGGCAATGAAATTATTCGTAACTTTAGCCGTCCAATCCCTATTCATGCAGAACGGATTCGCCATGGCTTCTCCTATAATGACCCGCCAAATTTAGCGAAACATGTCCTATTGACTACGGCTTTAGAGACTGAAGGTATTTTAAAAGACCCAGAGCCAGAGATATATACAATTTCCTACGATGACTTTGCGATTACCTACGAAGTAAAATTTTTTATCGATGACTACAGCAATATTGAAAGTATTCGTGATCGCTTTATGAGTCGGATTTGGTATGCCGCCCAACGTAATAGCCTGACGATTCCTTTTCCCATTCGTACTCTTTATCATTTTAATGGGCCGACCTTACAGGCGAAGGGCAATTCCAAAAAATTTACCGAGAGCCTGCAATCTGTTCCAGCCTTTGTGCCATTACAAAATCCTGACTCTGTAGCCGATGGGATTGATCTACAACATTATGGCGCAGGTGAGAAAGTAATCTGGCAAGGAGTCAGTAACAATGCGCTATATATTGTGATCGCTGGTACGGCGCTTATGTCTGTTCGCGATCGCGAGCATATCGAACATGAACTTTTAACAATTAAAACTGGCGAGTTTTTTGGTGAGATGACGCTTTTTTCTGGCGAGCATAGCCCGATATCAGTAACAGCGATCGAGGATTTAGAAGTGATGCTGCTGTCTGCTAATGCTGTTAATCAAATGATCGATCGCCAGCCTAGTTTTGCCCGTGAAATAAGCCAGATCTTAGAAACTCGCCGTCGTGTGGTAAATACAATTCAAAAATCATGAACCAAAGAATCTATCGTCAGTGTATAACACCTCTTTGCATAGGCAAGGCAAAGCTTTAAATTGTCACGAAAAAGAAAGATAAAATGGTAACGCCATTTTATAGCCTTAGTCACTTTTATCAAGACAAATCAAAACCCAAATAGTGAGAGGCAGAGCTTCGCGCTGCCTCTCACTATTTGGGTTTTATGTCCTAACAAGAATGGCGACAGCTATCTCTTTCATTGCTATATAAAGTGTCATAAAACTTTTGTTAATAGTTATAAGTCACAACTATGTATAGTGAGATACATTTACAAACTTGGTTGAGTCGCTTAGAATTTTGATATTCAAATATCAGCTTTGATCGCTACATTTAGCTTTTCGTTTTGAGTTTGCTAACGTATCTATATTTTCTAGGTCAAACATATATATGCAAATAAAAAACTTTTCTAGTTTATTCCTAATTCTAAACTTCTCAAAGTTAAGTATTTCAATCTCAAATAGAAACATAGTTGTTGCAGCTCTATCTTCATCGGCATTACTATTAAGCTCTTGCGGTGAATTGAATAAGCTAACTAATCAATCGACAGGTACAAACACGGGGATCCCGATCAAGCTTTTATTTGGTAGCGCTCTTGGAGATTTTTGTCAGCAAGCAGCAGTTAAATTTAATCAACAGAAGCCCAAACTCGATAATGGTCAGGAATTTTATATTGCCTGTGATGTTAAAGGCAGTGGTGATGTGGTGGCGGATGTGGTCGCCCAGTCACAACAGTTTAAGTCGGGGAAATTAGCCGCAGGTGCGCCTGAGTTACCTGCAATCATTTCGGTAGATGGGGAAATCTATCAGAATCAACTGATTTTTCAAATCAATCAAATTTTTCCAGGACAAAATTACATTCCTGCGATCGCTGATTCTCCCTTGATTGCCAGCAGTCCAATGGTGTTTATGACATCGCCAGAGGTGGCTCAGGGACTGAGTAAGCTGGATGCGCCATTCAAAACCTTTGTAAATGCCAATACGCTGAAGGATATCTCATCCACCGCAGGCGTGATTCCTTTTACCTATGTGCATACTGCGCCCACCCGTTCCAATTCAGGGCTGCAAAGCTTAGTTGCTCAATATGCGGAAGTTTCTGGCAAACGTCCTGAACAGTTGACTGCGGCTGATGTCCAGACCTATCAAAATCAAGTCAAACAGATTCAAAGCAAAGTTACTCGTTACGGAGTTTCTACAAACTCTCTCGCCAAGTCGATGGTTACAAATGGACAGTTTTGGGCAGCGATCGGTTCAGTGTATGAGTCTTCCGTAATTACCGCTAACTCCAGTTTGCAGGCAGGACAGCCCCGCTATCAGGCGGTCTATCCTAAATCCACCTTCTCATCGAATATGCGGGCGATCGTGCCAAGTGCGCCTTGGATGGATGGCAACAAAAAAGCCGCCGCCCAGAAAGTTGTCACTTACTTGCAATCCAATGAGGCGCAACAAATTCTCACGGAGTTAGGCTTGCGCCCTGGTACTCCAGGGGTGGCTTTAGGAACGAAGTTCACTGCGGATTTTGGGGTCGATCCGCAGGCTAAGTATGATTCCTATCGTCCGCCGCAGCCGCAAGTTGTGGAAGCGATGATCAAAAGTTGGCAGGAACAAGCGAAAAAGCCATCTTTGGTGGTGGTGGTAATTGATACTTCGGGATCGATGAAGGGGGCAAGAATTGCGGCGATGCAAAGTACATTGCAAGCCTATGTCAATAGCTTGACCACTAAAGATACGATCGCGATGATGGACTTTAATACGGTAATTAATCCGCCCGTTCTCATTGAAGGTACACCAGAGGGTAAAGCTAAGGGGCTGCAATATGTCGCTTCGCTCAAGGCATCAGGTCAGACTAGGCTTTACGATGCGACTTTGGCGGGACGGAATTGGTTGCAGCAAAACCTGCGGAAGGATGGCATTAATGCGGTGCTAGTGCTTACCGATGGTGCAGATTCGGGTTCATCAATCCAAATCGCACAATTGCATGCAGAATTGAAGAAGAGTGGCTTTGAAACCGAGCAACGGATTTCTGTCTTTACGATTGGTTATGGTGATGAGAAGGAGTTTAACCCTAAAGCCTTGCAGGATATTGCCCAGCAAAATGCAGGTTATTACACCAAGGGAGAACCTGAAACGATCGCCAGACTTCTAGCCGACATCCAAGTGGAATTTTAATGGATAATCCTCAAGTATGAAACTAGCCAATCCTCTGTATTATCCTCTTACCGTTGCTGCTGGCGGTGTTGTATTGGTTCTCACTGTGCGCTTTGCTAATTTTCCGATCGCTTTAGCAATGCCAATTTCGGCAGCGATCGCCACTTCGGGTGCGATCTTTCTCAAGCGCAATGAACCTGAATCTCTAGGAATTGGCGATCCTGAACTGGAATTAGAGATTGTGACGGTTAAGCAGCAGGCGATCGCGCTGACCCAACAGGCGCAGGTACTAAGGGTCGAATCGGGCAAACTGCTCGCCGAAGCCGATCAGATGGATTTATTAGTTGCCGTGCAGTATGCCTGTAATCGAGCTTCCGAATTTCCTAGCAAAATTGATTTGCTTGTTCAAAAGTTAAAGGGAGGGAATGCGCTGTTATCAGTTCAGGATTTGGAACAGCAGTTAATGCAGGTCAAGCAAAAGCTACGGAACAGCACAGGTATTGCAGCAACGCAATTACAGACCCTTGCCGCAGGTTTACAGCGCAACATCGATCTTGTGCGGGGCGGGGAAAGTGCTAGGCAAGCGCAGGTGGCGAGTTTAGCTACTTTAATTGTGGATGCGTCTGGAGTATTGCAAGCCTTACAGAATAAATTGCGGGTGGTTAACCTGACAGATTTGCAGCAAACTGCCGAACTGCGATCGCTGACCGATGAGTTAAGTTGTTTTCAAGAAAACGCAGAATTGTTACTAGCCAAGTAATACGTTAGGGGCGGCGCGAAGCGCTGACCCTAACAAATAAAATTCAAATAAGGAAATTCAATATGTCAACTACTTTGAGCCAGAAGAACCTTCAATTTATTCCCCTCAGTCCTGCCCAAAAGCAAAAGAATCTATTCATTTCCTTGGGAATTAGTATTTTTTCTGTAGCTCTGGCGATCGCGCCGATTCCTGGACTCAGCCAAAAGATCTTTATTGTCACAGGTACAGAATTACAAGAACCATTGCAAGCATTACAGGAAAAATTTAAACAGACCCATCCTAATATTCAATTAGAACTAAAATTTCAAGGTTCTCAAGATATTGTCAATCGCTATATCGACAATAAAAATGACTTTACGCCGACAGTTCTCATTCCTGCCAATGCCGAAAGCTTAAAAGAACTGCAAACGCGCTGGCAATCACAAAATGGTGGCGATGCTTTTTATGAACAGCCTAAAGCGATCGCCAAAACCATGCTAGTGGGTATCTCATGGTCGGAGCGTGGCAAAGTTCTATTTCCCAACGGACGTTTTGATTGGAATCGGATCGAACAGGCGATGCAGGCAGGCAATTGGCAGGCAATCGGCGGCAATCCTAGCTGGGGCAGCTTTGACTTTGTGACCACCGATCCCACGCGATCAAACAGTGGACAGCTTACTCTGGCACTATGGGCGCAGTCCAAACTTGGCACAAGCCCCACGGCAACCAATCTCAATAGTCCTAACATCTCGACTCTATTTGGGTTGGTGAAGCGATCGGTTTATCAGCCGCCATCATCAACCGACACTTTGCTGAAGGAATTTATTACTAGGGGTGAAAACGATGCGGATGTCGGCATTGTCTATGAAAGTGTAGTGTTATATCGCTGGCAGCAATCCGCCACTACCCAAGGCAAACCCTACCAAATCTATTACTTCAGTCCCACAATTGAAACCGTTTCAACGGCAGCGATCGCCAAGCGTAACATTGATAATAGCCAAGCCGAAGCAGCACGTAAATTCATCGATTTTCTAGCTCAACCCGAACAACAGGCAGTATTTGTCCAATACGGATTTCGCCCTGTTGCTAACAATCTTGATTTAAAAACAGTTCCCAACAGCCCTTGGAATCAAAATATCCCAGGCGCAGAAGTCAAGCCCAATGTCGATGCGATCGCCTCTCCTAATAATGAAATTCTGTCAGAAATCAAACGCTTATGGGAACGAGCTAATTAAAACAGTAAATCTCATATCATTATTATAAATGCTCCCTTCCCACCAAAGAAATAGACATATAAAACCAAGAAATAGCTAGGCGGGGCTTCGCCCCGCCTAGCTATTTCTTGACTGGGAAGGGAGTAGCGATTATAAATAGCGATTTTCAAATGATCGATCGCCAGCCTAGTTTTGCCCGTGAAATAAGCCAGATCTTAGAAACTCGCCGTCGTGTAGTCAACACAATTCAAAAATCATGAACCCAAGATGGTGCCATTTTGAGCTTTTAAAACCATTACTGGGTTTAGTTTTTATAGCTGTTGCCATTTCAGAAATTGGTGACTACCTCTTTGTATAGGCAAGGCAAAGCTTCTAAGCATACCTTTAGCTAGATTCACACTTTGAAATACTTTGTTATATTTCTTTACATAAGAAAGTCACACATAGGACAAAGCAATGAGCAACAGTTATAGAGTCGATGAGCGCGGTGTTCTCAACAATTTCGCAGTTGAGCCTAAGATGTATGTTGAAGAAACCCAAAAGGCTGGCTTTACACCTTATGCTGAATTGTTGAATGGCAGATTGGCGATGATTGGTTTTGTGTCTTTACTTATCCTTGAATTTTCTACGGGGCATGGGTTGATTTGGTGGCTTGCTAACGTATAAGCACTGACCGTTCCCAATCAAAATGTTTGAGACAAAGTAAAAACGATTATTCGACCCTACCTTTTGGTAGGGTTTTTTATTTGCTATAGGAAAATGTAGTCACGCTTTCGAGAATTGGCATAATAACTGATCGCAGATTTGCTGTAAAGTTCTCGCTTCATCTTCTGAGATGTGGCTAGCAAAATACTCGGAAATCCCCTCCGCATAAACTATCCACATTTTTTGTTGCATTGCTAAACCTGATTCCGTTAAGACAGCATAAGTCCCCCGTCGATCATTGGGACAGGACTTGCGATAGAGAAAGCCTGCATTTTCAAGGCGATCAACAAGGCGGGTTAGATTGCTGCGACTTAATAGAACTTTTTCAGCTAGCTCATCAGTCGCAAGGAGTAATCTGGAGCTTCTTTGAGTGTGAGCATTACGTCATACCATTCCAACGGCGGCAGCTCGGCTTGAGTGATTTTTTCGGCAATGCGATCAAGCAACTTGCTTCGGAAATAGCTGAAATATTAATCTGTGCCTCCCCATGTCCATGTTGGATTACCATCCTTTACACCCTTATTCAAAATCACAGGCATTAGTCCATTCGCATCACTCAGCCCTGTCATATCCAAAATCAAATAAACCTTGTCATTTACAAACCGCATCCGCAAATATGAATGCCCTTCAAACGGCTCACCATTATATTTAGTGATTCCAGCCGCCGCCTTACAGTTGTGATACTTGACCTGCAATTTTGCCACCCAAGTCACGCTAAACTCATCACTTTTCTCAATCCGAAACTCTCTCGCAAACCAACCTAAAGAAGCCGATCCATCGGTAGTATAGCTACCCTCAGTATAGGGACGAGGTGTTTGTGTCAGACTGACTTCATTAGGACAAATTGGAGATTTTCCCCTCACATCCATCGCATAAACCCCAAGCGTGACATTGTTCGCCTCAGCAAAACTGGGATTTGTAAATATGGATAATTGAGCGATCGCAGCCCCCCCAATACCCAAACATATTTGCTTAAAAATTTGACTGAAAGCCTTAAATCTAAAATTTTTCATATAGTTTTTATTGCCACATTAACCCAGTCTATACATTTTGAATCTACAAAACTTAGAAGGCAAAAAAGCTTTTGTAGTTCCCTCAGCCTTCAGGATTTAATTACTGCTATTTTCGATCGCAAAGAACCCCAAAATTTAAGAGTGTTGCTTCGCAGCACTTTTAAATTTTTGTGGTTTGGGTTTGAGAGCAAAGCGCTGCAAGCATGTAGCACCATGACCCATAATATTTAATAGATCTTAAAAAACGCTATATTGATCTGCCTAGGCTAAAAGCGATAACTAACCCATGACCACTTCCGTTTTATCCGATTTAAAAATTCGTTTCTCTAAGGCGATCGCCGCCGCCTTTGGTGCGGAATATGCTAACCACGACCCAGCCGTCGCCCCATCCAAGGATGCCAAATTTGGCGATTATCAATGTAATGCAGCTCTAGGCTTAACCAAAAAGCTCAAACAAAAGCCCCAAGATGTCGCAGCACAGATAATTGTAAATTTACAAGTTGACGATATGTTCGAGGCTCCGACGATCGCAGGAGCAGGATTTATTAACTTAAAGCTGAAACTTAGTTACTTAGAATCACAATTAGCGAAAATGCAAAAAAGCGATCGCCTTGCGATCGCTAAGGTCGATAAACCCGATCGCGTCATCGTTGATTTTTCTAGCCCGAATATTGCTAAGGAAATGCATGTCGGACATTTGCGATCGACGATTATCGGTGACAGCATTGCGCGGATTCTGGAATTTCAAGGTCACGAAGTCCTGCGTCTAAACCATGTTGGTGATTGGGGAACCCAATTTGGGATGCTGATTACCTATTTGCGCGAAGTTTATCCCGATGCGCTGACTAAAGCTGATGCGATCGCGATCGGTGACTTAGTAGAGCTCTATCGCGCGGCAAAAAAACGCTTTGACGAAGATGCAGAATTTAAAGAGATTTCTCGCGCTGCGGTAGTGGAGTTACAAGCTGGAGGCGCTGAAGCCAAACTAGCATGGCAACTACTTTGTGAACAATCACGCCGCGAGTTCCAAAAGATCTATGACACCCTCAATATTCAATTAGAAGAACGTGGTGAATCTTTTTATAATTCGTACCTATCAGATGTCGTTGCCGACCTCCGCGAAACTGGCTTACTCCAAGAAGATCAAGGCGCTTTATGTGTCTTTCTGGAAGGATTCAGTAATAAAGATGGTCAACCCTTGCCTCTAATTATTCAGAAAACTGATGGCGGCTATAACTACGCCACCACTGACCTCGCTGCTCTGCGTTATCGCATTCGTGAAGATAAAGCCACGCGGATTATTTATGTAACTGATATCGGTCAGTCGGGACATTTTACCCAAGTCTTCCAAGTCGCCCAACGAGCCAATTGGATTCCAGAAACGGTGCAAACGACTCATGTTCCCTTTGGCTTGGTGATGGGTGATGATGGCAAAAAATTTAAAACGCGATCGGGTGACACGATCGCACTCAAGAGTCTTCTCGAAGAAGCGGTCACTCGTGCACGAGCTGATATCGAAACCCGCAACCCTGAAGCATCTGATGAATTCAAACAAGATGTCGCCGAAGCTGTTGGACTTGGTGCTGTGAAGTATGCCGACCTGTCACAAAATCGCACCAGCAACTATATCTTCAGCTTTGATAAGATGCTAGCCCTACAAGGCAACACAGCACCCTATATGCTCTATGCCTATGTGCGCGTGCAGGGAATCGGGCGTAAAGGCGAGATTGATTTTGCTAGTTTGGATGCTGATGCGATCAAGCTCACGCAAGAGCCAGAGATTGTCTTAGCCAAGCATTTGTTACAATTTGCCGAAGCGATCGATGCTGTCTCTGAAGAACTGTTCCCAAATCGTCTTTGTCAATATCTCTTTGAACTCAGTCAGAAATTCAATCAATTTTTTGAGCAATGCCCAGTATTGCAAGCTGAGGAATCAGAGAGAATCTCTCGCCTGAGTCTGTGTGATATCACTGCCAAAACTCTTAAGCTTGGTTTAAATCTCCTCGGTATTCGCGTGTTAGAACGGATGTAAAAAAAAGGTCGTGCTTTGCACGACCTTTTCTAAAATATAGGAATTAAAAAAATGTCTTTAGAAAAGCCTGATAGCGTCTGGAATCATAAGCCTTGGTGGTGTCAACCTTGGTCAATTATCTTGACTGGAATCTCGATTATTAGTGGCAGTTGGTTATTGTTTAAAATAGTTTGGTTATCGATTCTTGTCGCGATTCCCATATCTGCATGGATGGGATTTTTTGTAATTCTATTTCCCAAACTAGCGCTGCAAGAAGCTAATCAAGAGATTAAGTAGTTAAGATGAGGCGATCGCAGTAATTTTGTCATGATTGCGCCTGTGGTGGATTACAAAAAAAGTGCGATCGCAAATATGTTTTATAGTCAAATAAAGCAGAATAATTCGTAATCTCCGTAAAGCCAAATTACAACATGGGTGTCAAGGTAAATCAAGGTTTATTTCATGCTCCCAAGAGATATTTACAAGATCGTCAGGATCGCCAATATATACTTCTGGGTGAGGTACAAGATTGTCTAGTTTGCTTCTTTTCTGTATTGGTAGTATTTGGAAGCGTTTGCCTTGCCAATCAAGTTCGATGGGGTCGCCAGTGGTGGCGATTTCTTCTAGTAGGTTAATAAAGTTGGTGGTGAGTCTATCTACAGGTATGGTTTTCATATATTCAATTATGAATTATCAATTACGAATATTCCTCAAACTCTGGCAAGGATGCCTCAAAGTCATCTGACATAAATATTTTACCTTTGTCATTGCCAAATAACGATCGCTTGGGGGTAATGGATACTAGTCGAGCTACGGGCTTATCGCCTTGAGTAATAACAATTTCCTGACCAGCGATCGCTAAGTCGAGTAAGTGAAGTAGTTGAATTTGGGCTTCGGAAATGTCGATTTTTAAGGAGGGTTCGGAGGCTAACATAACTTTGTGAGTTAACATCTAAGATTTAGGATAGCACTATTATTTATGGCTGATGAGTCGTTTGAGTCCGTGCCGATATCGTTTGCGGATGCTTGTTTGGAGAGGATGGCTGGGCAAATACCGAATAGTGCGGTGATGACTTTGGATAGTGATTTTAAGATTTATCGGAAGTATCGCAATGAGGCGATTGTAGTAATTTTGCCATGATCGTGCCTGTGGTCTATTACAAATCAAAGTGCGAGCGCGCCAAAATCAAGATTTGCTAATTATAATTATCCAAAATCACCACGTCCATCACAGGCTGCATTGAAGCTTGCCACTTTGATTTTGTGATCTGTCTCAGTTTTCAAATTCCATTTACCTGATGTTTCAGCAACAATCGTGATTTCTCCTGCACATTTTTCGACTTTAAATAGTCCTTTTGTCATAGTTGCGCGATCGCTTGCTGCATGTACGCAAGTGCGTGTAACCTCAGTACAAATAAATCTATCAAGACGCTTATCCTTATTATCTTTCAACTCAATTAAAGCCTTGAAAAGTGCTGGTTCAACATGACCATATTGATTTGTACTTCCCACAGAAAGAACTGCAAGTTCAGCGTCAATCAAAGTCAATAACTCTTTCAATTCATCACCATTTTTAGGGTAGGCTCCATGATGAGGGATTTTGACGATATTTGCTTTAGCTTCTTTAGTTGCTGCTGCACTAGCTTTTACAACAGATAAGTAATCTGACAGTCCAGCATCTTCTAAATCTGCAAGTAGCATTGCGATGAATTCTCCATAGACAATTCGCAACACTAGAGAGATTTCATTGATCTTGCTTTTACTTTTTTGTTGAACAGCAAAAGGTTCTCTGGGATGAAGAGTATATATTTTAAGACTATCAACAGTGTATGGGGTGGGATCGGAAAGAGCTTGAACAATGCGAACTTTACGACTTCGATCCCAATCATCAAGGTTGTTTAGGGCTTGCTCTAAGTCTTTATAATCAGCATTTGTACCTCGCTGAATATTTAATTGTTCATTGGCATGGTGATAGAATCCGTAAGGCAAGCTAAATATCTCTATTTCACCGTTGTTGCTAAACCATAATTTAAGGAATTTGACTAAATCTATGATGGATTTAAAGGGAAAATGATCTTTATGATTATGTGTGACGTAAATTCTATTAATCTTTTTGAATTGCCTTTGTTCCAGCCATTTATAAATAAATCGTGAATTTTTGCCAAGATCGACAATAACAAGTGCATCTTCAGCATGGACAACGATACAGTCTGCATTACCAACAGGTAAAAATACAATTTCACAGGTCATCAGAAATCCTCCCTGTCAGTCATTCTACTCAGTTTGGCTTTTAGTTCTTCATTAGTTAGGTATAGGTAGGGTGTATGTCGGAATTTTCTTAATGCCCAAGGACGTTGATCTAGTTCCTCAAAGGTTTCTATATCTTCACTAAGTTCTGCTTCAAAGACAGTGCCATCGAGCGCCCAACCTGGTAATTCTTGAGGTAATGGCAACCATGCTTCTTCGTTATCATCTAATAGTCCACTAAGACGCAACAAAATTTGATCGTTGTCTTGGTTGATTTCCAAAACTTGACCAATAACAGTTAAAGTCTTTCTTTTTTGCTCTTCCTTCCAAGCTCTTAATTCTGAGGATTTACCTGTACGTTGGCGTTTAATCCAAATTGGATTTCCATAGGATTTCTTTACTAGACGATTCAATTGTTCTCTTAGAGGATCGCGATTGGGAATAGTTTCACGATTTTGATCTCGCTTAACCATTTGACTCGTAACATCAATAATCTGCCGATCAACTAATAGAGGAAGTGGAAATTGAAGGAGAATATCTTCTGTTAAATTAATAGTTCCACGACCAATCATTGATAGTTTTACTGCTAAATCTGATGAAAGAATCCCAAGCAACCATAATCTTTGTTCTTCAAAGCTTAAGTCCCCCCAATTTGTAGGCGGTTCTTCTGGTTTATATTCCTTGTTCGTCATGTTAGCTTCTTGAATAGGCAAGATGCACCAAATACTATTGTTAGGGCAAAGTCCTGTGGTATCAAGCTGGACAGGGAGAGGTTTATTGTTTTTAGATGAAATATTTGCTATGCGACCTACAAGGATTTTAGATTTGGCAAATAGGCTTTCACACCGTTCTCTTTTGCTTTCCAGATCAATTGAGTCATATATGACCCATTGCATCAAAGGATCAACCCTTTCTGGATCAGCCCAAAAAGAACCTTCATTGCCCCATCTCATCCGCCATGTTGGTTTATATGGTCTGTCATTTGGCGGATATTCAACAGGAGGATGTCCCTTACGATGTAAAACACCAGTAAAGATAAAGAATAGGGATGATAATTGGATAGTTGGAATAGATAGATTGATTTTAGGCTCTGTAACCTCATTCCAATCCCCATTAGGATTGATTGTTGAAATCCATGAAGTTCCTAAGTATCCACCATCAAGGATCTCAGGAATTTCAGCGCTAGAAATAACTTTTCTTGAAATAGAATAATATTTTTTAGGCTCACCTACAGAACCAGAGACTACGCAAGTGTCTTGTCTAGCACTAACTCCAATAGTTCCAACAGGTAGTTGCCAAATCTCAAATAGGTTACATTTACTAGATAAAGTCTTACGAATATCTGATATACCATATTTTTTACCTGGGATAAAAGAGCTTGGTAAAATGAATGAAAATTGAGAACCATCATCTAGCCAATTGATAGATTGTTTGATAAACTCAAAGGCTAATTGCTTGTCTCCTCTTATCTCAAAAGGAGGATTGGCAATCAGAATACGAGGCTTATTGCCAATTTTTTGTATAATATTCTCCTTACTTAAGGATTCGTAATCTTCACCATAAAACTTTGGAGATGGTAGAAAATCAGAAATACCAGTAGATTCCCTAGCTAGAAAATAGCGAAGTTGAGTGATTAAATGGACATCTCTATCTAAATCGTTGCCGATTACATGATTAGCTAAATAATCTCTTCGTGATTGTTCATCATTAGGAATATCCGACATTTGAGCAAGTCGAGAGGTAGCTGCTAAAAGCAAACTTCCTGAACCAGCCGCAGGATCGAAAATAACCCGTTCTTCTGGACGAATACGTTCTAATGGCAATAACTCAAGCATTTTTTCGGCAACTTTGATCGGTGTATAATGTCGATTCAAATCCCCCCAATTATTTCCGTTTAAGTCGTCAGGTAATTCTATAATTGCTTTTTCGTATAAACTGCCCACATCACGATGATTAGTTAAAGCAAAACTAACAGATTGCCCCATATACAGAGCAAGTTGTTGTCGAATTACTTCGTTAGTAAATTGAGCAGACTCTAAAGCTTTACTAAAAAAGGCATTGGTACGAGTCACCATAAGATTAAGTAAATCTAAGGGATCGTTTGTTTGAGATAATTCAGCAGCCCCGAAAAAGCCTTTATCCTGCAAAATTCTTGCTGCTAAATAAGCGATTGCTACTCGAATAACGTGACCTTGAATCTCATTCCTTGATGAGCCTAGCCCTTTAGAAGACTTAACTTTTCTTAATGCTTCTTCAATAGCTTTTTGGAATGCTTTATCAATCCGTTCCTGTTGACGTAACAAGAATGTAAAACTTCTTTCAGAAATAGTTTCTTCTAAATCTGAAAGAGATAACTGCCCTTGACGGAATTGTGCCAGAGCTTTTGGCGTAAAAAGATGAGGCTTAGTGGAAACTAGAGTTTCACGCCAAGCATTAATATCCAAAGTTTTTTCATCTAACCTTTTAGAAGAATCAGAAGGTGTTACAAGATGTAGATGCTCAGAACCAACCAGTAAACCTCCCCGAACTGGCCATTCTTCCAGTCTGCGTCTCCATCGATCTAGATCATCTTCATCAGGGACAGGCTGAACAAAAAAAGCAAGAATATTAGCATTAGGACGCAAACCACCATCTGTCCATAAAGCATCAATTTTTACTATTCCTTGAGTGTCAATTTCTGGCATAGGAATATTCCGCATTGGTTCGATCTGATAACGATCCATCCAAATACGTTGAGTTAAATCTAAAGCTTCATTAAACAGTGCTTGGCTAGTCATGGTAATTGTCAACTTGCTAATGCAAGCCCTGCACGTTTCTCAAAATCAAGTACATGATGCTTCTCAGCCTCCCTGAATAATTCAGTAATAATGTCACCGATCGCACCAACTTCATGAATCACAACTTGCCCTTTATTCACTCCTGAAGCTTCCAATACAGTCAAACCAAAATGTCTCAGATCTTCGACCAAATACAATTGTGAATTTACCAAGACAAGTTTATGGGCGAAAAAAGAAGGCTCATAGTCATGTTCTTTCAGAAAAACAAGTACTTTGCGAATCTCCTGAAGTGTAAGATTTTCTCTGAGTCTTTCAATAGTTTTGATCTCAAGCACTTGTTGCCAGCTATAAACGACCTTTGGATGTTTGGGATTACCAAACTTCAAAGGCACAACTAGCTTGGTACGGTCAAGGTAACTGAGCCTACCAGAGTCAATCCCTGTTAGGTCAATAGCTTCTTGCCTTGTAAAACCATTTGTCATATTGAGCTTAAATACTCTAGTACTGGGATTTTACTCATATGTTTAAATTAAGAGTCTAAATTCAAACATTTGTTTACATATAATCTAAATTGTGAATGCCATTAAGTCTAGTAGCCTCCTGAAGAAAGTTTGTGCGTGGCTCCTAGAGCCTTCGGAACAATCCCAAAAAAGCAAAGAGCCTATAATTATTGTATACTTGTCTTGAATTGTCCTTAATAATTTTTGCTTAATCCTAAATTGACGAACAAGAACCAAAAGACCAAATATTAGCCGACTTACAAGAATCTGTCAGACTTGCAGAAGCAGGAAAAACATTTCCTGTAGCACAACTTTGGGAAGACGCTATTTGATTAATGTGGGAATCGGGAAAGTAGCACCTTGCTGATAAGCATCAAAATGTAGCTTGAAATATTGCCACGAAGTCATTTCCTCACCTTCAATCTTTTCATATGGTGCATCTTTGAACATAGGCACACGAGTTTCGATTTCTTTTTTGAGAATTGCTGGTAGCTCATTAAAATCTTTGACTTTTTTACCAGAGGCACTGTAAATCAGATTGCCTTCTCGCTGTCCCATTTTCATCCAAGGCAGCCATGGCCCCACGCGATTCCAAGAGAGAACTAATTTCGAGACAGTTGTAGCTTTAGGGTCTTCGAGCTCGGCAATGGGAACCGCGAGCTTAAATAATTCTACGGAGTTGTACATTGGGCGATCGCAATATTCCGCAAACTTAGGATCATCAGCCAGAGGATTAGGATAGTGACCAAATAAATCGAAAATAAAAGTTGCTGTATCACCTTCCACCTCGGCGGGAATATTGCGGCGAAATGTACCTTGAATAGGGCTATTCGCCACATGCACTACAGGCAACATCTCACCAGTCCAAGGATTTTGCCAATGACGGATCATTTCGCCAGTTTCAGGATCGAGATATAGCAGCACTTCGCGAGAGGTAAAGTCCCAAGCCCCATCACCCTTGTCGATACATCGCCCCACACTCATACCGACAATTTGGAACAGTTTGCGCTTTGGCTCATTTGGCATAAATGAATAGAGGTAACCACTCCAAGCCAAAAATGACGGCGTGCCATCAGTTGTACATCTGGTTTTGACAAACTGCGTAGCCGAAAATTCCCTCGTTTCTGCAAACATTGATTTTCTCGCTATTCTAAGGTTTTGATCACTTATCCCTAATTTTCATTGTACAAAATTTATGTAAATTAAATTGTTTGTAAGGTTAACTCTTTACTTAGTGACTGACACAAAATAAACAATCTCAAAAATATAGCGACAGGCGTAGCCTGTCGCTATATTTTTGAGTTTTATATGGATTATTTTTTCCTTGTCCAGCGAGTTGTAATTAGATTATCTTCTGCCAGAGATGACCTACCTCTAGGATCAGTGTTGCAGCCCATACAAAGATACTAATGCCAGCCGCTGCTGCTGCAATATCCTTAATAATGCCAATTTGCATATCCTCCCGTGGCTGAACAAAATCACACAAAATTTCGATCGCGCTATTTAATAACTCTGCAACTAGCATCATTCCTGTAGCTAGTAAAATCAAAGTAAAATCAATCCATTGCTGAAGAATAAACGACAAGATAAAGACAGGAACTGATAAAACAAGTTTATAAGCAACACTAAAATCAGAGACTGCAAAATGAAGTCCTGAAAATATGACTTTTAATTTTTTTATAGGATCATATTTAGATTTGGGTAGCTTATGCATAAATTTATAGATAAGGAAGCTAGAGGCAGTCACCCATATCTTAGTATTTAAATGAGAATTAACCCTACTTGGTAATAACTATTAAACCGACTGAAACTATTTTCTAGACTGGGCTTCAGTATCTTGTCTTAAAATGCTATAACCATTTCTCAGACTAACTTCCGAAATGAGAAAAGATGAAATGTTGCTTGATTACGTCAAATTTGGTGCATTCCCAATAGTCAACATGGGAAATAATTAATTCACCTTTATCGTCAAGGGTGAGATCACTCCAGCCAGTAACTGCAATTCTCGGCTTCCAAGGTAAAGGCGCATCCCAACTCATTGTCCAACGTGTTTTGATTAGATTTTCAGCACGCGAAATTTCATGAAGATCAAGCTTGAGATTTTTAAACCAAAAGGTAATAAAGCCGATCATCTTTTGATATTGCTTGATGCCGCGAAAGTTATAGACAGGATCTTTAAAATAGACATCTTCGCTATAGATGCTATAGGTCTGCGCTTCAGGAAATTTTGCGTAATCAGCTTGCACAATATCGAGAATGTTGGTCATTGATGTGGTCATTTTGCGATCGCCTCTAATGAAATCGTGGCATTGACCTTTGATGATAACCTTGAGAACGCGCAACCCTAAGAACCTCAAGAGAGATTAGAGCACTTTACATTAGAAATTATTAATTTAGGAGAGTCTTATGTGGGCTAATGCGATCGCTGCTTATTTACATTATTTGAGCTTAGGACTCATTTTTGCAGCTTTATCTACAGAATTATTTACGCTCAAGCAAGACCTAACCAATCGTGATGGATGGCGAATTTTAATTGCTGATACTATTTATGGAATCGCAGGAATTACAGTCTTAGTAACGGGGATTTTAAGATATTTATATTTTGAAAAAGGCGCAGATTACTATTCCCATCAACCAGTTTTCTGGATGAAAATATCTGTATTTATTGCGGTTGGCATATTGTCGCTATATCCTACAATCTCATTCTTGATGTGGATTAAAAACCTTCGTGCGGAAAAGCCCCCAGAGGTCAGTCCAGAGAAAGTCAAAACCTTAAGAACAATCATTCACGTTGAGCTTGTTGGATTTAGTCTCATTCCTCTCCTTGCTTCCATGATGGCAAGAGGAATTACGTTAGGCTTATAAAAAACAGAGGGGACGCTAAGCGTCCCCTCTGTTTACGAAAGAGCATCTCTTAACATCGCTAACTTTTCAGGCAAAATGCGATAGTAAATTGAAGTGCCACGTCGTTCTTTCGTAAGTAGTCCAGACTCATAAAGAACCTTAAGATGATGACTGACAGTTGGCTGCGATATACCTAAGGTTTCAACCAATTCACAGGCATAGACTTCTTGAGTGGGCTGAGCCGCAATCAAACTCAAAATTTGTAATCGCACAGGTTCGCCCAATACACGAAAGATACTCGCTAATAAAGCTGTGTCCTCTGGTTGCAATCGCCCAGCCATTAGTGGCGGACAACATCTCGTTGCGATCGCAGCTTCCTTGTGTTGGGCAATCATCGGTTGAGAAATTTTCATAGCTTTAATCTTGACATATCCCCATCAAAACCGCCAAAATATCGACAAATACAAATATTGATATAAATCAATACTAGGATTATAGGTTAAATCATGGCGGTGCGAGTTGGTATTAACGGTTTTGGCAGAATTGGTAGATTGGTTTTGCGGGCTGCTTGGGACTTTCCCGAATTAGAATTTGTGCATATTAATGAAATCAAGGGTGGCGTGGAAGCTGCCGCGCATTTACTTGAGTTTGACTCGGTACATGGACGCTGGCAACAGGATGTGCGATTAGAAGGCGATCGCATCCAAATTGATCGTAAATCCCTCAGTTTTAGTGAATATGCCAAACCTGAATTAGTCAACTGGCAAGAATTAGGCGTAGATATTGTTCTGGAATGTTCGGGCAAATTCCGCACTCCCGAAACCCTAAATCCCTATTTCAGCAAAGGCATAAAGAAAGTCATCGTCGCGGCTCCTGTCAAAGAAGAAGCGCTAAATATTGTCATGGGAATTAACGATTATCTCTACGATCCCGCACAGCATCATCTATTAACAGCAGCGTCTTGCACTACTAACTGTCTCGCGCCTGTGGTGAAAGTTATCCATAAAGGTTTGGGAATTAAGCATGGAGTGATTACTACCATTCATGACAATACGAATACCCAAACCCTCGTTGATTCGCCCCATAAAGATCTCCGCCGTGCTAGAGCTTCAGCTTTGTCACTGATTCCGACAACAACGGGATCGGCAACTGCGATCGCAATGATCTATCCCGAACTCAAGGGCAAGTTAAATGGATTAGCGGTGCGCGTGCCTTTGCTTAACGCTTCCCTTACGGACTGTGTGTTTGAAGTAGCAAGAGAAACCACAATTGAGGAAGTGAATAGTTTATTAAAGGCTGCTTCTGAAGGTGAACTAAAGGGAATTTTAGGCTATGAAGAACGTCCCTTAGTTTCCATTGATTACAAAGACGATCCGCGATCGGCAATCATTGATGCGCTTTCGACAATGGTTGTGGATGGAACTCAGGTCAAGATATTGGCTTGGTATGACAACGAATGGGGTTATTCCTGCCGCATGGCGGAACTAGCGAGAAAAGTGGCTTCGTTCTAAGACCCTCACCCCCCAGCCCCCTCTCCCGCAGGAGAGGGGGAGCGAAGAAGATATTTTTTGCTTTTTCTTCTTTCAATGAGAAAGGGAGAGCAAAGAACGCTTATTTCTAGCTTGTTCCCCTCTCCCATTGGGAGAGGAGCTAGGGATGAGGGCAAATCATCTAAACTTTGAGAGATTTATTATGAATTCCTCGACTGCATCACAAGCAAACTTCAAAAATTATGTGCTTGTCACCCTGACCTATTGGGGGTTTACGATTACCGATGGTGCATTGCGACTATTGGTATTACTCTATTTCAATAATATTGGCTATACCCCCATTCAAATCGCTTCGCTATTTCTGTTCTATGAAGTATTTGGAGTCGTTACTAACTTTTTAGGCGGATGGATTGGCTCACAATTAGGGCTGAAAGTCACTCTCTATACAGGAATTAGCTTGCAGATTTTCTCGCTGATAATGTTGTCTTTTCTCAATCCTGAATGGGCGCAGTGGTTAGCAGTTCTCTATGTGATGATCGCTCAAGCTTTTTCGGGAATTGCTAAAGACTTGACGAAGATGAGTACTAAAAGTGCAATTCGCCTTGTCGTACCACAGGATGCTCAATCGGCTTTGTTTAAATGGGTTGCCATTCTTACGGGTTCCAAAAATGCTTTGAAGGGTGTCGGCTTTTTTATCGGCAGTGCTTTACTAGGACTATGTGGCTTTGTAAATTCCCTTTGGATTATGGCAGGATGCTTATTTCTGCTTCTGTTCACGGGTTTATTTCTGCCCAAGGGCATGGGCAAAATCAAAGCAAAAGTTAAGTTCAAACAACTCTTTTCTAAAAGTCCCGAAATCAATCTTCTATCAGCAGCCAGATTCTTTCTCTTTGGCTCCAGAGACGTGTGGTTTGTGGTGGGATTGCCTGTGTTTTTGCGAAGCATCTTAGGCTGGTCATTTTATCAAGTTGGTGGCTTCTTAGCTTGTTGGGTAATTGGCTATGGTTTAATTCAATCCCTCGCTCCGACATTGATTAAGCGGTTTGGTTCTGGACAACCACCCCGATCGCAAACCGTGCGATTTTGGACAACTTCCCTAATTGCCGTACCTGCGTTAATTGCGATCGCATTACAATTAAATCTTCCCGCAAACCTAGTCATCATCAGTGGCTTACTAATTTTCGGTGTCGTCTTTGCCTTTAACTCATCCGTACATTCTTATCTAGTTCTCGCCTTCACAGACGATGACAAAGTGGCGCTAAATGTTGGCTTCTATTACATGGCAAATTCGGGCGGACGCTTAGCAGGGACGGTGTTATCGGGATTAGTTTATCAGTTTGCGGGTTTAGTGGGGTGTCTCTGGGTATCAACTGCTTTAGTTCTTGCCGCCGCCGTAATTACGCACAAGTTACCCGATCCGCAGATCAGCAAGGCGATCGCATGGAAATCTGATGGAGAATAGTGCGATCGCCTTTATTACAGAGCCAATCTTGCTTTTAAGTTAGCTGGAGCAATATAAATACGTGCTTTGCCTTGTTTCGATTGAGTAACTCACGTTTAATTTTTCTAGTCTATGCGATTTTATCTATAAGTTGGAGATCGCCTACAAATCTAATTGACTCTAATTTACTACAAAAAGCTAGAAAGTCATGTGTAGGAATTGTAACGAAATCAGGTTTATATATTTATTGCTCCTATAATTAATATATTGATATACATCGATATATTAGGGAGCGCGTTATGGATATGGTCAAAATTGAAATTTTGGGTACGGGTTGTAAAAAGTGCCAACAGTTAGAATCAAATGCCAAACAAGCTGTGGCAAATATGAAACTCACGGCGGAAGTTCTGCATATTACCGATCCTGTGGAAATTGCTATGCGTGGAGTGATGTCCACTCCCGCAATGACTATCAATGGCAAGGTTGTCTGTAAAGGTCAAGTAATTAGTCCCGAACAAATCCAACCGCTATTACAGAGTTAGAGAGATAAAGCTATGTTTGATCCTTTCTATCCCTTTGATTGGTTAGCGACGCAGATTGTTACAAAACTTTTGGGGTTAGAAATCGTCTCCCATTTAGGATCTAGTCTGCACTTCTTCCTCTACGATGTGCCGAAAGTTTTAACATTGCTAGTTGTGATTAGCTTTATCGTTGGCACATTTCAGAGCTTTTTAGAACCAGAGAGAGTTCGTTCTTTATTAGAAGGAAAGCGTACTTTTGCAGGAAATGTCATGGCGGCGATGGTCGGCATTGTCACACCGTTTTGTTCTTGTTCAGCCATTCCCTTATTTATTGGATTTTTAGAAGCAGGTGTTCCTTTAGGCGTGACTTTCTCCTATCTGATGGCTGCGCCCATGGTGAATGAAGTCGCGGTAATTCTGTTGTGGGGACTATTTGGACTGAAAGTGACTTTGCTGTATATCGGTTTTGGTGTGAGCTTAGCGATCGCATCAGGATATATCATCGGACTGCTCAAACTGGAAAGATGGGTAGAACCATTTATATGGGAACTGCAAAGATCCCGTCAAGGTATAGCGCTCGAAGATGAAGCCAGCCTCGAACTTGCCCTGACTTGGAACCAAAGATTTGAGCAGGGCAGATTTCAATCTAGTGAAATTGTGCGATCGGTTTGGCTTTATGTGGTACTTGGCATTGCGATCGGTGCAGGAATACATGGTTACGTGCCGACTGATTTTATTGTCAAATATGCAGGAGTTCATAATCCTTTAGCAGTCCCCCTTGCGGTGATCTTGGGAGTGCCACTCTATGCCAACATCGCAGGAGTGATGCCGATTACCGAAGCCTTGGTTAATAAAGGAATGCCAATGGGTACAGTGTTAGCTTTCACGATGGCAGTTACCGCGCTCTCTCTTCCTGAAATAGTAATTCTTAAAAAAGTACTGCGCCCTCAACTGTTAGCTGTATTTGTTGGGTTGATGACGATTGGTATTATCAGCATCGGTTACATTTTCAATGCATTGTTGCTGTAGCAATATTGGTTTTGATGAAAGTCAGCCAAGGGCTGACTTTCATCAAAACCAATATTTGTAATGAGAATTGCTGATCTATATAGAATTACCTAGCTGATTTTTGGCTACCTGTGGTAGCATCTCTTGTAAGTTCGCTTGATGGTAATGGCAAAAGTCCTTGTACTAAATGCATCCTATGAACCGCTGAACATTACAAATTGGCAGCGAGCTATTGTGTTGGTTATAAAAGGCAAGGCTGAACAAGTAGAACATAACGGCAAAATGATCTATCCTGGAATGCCATTGCCCACCGTGATCCGAATGCTGCAATATATCAGCATTCCCTACAAAGAAATTCCGCTTACCCGTCGTAATATCCTGCACCGCGATGCTCATTCCTGTCAGTACTGTGGGCATACGGGCGATGATCTGACGCTTGATCATGTGTTGCCGCGATCGCGTGGTGGTGGTGATAGTTGGGACAATATTATTACTGCCTGTGTGCGCTGTAACGTTAAAAAGGGCAATCGCACACCCAAAGAAGCTTCGATGCCATTAAAGAAGCAACCACGCCGCCCCCACAGTGGCTTGCATTTCGAGGTAACAAAATACCTGAGATCAGGAAATCATGACGAATGGCAGAAATATATTATTAATTAGTTTTATAAGTACTTGTACAAAATAAATTACCAAAACCCATAAAGTTGCTCCCTTGCGGGGCGTAACTTTACGGGGCTTGATTTGTATGGCTTTGGGACTAGTTTTTTGCTTTTGTTTGCAGTCCAAAGCGCTGTAAACTTTAAAAAATATAAAATTAGTTAAATAACATTTTATAAATAATGACCAAAAATGTATGGATGTTTCCTGGGCAAGGCTCTCAGGCTGTAGGTATGGGCTTAGATCTTGCCGAAGTGGGCAAGGATAAGTTTGAGAAGGCGGAGAAAATTCTAGGTTGGTCGATTTTAGATAAGTCACAAACTGATGCTGTAGAACTAGCCAAAACCGAGTTTACCCAGCCTTGCCTGTATGTGATTTCAGCCATCCTTTCTGATGTATTAAAGGCTAAAGGTGCAAAGCCTGACGCGGTGACAGGTCATAGTTTGGGTGAATATAGTGCCCTTTATTGTGCTGGCGTTGTCGATTTTGCCACAGGTTTAGAACTAGTGAAGCAGCGATCGCTCTTGATGTCTGAAGCAAGTGGTGGCGCGATGACGGCTTTACTTGGATTTGATCGCCTTCAACTAGAAGAAGCGATCGCCCAAACCGCAGATGTCATTTTGGCTAATGATAATAGCAACGATCAAGTAGTAATTTCAGGGACGGAAGCCGCAATTAAGTCGATCTGTGAACAGGTCAAGTCTAGAAAAGCAATCCCTTTGAAAGTGAGTGGAGCATTCCATTCACCACTTATGACAGAAGCAGCAACACAATTTGCTATCACTCTGGAAAAAATAATCTTTAATGATGCGGAGATGCCTGTTATCTCTAATGTTGTGCCAGATGACGCTACAACATCAGGACAAGTTATCCGCGAGCATCTTGCTCAACAAATGACTTCTCCAGTTCGTTGGCGCGAAATCTGCCTGTATTTAGCAGCTCAAGGCTATGAGAAAGCGATCGAAGTTGGTTCAGGTAAAGTTTTGACTGGACTTGTTAGAAAATCAGCTCCAAGTCTGACCCTTGTGAATGTTAGTACATTAGAACAGGCGATCGCTTTTTAGTTCATTAAAGCAATTTAGAACAAATCAAAATCCAAGAATTGATTAGCGGCGCGGAGCGCTGCCTAAGAGCCTCAATATAGAAGAGGCTCTTTGCGCCCCTTCTATATTGAGATAGCTGTCAGTAATGTCGCGATCGCCTCAGCCTCTAGAGGCTTGAACAGATAATACCCCTGCCCTGCTTGACAATTATAATTTTTCGCTCATCTAGGTAACTGATGTTACGTGGAAGTTTCTAAGCCCCTCACCCCTAGCCCCTCTCCCAAAGGGAGAAGGGGACAAGAGTTTTCTGGATTTTGCTCCCCCTCTCCCCTCTGGGAGAGGGGGCTGGGGGGTGAGGGCAATCTTCATTCCACGTAACATCAGTAGGTAAATAGGTGAAGTTGATTAAAGGGTTCGACTGAGGTCCTTATAATTAACAGATAAAATTTTTGGATAAAATCGAGTTTCACTAGATTCCCCATATGAGCGAAGACTTCATCTGACCAAGTTAGTTTGCCAGTATTTACTTCAAATTCCCAACTGCCTAATTTGCCAATACGCTGGGCAGTTTTGAGATGAGTATCACTCTTTAATAAATGTTCTTCGGCTAATTTGCGATCGGTTATATCAAAATTAATGCCGATCAGCCGCTGCGGTTCATTCTCATTGTCTCGCGCTACTAGACCATAGGCTTTAAGACATCTTCATAGACAGTTTTGCCCGACTTCGTTAATTGATGTTCATAGATTTGGACTTTACCTGTAGCGATCGCAATTTCATGTATTTTCAACTAAGCTTGCAGATCCTCAGGGGATAAAACTTCAGAAATATGATGATGGCAACATCGATAATGCCTCCATCTTTATGGATAAATCGCTTATCCATCACATAGCCTTCTGCCTCTCCCCGCATTACTCTTTCAAATTCGGCAACATCAAGTTCGAGATCGTCAGGATGAGTTATTTGCATCCAAGTGATTTGAGGTAATTCTTCTCGCGAGCAACCTAAAATTTCACAGAGGCGATCGTTAAATCTACCCAACGCATAGTCTCAGGCGAAGTAATCGCCATGACAATAAAGGGCAAATCATAGAACAATCTCAGAATTGCTTCGTTGAATTTAGTTTCATCGAGATTATCCATATTCTGACCATGCACGCTGGCTGAGTCGTTCAGTTCAATTCACAAAAATGTTGTCACACTTTTGTGAATTGAACTGAACGACTCAGTAAGGTTTTTTAAATCAAGAAATAGCTACGCCATTTCTTGATTTAGTATTAGCATAGCTAAAAAAAGAGTCGGTGCAAAGCATCGCCTCTTTTTTTAGTTGTTGACAAATTGTTTCTCAATTAATCCTGTCAAACTATTAGTCCAATGTTGAGCCAAATCAAGGGTTTCTGCTTCCACCATTACCCGCATCAATGGCTCCGTCCCCGAAGCCCGCACCAAAATTCGACCCCGATCGCCTAAATCCTGTTCGGCTAAAGCGATCGCCTGTACTAATGCATCACAGGTCTGCCAATTGCGTCGCAGTTCGAGATCTTCAACACGCACATTTTTGAGCAACTGTGGATAAGGATGAAAACTTTGATCCATCAATTCTGATAAAGGAGCTTTTTGCTTAGCAAGGGCGGCTAGATGTAATGCTGCCAATAGCCCATCACCACTCACCGCATAGTGACGGCATAGAACATGCCCTGACTGCTCACCACCGAGCATTGCGCCCGATCGCACCATTTCGGCATGGACATATTGATCGCCAACGGCTGTACGCACAAAATTACCGCCTAGTTTTTGCCATGCGCGTTCAAATCCTAGATTTGCCATTACAGTTGTAACGATCGCACTGTCGGGTAGTTGATTATTTTCCATTAGCTCCTGACCCCACAGGTACAGGATGTAATCTCCATCAACCACTCGACCATTGCTATCAACAGCTAAGACTCGATCAGCATCACCATCAAAGGCAAAGCCTATATTTGCTTGATGTTCCTGCACCGCTGCCCGTAATGGTTCGAGATGAGTGGAGCCGCAATTGACATTAATGCGATCGCCATCGGGCTCTTGGTGCAAGCAAATTACTTCTGCACCCAAGTTGCGAAATACTTCTAGCGATACACGGGTCGCAGAACCCCACGCAAGATCCAAAACTACTTTTAAACCGCTTAAATCTGTAGCGATCGAGGATTGTAAAGACTCTTGATAATCAGCTATTAAATGCGATTTTTCGTGATATTTACCCCAATCTGTTGATGAGTTGACCAGATCAGCATGGAGGCGCGATTCTAAAAGTTTTTCGATCGCTTGTTGAGTCTCACCGCAGAGTTTTGCCCCATTATCACCAAAGAACTTAATACCATTATCTTCAGGTGGATTATGGCTTGCGGAAATCATTACACCGCCAAAGATTTCAGGAGAATTAGCCGTCAAGTAGGCGACCGCAGGCGTAGGACATAGCCCAATATGCCAAACATTCCAACCAGCAGCAGTCAAACCAGCAGAAATAGCTGACGAGAGCATATCGCCCGATGTCCGAGAATCTTGCCCGATCGCAATTACATTGGCTCTATTAGATCGATCAAGCTCAATCCGTTCTTTTAAAATTTTTCCTGCACTAATCCCAACCTCTAAGGCTAGTGGGGCTGTTAAAAAACTCCCAACATGCCCACGAATACCATCTGTCCCAAACAATTTCATAAATATGTCTCCTCACACATTACATATTAGAAAGCCTTTATAGCATTTACCAATCTAGTGAAGTATGGGTTAGTTTCCCCGCCTTTGGCGGGGAAACTAACCTTTGTACCTCGCTTGCTTGAAAAGCGCTATATACCAATTCACGAAAGTGTGACAACACTTTTCTACTCATCCAACTTTAAATCAATGTAGGTGGTATCGTGGCTCGCTAATACTACTACTTCCTGCCCAGCATGAACAACGTTAGGCGGATCGACAATATGTACAGCCTGCATCCAGCAAGTATCTTGACTCAAGGGGCTGGTATCCAGATAAATCTCATCATCTAGCCATAAACGGAACCAGAAAGCGATCGCATGGCAATTTCCATTTTGCGTAATCTGGACAGCTATCTTGCGATTTTCAGGCTCGATATTAGCTCCGCAGAAGTCAAACTCAAAGACCTCAAAAGGCTGACAGAGGATTTTATGTTTGAAGTTACGCAAAAATAATTGCAAGTAATCTTCTTTTTTGGAAAAAGTATTAAAAAAACTCAGATCAAAACCAGATACCATATTCACACGATCCGTATGAAATACATCCTGACTATCAACCAAAGCTGCATATACAGTTGCTGCCCTAGGAATAATCTTGGCACTGGGTTTCAGTAAGTGCTCTCGGGCGTGACGAATAGAAGGTACTGCATACTCTGCTAAGAGTCCCACATCAAAAATTTCGCTGACTAAGATATCGGCAGGTTCAGCTAAATCCTCACCGACTTTTAAATCATCAGATAGTTTATTAAACGTAGTAATCTGTTGACTGTAGCCATTAGCCTCCACAATTTGTCGGGCGATATTAGCGATTACATTCACCTTTTCACATGTATATACTTGCTTTGCACCAGCCCTTGCAGCCATAAGGGCTAGTAATCCAGAGCCCGAACCAATATCTAAAACTATAGAATCAGGCTTGACTAGTTTTTGTAAGGTCTTTTCATAGCAATCATTGCGGTAAGTATCATTCATCATTGGGAAATGCCAACGTGGTACGAACCTGTTGTAGATTTTGTTCAACTTCTGAGAAAGTTCGGGCAAGTTGGGATTTATGGCATAGGCTTGTTCATAACAAGTAATCGCTTCTTCAAACTGACCTTGTAATGCTAAACAGTTACCAATATTGCAATAGGCTTCGGCATATTCGGGTTTATGAACAAGCGCATTTTGAAAATATTGTACAGATGCCGCATAGTTACATCGGTTATATTCAATGTTGCCTAACTCAAGAAAGGATTCAGCCAATTCTGGATTAATCTCTAGACATTTGTGAAATGCCAATTCGGCTGCACTAATCTGTAATTGATCGCGCAGGAAATACCCATAATGAAGATAGAATACTGCGTATTCGGATTCTATTTCTAAAGTTTCTTGATAGTAAGTAAATGCTTCATCTAATGAACTAGAACCATCTTCATTACTATTAGAAATATTTGAGGAGGATGTGACTAAGATATTGCTAGGATCATAATTCTCTGCTGCGTACTGATGTCGGATATCAATAGCTCGATCATAAGCCGCGATCGCCTCTTCCCAATTTACTTGCTGATAACAGGCTCGTGCTAGACGCAGCCACACCTGATCATCACAAGAATTTACTTCAGCTTCTTGTTTAAGGGATTTCAAAGAGTTTGCTTCAAGCATATTTACTCAAAATTAAATACTAAAAACAAAAAATGGCTCAAGTCTTTGAGCCATTTTTTAAAATACTAATTAGCAACTTCAAATTTCGGACGTTGAGCTACAACTTCATCGATTAAGCCGTAATTTTTTGCTTCATCAGGAGCCATGAAGAAATCGCGATCAGTATCCTCAGCAATGCGCTCAATAGGCTGACCAGTATGAAAAGCCATCAGCTCATTCAGGCGATTCTTGTGATACAGGATTTCCTTGGCTTGGATTTCGATATCGGTCGCTTGACCCTGTGCGCCGCCGAGAGGTTGGTGAATCATGATGCGTGTATGGGGCAAAGATAGTCTTTTACCCTTAGCGCCACCCGTGAGCAAAAAAGCCCCCATACTTGCCGCTAATCCCACACAAATTGTGGAAACATCAGGGCGAATGTGTTGCATCGTATCGTAAATTGCCATACCTGCGGTTACAGAACCACCAGGGGAATTGATATACAAGAAAATATCTTTTTCGGGATCATCGGCTTCGAGAAAAAGCAACTGAGCAACGATGATATTAGAAATACTGTCGTCAACTTGTTGCCCTAAAAATACGATCCGCTCCCGCAGTAGACGCGAAAAAATGTCAAAGGCTCTTTCGCCACGACCAGACTGTTCAATTACGGTGGGGATCATAGTTTATCTTTACGGTTTACTCTCATCATATTGTACTGATATGTCATAAAAGCTAACCGTTGTCTCTATTCGGATTTCACCCCGCGACTATATCCCTTTATACTCAGCCCAGAATCATGACAAACTTTTAAAAGTTTGTCATGATTCTTCTAGTTGAAAATTTATACAATAAGTACCTGTGCAGAATAAATTCCAACCTGTAAGGTTGCGCCCCTTCGAGTCGTAACCTTACGGGTTTGGGTATGTATTTAATTAAGCGTGTCTACTTACTGAGGACTTATACCAAAACAAAAAATGGCTATGCCATTTTTTGTTTTTAAAACCCTTGCTGGGTTTGGGTTTCAGTTCACAGAAGTGTCGCAACACTTCTGTGAACTGGGATGACACAAGTTTTCCTCGTAAGAAATAAAAGGATGCGTGAAGTACATTCTTTACTCTAGTCATGCCGATCTCGATAGAGGTGCAATATGTTAGACTTCATAGCTACTTTGGATAATTAAGTCAAATCTAAGCGCAATAGCAATTGAAAATTATGGGGATGCGATCGCAAAGTCTTTTATCTTCTTTTGTGCGCGTTGTTATCGCTGCCAATATATTTGCTTTTATTTCACTCAGTGGAAATCTTCAAAATGATATTACTTGGGCAAAAAATCTAGATACTAAAAGTAATTCATCGAATCCCAAGCGCATTTTATTCATTGATTTACAAAATCACTGGTCGCGATTGTTTGTTGAAGGGTTATTGTTACGGCCATCTTTGAATGCTGCTTTAGTTTATCCTGATTCAACTAGTCAATTTCAGCCCGATCGCCCCATTACCCGCGCTGAACTTGCGAACTTGCTAGAGATCGCCTTTGCCAATCGGAATGTGCCAAGAATTACATCAAGACTCAATGATCTTGCCACCAAAGCTGAAGTATTAGTAGCCATCTCAAGACAGCTTGGTCTGAATAACAAAGCTCACACAACACCGCAAACATATTTACTATCAATGTATCGTGATGCCTTGAAAGTCCCTGACTATGCTATTCCTGCGATCGCGACACTTACCCAACAAGGTTTAGTCACTAACTATCCCGACCCAAGGATTCTTGCGCCTACTACACCGATTACTAAAAGTGAACTAGCTGTCTTGCTCTATCAAGCTCTTGCCTATCAAAAGAAATTACCAGCACTAGGCTCGCTCTATACGATTAACCCTAATCGACAACTCTGGGATCGCGAACTGATGCAAATCACTCGTCTTGAAGTTAGCATCAGCAAGCGCAAGGTTACCGCCTTTCATGGGGAAATCCCTTTAAAAACATATCCGATCGCTGTAGGTAAGGCGGGTTGGAGTACACCAATGGGTAATCATCGAGTTTTAGAGACTATCGAGTATCCTGCTTGGCAAAATCCTTTTACGGGTGACGTAATCCCTAGCAAAGATCCTGAAAATCCGCTAGGCGATCGCTGGATTGGCTTTTGGACAAATGGTAAAGAGTGGTCTGGTTTTCATGGCACTCCTAACCGAGCTTCGGTGGGGCAAGCAGCCTCTCATGGCTGTATCCGTATGTATAACGAAGATGTCCGCGAATTATTTAGCCAAGTGACCGTAGGAACTATCGTGAGAGTATCGCCATAAAAAAAGGAGACTTGCTAAGCAAGTCTCCTTTTTTATGATTTGGTTTATGATTTGAGAACGCGCACTACCGTAGTTTGCGGGAGACTACTAGCATTAAGCTCTAGAGTTGAGCCTTCGAGTTTACGCACCGTATCGGGGGGCATAAGTGCGAGAAACTCATCTACGGATGCCAATTGGCAAGAATTACTGGATTTGTCAGTACGGTAATAAGTGGGAATGACAATGCGTGGATTAAGTTCTTGGACGATCGCCCTAGCTTCGACTGGGGAATAAGCTTTTAGTTGCATTGGATCAGTACCTTGAGGATTACCGCCAATGGGCAAGATCAAAACATCGGGACGACCCATCAAAATTCTTTGAGAAGCATTGATGGGTGCGGCTGCCCCACCTAAATGCAATATAAAAATACCTGATTGTTTCCAGCGCCATGCCACATTGCGGCCAAATCTGCGACCACCAATGCGATCGTGATCCATGGTAATGCCTTGAAGATTAATCCCCTTGAGATTGTAAGAACCTGGCTCAGACAAAACTCGCGTATCTTTGGGGAGATTTTCTAAATATCCTTCATCTAATAATCGTGAGCTAATTAAAATATAGTCAGATTTTGCCGTAGGAGAGGTTAATTTAGCTGTACAACCCGCAGGACGGAAAGGATGTGTTAAAAAACTGACATTATCCCCTGAGATAAAAAAAGACAGATGCCCTAACCATTGAAGTCTTAGGGTTGAATTTGTCTGCGAGTTGGCTGCGTCAGCAATGATTCCTGCGGTAAATGCTGAGATTAGTCCACCTTGGGCGAGTCGAAGAATTTGTCTGCGGCGCATGTTGTTTAGTTAATTGAGTATTTTTTTGGTTGCGTGAGGAAGCCCCCACCACGATACTTTAGGTATTAGACTGTGACGCTTAATCCTTTGAGGAAGTTTCTCAGCAAGTCTTTGCCTGCTTCAGTCAAGATGCTTTCAGGATGGAATTGTACACCTTGAACGTGAGGATATTGCTTGTGTCGGACTCCCATGATTATGTCATCTTCAGTCCATGCTGTAACTTCAAGTACATCGGGGCAATTGTGTCGGTCAATCACCAGACTATGATATCGAGTTGCGGTAAATGGATTGGCTAGTCCCGCCAAAATACCGACTCCCGTATGATAAATTTGTGAGGTCTTGCCATGCATTAAGTAAGGCGCGGAGACAACTTTGCCGCCATACATTAAACCCATACTCTGATGTCCGAGACATACGCCTAATATCGGAGTGTTTGCGTCCATTTCCCGAATGATATCTAGGGATACGCCCGCTTCTTCGGGACGACCGGGACCTGGTGAAATTACGACTCCTGCGGGGCGAAGTTGCTTGACTTCTTCGATGCTTATTTCGTCATTTCGCTTAACTATAATTTCGCCTAATGTAGGGAATTCTGGTAATAATTCCCCAAGGTACTGTACAAGGTTATAGGTAAAGCTGTCGTAATTGTCGATAACGAGAATCATGTTTACAGGACTTGTATTTGTGAAGCTTATTTACAGCAATTACCGATTAAACAAACCACAAGAAATTTTTTAAAAGGGTCGCAAAGCAACCCTTTTAAAAAATTTCTTGGTTTGGGTTTGATGAGTAATTGCTGTAAATAAGCTTAGAGCTTAATAGCGATCGCTAATTTTTTACTCAAATTTAGCTTTCTCAATTTAACATTCTTTATCAAGAATTCAGACCAGAAAAGATTATGAAACCAGTTTTGGGAGTTGTCGCGTCGGTCTTAGTCGTTGGGGTGTGTGCAGATGTGGCGATCGCCCAACTGCGTGAAAAGCCACCTCAAAAAGTGCAGTTTCAGCAACAGGTTGTTGTCCCACCTAATGAAACTGCCGAACAGCTTTTGGAGCGTGGTAATGCCTATGTGCGTTTGGAGAATTTAGAAGGGGCGGTGGTAATCTTTCGGGCGGCAATCAAGAAAAATCCTGAACTTACAGCCGCACATTACAATCTGGGGCTAGCTTATGCACAGTTAGGTAAGCTTAAGGATGCAATTTATTCTTTTCAGCGTGCCACGAGACTCGATCCTAAGTTTGCGATGGCTTTCAGTAATTTAGGTGCGGCTCAATTGCAGTCGGGCGATCCTACTCAAGCTATTTCCAATTTACAAAAAGCTGTCCGTCTTGATCCAAAGCTCTCTGTGGCTTATTACAATCTCGGTCTAGCCTTTAAAGAAAAGAAAGACATTAATAAGGCGATCGCTAATCTTAATCAAGCTCTAAAACTTAATCCCCAATCGCCTGAAACGATCTATAACCTAGGGCTATTAATTCAAGCTCAGGGTGATCTCCAAAAGGCGATCGCCTACTATGCCAAGGCGCTACAACTAAATCCTGAATATGCAGAGGCTTATTACAATTTGGGGGCGGCTTTATTAATTCAAGGTCAGACAGAAAAGGCGATCGGGCAATTGCGTAATGCTTTGCAATTCCGTAAAGACTATGCGGAGGCTTTTTATACGCTTGGGGTGGCGCAGGTAAGGGCTGGACAGAAGCAAGAAGCGATTCAATCTTTTATTCAAGCGCAAGCATTTTTTAATCAGCAAAAAAACATTACATGGGCGCAACAAAGCGATCGCCAGATTCAGAGATTACGCAGTAGTTAAGAATAAAAAAAAGATCGGGCTTTGCCAGACCTTTTTTGTTAGGGAATACTCCAGACATGAATATTGCAGTCTTCGCCGCCGCTAACTAGAGTTTGTCCATCTGGACTGAGGGCGATCGCATTAATCAGATTGATATGTCCATTAAGGACTTGAATTGGTTCACCTGTTTCTAAATTCCATACGCGAATTTCTTTATAACTAGCACTAATCAAGGTTTTACCATCACGACTAATAACCAGCGACTTCACCCAGCCCCAATGCCCTTCTAGAGTACGAATCGCCTTACCTGTTTGCAAATCCCAGACCTTGATGCGAGTGTCGAGACTGCCACTGACAAGGGTGCGTCCATCGGGACTAATCGCAAAGGAGAGAACTCGCGCTGAATGTCCAATAAATTCCCAGCGCTGTTTACCCGAAATTAAATCCCATACCCGAATCGTCGTGTCCCAACTGCAACTGGCGAGCGCTTTACCATCAGGACTCAGAGCAACGGAATCTACCAAACTGGTGTGACCTCTTAGGGTACGAATTTCTGTCCCCGTTCTGATATCCCAATGCTTAATTGTGGTGTCTTGACTGCCTGTAACTAAAGTCTTGCCATCGGGCGTAATTGCCACCGAGTTGACATAGCCAATATGTCCTGTCAATGTCAGCAGTTCCTTTCCCGATCGCGCATCCCAGAGCTTGATCGTTTTATCGCGACTACCGCTGACTAGTATGCGACCATTCGCACTGAGGGCAATGGACGTAACAATATGACTGTGACCGCGAATTGCGCCAATCTGCTTATGTTGAGTTTGATCTTTTCCTAAGTCCCAAACCTTGATCGTGAAGTCTGCACCAGCGCTATATAAAATTCTGCCATTGGATGACAAAGCTAAAGTTGCGATCGCTTCGGAATGACCTTGCAAAGTATCAACAATATCGAATAGATGATATTGACTATAGTTAGCTAAAGCTTGACGAATGTGCGATTCAGGTCTGCGCCACAGCAATAACAGAGCCGTGCGCTGTACTTTGAGCGATTCATCTTCTAGACCCCGTAAAATCAATTCCAAACCTGTTGCGCCATAGTTGAGAGCTTCTCTCAAAGCGGCAATTCTTGGCGCGATCGCAGGGCTACTCAATCTGCATTTTACCCCTTCCAAACCGCCTAACACAACAGCACCAAGCGGTGGTGGTACTTGACCGCCGAGAACTGCATCCTGTGCGGTTGGCTTCAGCTTCGTAATCATTCCCTTACTGGATGCTTACCTATAATTCTGTAAAGGTGACAGCACAGGTGTTTGTACCTTCGCCCATGCCTTTGTGATAAAAGGTCAACTTGTAATTAGGAAATTTTTTTGATTTCTGCACCATGTCAGAGGCGATGAGTAACAAATGGCGATCGCTAGCTGGCAAATGCAATAATCCGCGCTTAATTCCATTTTTTATACCATCTTCGAGGGTATTAGTGAGCCTTGTGATTACCTTATCCAAATCAAGGCGATCGATAACGATTTCTTCTTCAGGTTCGCTTTCTATTGCCGAAACATCTACGTCAGACATGATGGAATATTTTTTAACTGGTTATTTAGGGATGAGCGATGCAAAGCATCGCTCATCTGGTGACTAGGCTGATTTTGCTAAAGCTTCTTCTAAAGAATGTTCAATCTCAGAAAGTTGATATTCTCCGTAAACTTCACAGGAGTTATTCGGGCTTTCAATCAACTTAATACTGTGCAACTTTGCGCCGATTTCACGAATTGGTTGCGTTAGTACTTTTTGAATATAGACTGCAATATTTTCAGCAGTTGGTACAACTTCCGCAAAGTAAGGAATATCTTTGTTTAGGAAGGTGTGATCCATTGGATCAAGTACATACTGATCTAAAGCTTTTTGAAACTCACTTAGATCCGCAATCATGCCAGTGCGAGGATCGATTTCGCCAGAAATAGAGACATCTAAATGGTAATTATGTCCATGACCATGCACACGAGCGCATTTGCCATAAATTTCTGTGTTTTCTTCGAGAGAGAGGGTATCTAAAGCGAGGCGATGAGCCGCAGAAAAGTGAGTGCTAATTGTTAAATTTGCTTGCATGTCATTACCTTGATAATCAGCCCAGAGTTCAGGATGTTCGTATAAGCGGATATTTACCAGTGGTAGGTGCGGCGCTAAACGCTGCCAGATCACACGGGCAATATTTTCAGTGGTAGGGAGGGTTTGCTCAAACTCTTCCCATGCTTGGTTGAGATAGGAAAAATTTAATTGAGTCGTAACTTCACGGGCGATCGTGTGTTTGACATCTGAGAGGTTAAGTACCATGCCAGTGTTGTCAATTTCGCCTTGCATCCCAACATACAAAACGTAGTTATGACCGTGGGGTGGAAAGTTTGTACATAAGCCAAATTTGGCTTGATTTTCATCGTCTGGAATTTCGGGTAGCCAGTAACGATGACTAGCAGAAAATTCGGCTCGGCGATTAATTACACATTTAGCCATCAGGAATTAGCCATTAAATACAAGGCTTGAAGAATTGTAAATTTCCCTTAATACGTTAGCATTTTCAGCGATCGCTTCGTGACTAAGTATATTTGCGGCGTTGATCGCGATCGCGATAATTAAAAAACAAAAAGTAGGAGGTGGCGCGGAGCGCTGTCTCCTAGCTATATTTGCGGCGATCGCTATAATTAAAAAATATCTTTAACAGTCCCCTGCTGTCAGTGCGATCGCATTGTTTGAGCTATGACACCAATTATTGCCCCCGATCTTGAGTCTATTCTACAAGTTCAAGAAACTCAAAAAATCCAGAAAGAAATATTTTATCCGTCTGAGGATGGTGAACCCTTGGCAGAGACTTCTGTTCATGCTGATGCAATCATTGCAACGGTAGCAGTATTACGCAATTATTTAGCAGAAAATTTTTCTGAGCGATCGCCTGTTGTCCTTGCTGATCAGTTTTTGTATTACGCCAATGGCTTTCCCAGATTGCGAGTTGCGCCTGATGTAATGGTGATTTTGGATATTCCGCAACAACCCTATGACAATTACAAAATTTGGGAAACAGGCAAAATACCCAGCATAATTTTTGAGATGACTTCAGAAAGTACCCAAGCTCACGACCAATTGAAAAAGCGGGAGCTTTATGAAAGTATTGGGGTTTTAGAATATTGGCTTTTCGATCCTAAAGGTGAATGGATTCCTGAAAAGTTACGTGGCTATCGTCGTCAAGCTAATCTGCCAGAAAAGGAAGAAGATTCACTGGTTTATGAGGCGATCGCTGATGGCTTGAGTCAAGTTTTAGGATTGCGACTTGAAGTCGAAGGTTCTCTGATTAATTTCTATCGACAAGATAACGGTGAAAAGTTGTTAATCCCCAGTGAGTTATTTGCGGCTTTGCAAGCACAAACTCAACGTGCCGCTGATGCCCAGCAACGAGCAGAATCTGCGGAAGAACGGGCTAGACTTGCTGAACTAGAGGCTCAAAACTTACGCGATCGCCTAGCATCATTAGGCATTGAGGTCTAATATCTGATAGCAAGTAGCTAAGTAGCTACTTGCTATTCGGTAAGTATAGATTCGAGATCTTGAGCGCCATGTAGAACCCGAAGGATTTCAACAGTTTCAGGAGATTGAATCAGATAAAAAATGATGTATTTTGTAAACCCTTTAATTTGGTACTGGCGAACTTGAGTTAGTTGTGGATGGCTGAAGTTACTAAGTCTGCCGATCGCTGGAAACTGATCAATAACATTAAACGTGGCTTCAGCAGAGTAGAGAAAGCGATCGCTTGCATCAAGATTTTCCAGACTGATATTGGTTGCATGGGCAATTAAGTCCTGAATTACGATCGGACGTTTGTTGATGTTAGCCATTGGTTATTAGCTATTTTGAGTGCGATCATTGTAATTGTTGCGGACTGATTGACGGATTTCATTCCAATCGTCGTTCGTCATGGGGGTTGGCGCTCCTGAAGCGATACCTTCGAGAATGAGGGGTTCGAGGTATTGTTTGCGCGATCGATCTTGCTGAATTAAGGATTGAATGTAGTCATTGGCGTTGGTGTAATATCCTGATGCTATTTGCTCTTGCAGGTATAGGGTCAAGGATTCGGTTAGGGTGACTGTTAGGGTTGTCATCGTTAGTCTGATGTAACTATATTTTTCGAGTATAAGTCATTTGTCTAGTGAGCTACAGGTTGTAAATTTGGCAGAAAATTTTGAAGAGTCATCGTAAAATTAATCCAAATTTCTGGAAGTTTTAAGGCTATGACCTCTAAGGCGAAAAACTATGCTGGTCAAAATTTGCGAGGGCGATCGTTTAAGGGAGAAAATCTCTCAGGTTCAGAAATATTCAAAATGAGGCTAAAGCAGTGGCAGAGCAAAATCCCGTAACAATTAAAGCAGGTCGAGATATTTCTGGTAACGTGATCAACCTTGGCGAAATCAAAGGCAATGTTACCAATGCGATTAACCAAATCCCCAACAAAGAAAACAGTGGCGATATCAAAACTCTCTTAACCCAACTGCAAGAAGCAATTAGCGCTGACAAAGATCTGGCTGATGAAGACAAAGCAGATGCTCTCGAACAAGTCGAAAATCTTGCTAAAATTGCCCTCCATGACAAGCCCGAAGAAAAATTAACCCTTGCCAGCAAGGCGCTAAGAGCCTTAAAACGCATCATCGACAACATTCCCACGATCGCCAAAATTGTTGAAACCGTGAGCAAAGTTTTCGTTGTTTAGCAAATCGCCTCGCGTAGATTGATCGCGCTATTATTAACGTGAGTTCAAGCAACGATGGAAAAACATTATGGACTTATTATTTAGCTTTGTGATCGGTGCGGGTGTCTTCTTTGGTCTAGGTAGTTCTTCATTTAAAATAGTCAACCAAGGTGAAGAAGCACTAGTTGCGTCCTTTGGTAAATACAAACGTAAACTGCCTGCTGGTCCCCACTTTATCTTGCCCTTTATTGATACCGTTAGCTACAAAGGATCAATTAAAGAGCAGGTGCTAGATATTCCACCACAACAATGTATTACTCGCGATAACGTGTCGATTACTGCCGATGCAGTGGTTTACTGGCGTGTAGTTGATATGGAAAAAGCCTTTTATCGTGTGGAAAATTTACGTCAAGCGATGGCAAATATTGTCTTGACTCAGATTCGTGCCGAATTAGGTAGCTTAGAGCTTGACGAAACTTTCACGGCAAGAAACAAAATTAATGAAGTTCTGTTACGTGACTTAGATGATGCCACCGATCCTTGGGGCGTGAAAGTAACAAGGGTGGAGTTACGCGACATCCTACCTGCAAAAGCTGTGCAGGAAGCTATGGAAATGCAAATGACAGCGGAGCGCAGAAAAAGGGCTGCCATTCTCAATTCTGAGGGTGAGCGCGAAGCTGCCGTTAATCAGGCGAAGGGGTTGGCAGAGTCACAGTTACTTAATGCTGAGGCTTCACAAAAATCTGCCATTTTAGAAGCAGAGGGGCAGAAGCAGTCACGAATTTTGCGTGCTGAAGCGGAGCGCCAAGAGCAGGTTTTAAAAGCTCAAGGAACATCTCAAGCGATGCAGGTCTTATTGCAGTCAATGAAGGGCAATCCTCAATCTCAGGAAGCACTGCAATTTTTGCTGGCTCAGAACTATATTGCGATGGGAACGACAATTGGTTCCAGTGGCAGTAGCAAAGTGATGTTTATGGATCCGCGATCGCTGCCTTCAACTCTAGAAGGGCTTAAATCAATTGTTGATACCCCAGAGGCAGGGGGTTGGAATAAATAAAAAAAGGCTCGCAATGCGAGCCTTTTTTTATACTGACGGACTAATAGGAATGCGCTTGAGCATGTGATACTTGCAGCCAGCGGCAAGAATATGCACTCGCAAATTGTGGATTGTTAAAGGTGCAGCACCACTAACCCATAGTTGATTGCTGTAGGAAACCTCACCAGGATCGACTACGGTGACAGTGCCACGTCCCAAAACGCGCATAGTATTGTTTGGCTCAAAAATTGCCACGGTATCTTCATCGATACCGATGCCAATTTTGTCAGGATGCGCCGCGATCGCAGTCATTAGACGGGCCATGCGATTACGGTTATGAAAATGCTGATCAACAATAATTTCAGGCAAGATATTCAAGCCAGTACTCATATTCACAAGCTCCTTATGAGGTGACTCGCCACTACTACCTCCTGAAATCATGTGATAGCCCATAGCCGCAGCTCCAGCACTTGTGCCAGCTAAAACTATCCGATGTTGATCTATGCGCTTGGCGATCGTGATTGCAAAGGGAGTATCAGCAATCAAGCCACATAAACGCAACTGGTCGCCGCCAGTCATAAAAATGCCTGTAAACCGATCTACTAGAGCCTCGGCTTCGGGATAGTCATCATGAGGACGTTCGCGTATATCTAATACTTCAACTACACTTGCACCAAGTTCAGTGAAGATATCATGATAAATTCTCCCAATAATATCAGGTTCTCTTGAGGCGCATGGAATTATAGCAATGCGAGCTTGGGAGCCACCAGAACTTTCTACAAAGGCTTTGAGAATTTTGCGGTCTTGGACTTTATCCTCTCCACCACCAATTACCATTACCGCCGACTTAATAATTTGAGTCATGCCCCTATCTATTGCCACATCTTCATCTAAATTCAGCATATTAGCAGATTGGTCAACAAATTTTTTGAGGCGGTTGATTAGGCTAATGCCTTGACTCAGTTTTTGCGCTTGCTGACTCGCCAATGGTTTGAATTACCTCCATTGATGCTTACACGGTTAGCAATAAGGCTAAACCTTGTCAGATTGTATAACTTTTGTGCAGTTAAAGACTAGTATTTCGTCAATTCACCACAAAATAAGAGGAAGATTTGTTTTCCAATTTTGTAATAACTTAATCACTCTGCCAACATTCACGACTGACTAAATCACAAATGCGATCGCGTAATAGATATTGATTATTTTCTAATTCTTGTTCGATTTGACACCATTCGCGATCGCGAAAGAAGCGACAAAGAGTATGAATGGGTTGACTGCGCGTAAGTCTTCCACTTTCGAGTAAATGTCTTGCTTCGTCTTGAATAGCGCTGATGGAATAATAAAGTGAGTGCAACATAACCAAACCCTCTGTATAGGCTTTTGCTTAATAACTTGCTTGATGCTTGGAAATTATCTAAAAATAATTTATGTCTGTGATGCAGAATACATACTCTAGTTATCTTCTCACGGAGTTTTAGTTAATACATAAAAGTAAATGAAACTCAAAGGAAAAAAATATTTGTAAGTGTCCAAGGGGGTAACGAGAAATGGTCATTCCAGCAATTTTTGAGGTGCTTTAACGCTGATTTGTCTTGATTTAGGTCATTTGATGAGCCTGAAACCCACCAAATTCGTACCCCCCTTGGACGGTTACAAATATTTCTTGTTAAACCCAAACAGCGGGGCGAAGCGCCGCTGTTTTTCTAGACTTTCTGGACGAAGGTTTTGCCGAGGAGTCCTTGTGGTCGGACAAGTAGGACGATAAATAGTAAAGCAAAAGCTACGGCATCTTTGTATGCTGACTGATCGGATGGTACAAAAGACTCAGCAAGTCCTAAGATAATGCCCCCAACGACGGCTCCAGGAATATTGCCCAGTCCGCCCAAGACGATTACCGCTAGACCTTTTAAGCCAAAGCCGATGCCAAAATAGGGACCAGCAATACTGACACTGGAGCCAACTAGAGTTCCTGCTAGTCCAGCCAAGAAGCCTGACACGAAAAAGGTAAGCAGAATGAAAAAATCGGTATTTATGCCCAAAAGACTAGCAGTAGTAGCATCTTCAGCTACGGCTTTCATCGCTTTGCCTAGCTTGGTGAAGTTAATCCCATAGGTGAGAATTGCTAAAATAATCCCTGACACACCAAAAATGACTATTTGGACGGTACGAATGTTAATTGGTTTGTCGATTGTGCCGAAATTTATCGCTGGTGGTAGGTTTCCATAAATATTAGCGGGGAAGTTATAACTCTCGGCTCCCACAAAATATTGGATCGTGTTGACGATGACTACAGCTACGCCCAAACTAGAAACTAAGGTGAGCAATGGATCGGCTTTGCGATCGCGTAGTGGGCGGAAGGCAATCCGCTCGATCAGGATACTTACACATCCAGCGAGAATACTGCTGATGAAAATGGCAACAAAAAAGGGTAAATGCAGTTCTTTAGGTAAGGATAAGTTGGCAAGTATGCCATTAAATCCAAATGCACCGCCACAGAGGACATAAGTAAAATATGCTCCGAGCGTAAATACAGCACCGTGAGCAAAGTTAATGATTCCTAAAATCGAGAATACTAATGTGTAGCCAAGGGCAAAGATGGCGTAGACACTGCCAATCGACAAGCCATTTAAAAACTGCTGTAAAAATACCGAAAAGTCCATGCGAGGTTTTATGGGTTTTTTAAAAAATTCTACACTTGCGATCGCTACTATCGCCATAGCCGTAACAGTCACACCAGCAATATCAGCAGTTACCACGCTCAATCGTCCCCATGCGGCAGCAAAAAAATCCCAGAATAAATCTCCAGATAAATCTCAGGATTTAGTTGCTACTAATGGCTCATCTGAACCAATTCAACTGCCTGATACAGGCGCTCAGAATGATAGTTGGAGTTGTGGTCCAAATTCGGCGGCGCGAATATTACGTTACTACGGTCATGATGTTAACTATGCAACAGTTCGAGCCGCGACTGACAAAAAACTATTTTTGCCGCAAAAATTCCGTAATCCTTTGGATAACCGATGGATTGAGGTGCGAACTGGCACGCCGCCGCAGACATTGCAACAGGTCATGCAGCGCTGGGAAGGCGATCGCGTCAAGAAATCCCCACAAACTAGTTTTAATCGGCTAATTAATTTAGTGCGATCGGGGAAACCTGCGATCGCCTTGGTGCGTGTCGGTGGTTTATCGATACCCTATATTGGCTCAATTCCTTATCTACACTGGATTGTAGTGACAGGAGCCGATCCCAAAAGCCAACAAATTACTTATACAGATACTAATAGCCAAACTTATGTTTTGTCCTACCAAGATTTTCAGACAATGTGGAATTTAGGATTGGATCGAGATGTAAGTGGTGCGATCGCCAGTGTCCTCAAAAGTAATGGTGTAGAATCAAGAACAATTGTGTGGGTAGACAAATAGATTTACGCCGTTCGACTCATCATATTAAAGTGACCAAGCAAATACGATAAATAATTGAAATCTACAATTCGATGGGTTTCCTTGCTAAAGTCATTGGTGTGGTGTGATGGATAAAGACTCATCTCTTCTAATTTGTTCTTCTAATTTATAAACCTACTGCTCATTCTCATTTCTGCTTTACTAACCTATAACTTTATGATGGCAGAAACAAGCTAAAAGCAATATTAACTATGATCAAAACCGCAATTACGAAGATCGCGCTAGTAGGATTTCTTCCGCTAATATGCAGTCTCGCTCCTGCTCTTGACCCGATCGCCTTAGCTCAAACTTCATCGACTGCGACCAATAAGATTACTCAAAAAATTTCTCAGAGTGATCCACTAGCCAATACACCAATCAAGTTGGTTGAACGCGCTAATTCTCTTAGAGAGCAAAATCAACTTGATCGCGCCCTTGCTCTATATCGCCAAGCGATCGCGGAAAGTCCAGAGTTAGTGTCTGCCTACTATGGTTTGGGTGTAACGTTGCGCCAAAAGGGGGATATCCAAGGTGCAATCGAAGCTCATCGCCAAGCGATTTTAATAGATAAAAGCTATACGCCTGCCTATTACGGTTTGGGGATAGCCCTTTATCACAAAGGTGATGCTAATGGGGCGATTGATGCTTACAACCAGTTTGTGCAGCTTAGCAAAGCCGACACAAATCTTGCTCCTGTTTATTACAATTTGGGCTTAGCTCATGAACGCAAAAATAATATTCAAGGAGCGATCGCATCTTTCCGTAAAGCGATTGAGTTTGATCCTAAATATGCTCTTGCCCATAATGGCTTAGGTACAGTGCTGCGTCGCCAAGGCAATCGTCAAGAGGCGATCACATCTTATCGTAAGGCGATAGAGCTTGCTCCGCAGTATGCAGTAGCCCATTTTGCGCTAGGAATTTCGCTTTATGAAGAACGCGACTATGCAGGCTCCATTGAGGCTTATAAACGGGTAACTACAATTGATCCGAATTTTCCGAATGTTTATTACAATCTTGGCTTGGCGTACAACCAACTCGATGATCAGCAAAAGGCGATCGCGACTTTCCGCAAAGCATCTGAACAAGATCCTCGTAATGCCGATATCTATGCAGCTCTAGGTAGCGCTCTGTTGCGCGAGGGAAATATTCCTGAAGCAACGGAAGCCTTTAAGCGTAGTACGGAAATCAATCCGAGGGTTGCTAGTACTTTCAATGGACTAGGGCTTTCTCTGCGTCGGCAAGGCGATCTCGAAGGGGCGATCGCTGCCTATGAGAAATCGATCGCGATTAACCCTAGATATGCGGCGGCTTACAACAATCTTGGGCGGGTTTTGTCAGATCAAAACCGTAACTCTGAGGCGATTACTGCGTTTCGTCAGGCAGTTGCGATTGACACCAAGAATGCTGTGGCTTATAGCAATCTCGGCAATTTATTACGTGCTCAGGGCAATAGTGATGAGGCGATCAATGCTTTCCAAAAAACTATTGCGATCGGTAAAGAAGATCTATGGGTGGACTATACCAGTTTGGGGCTTGCCTATGCTGATCGCGGACGACTCGGTGAAGCTCAAACTGCCTATTTCAAGGCTCTATCTTTAAATCCAACTTTTGCTAAGGCTCATTTTGGACTAGGAGCTTTGTATACGATGAAGGGTGAAGTCAGCAATGCGATTCGCTCTTATCAAGAAGCCCTGAAGTTATACGAAGAAAATCGTGATGCAGAATGGATAAAGCGCACCCAACAGGCAATCCAAGCTTTGCAGGGAATTACATAAAAACAGGCTGTGCTGGGCACAGCCTGTTTTTATGTGTTAAGTGACACTCAAATCGTTAAACTGTGATTCTGGTCGCTTGTACGCGACCAGAATTATGAAATAGATTATGGAGTTTTGAATATAAGCATGGGATTTTTAGAAGGTCAGGTGGCGATCGTTACAGGTGCATCTAGGGGCATTGGACGGGCGATTGCAGTTGCACTCGCAAATGAAGGTGCAAAAGTTGTCGTGAACTATGCTAGTTCTGCTAGTGCGGCGGAAGAAGTTGTTGCTGAAATTAAAAGCAAAGGTGGCAAAGCGATCGCCTTCCATGCTGATGTATCTCACGAAGCGCAGGTGGAGAGCTTGATAAAATCTGCGATCGACACATGGGGACGTGTAGATGTTTTAGTCAACAATGCTGGCATTACTCGCGATACGCTGTTGCTACGCATGAAGCTAGAAGATTGGCAAGCCGTAATCGACCTTAACCTGACAGGCGTATTTCTAACCACTCGAGCCGCATCAAAAGTCATGCTCAAGCAAAAATCGGGGCGCATTATTAATATTGCTTCCGTTGCTGGACAAATGGGCAACCCCGGCCAAGGAAATTACAGCGCAGCTAAGGCTGGAGTAATTGGCTTTACTAAAACTGTTGCGAAGGAAATGGCAAGTCGTGGCATTACGGTAAATGCAGTTGCACCTGGATTTATTGCCACAGATATGACCGCAGATCTCAAGAATACCGAAGAGATTCTCAAATTTATTCCCCTTGGTCGCTATGGTCAGCCTGAAGATATTGCAGGAATGGTCAGATTCTTGGCGGCTGATCCTGCGGCGGCGTACATTACTGGACAAGTATTTAATGTCGATGGCGGCATGGTCATGGCTTAATTTTTGTGGCGCGGCTTTGCCGCGCCACAAAAATTGAATTGCCGAGTCCTAAATTCTGTTAGTTTTTTTGAGAGAGGTATATATGAGCCGCACCTTCAAAATTTTTAGCCAAGTTTTGAGTATTTGGATATTTACAATTTGCTTTTTGGTGATTAGTCCCAATTTAGTGATCGCTGCTTCTATCAATGAAACAGTCAAATTAGCAGCAGTAGATTTCACAAAACAAACTGCGATCGAAGTTAAGGTCAGTTTGAGCAACAATGCCAACGAACTAAAATTCTTCCCCGAGCGCTTCACCTTTGAGTCTGGTAAACGTTATAAGTTATTACTAAGTAACACCAGTGGGATGAAGCATTATTTCACTAGTAAAGATTTTGCTGATGCGATCTGGACGCAAAATGTGGTGGCAGGCAATGTGGAAGTTAAAGGCAATATTCGCGAATTAGAATTACGTCCGAATACAACTGCTGCATGGACTTTTATCCCGATTAAGTCTGGTACTTACGAATTGCATTGCGCGATCGCTGATCATTCCGAAGCAGGAATGCGAGGTCTTATCACAATTCAACCTAGTGTAGTAGATTGAAAGTCCTTCATCTCATTCCTTCGTTAGCTTCATTTCGCGGAGGGACAAGCCAAGCTGTGATTGAAATAGTAGGTGCTTAGCGATCGCAAGGTATCGATGCAGAAATTGCCACCACTAACGACAATGGTAAAGACTTACTAGATGTGCATCTATACGAATTGACTAATCAGCTTGCAGAATATGGAAATATACCGATTCGTTTCTTTCCTAGATTTTCACCAAAGATCAATGCTGTAAGGGAATTTGCATTTTCGCGATCACTGACAACTTGGCTATGGCAACATATCAATGAATATGATCTAGTCCATGTACATGCAATCTTTTCCTATGCTTCAACGATCTCGATGGCGATCGCTCGTATAAAGAACATTAGCTAAAATTTTATTAGCAATTCGGCTAATTGAGCTAGAACGCCATAAATAAAAGGCGGTGCGAAGCACCGCCTTTTATTTATGGATTTTGTCGATTGTTATACTTTTGGGCGGTGGTTGTGGTCGGCATTACGCCATCGCTATCAGTATTTGGTGAGGCTACTTCAGACGGATCAAGGAGCTTAATCGTCACTTGATTATTTTTGATCCAGCCCTGATTTCTCAAAAATATTTCCTGAGATTTCCCAGAGTTTAAAGTTTGGGGTAATTTTTCGCGCATTCCATTTACCCGTTGCTCGGTCGAATTCACCTCTGTTGTAATCTCATCAAGGCGATCTTTTTGCGAAGATTGATATGGAAGTAATTTGGTGACTGCTACGATCGCGGCAATAGATAGAGCAACATTAACGGCTATGACTATGATTGACTCGGTTGCTTTTGCTCGGTAATACTGTTCTTTGTTTCGATGAACATTCTGAGCAACTGCTTCACTGTAGCTGCTAGCAATATTAGTAGATGCGAAGCTTTCGCCAGAGGTAGAATGGCTACTGCGTGAATGCATACTCACGACATCATTTCTCCTGAACTGACTCTGCGATCGCGGGGTCTGTTTTTGTACTTGTGGAGAAAAACGTGGAGATAAGTCTCGTTTGGCAACCATTCGCAACCTCTAGGCTGTAAAAATAGATATGATGACTACGAATTGGAAAGAGCAGAACCTAATAGGGCTGCCATTACTGCGGGGAAAAGTGAAACTAACAAAGCGGTAAAAACTTGACCATCTGAAAGATTCATACAATATCTCCTTATATAGTGCTTATTTAGATCTTAACAATACACTGTCAGATCAAAAATTGACTAGTAATTAACAAAAAAAGTAGCAATTCTAATTATAAAAATAAGCTGTGATAAAAGTCAGCCAACGGCTGACTTTTATCACAGCTTATTTTGGTGTTGCAAGATAAATTCTTGGATGCGATCGCAAGTTTCAGGACGAATTTCATGGGACATCTCATATTCCTCATATTCCACGGTTACGCCCAAGCGTTCAAAGACCTCTCTTGTATTGCGAGCTACACCAATGGGAACCACTGTATCCTCTGTACCATGAGCAATCAAAATAGGCGGGAATGATCGATCTGAAAGTTCTTGCAATTCTTCTTCCGTGATATGCAAGTAGCCACTCAAGGCTATCAAACCTGCTAATGGAAATACCAAACCTACGTCCAAGGTCATTGCCCCACCTTGTGAAAAACCTAACAAAAATGTTTTCTCTAAAGGGATGCCTGTCATTGCTGGTAAATCTTCAAGAAACTGGCTGAGTAGTTCACAGCTTTTGGCTAAGCCTTCAATATCAAGGCTTTGCAGGTCATACCACATCTTGCCATTGGGCATTGGATGGTTAAAGGGAGCTTCAGGACAAATCCATTGATAATTGGCGAGTCCGACCATGGGTGCAAGCGAGATCAGATCATCACAATTCGCGCCCCAGCCATGCAGTGCGACGATTACACCTTGAGCATCAGGATTGGGTAATTTTGAAGGCAGCGATCGGTAATTTAAAGTCATGAGCAAAATTATAGCAACACTATTAACTGCTAACTGCAATCTAGTAGAAGTGCTGCGAAGCAGCGCTTCTACTAGATTGCTATACAATAAAAACGCATAGGATATGCACTTTTAAAAATCAAATCATACAAACTTTTCAAAATTGCTGGAGAATTGCCTGAATGCAACTCGTCGCGCTTCAGAACTTACTGGACAACTCATCATTTGCCGTCCTCTTTGCGACCATGCTTATTTTCTGGGTACATGTCGCATTCCCTAACTTGCCATATTTACGATCGCTTGGTAACGCAGGCATGGCGATCGCTAATCTCTGTATTGCTACATTGCTGGGAGCGCGTTGGATTGATGCAGGCTATTTCCCACTGAGCAATCTTTACGAATCGTTATTTTTCTTGGCATGGGGGATTACCACCATGCATATCGTGGTAAATCGCATTGGCAACAAAAGCGCCAATGATACCGCAAAGCGTCTAGTTGGGGCTTTCACTTCACCCCTTGCAATGGGAATCACTGCTTTTGCTGCCCTAGCTCTGCCATCAGGGATGCAAGTTTCCGAGCCCCTTGTTCCTGCACTGAAGTCAAATTGGTTGATGATGCATGTTAGCGTCATGCTGCTTAGTTACGCGGCTTTGATGACAGGTAGCATTTTAGCGATCGCCTTTTTGATTGTTACCCGTGGTCAAGATGTGGTGTTACAGGGGAGTTCCTTTGGCACAAACCTCCGTAGTCTTGCCGAAGGGAATAACACTAATAATCCTAACTCTGAGACATTTGCCGCTTTTGCAGTTGAGAGTATGGGCGGTATTTTGAAGTCGGGTAATTTACAATCAGCGAATAGTATGACGCTGACTGCTGAAGCGATCGCTACCCAAACTAAACCGCTATCTTTGCGTCGTCTTACTATTGGTGAGACTTTAGATAATCTCAGTTATCGCGCGATCGGATTAGGTTTTCCTCTGCTGACGATTGGGATCATTGCAGGTGGAGTATGGGCAAACGAAGCATGGGGTTCTTACTGGAGTTGGGACCCGAAGGAAACATGGTCTTTGATTACATGGTTAGTCTTTGCGGCTTATTTGCATACTCGCATTACTAAGGGTTGGCAAGGACGTAAACCTGCGATTTTGGCTAGCGTGGGGCTATTAGTAGTTTGGACTTGCTATCTCGGCGTAAATCTTCTCGGTAAAGGTTTGCACAGTTACGGTTGGTTTCTTTAATAAAAAAGCCTCGCAAAGCGAGGCTTTTTTATTAAAGAAACCAAGAACTCAAGTTCTTGGCTAAAAGCTCAAGTCTGCTTCAGCAGACTTGAGCTTTTAGCCCGCACTTGAGTGCAGGGCTAGAATCAAAAAAAGCCTCGCTTCGCGAGGCTTTTTTTGATTCTAGTGGTTGCTTAACTCTTGCTCAAGTTTTGGCAGACTATCCAGCTCAAACACCGTAATTTGTCCAGAATTAGCGCTACCTTTGCCATTTTGCAATAACTCCACCCAGTAGGCGTACTTCTTGCCCTGACGTAATTCTCCTTGTAAAGCTCTGAGAATTGGGGAAGCATTCTTAGATTGCGATCGCTGCAACATGGCGACTGTTGGATAGGCATAAACCCGCTTAGCCGTTGCATAGTCGCGCATAATATCTGGCCCATAAATAGAGCGCAGTGACTCTTCTAGCCGAGAGCGTGTCACCCCATTAATGATGTCAAAAATTCTAATCTGCTCACTTCTAATGAGATTTGCCTCGCTCTTCTGTATGGCGGCAATCCCTGGTAGCACTACGCTGGCTTGAAATTGAAATCGTCTTGATGGCGTGTCACTTTTGCGCACAAGCAGACGCTCGCCAGCTTCTGGACGCAATGCGGGATTAGTTCTAATCCAATCAATGACTTGATCGGGTGTTTGACCTGGCAAGGCGATCGCGGATGGTATGACAGATGGCACTGTTGTCGGTATAGCAATACTGACGATCTGCGTCAAAAGCGTTGTGGCGATCGCAATTTTAATGTTTGCGCTTTTAAAGCAATTCATGGGAGTCCTCTACACCAATTAAATCCTATTGGACAAATTCAGATGGCAGATAATGGGTGACAGGATATCACGGACTGTCATAATTGCAATGACTTTTTCTGTTTTTTTGCGACATTCCAAGAATTAATGATGCGGGGCTTTGCCCCGCATCATTAATTCTCATTATGAAAGGGTTTGCTGCGCCGAAGGCGCAGCAAACCCTTTCATAATGAGAATTGGTGGACAGCATTTCTTGACTGGGAAGGTAGTATAGCGATCACCTTTCTCGGTCAGTAATTAAAAAATTTTCAAAAAAATATGCTTAGAGTATTGACAAACATCTTGTAAATCTACATAATGAGGAGCGCTTAAATAAAGAAATGCAAAAAACGAGTTGCAGGTCACCTTGTTATTAGCAATCCTTTAAATTAAACTTAAGAGCAAAAATTTGGGTTCGTAGTTCAATTGGTTAGAGCACCGCCCTGTCACGGCGGAAGTTGCGGGTTCGAGCCCCGTCGAACCCGTTCTAAAAATAAAAAAATGCAAAAAGATAAAGGTATTGCTTCGCAATACCTTTATCTTTTTGCATTTTTTTATATTCTCAAGGGGCTAACGACTATTTGATGAAACCAGCTAAACTTAAGCAGTTGGAAGAAGCAAGAAGACTTGCAGTTTCTTAATGAAGTTAGCTGTGTGCCATTACAGCAAGGTTTGAGGAATTTACAAACCGCCTTTACTAATTTCTTCTCAGGAAGGGCAAAATACCCTAACTTCAAGAAAAAACATAATGGTGGCAATACTGAATTTACTAAGTCTGCTTTCAAGTGGAAAGACGGCAAAGTATTTTTAGCTAAATGCTCTCAACCATCCCGCAAGATGGACATGAGAAACAAGATTGCGAAACAGCCGCCGCAAAACGTTGGATTAGTAGGCATCGTCATCTATTTCAGGGACAAGCAATTACCCTGTTAGGGGATGATCTCTATAGTCGTCAACCGATGTGTCAGCATTGTCTAGATGCAGAGATGAACTTTATTTTCACCTGCTTACCATCCAGTCATTCTAGTTTGTATGAGTGGTTGGATTATTTAGAAAAAAATGGTGAAGTACAGCAATTGACGACTAAACATCGTAAAGGAAAATCCATCGAAATAT
>JADBWK010000043.1 GCA_020404895.1 Pseudanabaena sp. M085S1SP2A07QC | reverse complement strand
TATTTCAAACCTTACCATTAGAAATCCGACAAGGCTTTCTACAACTTTTATTTCAAAATAATTCCTCTGAATTAGAAGACTCTATTCTTTACTTAGCTTGTGAGAATTCTCGTAAAGAAGGATTTTTATCTGAATTAGAGTCTCAATCTCTCTTGGAGAGTTTGCCTCAATGAAATATCAAATCGCCAAACGCTTCAAAAAAGATTTAGACAAAATCAACGATCGCAAAGTTCTTACAAAAGTTAGAAAATGTATTGAAGCAATTGGAACTTCTCAAACACTGTCCGAAATTCCAGATCTTGAGCCACTAAAAGGATTTTCGGGATACTATCGCATTAAATTTGATTATAGCTATCGTATTGGGATCTTCTAGGATGGAGAAATTACTGAAATCCTCAAAATAGAAAAAGGATTCCACAAAAACTTTCTGTAGAAGTATTACGATCGCAGAGATAAATAGTTATGACGCAATAGAAGCACACCTTTACTCAGCTTCGAGTGGAGCCATTGTTAATCCTGCTTGCTTCAGTTGGGCATGATAAAGCTCCGCTTGCTCCATTGGTCCCACCCAGACGATCGCTAAGCCCTCAAAATGTACTTGATTAGTCAACTCCCAAGCCATCTCCTCATTCATGTTTGGGATATATTTCATCAAGCATTCAGAAACATGCTCAAAGGTATTGAAATCATCGTTTAACACAATGACCTTATATTTCGGGTAAGGCTTGCGTACTATCTCCTTCACAGTATCTTTAACTTTTTCAGGGGTTTGAACAGCAGCAAATATAGCCATAATTTCAACTCATGCTTTATATCCTGCATTATCGCAAAAAGCGATCGTAGTTGTGTATTTTCAAAACTAAACGAGAGGGGCTGCGCTTTGCGTAGCCCCTCTCGTTTAGTTTTTGGGGCACTTGCACTGCGATAGCAATAACTAGCAATGGTTTTAAAAACGCCAAATGGCTTAGGCATTTTCTGTTTTGGTATTAGCTACAGCGTGGCAACCGCGATAATATAGAAATATGGAACTTGAAGCTCTCCGATCGCACCAGTGGTTTAAGCTCATTTGTGGTGCGAGTTACCAACATTTACCCGCAATTCGCCATCTTGCCCTGATTTATACATTGGCAGGAGCAGATTGCATTGATATGGCTCCCGATCCAGCGACGATCGCTGCTGCTAGAGAAGGTATTGCCGCAGCACTCAAATTAGAACCAACCGCGATCGCCCCTTTAGTAATGGTTAGCTTTAACGATGGTGAAGACCCGCATTTTCGGAAAGCATTTTTTGATCCTGAGCTTTGTCCAAGTGATTGCAGTCGTCCCTGTGAAAAAGTATGCCCCACCACAGCAATAAAATTTAGTAATGATTACAATGGGATCATGCCAAATCTTTGTTATGGGTGCGGTCGTTGCTTACCGCTATGTCCAGTGCAAATAATTCATACCCGCGAACAGGTTTATGTCCCTGAAGATATTTTTCACCAAGTTGATGATGTACTTAACCAGTCAGTTAATGCGATCGAAATTCATACACAACCCAATCGCACCAAAGAATTTGCCGCATTTTGGGAGCGCTTGAGTCCGATTATCCCCAAACTCAAGCTAGTAGCCGTCAGCTTTCCAGATTGTGAAGATCTGCGCGATTACCTCATGTCTTTGCTCGAAGGGATGAACCCCAAGCCTCGATCGCTGATTTGGCAAACCGATGGCAGACCGATGAGTGGCGATATCGGTGATGGCGCAACTAGGGCAGCTTTGCAGCTAGGGCAAAAAGTGCTGGATTTCCAGTTACCCCTTGGCTTTGTGCAATTGGCTGGTGGTACAAATGCGAGTACTGTCCCGAAATTGCGCCAAGCAGACATCCCAGTAGCTGGCGTTGCCTATGGCAGCTATGCTCGTAAAATCGTGATGGATTTTCTAGAAGGTTTGGGAGAAGAAATACCCGATCACCTCGAAGATCGTCCTTGTTTACTCTGGCAAGCTGTTGCGATCGCCCGTCAATTAGTTTCGCAAATCAAAACCTAACTGTAAAACCTTAAAAAGCCTAATGGACTCCATCCGCAAGCAAGTTACAGACAACCTCGATCAACTTCTAGATATTTTGCCTCCACGCATTAAAAGCAGCATTGAACTCTGCGGCGGGTTAGAACAACTTGTCGAAATTGTGATGGACTTAGGCAGGTTGCCAGAAGCGCGTTATTTTGACAGCACCAAATATTTAACCGATGACCCGATTACCAAAGAAGATTTGGCGCTCTGTGTCAAGCAAGTTGGCGAGTTTGGCGGCGATAACCGCGCAGGTATCGAACGTACACTCCACCGCATCAGTGCTATCCGCAACCGCAAAGGCGAAATTATCGGACTAACCTGTCGCGTTGGTCGGGCTGTCTATGGCACGATCGCGATGATTCGCGACTTAGTAGAAACAGGTAAATCGATTTTGCTCCTAGGCAAACCTGGGATGGGCAAAACTACGGCTCTGCGCGAAATTGCCCGTGTGCTTGCAGATGATCTAAATAAGCGCGTCGTCATTATTGACTCATCTAATGAAATCGCTGGCGATGGTGACATTCCTCACCCTGCGATCGGACGGGCGAGGAGAATGCAAGTATCGCAGCCTGAGTTGCAACACCAAGTGATGATCGAGGCGGTGGAAAACCATATGCCTGAAGTAATCGTCATCGATGAGATTGGTACTGAACTCGAAGCATTAGCAGCAAGAACGATCGCAGAACGCGGTGTGCAGCTAGTTGGTACGGCTCATGGTAATCAACTCGCCAATTTAATTAAAAACCCTACCCTCTCTGACTTGATCGGCGGCATTCAATCTGTCACCCTCGGCGATGAAGAGATGCGGCGGCGCGGCTTGCCTCAAAAGAGCATTCTCGAACGCAAGGCACAGCCAACCTTTGATATTGCTGTAGAAATGTGGGAGCGCTATCGTTGGGCAGTCCATGACGATGTAGCGGGAACCATTGATATGCTCTTGCGCGATCGCGATCCAGGTCGTCAAATTCGGGCAGTCAGTGATGCAGGCGAAGTAACTACGACTGAAGAGAAGCCCAAAAATCCTGAAGTGATGCGAAATCCTGCGATCAAAGGTTGGCGAGCTACGGGCAAGATTAAGCCCATTCCTCTTGATCCTCAGGTGCAAATGCGCTCGGAATTAGCTGATCTGTCTAGCAAGATTAGCAATAATTCTGTTGCCGAGCTGCATGAATCTAGTGACGAAGATGAAGAAGAATTTGGCGATATGTCTTCCTATGTTGCCATGCGAGAGCGTTTTGGAACGCTGAATGTGTATCTCTATGGAGTCAGCCGACATCAAACTGAACAGGTGGTGCAATCGATCAATTTACCAATTGAGATTACCAAGGATCTTGATGAAGCAGATATAGTGCTGGCTTTACGATCGCAGATTCGCACTAGCTCCAAAGTCCGCCAAGTTGCCGAAGCGCGGCAGATTCCCATTCATGCGATCAAAACTAGCACTTTGCCACAAATTACTCGCGCTTTACGCAGGATTTTGCATATCGATGAGAGTCCTGCGGATACGATTAGCGACTTGAATATGTTCGCCTACGGTGACTCTGAGGATGAAATCGAAGCCCTCGAAGAGACAAGGCTAGCCGTTGAGCAGATTGTGATTCCCAAAAGTCAACCCGTTGAGCTATTGCCCCGTTCATCGATTATTCGTCGGATGCAGCATGAGTTAGTTGAGCATTATCAACTGCGATCGGAAAGCTACGGCTCCGAGCCAAATCGACGTTTGCGCATTTTCCCTAATTAGAAGATCTCTAAGGGAATGTAAGTACCTATGCATAATTAAGCGCATAAGGTTTCGCTCCGCAGGGGCGCAACCTTATGGTTGGAGGCTATGGAGCGTTAAAGTCTGGGGCAATGAAGATTTTGCCTTTGTCTTGTCCTGCTATGCGAGTTTGGCGCTTTCTTGGTCTGGGTGCGATCGCGGCTATGGCTACATCGTTTTCGCAGATGATGATTTTTTTGCCCTGTAGGACTTTTCCTGTTTCCATAGCATTTGGACTGGGTAGTTATCGAAGGACTGATCGCAACCAATGATCGCATCTCTAGCTTTTTCAGTTAACTTTGAGTTTCCTTCGATGTACCAAATAAATGTATGCGTATCTAAAAGTACGTTCATATTTACATATACTCTTCAAATTCTTCCATCGGGGCATCAAAATCCTCTGACATTGCAATTTTTCCTTGCCAAATGCCAAATCCATCGCGTTTTTTAGGTTTTATCTGTGCGAGATTTTCTGCGTTATTTTGATTGCTTGGTTTTGCATAATTACTTTTTAGAAATTCGATGTAATGAAGTACTTCTATTTGTAATGAGTTAGGTAATTGCTTTACGCCCTGTTCAATATTTTGCAAGATCGTTGTTTGTAGCATAGCTATTTCTCTTTGCTGTGGTGACGGTAATAGTCATAGGTTTATGTTAGCGCATAGGTAATTGTAGGGGCGTTGCATTTGCGCGACAATTTTTAACCCAACCCAGAAATCTTGATCTACAAATGCTGCGCCCTCTATGCTTTTCCTTTTTCCTTCAAAGTGGCGATCGCTTATTTACACACATGGATCACCATCAGGAGGATGCCACCCACCTTTGAGCCATAATGCTCTCGCTCTAACAATAAATTTGTCATTGTGGCGATCGTCATTGAGATCTAACCTATGGCAAGTGGCGCGACCGATTGAGGTTTTACCAATAATCTGTAACCGATCCGCCGACCAAACATAATGCTCTGACCATTGTTGTTGGCGTGGGTTAAAAAGAGTTGTTTCCTTTTGTGTTTCAGGATCGATCGCAGTTATGAAGTTGTAGCGGCGACTATTACAGCGCGAACAAGCAAGCGCGAGGTTATCCACCGTATCCTTACCGCCTAAAGATTGCGGCAAAAGATGTTCCATTGTGAAGCGATCGCTGTTTAGATATTCTGGGGAATGGCAGTATTCACAGAGGTTTAGGGCGCGTTCTCGGACAAGTTTTCTGGTTTGAGGGGACACCATGAGGCTTTTTCAGCAATTTGAGCGTTAATTAGGGTAAAGATGCGCGATAGCTCGGTAATCCCTTCAAGTTCGGCAATTTGCTCATTGGTGAGGGTATCTGCTTTCTTTTGATCGAGAAGGTTTTCTAGTCGATCTTGTAAACCATCTGTGAGACGAAATAGAAAGACATTACCTAAAGGAACGATATTCATCCCTATGGGTATGAGTGATGATGGCTGTACCATTGACTGGGTAATCATTTTCTTACATCTTTCTAAGAAACTTTATTTAGCATAACGTAATTTTAAGGTCGAGGCTCGGTCTACAAGTTGATAATTTGTAGGGGCGTTGCATTTGCGCGATCGCTTTTTAAACTCATCACAGAAATATCGATCCGCAAATGCTGCGCCCTTTGTGCTAGGGCAACCGCACACGTTTCTTAACAAAAAAAAGAGATATATCTTAACAAGCACGAAAGTGGGAGGTAACAACAGGAGAATTGAGGATATTTAAAAAGAGAAGTCGAAAATGTCACCCCAAAACAGCCCTGCGGCACTA
>JADBWK010000042.1 GCA_020404895.1 Pseudanabaena sp. M085S1SP2A07QC | reverse complement strand
GCCAGTAAACTGTGGAGTATGGGGGCAAATCTTTGGGTAAGTCTGCCCAATTACATCCATTCTTGAGTTGGTAAAATACTCCATCTAATATTTGCCGTTTTGTCCATGTTGGTGGACGGGTCTTCTTTTTTCTAGGCAACAATTGAAGTTAAAGACGCGATCGTAATTGATGCTAATACCTTAGGAATGATTTCTCGATAGATCGGGTTTGCAATTTGGATGCCTCCTCTACTATCTCGGCTGCACAATCCTAAATCAAGTACAAAGCGTAAATCATCTTCGGGCATATTGACCAGTTCCTGCCCAGACAGAATTGGTTGAATAATTACCCTGACTCTATCTTCCCTTAGTCTTTCCGCAAGACTATCCAAATGAGTATCCTGTCTCTTAATCAGAATTTCCTTAGCCTCATTCACCAAATCAGGAGTAATCGGAATTGCAGGATCTTTCGTAATATATTCCACAATTTCCTTAGCGATCGCATTAACCAACCAAGGCTGTCCCTGTGTCAAATGAAAAGCTAAATCGACAGCTTCGGGCGTAAATATTTGTCCTGTGGCTTCCGTATGTTGCTGATAGAGATTTCTCACATCCTCAAGGGTGAAATTACTCAAAGTAAAAGAGCGCACTTTGATATTAAAAGGACTAGAGGTATTTAGGCAATCGCATCAACAATCTTTCTCGTAAAGGCGATCGCTATTACTGTGAGTCGTGATTTTTAGGCGATCATGATATAAGTAAACCACGAAAAATATAACTAAGCAACCTCACTTAAAGCCTCACGAATTACTTCGTCACTTACACCATGACGTTTTAGACTCTCGATAAATATAGAAACAGTATCTCCATCCAATCTCTCAAGATCGTTACGAAGTCCCTGACCAATGTAAGCCCGAACTAGAGGCTGATATCCCGAAAAACCTAATAATGGCGCGACTTTTTTTAAATCTTCAATTATATCTTCAGGAATACGGATTGTTACCGTCGTCATCGGACGATTTCGATCTAACCGTTTTTTTAAAGCTTCAGTTTTCATAATATTCACGTTCCTTGCGCGTTGCCTTTCTTGCTGAAATAATCCGAATCACATCATTTTCCCGCTCAACATAAACAACGTAAAGAATATTCCATCGTTTATCTAAACCAATGACAGCCTCTCGTTCCTCATCATTTCTGCTTGCGTCAACTACTACTAAAAATGGATCAAAAAAGGCTTCGGTAGCTTGCTGAAATGTCACACCATCATGATTAGCAGGATTAATTCGAGCCTTCTCGTCATTCCAAACGAAGTTAATACTGTTTAGCACAAAATACACATCCATATTTTGTATTTTAGTCAAAACGTATTTACATTGTCAATACAAAATACACAACAATCACTATTCAACAATCTATCTCCTAAAGGCGATCGCTATTACTGTGAGTCGTGATTTTTAGGCGATCGCCTCAATTATCTATTTACTAAATGGTTTGCGGTATTGCGATCGCCCAATCTTCCACTGTCAAAGCCCATCGTTCATGGTCTCGCCATTGTTCATTGATTTTTAGGTATCGGCGGGAAAAACCTTCCTTCGTGAAACCTAATCGCGTTACCAAATTAATGGATGCAACGTTCTCAGGCTGGATATTGGCTTCAACTCGATGTAAACCAAGTGTGCCAAAAGCGTAATCAATTGATAAACGTACACCTTCCGTCATCAATCCCTGACCTGCAAAATCTACACCGACATAATAACCAAGATAAGCATTTTGAAATGCTCGATAGAAGATTTGACTGAAATTTGCTACCCCAATAATTTTATCGTCAGTCGAACGGCAAATCAATAAACCTTCAAAGTCCTCATTTTGGCAACGATTGATGTAGTCTGTGCAGGCTTGCTCAGTGAGTGGAGGAAAAGCCCAAGGGAAATGGAACTCTTTGCTTTTTTGGTGAAGAGATAGCAATTCTTGACAATCCTCTTCGGTTGGTTTTCTAATAAAAACGCGAGATGCCATGAAGTGTATCGTCAAGGTCAAATAGTACAGCTTTAATCATAAATTAGAGCAGCAAAATACTTTCATAATGTTCTACGGTGGGGAAGGGATCGTAAAAGTGGTGAAGTAGAGATCGCCATTCTTGATATTGTGGTGATTGACGAAATCCGATTGTATGATCTTCTAATTTTTGCCAACGCACAAGGAGAATATAGCGATTTTTCGTTTCTAGACAACGCTGTAACTCATGGGAAATATAGCCCGACATCGAAGCAATAATTTCTGAGGCAACTTTGAAAGCACTTTCAAAATCTTCCGTCAAATCAGATTTAACATCAAGAATCGCAACTTCTAAAATCATAATCCACGTATCAAAACTTATTTCAGAATTAAACAAAACGATTTCATCATATTCTACTGCTGAAGTCGATCGCTATTAACGTGAGTCGTGATTTGTAGGCGATCGCAACAACAATCTATCTACTAAAGGTATGCTGAAGGCGATTTCTATTATTTCTATTATTATGAGCCATTGTTGAAAGCACTAACATCGTAAGGACGATTTCGAGCAATCTGACAAAATATCAATATGGGCTTGTTATTTATCCTAAGTCTTTGAGTTTCAGAGCAACATACTCACCCTGAAATTTACCCGCTAGCAATCCTCCAGAATAAAGCTCAACATCAAGCATCACTCGACCTTTTCCCCGCTTGGAAACTGCTGAGATAAATCGTTCCCAATTCTGTCTCGGTGGAGTTATACAATGCGCTTGGAACTCTTCCTCAATGGGCTTGATATACTCTACGCTGTTACTTTGAATGACAATGCGGCAAGGAATAGACAAAATTTGAAGCTGAACATGAACGAAAGTCCAAGCAGACAAAATTGCCACAGCCGATATACTGCCACCAAACACAGTGCTACGATGATTGATGTTAGGTACTAGCGGAGCAGATAGAATAACACCACTTTCATTGATGGAAGTAACCGATACAGCTATCGCCTTGGATAGCGGTATATGCTCATGGAGATAATGCTCTACTGTTGCGTAATCTATGTCCATTTTTTCGAGAATCTCCACCACAAGTTAAGCTCAAAATATTGTCTCATAAATAGTCTTGAACTCAACGCCAAGATAGTTCGCTCGATCGCCTATTAATTTCTTAACTTCGCGATCGTCGATAGATGTTAGGATCATGCTTCTCCATAAATCTTTCAGGGTTGCCTAACGATACAAATCCGTATCGATGATACAGATCCTGTGCGTCCGCAGTAGCTAACATCCAACGTCGTAACCCTTGAAGCTGCGGATGTTTGACGATACATTCAATCAACCACTTTCCAAGTCCCTTCTTTCGATACTCTTCAATGACAAAGACATCTGCAAGGTAAGCAAAAGTAGCATAGTCTGTTACAACGCGACCAAAGCCAATTTGTTTGTTGCCTTGAAAGAGACCAAAACATAGAGAATTATCTAAAGATTTAACGACAACTTCTCTAGGTATATCTTTTGCCCAGTACGATAGACTGCTCAAGAAGTGGAAGATCAACTCAAAGTCTAAATTCTCTCGACAATCACTAACTGTAAATTCTTCCTGTTTCCATTCCATAAAGCAGCTTCTCCGAACTCAATAACCAATTAGATTTATTATCTCCTGATCTCTCATCTCATCAATTTTTTAACTTTGCGATCGCTACATCAGACTGAAGATATTTATCAATACGAGTGAAGACCTTAGCTTCAGATTCATGCCCGAACCAACGATCTAAAATCTCCAAGTTGCGATTCCCTTCGGGATGCGTACCGCCGCACAAAATAAATGACGGCGTTCCTTGTAGAAAATTGAGAGCAAATGTTACAGAAGTACGTTGGAGTTTTTGAAGATGGAAAGCGACTTTCCTTTGTAATTCTAGTTTAGCCTCAATCAGTAGACCTTCATAACCATCCAGCCCACGACAAACGACAAAGACTAGAGATTTGTAAAGATGATCCCCTTGCTCCTTCATATTCGCATTTGCAAAAAGAGGTTTGACATCGGAATATTCGGCAAAAAGAGTATTGTAGAAATTAGTTGAGAATTCGGCATTATGAGCCTTCACAGTTTCAAAGCTTTGCTCTAGCAGTTCGATATTGAGAGACATAGATTTTCTCTTTAATAGTAAATGATTTGAAATTGGGGCGACATACCAAATACATCGCCCAGAGAATTGTGTAAGGCAAAATACTGACCTAGCCGAGGTCAGCCAAGCTGGCACCAAAGTTAATATGGAAGGGTTGGTTATCAATCACCAATACTGGAACTGATTGCACGCCAATAGCTTTAGCTTCATCAATCCTGTTGCCTTGCTCGCCTAGATTGACGATTTCCACATCATAGCGATCTCGATCGATGGTCGGAACGATATTTTGCTCAGCAGCCAAACAAACAGTACAACCAGCATGATAGAAAGTAGCTTTAGTTTTCATGTTTTCTCTCCAAAAAGACAAGTTAATTGCGAACAACATCAACTTAGCAAAGATATAAAAACCGCGAAAGTAGGTACAATTTAGTAGGATGGATACTTTTTAGTAGGAATTTAAGCTGGTGACTGAAAAAAATATTTCAACTTCTTCAAGCGATCGGAGTGCGGATCGACTTCCTAGTGTCTCTGCAATGACTGAGGATATTGTGGGTTGTAAATGGTCTATGACAGTTTTGCAATTAGTGCGTCAAGGAATTTGCCGACCTGGAGCAATGGAACACCAGATTGAAGGGCTGACCAGCAAGGTACTGAATGAACGCTTAAAAAAACTTACTAATTACCGCATCTTGCATCGTCACGCTTATCCAGAAATCCCCCCTCGCGTGGAATATCAATTGACCGAATTTGGAGAGAAGTTTGTGGGCATTTTGGATGCGATCGCTACTCTTGACAGAGAAATTCATAACAGCACAACTCCAGAATAACGGATAGATTTTGATTAAAGATTGAGGCGATCGCTATCTCAAAACATAATTAATCTCAATTGATTTATTGTTTTTAGAGTGGGCGATCGCATTAGCCATCTATCTCCTCAAGGCGATCGCTATTACTGTGAGTTTTGAGTTGTAGGCGATCGCATCAACAATCCATCTCCTAAAGGCGATCGCTATTACCGTGAGTCTTGAATGCTAGGCGATCGCATTAGCATCTATCTCCTAAAGGCGATCGCTATTACCGTCAGTCGTAATTTCTAGGCGATCAGACTACCTTTTTGATTAATAATTTATTTCAGTGAATAGCTATTTATTGCGAATGCAAGGCAATACAATTACCTTCTGTATCTTCAAACTCAGCAACCCAGCCTAGCTCACCAATTGAGGTCTTAGGGTATAAAACCTTTCCACCCAAAGATATAACTTTCTCTAAGATAGAATCTATTTCACTGACATTAAAGTAAACACGAGAGCCTAGTTTTGAAGGTATATAACTTTCTCCTTGAGCTAAAGCACCTGTTATCCCTGATGCCATCTCATCAAAAGGGAATAAAGCCATTTCGTTTCCATCAATCGATACTCTTTCTAAACTATATCCAAAAATAGCCTCATAAAATAGAATTGCTTGATCAAGATCCACTACAGGAACTTCAAAGTAACCAACAGGGTTTTTCATGTGTTTTTCTGAGGTAAATACTTGTAAATTATAGCAACGTAAGAGATAGATAGGACAATTCAAAACCCAAAAGATGGCAGAGCGAAGCTCTGCCATCTTTTGGGTTTTATGTCCTAAGCAAAGCTTACATTGCTATATAATC
>JADBWK010000041.1 GCA_020404895.1 Pseudanabaena sp. M085S1SP2A07QC | reverse complement strand
TAGTGCCGCAGGGCTGTTTTGGGGTGACATTTTCGACTTCTCTTTTTAAATATCCTCAATTCTCCTGTTGTTACCTCCCACTTTCGTGCTTGTTAAGATATATCTCTTTTTTTTGTTAAGAAACGTGTGCGGTTGCCCTATTAGCGGGGCAAGTGGGACAAGGCGATCGGGTAAAGGTGATAGAATTTATTGAGACGGTTTTGGTATACAAGTTTCCCCAGATGAGTCGAGAGGAGGTTGAGGCGATGTTTACGTTAGGCGATCTAAAGCAAACAAGGGTATATCAGGAGGCGCTCCAAGAGGGTGAGCGTCGTGGCGAGCAACGCGGCGAATTGCGTGGTGAATTGCGCGGTGAACTGCGTGGTAAACAAAGCGGTCAAATTTTGGGGCGGCAGCAGGGTCTAAGGGAGTTTGCTGTAAGGTTGCTGACGCGGAAGTTTGGGAAGGTGACACAGAAGACGGTGAAGCGGTTGGAGAAGTTGTCGGCTGAGCGCTTGGAAGAGTTGGCGGAGGCGGTGTTGGATTTTGAGAAGGTGGCGGATTTGGAAGCGTGGCTTACAAGGAAAAAGTAAAAAGGTGAATATTTTAGATTGAAGCTAGACAAAAATAATGAAAAACTATTCTCATGCTTTAAGTAAGCTCGTTAATCGCATTGTTGAAGAAATTAAGCCTTTGCGGGTTATTTTGTTTGGCTCGGTTGCAAGAAATAGTATGGGAGAAGATAGCGATATCGATCTATTGGTAGTAATGCCTGAAGGTACTCACAGAAGGCATACTGCTCAATTTTTATACAAAAATGTTAGAAATATCGGAGTTCCTTTTGATATTCTGGTGGTGACTAATGGCGATCTCGAAAAATATAAAAATTCGGCGGGGCTTATTTATCAAGAAATTTTAGCGGAAGGGATTGAGGTTTATGCCCTTTGAATGCGATCGCGATTTGGTCGAACAATGGCTAATTTATGCCAAAAGTGATTTAGAGTTAGCGCGGGTGGATTTGCCTGATTCAGTTTTGCTAGAGACTCTTTGTTATCACGCTCAACAAGCAGCCGAAAAATCCTTAAAAGCTGTTCTCATTTATTATTCCGTATCTGCTCCCAGAACTCATAATCTGGGAACGTTAATTGATCTGTTGGCAGAATATACCGATATTTCAGAGTCAATTAGGGATATTGCAATTTTGACTGAATATGCGGTGAGTTCTCGATACCCTGGATTTTCAGAGCCTGTAGATCGCGATGATTATGATTTGGCTTTACAATTGGCGGATCGCTGTTTTTTGTGGGCAAAAAGTATTGTTGATGGTGAAAATATTAACAAACATCCCTGATAATTAGGAGGTCTAATATTCAATTTTTCCTTTTGCCTTTCTACTTTTTCCTTGAGGATCGGTTATGGCTTCACGGTTTTATGCGTTGATGTTTGTGGCTTTGACTGGGATTTTGGTCATGGTGTCGCCGCCTGATGAGGCTTTGCTGGTGGCTCAAGCACAGACAAAACAAGACCGTCAGACTGAGGCATTACGCATTGGTCTTACTTACTATTTTCTTGGTGATTTTAAGAAAGTTCAAGAATCTTTTTTACAAGCTATTGAATTAGCGAAGGAAATCGGAGATCAGGAAATGGAAGAGCGAACTACTGCTTTGCTTAACTATTTGCTTGAAAAAATGAGAAAATCAGAGCGAACATCGATAAATATTCCCCCCGAAGCAGAAGCACATCGACTGTCTTTTCAAGCGAGTGTGCTAATTCAAAGTAGCCAGTTTGAAGCAGCATTACAGTCATTGCAGCAAGCATTGACAATCTATCGGGCAATCAAAGACCGTCTCCATGAAGGAAGAGTGCTGGGAAATCTTGGAAACGCTTACGATTCTCTCGGTAAATATGACAAAGCAATCGAGTTCCGTCTGCAAAGCTTAGCGATCGCGCGGGAAATCAAAGACCGTCTTAGTGAGGGGGCAGTGCTGGGAAATCTTGGAAACGCTTATAGTTCTCTCGGTAAATATGACAAAGCGATAGAGTACCATCTGCAACACTTAGCGATCGCAAGAGAAATCAAAGAACGTTATTATGAAGGAAATGCGCTGGGAAATCTGGGAAACGTTTACCAAAAACTCGGCAAATATGACAAAGCGATCGATTACCAACTGCAAGCTTTAGAAATCAGGCGGGAAATCAAAGATCGCCTCGGTGAGGCAGCAGGGCTGGGAAATCTGGGACTCGCTTACGATTCCCTCGGCAAATATGACAAAGCGATCGAGTTCCATCTGCAAAGCTTAGCGATTGATCGGGAAATCAAAGACCGTCTTGGTGAGTTACGGTCGCTGGGAAGTCTGGGAAGCGCTTACTATTCCCTCGGCAAATATGACAAAGCCATCGAGTTCCAACTGCAAAGCTTAGAAATCGCGCGGGAAATCAAAGACCGTCTCGGTGAAGGAAATGCGCTGGGAAATCTGGGACTCGCTTACGATTCCCTCGACAAATATGACAAAGCGATCAAGTTCTATCTGCAAAGCTTAGCGATCGTGCGGGAAATCAAAGACCGTCTCGGTGAGGGAAAGGCGCTGGGAAATCTGGGGAATACTTACGATTCCCTCGGCAAATATGACAAAGCGATCGAGTTCTATCTACAAAGCTTAGCGATCGCGCGGGAAATCAAAGACCGTCTTGGTGAGGCAGCAGCGCTTAACAATCTGGGCGTAGCCTTTAACAAAATCAACCAATCCGAACTTGCCATTCTTTTTTACAAACAATCAGTCAACGTCATCGAATCCATTCGCCAAGACATCCGCAAACTCAGCCAAGACGAACAAAAATCCTATCTATCCACAGTCGAATTTACCTATCGCAACCTCGCCGATCTCCTACTCAAACAAGATCGCATCCTCGAAGCCCAGCAAGTCCTCGACCTCCTCAAAGTCGAAGAACTTAGCGAATATCTCCGTAACGTGCGCGGCAACAACGAAACTGCTAAAGGCACAGATCTCCAAAAGCCCGAACAGAATATAATTGCTCTCAGTAACGAACTCGCCGAACTTCAGAAACTCGATCGCGAAGGCAAGCTTGACCCGCAGCAACAACCGCGCCTCGCCTTCCTGACCAACAACGAAAAAGAAGAGAGCAAACAATTCAACGCCTTCTTGCAAAGTTCCGATGTCCAAAAACAAATTCAAGAATTGCGACGTATCGAAAGTGCCAAAAATGTTGATATTGAGATATACAAACGTTTGCAAAAACAACTTAAAAATTTGCAAAATACTGCCCTCTTCTATCCCCTTGTTCTCGAAGATCGCCTCGAACTGATCCTGATTATCGCCAATGCACCACCGATTCGCAAAACCATCAACCTCAAACGCACAGACCTTAACCAAGCCATAGCATCATTTCTGAGCAACCTGCGTAACCCCAACTCCGAAGTCAAACCCAACGCTCAAAAGTTCTATAACTGGCTAATCCAACCCTTCGAGAAAGAACTCCAACAAGCCAACATACAAACCATCGTCTATGCCCCCGACGAAGGATTGCGCTACATTCCCCTCGCCGCCCTCTATGATGGCAAACAATGGCTAGTCGAACGCTATCGCATCAACAACATCACAGCCGCTTCCCTCACCGACTTCACTCCTCGCTCCGCATCATCAATCCGCGTCCTCGCCGCCGCATCATCAGCCAAGCATGATGTTAAAGTAGGCGATCGCACGCTTTCCTTCTCCGCCCTTCCTGCCACCAAAATAGAAGTAGACAACATCGCTACCAAAATCAATACCACGAAACTAGTCGATCGCGACTTCACCGAACCCGCTCTCACAGGTAAACTCAACACACATAACATCATACATCTCGCTACCCACGGACATTTTGAAGTCGGACAACCCGAACAGTCTTTTATCCTGCTTGGTGATGGCAAGATATCCACGATTAGCGATATCGGTAGCTGGACGCTCACCAATGTGAGTTTGGTCGTTCTCAGTGCCTGTGAAACGGCGATCGGTGGTCAGGGAGGCAAAGGTAAAGGGATTGAGATTTTTGGTTTGGGCTATCAGATTCATAATGCAGGTGCAAGTGCGGCGATCGCTACGCTTTGGAAGGTGTCGGATGGTGGTACTGAGAGACTCATGGATGCTTTTTATACGGCGGTAAAGACAGGTAAAGTCTCGAATACTGAGGCATTGCGACAGGCACAGGTGGCGATGATTACAGGAAATTATGAAGGTTTAGGCGCGGCGCGAGGCATTGTGTCTATTGAGGTACGCCCAAGAACAACATCATCCACTGTCCCTGCTAAAATTAGCCATCCCTATTACTGGGCTGCTTTTATCCTGATTGGGAATGGGTTGTAAGTATGCTGTCTGTGGGCGTGTGATATAATCCTGATAAATAATCAGCCCTAGAGCGTTATGGTAGCCATTACCGAAGAGCGATCGCAACCTAAAGTAGATACCAAATTAAATACACAGGAACAGGCGATCGCATCAGCCACCAATTCGGCAACCTCAGAAATCATCTATCCTAGTTCCGATGGAGAACCCTTGGCAGAAACTCAACAGCACGTCCTCGCAATTTTGATGGCTCTAGCGCTCTTGCGGTTATATTTGCAGGAGCAGCAAGCCGTTGTCTTTGCAGATCAATTCCTCTATTACATTGAAGGCAATTCCAGAGCTAGAGTTGCACCTGATGTGATGGTTGTGTTTGATATCGAAAAACGACTCTATGCTAATTACAAAATTTGGGAAGGAAAACAAACACCAGCGATTATTTTTGAGGTGACATCGGCAGGGACAAAGGAAACTGATTGGAACTTTAAGAAGACGCTGTACGAGCAGTTGGGAGTAACTGAATACTGGCTATTCGATCCCTATGGAGAATGGATTACAGAACAGTTGCAAGGCTATCGACTGAATGAGGATGGCGTGTATAAGCCGATTCGTGATAATTGCAGCGAGGTATTGCAACTGAAGTTACAGGCTGAGGAATATCTGATTGGGTTTTATCGTCTGGATAATGGAGAGAAGTTGCTCACGCCAGAGGAGTTATATAGTGCGAATTTGGCGGCGAATCAACGGGCAGATCAGGAAAAGGCGAGGGCAGATCGTCTTGCCGAAAAGTTACGAGAGCTAGGTGTTAATTTGGATGACGGAAGTTAATAGTTGCCAAAGAAACTATTCCTAATTACGAGATTTTGTGGTTTCTTGCAGAGATAGATCGACTGTAAAAGAAATGATATAATGCTGGCATAGAATCAGCCCTATCAAATCCTCAGAAAAAATGGTTGTTTTACAACTTGATGATGAGCAAGTAATAGAACTCGTAAATCAGCTTTCTAATGAGAAGCAATTACGGTTATATAAGCTATTGATTAAAAAACGGCGCGATCGCTGGATTGAGTTATCTAATATTGGACAGACTGGAGCAAGACGTGCTGCTAGCGATCGCGGATTAGTTTGGGATTCGCTAACTGAAGATGAGCGAGAAGAATTTTGCAATATGTTGAATAGTGAGGTAAGTACTAAATGTCTGTGAAAGAACTACTAATTAATAAACTTGATTTGATGTCTGAGAATGAATTGGAAAAGGTACTAAAGCTATTAAAGGTTTTTGGCTTAGCCGATCATACATCTTCTCAAAGTAAAAATTATCCATTGCGGGGTTTACCATTTGAATATATCGATCCCACTGAGCCTGTGGCAGTTTCTGATTGGGATGTACTGGGATGATTGTGTTAGATACTCATATTTGGATCTGGTGGGTACATGGAGACTCCAAGCTTAGTCAAACTGCGGCGGCAGCCATTCAGAGTCAAGAGTCTTCAGCGATCGGGGTTAGTGTTATATCTTGTTGGGAAATGGCGAAGTTAGTTGAGTATAATCGCTTGACTCTTCCCTGCGAACTTGCGGAATGGTTTGAAAAAGCTCTGTCTTATCCATCCGTCCAATTATTAGATCTCACGCCGCAGATTGCCATTGATTCAACTCAGTTAGTTGGGTTTCATCGAGATCCTGCGGATCAAATTATCACGGCAACGGCTAAGGTTTTGGGCTGCCCATTGGTTACTGCGGATACCAAAATCTTGAATTATTCGGGGATAGCAACAATTGCATGAGATCGCCCACAATACCAATAACCTGTAGGGGTCAAGCATTTGCGCCACAATATCTAAATTCCGCACAAAAATTCTGTATGCAAATGCTTGACCCTCTCGGCTATAAACAGATAAATTGTCCCTGCGTTGTGGGGTTTGCGCGATCGCCTCATTATGGACAGTCTCCGATGGTGGCACACAGCAATTAATGAGCGCTTTTTACACTGCCATCAAAACAGGCAAAGTCTCCCATGCTGAAGCATTGCGACAAGCACAGGTGGCGCTGATTACTGGCGATTACGAAGCATTAGGCGAACCAAGGGGCGAGTTCGTATCCGTTGAACCTCGTCTCCGAGCCAAGCCAAGTTCTGCTCCAACAAAGCTCACTCATCCTTACTACTGGGCACCTTTTATTATGATTGGTAATGGTTTGTAACAAAAAGAGGATTTATCCATGTCACATGTCTATACTAAAATTAGTCATCCCTATTAATTACTGGGCAGCTTTTATTTTGATTGGTAATGGGTTGTAGGGTTTTGGGGTTTGAACATAGTGGAAGAGGAAGAGAGGTGGTAAGTATGAGACATGCTAAATTTAGTGGTGCTTTTGGGATTGTGTTTGCGCTCTGTGTAGTCGCGCCAAGTCTACCTATTTCTCTAACTTCTCAGCAGTCTGTGCTGGCTCAGACAAATCAAGATCGTAAGGCTGAAGGTGATCGGTTATTAAGAGAAGGAAAAAACTTACGAAGTCAAGGAAAATATCAACTTGCATTAGAAAAATTAAACCAAGCGCTAGCAATCTATATACAAGAAAAAGACCGTGCCCGTCAAATTGACACAATGGCGCAACTAGCGCATGTCTATAATCTGTTAGCAAATCGTTCTGAAACGGTTAGATTGATGAATCAAGCTATCCAACTATCTAAAGATATTGGGGATAAGCCCAAAGAAGCTTCACTACTGAATGATTTAGGATGGTTTTATTTTTTCTTTATACTTGATCACAATAAAGGAATTGGCTACTTTAATCAAGCACTCAGTATTTATCAATCTATTAATGATCGTTCAGGTCAAGCAGGAGTACTTACTAGTTTAGGATGGGCTTTCTACTTTTTTGGGGAAACTCAAAAATCTCTAGATGCATACAATTTGGCAATTAAATTAGCTCGTGAAGATAAAAATCAGTATACAGAAGCTTTTGCGCTTCTTTACATCAGTCAAGTTTACACAACTCTGAAGCAAAGGAAAGAGACTTTGGATGCTTTACTAATGTCTAGAGATATATATAATTCTTTAAAAGTTGTTTCGGAAGAAGCGAGGGTTTATCGACATCTGGGCGGGACTTATGCAACTTTTGGTGATATTCAACTGGCAGAAGACAGCTATTTAAAGTCGATATCTATTTATCGTAACCTCGGCAATCGACTGGAAGAAGGATATGTATCTCTAGATATTGCTTCGCTTTATCGTAATCAGGGAAATATTACCAAAGCAATTGAATTCTTGAATCGCTCTCTTTATATCAGACGTGAAGTTGGCGAGCGAAGTGAAGAAGCTCAGACGTTGATTGAGATGGGTTCTCTTTTTCGAGAATACAAACAAGTAGAGCTAGCAATTCTCTTTTACAAACAAGCCGTAAATGTAATCGAAAATATTCGCAAGGATTTAACGGGTTTGTCTAAAGACGATCAAAAAACTTACGTTAGTGCTAAGGCATATATTTATCGAGCATTAGCCGATCTCCTACTCACACAAGACCGAATTCTCGAAGCGCAACAAGTTCTCGACCTCCTCAAAGTCCAAGAAATCAGCGACTACTTACGCTCCGAAACTATCGGAGACAGCCCAAAAAAAGCTGATTACCAACCGCCCGAACAAAACATTATTGCCCTCAGTAACGAACTCGCCAAACTTCAGAAACTAGCCCTCGAAGGCAAACTTGACCCGCAGCAACAACCGCGCCTCGCCTTCCTGACTAACAATGAAATAGAACAAAACAAACAATTTAACGCCTTCTTACAAATTCCTGCTGTCCAAGAAGAAATCCAAAAACTACGCCGTACCCAAAGCGCTGAAAGTATCAAGATTGAGACATACAATCGTCTACGGGGCAACCTCAGTAAACTCCAAAACGCTGCCCTCTTCTATCCCCTCGTCCTCGAAGATCGCCTCGAACTGATCCTGATTATCGCCAATGCATCACCGATCCGCAAAACCATCAACCTCAAACGCACGGAAATCAACCAAGACATAGAATCATTCCGAAGAAAACTCCGTGACTCCAACTCCGAAGTCAAACCCGATGCTCAAAAGTTCTATAGCTGGCTAATCCAACCCTTCGAGAAAGAACTCCAACAAGCCAACATCCAAACCATCGTCTATGCCCCCGATGAAGGATTGCGCTACATTCCCCTCGCTGCCCTCTATGATGGCAAACAATGGCTAGTCGAACGCTATCGCATCAACAATATCACCGCCGCCTCTCTCACCGACTTCACTCCCCAGACATCATCATCAATCCGCGTTCTCGCCGCCGCATCATCAGCCGAGCATGATGTCAAAGTAGGCGATCGCACCCTTATCTTCTCCGCCCTTCCCGCCACCAAACTAGAAGTAGACAGCATCGCCACCAAAATCAATACGACTAAACTAGTAGATCGTGACTTCACCGAATCCGCACTCACAAGCAACCTCAAGGCACATAACATCATCCATCTCGCCACCCACGGACATTTTGAAGTCGGACAACCCAAACAGTCTTTTATCCTCCTTGGTGATGGCAAGATATCCACGATTAGCGATATTGGTAACTGGACGCTCACCAATGTGAGTTTGGTCGTTCTCAGTGCCTGTGAAACGGCGATCGGTGGTCAGGGCGGCAACGGTAAAGGGATCGAGATTTTTGGTTTGGGCTATCAGATTCATAATGCTGGTGCAAGTGCAGCGATCGCCACGCTTTGGAAGGTCTCAGATGGTGGTACACAAAAACTCATGGATGCTTTTTATACTGCCGTAAAAACAGGCAAAGTCTCCCACGCTGAAGCACTACGACAAGCACAAGTAGCGATGATTACGGATAATTATGAAGGTTTGGGCGAGACACGAGGTATTGTGTCGATTGAGGCGCGTCCAAGGTCAACATCATCCACCGCTCCCACTAAAATTAGTCATCCCTATTACTGGGCTGCTTTTATTTTGATTGGTAATGGTTTATAACATTGACTTCGACTACGCTCAGTCAACGTTACGATAGCTGAGCGTAGTCGAAGCTATCTCAAACTTTCAGCTAAAGAGAATCAAACCATGTCCCACGATCGCCGCCAGTTCCTCAAATTCAGCAGTTCCTTTCTAGCTACCCTTGGCATCTCTGCATTACCGATGTGGCAACAAAGCGATCGCTATGCAAGAGCATTATCTGGCACTAAGGGTCGAAAACTAGCACTTTTGGTAGGGATTAATGCCTATCCTTCCAGCTATGCCAATCTCAAGGGCTGCACTACCGATGTGGAACTGCAAAAAGCATTACTGGTAAATCGATTTGGGTTTAATCCTAATGACGTACTGACCCTCACCAATGACACAACCCAGAAGCCAACCCGTCAGAATATTTTGACCGCCTTTGAAGAGCATCTGATTAAGCAAGCGAAACCTGATGATGTGGTGGTGTTTCATTTTTCAGGACATGGCGATCGCGTTACCGATCCCGATCCGATTAGAGCAGCGAATGGCGCAACCATCGATCTGAATACCTCCTTTGTCACCTATGACCCGCGTGAAAGTTCGGGAATTATGGGGCGATCGCTATTTTTATTACTATCAGCATTAAAGACAGATAACGTAACGGCGGTGCTAGATAGTTGCCATTCAGGCGGCGGTACTCGCGGTAATGTTCGCATTCGTTCAGTAGAAGAGACTCGCGGAGGCTTAGCAGGTTTCGATCCAGCACCGATCGCTGCGGAATTAGAATTTCAAGAACAATGGATGCGTAAATTGAATTTAACCCGCGATCGCTTGGCGCAGCTACGCAGTCAAGGTGTGGCGAAAGGAATTGTGATTGCAGCAGCACAGGCACAACAAAAGGCGATCGATTATTCCTTTGATGATTTTCATGCAGGGCTGTTTACCTATTTACTGACCCAATCGCTATGGCATCAGACAGAGGATAAAACTATCGAAACCGATCGCGCGATCGCGAATCTGATTCCTAGTATTAACGCGATTACTTCTAATCAAGTGCCATTTGCGGACTTTCAAAAATCAGGCGAACTCCAAAAGCAACCGATTTATTTCTTACCTCCTGCTTTACCGACTGCCGAAGCAGTGATTACGAATGTAAATGGCGATCAAGTAGAATTTTGGTTGGGAGGAGTGGAACGCGATTGTCTGAAAAAAGGTGTGAGTTTTCAATTTGATGTACGGGATTCAAGTAATAAGATTACTGGCAACGTAAAAATGTCATCGCGACAAGGATTACAAGCTAAGGGAATACTAAATGGCACTGCTCAAGTAGGCGATCGCTTGCGGGAAACATTGCGGACTTTGCCTGTGAATTGGCAATTAGCGATCGGACTCGATCCATCCTTGGGTAAAGATCTGGGAATTGCAGAAGCAGCAATTCAGAAGAGTAAGCGGATGGTGGCAGTGCGCTATCAATCGCCGCAAGTGCTTTATGGAATGGAGGTGCAGTATATCCTCAGTCGGATGACTTTTGCCTATCGTAGCCAATTAGAAAAAATTGCTAAAACTAGTAAGAAACCTCGCAAGATTCCACCCTTGGATAGTATTGGTTTATTTACGCCGAGTATTGATGAGATCATTCCTGATTCCTTTGGCAACGTGGGTGAATCGATGAAGGATGCAAGCGATCGCCTAATTCCTAAACTACAATCTTTGTTAGCAGCAAGGCTGATGAAGTTGACCTTGAATGCAAGGCAATCAGAGCTTAGTTTTGCGGCGAAGATGCAGATTGAAGGACAGTCGGATGCGCTAGTGGGACAGGCGTTTACGATTCGCAGTAGTGCGGAGACTGAACCAAAAAGCGACCAGGCAATTCCCCTTGGTTCTGCGTTTCAGTTTCAGGTGACAAATTCAGGAACTGAGGATTTATATCTGGCGATTTTGGTGATTGATTCTTCTGGTGATATCACTAATCTATATCCAGCCCCTAGTGCATTAGAGGATTCCATCAAGCTAAGAGCAGGAATGTCGAAGTTAATTCCCGATCCTGCAACGGATGATTTTTTCTATAAAGCTAAAGCAAAGGGAATAGGTGAAGCCTTAGTGGTAGCAAGCAAATCGCCTCTCAGAAATGCGATTAAGATCGTTTCTGAGCGCTCTAATGTGCCAGTGTTGGAGAGTGTGGATGCGTTGTTAACGGATCTCACGGAGGCAAAATCATCTCGGACAAAGCAGACTCAAGATAAACAGGTGTATACTTCTGAAATTGCAGCTTTGTCGATAACTTTTCAAGTTGTTTAGTTATGTTGGCACTGGACAGTTAAAACGTGATCGACGTATTTGCGTCTTTTGTGTCCGCGTGAAATGTAAGTTTCCGCGCCTATCACTCATTAACTGTCCAGTGCCAGTAAAACAGGAAACACTACCCGTAGGAAATTATCGAGCCGAAGGCAATCATAAATTGCTGTAGTTTTTAACTGAAATGTTGAAAAGCCGATCGCATTTCTAGCCCATCAATTCGATCTCCATCGATAATCTCACCGATAATCACTGCACCAGATAATTGATTTACAAACTTCTCGGCTAAAGACAAAGGCATACATAAAACAAGTTCAAAATCTTCGCCGCCATACAATACCCAATCTAAGGCGCGATCGCCCGCCAAAGCTCTTACAGTTCGGTGAATTGGTAGCGATCGCCAATGGATCTTTGCGCCAACTTTACTAGCACGACATATTTGGGCGATCGCATCGGCTAATCCATCACTACTATCCATTCCTGAAACAGGAAAATCAGTTGGATGATTTTGTTGATTGAGAATCTTATGTAAAACTGCGATCGCATCAAAACGGGGGATTGGTCGCTGATGGTAATGACAGATTGCTCGAACTAAGTCTTCTCCCGACAGAATCAGATTCCCAATTTTCATTGGAGCTAATAACTTCTCTTTTAATTCATTGTTAAATAGAAGCTCCAACCCAGCTTTAGAAAGTCCATGCAGCCCAGTCATGACAATCACATCACCAACTCGCGCCGTATGTCTCTGAATGACTTGAGTTTTCGGGACTTGTCCAAAGGCAGTCACCGATAAAGTCCGCACAGGCGATCGCACCGTATCGCCGCCAACCAATTCAGTGCCATAGGTTTGTAAACATTCACTAAAGCCACGATATACGCCTTCAATCCAAGCAATCTCAGTATCAGGTGGTAATCCCACAGACATGACCAAACCCCAAGGCTTAGCACCCATCGCGGCAAGATCAGATAAGTTCACAGCAGCCGCACGCCAGCCAACATCTTCTGGGCTAGTGGTGCGATCGCTAAAATGCACGCCATCGATCAACATATCTGTCGTCACCACCATTTGGCGATCGGGTAAGGTTGCCCCCATGGGCGCTGCGTCATCCCCCACCACCGCACTACAATATTGCCGAAATATCTTCAGCAATCCTTGCTCACCTAAACTTCTAACTGTTGCTGTCATACATTAAAAAAAGACAAGGGGCTTAAGAAACCATTTAAGAATTGTCTAGATCCCCCCCAGCCCCCCCTTAAAAAGGGGGGAGAATTAAATTCTTCCCCCTTTTTAAGGGGGATTGAGGGGGATCCCTTAGAGCTTTTGGCCGCAGAAAGTAATTCTTAAATGGTTTCTAAGCCCCTTGTTCAGTTTATGGATAGAAAGTTAGCTTTGGTAAAGCCATCGACTCTTCCCAGCCCATTATGATATTCATACATTGCACAGCTTGAGCAGCTTGACCTTTCATCAGGTTATCGATCGCTGACACTACAATTACTCGGCCTGTGCGTTCATCGACTTCGACACCGAGATAGCAAAGATTAGTGCCTAAAGCCCATTTGGTTTGAGGGAAAATATTTTTGGGTAAAACCTGTACCCATTCAGAATTGCGATAAAAAGACTTATAGATAGTCAGAATATCGTCCTTCACGAGTCCAGGGTCACGCAGTTTGGCATATACCGTCGAAAGAATACCACGAATCATCGGAATTAGATGCGGTGTGAATTGCACCAGCACATCCTGACCTGCCATATCGCTACAGATCTGCTCAATCTCAGGAGTATGTCTGTGACTAGCAATCCCATAGGCTGCTAGAGAGCCATCTGCCTCGGCTAGTAATAAATTAGTTTTAGGCTGACGACCACCACCCGATGTACCAGACTTAGCATCAATAATAATCGTACTAGGATCGACTAGACCCTGCTTTAGCAAAGGCTGTAGAGCTAATAAACTAGCAGTGGGATAGCATCCAGCACAGCCAACTAAGTCGGCAGTAGCAATGCGATCGCGATAAATTTCTGGCAATCCATAGACTGCCTTGGAATTAACTTCAGCATCAGTCCGCGCCTCCTTGTACCAAGATTCATAAACTTGTAGATCGGTGAAGCGATAATCTGCGGATAAATCAAGGACTTTGCAACCCTTAGCTAGAAGCCGTGGCGCAATTTTGCTGGCTAAACCATTTGGTAATGACAAGAAGACAATCTTGCAACGATCAGCGATCGCTTCAGGTTCAAGGTTTTCGATGGGTAGATTAACTGCATGGGCAATGTGCGGATATAGATCGGCAAAATTTTGTCCTACAGAGCCACTCCCACCCATGTATGTAATGTTTACCAATGGATGCTCTAAGAGCAGTCTGACCAATTGAATGCCACCATAACCCGAAGCGCCAATAATACCTACTGGGACTCGATCCTGTGCGCTCATACCATTAACTCCATCAAATATTGCAAATGCTTTTCGCGTTTGGGGTAACAACTTAGCATAAGCCAAGCCCTATCCCAACCTAATGTCAAAATTAATAGCAATTCTCATTATAGAAATCAGTTTTTTAAAAGTCCTCAGTAGGCGAGCTTTCAAACAAACGATTTTATTGTTTTCGGAGCCTTTAGTGCTGGGAACAATAAAATAATAATGGGAATTGCTGAGTTAATACTGACTAATCATGATAAATGTAAAGTCTATTTTATTTAGAAACATTAGAAACATTTGATACATATTTTGCACTATTGAATTTTTGGACAATGATGCCTCACTTCCCAAATCGAAAAATGCACAACTAGTCTAGGAATGTTATGACATTTCATAGATCTTAAAATCAATAAATCACCTATATGGGTGAAGAAATATGGATTTAATTGGCATGAAATTTTAATGAATGACGGTTAAGGCTGTTTTCTAGTTAGTTATTTGCCAATATGACACTGACTGAGATTAGATAAAATAATGTTTAGTCAGAGTTGAGTGACAATTAATTTAAAAATATCAATCTGAAACTTGTTAAAATTTTTGGACTAGTTAATCAGTTAAATCTTGTAGGCATTTATTTCGTATTTCCATGTATTTACCTAAATGCTCTGACATTGTTGAGTATATTTTTTTGAATTCCCTAGAAAAATCAAAAAATATTTGAAAATCCCAGCGAATATTTTGTTCAATATGTTAAAAAATGTACGAGAATAGAAAGGCAATTCTAAGTGGGTTAAAATCCAAAGGTTTGCAAATTTTTCTTCTATTTTTAGAGAGAAATTTTCAATTTTGAAATCTTGAAATTTCTGATAATCCTATGACAGACACTGTAACTTCTCCATTAACAGGAAAAGCGCTTCTTCAAAAAGCAAAAGAGCTAAATAACTTGCCCAAGCGGGAGCAAGCTAAAAAATGTGGTTATTTCACTCGAGGAAAAGATGGAGTAGATCGCGTTAATTTGACAGAGTTTTATGAGGCAGTACTTGCTGCGAGAGGATTTGCAATTAATCCTGAACAGAATAAAGATGGTCGCGGTCGTGAACCTACGTTTCGAGTTAGCGTTCATAAAAATGGTCAAATTGTGATCGGTTCTACCTATACAAGGTCTATGGGGTTGAATGAAGGAGATGAGTTTGAAATTAAACTTGGATACAAGCATATTCATCTCATCCAGTTGAGCAACGAGCTATCGGAAGATAAAGCTGAGTAAGTAAATATACATATCAAATCTCTGTTAAATTGGATCAAGAGTAAAAGTTAATAGTCAAAAATAAATTTTTAGGCGATAAGTTTTAGGGCTTGGCTATACAGATGATTTGATCAACCAATTTGAGCGAGAAAATTAATACGGCCTTGTGGGGGAGCGTTTAATTTTCTCGCTGTTTTTATGCGTTGTACATTTCGACATGATTCTGATTTCTAGGGTTTCTTTTTATGCAACTAGTAGACACACATGTACATATTAACTTCAAGGATTTTCAATCTGATCTTGAGGCAGTTCGCGATCGCTGGCTAAGTAATGGTGTAACGCGGTTAGTACATTCTTGTGTCAGTCCCGATGAATTTATGCAAATTCAAGCGATCGCCGATCAATTTCCTGAAGTGAGTTTTGCGGTTGGTTTACATCCTCTAGACAAAACCTTAAATACGACAGGTTGGAATCCTGAAATAGGCGATCGCATCAAGTCTTTAGCGACTAGCGATCAACGTGTCGTAGCGATTGGGGAAACGGGTTTAGATTTTTTTAAATCTGATCATAAAACTGCTCAAATCGAAGCTTTTAAGTCACAACTGAGAACGGCGCGATCGCTAAATTTGCCTGTGATTATTCATTCTCGTGAAGCCTCGGCTGCTACCCGTCAAGTCTTGCAAGAAATCAATGCAGAGTCACCTCTAGAGCCAGTTCGCGGCGTGATGCATTGCTGGGCTGGTAATCCTGAGGAGACGCAATGGTTTGTAGATTTGGGGATGTATATCAGCTTTAGCGGTGTGGTCACTTTTAAGAATGCTCATGATTTACATGAGTCCGCCAAAGTTGTACCAAGCGATCGCATTTTAGTTGAGACAGACTGTCCATTTCTTGCTCCAGTCCCGAAACGTGGCAAGCGCAACGAACCAGCTTATGTGCTCCATGTAGCTGAGAGCGTAGCGAAGTTGCGCGATGTAGATTTGGAAACATTGGCAACACAAACCACAAAAAATGCGTGTGCGCTGTTTGCCCTTTCTTAATTTTTGTTCACATAAACCCAAAGAACAAAGGAGCGCAAGGCGATCCTTTGTTCTTTGGGTTTGCGATTGTTATAAAATTGTTTCATGCAAATATACCTAGATCATGGTGCTACAACTCCTACACGACCAGAAGTCATCGACTTGATGGTGGCCGTGATGCGATCGCAATGGGGCAATCCTTCTAGCCTGCATTGGTGGGGCGAACGTTCGACTATGACGATCGAGCGATCTCGCTTACAAGTGGCAAGTTTGATTAATGCAGATCCTGAAGGAATTATTTTCACATCAGGCGGCACAGAGTCGGACAATATGGCGATCATGGGAATTGCAAGGCAATATCGCACGCCACAACACATGATTATTTCCTCTGTGGAGCATTCGGCAGTGCGCTTGCCAGCTCTATATCTAGAACAACATGGCTGGGAAATCACACGATTACCTGTTAATCGTCAAGGACTCGTTGAACCAAATGATCTCGCCCGATCGCTACGCCCAAATACAGTACTTGTATCGATCATCACGGCCCAAAATGAAGTGGGGACGATTCAACCGATAGAAAAACTCGGACAAATTTGTCGTAATGCTGACGTGCTATTTCACACCGATGCAGTACAAGCGATCGGCAAGATGTCTATTGATGTGCAAACCCTACCAATTGATTTGCTGTCCCTTTCGGCACATAAGTTTTATGGAACTCAAGGAATCGGGGCGCTGTATATTAACCCTCTGACGACTAAGAAGCGATCGCTAATTCCGTTAATTCAAGGTGGTGGACAAGAACGTGGCTACCGTTCAGGAACTCAGGCTGTAGCTGCGGTCGCAGGTTTAGGTTTAGCTGCCGAACTTGCCGAAAAGGAACTAACGTCAGAATCTCGACGTTTAGCCAAGTTGCGCGATCGCCTATACGCATTGCTTGCGGATATACCTGCACTTATTCCCACAGGGCTGATGGGAGATGGCAGATTACCGCACCACCTTAGTTTTTATAATCAGTATGTTGATGGTCGCCATCTTGTACGCGAAATGAATTTCGCTGGTATCGCCATTAGCTCTGGCTCGGCATGTAGTAGCGGTGCGATCGAGCCAAGTTCAATCCTGTTAGAAATGGGATATTCGCAATCAGAAGCTCGAAATAGTATCCGCCTCACTCTAGGCAAATCCAACAATGAAGCTGATATTGAGTGGACATCTTTAGCCATGCACCAAATTCTGAGCCGCGAAAAATCGTAGAGGCAATTCATGAATTGCCTCTACAATTTTTCGCGACATCCAAAAATCAAGGGTGATGCCTAAGCATCACCCTTGATTTTTGGATGTCGCAAAGCGACTTTCTTACGGCACGACTAAGACAGGACAGGGCGAAAGATTAATCACTTTTTGGCTAACACTGCTGCCGTCAGGATGTTCTTCGGTCAGGCTCATTCCCCGAGAACCCATCACAATTAAGTCCGCATTAATTTCATCAGCAAAATCACAAATCACAAAAGCAGTTTTACCCTCAGCTATTTTGGTCTTAACCACAATGCCCACTTCCGCAAAGTAAGCCTCAATTTCTTTAATTAGCTCTTGCGATGAAGCGCGATCGCTATCACTAGCATCAGGATCATCAACTGACAATAAATATAGCTGCGCGTGATATTTTTGAATCAGATCAATCGCTACGGCTCCAGCTTGGCGGGTTTCTTGACTTCTGTTTAAAGGAAATAAAACAGTATTAAACATAATTCCTACCTAGCACTGCAATTCGGATATTTGACGGCGAATTCAATTTTTTTTGTTTTCTTGACTCTATTTTAATAATCAAAACAGCCTAACAATCTTTAAATTTCTTAATTTTTAACATGTGATCACCTATAAGGGTAAGCAGAGGTACGTAAAAAGCACTTATCTTCATTTTTTGCAGCGATCGCGCTTAACAAACAGCAGACCTTACTACATCAGTGCTAACATTGCGAGATATATAACGAGAAAAAAGTCAAAACGGAAGTAGATTATAGATGGAAGCCGTAACAAAAATTATCCCTTTTTATGGCAGGGAAATTAAATTAAGAATTGGCACGTTTGCCCCCCAAGCTGGCGGCTCAGTATTAGTCCAGTGTGGAGAAACAGCAATATTAGTGACAGCGACCAGAGGTCCTGCCCGTGACGGTGTTGATTTTGTGCCACTGCTTGTTGATTATGAAGAACGCCTATATGCAGCAGGTCGTATTCCTGGTGGTTTCTTACGTCGTGAAGGTCGTCCCCCCGAAAAAGCAACCCTTACTTGCCGCCTGATCGATCGCCCCATGCGTCCTTTGTTTCCCAATTGGTTGCGTGATGATGTGCAAATCGTCGCCACAACCATGGCGATCGACGACAAAGTACCACCTGACGTTTTAGCGGTGACAGGTGCATCGATCGCGGCACTAATCGCGGGATTACCATTCATGGGGCCAATGGCTGGCGTTCGTGTTGGTTTAGTTGGTGATGAATTTATTATTAATCCCACCTATGCAGAAGTTGAAGCAGGGGATCTGGATCTAGTGGTTGCAGGTACTGCTGAAGGGATCATTATGGTTGAAGCTGGCGCAAACCAATTGCCAGAAGCCGACATGATCGAAGCGATCGACTTTGGTTATGAAGCCGTGCTGGAACTGATCAAAGCCCAAATTGATTTACTACAGGATTTAGGGATTTCACTACCAGAAATTGTCAACCCCGAAACCGATTCCACCTTGGAAAACTTTATTGCCAATACGGTCAAAGATAAAGTTGCTCAAGTAGTTGCAAGTTGTGAGAAAGATCGTAATGTGCGCGATGCCGCCCTTGATGAAATTAAGGCTGAGCTTTTAGCTGCGATCGCGGCTTTACCCGATGAAGATCCTGTGAAGTTGGCTGCTGACAAAAAAGTGATTAGTGCCACTTACAAAGAACTCACCAAAAAGCTGATGCGCTTGCAAGTAATTGAGCAAAGCGTTCGTATTGACGGACGCAAACTTGACGAAGTGCGTCCAATCTGGACAGAGGTAAGTGTTATTCCTCGCGTCCATGGTAGTGGTCTATTCAATCGTGGCTTAACCCAAGTATTGACGATCGCCACCCTTGGTACACCTGGGGATGCTCAGGAAATGGACGATTTGCATCCTGACGCGAAGAAGCGTTATATGCACCACTACAACTTCCCGCCCTACTCGGTTGGTGAAGCAAGACCAATGCGATCGGCTGGTCGTCGCGAAATTGGTCATGGAGCCTTAGCCGAACGCGCTCTTTTGCCAGTATTGCCATCCAAAGCAGAGTTTCCCTATGTTCTGCGCCTAGTATCCGAAGTCTTGTCATCCAATGGCTCGACCTCGATGGGATCTGTCTGCGGCTCGACCCTAGCACTAATGGATGCGGGTGTACCGATTACCAAGCCCGTAAGTGGTGTGGCAATGGGCTTGATCAAAGAAGGTGATGAAGTTCGCATTCTCACAGATATTCAAGGTATTGAAGATTTTCTTGGCGACATGGACTTCAAGGTTGCAGGAACAGACACTGGTATCACTGCATTACAAATGGACATGAAGATCACTAGCATCTCCATGGATACGGTTCGCTCGGCTGTAATGCAAGCTAAGACTGGTCGCGCTCACATCATGGGCAAGATGTTAGAATTGCTCTCTGCACCTAGACCTCAGCTTTCTCCCTATGCACCACGATTGCTCACGATTCGGATCGATCCTGAACAAATCGGCATGATTATTGGACCTGGTGGTAAAAACATCAAGGGCATCACAGAGGAGACTGGAGCCAAGATCGATATTGAAGATGATGGTACTGTCATGATTTCCTCGATGAGTGGAGAAGGCGCACTCAAAGCCAAGCGCATCATCGAAAATATGACCCGTCGTGTTGGTTCTGGTGATGTTTATCTTGGTAAGGTCACTCGAATTATTCCAATTGGTGCATTTGTGGAGTTCCTACCTGGTAAGGAAGGAATGGTTCATATTTCCCAATTGGCGGAAGGTCGTGTGGGTAAAGTGGAAGATGAAGTTGCTGTTGGCGATGAAGTCTTGATCAAGATTCGCGAAGTTGACAATCGTGGACGCTTTAACTTAACTCGTTTGGGTATTCATCCTGACGAAGCCGCCGCCGCACGTACTGCTGCTGCATCTGCCGAATAAATATCAAAGAAGGGTGGATGCGCTTCGCGCATCCACCCTTCTTTGTGTTAAAAGCTAAAAAGTATTTTTGGGGTTCAAGAAAGTAATGATTATTAAAGAACTTGATCGTATTGAAACAACTGATAAATTTGAACAGGCGGGATACCGTGCAGAATCTCAGCTAGCTTTTTATCTGAACCGAGAATTTAAAGATGATCCATTGTTTCTAGTTTTCAATAATCTGCGTTTTGAAAAAGCTGGAGATGCTTGTCAAATCGATCATTTAGTAATTCATCGCTATGGAATGATAATCATTGAGAGTAAAAGCGTCACAACTCGCGTTGAGGTAAATGAACTCGGTGAGTGGAAGCGTTGGTTTAATAATGATTGGCAAGGAATGCCTTCACCAATTTTGCAAGCTCAACGTCAAGGGAAATTTCTCAAGGATTATTTAGAAGATCATGTTGAGACGCTTCTGAATAAAATGCTTTTTGGCAAGCAATCCCATTTTACGAAAATGCCAATTGATGTGCTAGTTGCAATTTCTGATGCAGGCATTATCAACCGTCCAAAAAATGACAAGCTCGATATTGTCTGTAAAGCTGATCAAATTTCTGACAAAATCAAGGCAATCGCTACAGAATATCGAAAGAAAGATAGCTTGTTAAGCCTGAGTTTGGAGATTCCTTATGAGATTGCAAAAGACGAATTGCCGAGGATTAGTCAGTTTTTATTAACGCACCACAAACTTGCAAAAATTAAGGGGGCTTCAATCAATACGAATATTAAAACAACAAATAATCCACCTCAAGCAATTTCAGAACGTGAAGTTTATCCAGTCACAAATCAGATCGCAACAGTCAAACCAATATCACCACAGAGAAAGATTATCTCCGTCGTTCCTAGCGATGCGCAGAAACCAGACATTAAACCTAAGCCCGTCGCCAAATCCATAAAGTTAGCTTCAGCAAGCACTTGCGCATATTGCCAAAGCCAAAATTTATCATTGCTATACGTTCACAATTATTTTTTTAAATGCAATGATTGCGGTAAAAATACAGCAATCAAGAATATCTGTCCTTCCTGTGGCGATCGCAAAAAAATTAGAAAAAGTGGCTTACAGTTTTTTTGTGAATGCGAAAAATGTGTTACTTCACAGTTGTTTCACACTAATCCCTAGATCAATAGTTGATTAATTTGAGAGGTATAGCCCTAGCCACTTTTATCAAGACAAATCAAAACCTAAATAGTGAGAGACGGCGCAAAGCGCCGCCTCTCACTATTTCATTCCCATAGCACAATCTCCTGAAATAATCTGCTTAGTTCCATAAAATCCATAAAAACATTGTCCATGTTGAGATTTTCTGTTTCAGGTGTGATGTATTTACTACTTTGCGTTTCTTTATTTGCAAATCCTGCTTTAGTACTTGCCCATGCAGCACATGGTGTTGAAGCTGATATTCAACAGGCTCAAACAGAACTGAATTTATAGCAACGTAAGAGATAGATAGGAAAAAAAAAAAAAAAAAAGATGGCAGAGCAAAGCTCTGCCAT
>JADBWK010000040.1 GCA_020404895.1 Pseudanabaena sp. M085S1SP2A07QC | reverse complement strand
TTTATGTCCTAAGCAAAGCTTACATTGCTATAAAAATACAAGGTGGCGCTTAGCGCCACCTTTTATTTTAATTATGCTATAGCAACGTAAGAGATAGATAGGACAATTCAAAACCCAAAAGATGGCAGAGCTTCGCTCTGCTATCTTTTGGGTTTTATGTCCTAAGCAAAGCTTACATTGCTATAATGGTTGAAACTTTACTCTTAGCCCATCTTTTGGTCGAAGAGTGGGAATTGGGAACGGCTCTAGATTTTGGGAAGGTAAGATTTCCCATTGATAATTGCGTAATAAATGAGCAGCAATAATCTTCATTTCTAGCTTCGCAAATGCAATCCCAATACAAATTCTTGCACCACCACCAAACCCAATCAGACTAAAGGGTTTCTGTTTATGTTCTTGGCGATCGCTACTAAAGCGATCTGGATCGAACGTATCAGGATTGGGATAAATATCTGTTTGTTTATGGGTAATCATAATCGAATAGAGAACTAGCCAACCTTTGGGAACTTGATATCCATTAAACTCGAAAGGCTTTACAACACCTCGAAACCCACCGCCAACAGGCGGACGCAAACGTTCAATCTCTTGAAAGATTTGATCGAGATAAGGCATTTGCCCGATTTGTTCTAGATTTAACTGACCTGTTGTCGCTAGTGCTATTTGCTCTTGGCGAGCGCGTTCTAAAACTTGAGGATGACGACCTAGTTCTAGGCAAAACCATGTCAACATCGATGTGGTAGTTTCATGTCCAGCAAATAACATCAGCATTGCCTGAGCCTTTAATTCTTCGAGACTAAAACGTCCTCCATCCTCATCTTGCGCCTGTATCAACATACTCAGTACATCATTGGTGGGATTTTGCTGACGCTCCTTCACAACTTGAGTGAGATGTTGCAGTAGAAGATCGCGTGCTTTAAGCGCCTTACCCAATGTAGTAAAAGGCAAATCAAAAGGCGCGATCGCAAATAACCCATTGGTTAAAGTTGTAAATAATTTACTCAATTTCTCTACATCATCACCAGCATTTGCTCCAATCAAAAGTTGACTAGCAATCTCAAAGGTCAGTTTTTTGAATTCATCAAACCAATTAAACTCCCCCTTTTTTGTCCATTTAGCCAAATATCGCTGTGTGATTTCTTCCATCGTCGAAAAATAGCCAGTTAAAGCCTGTCCATGAAAGGCGGGCATCATCAAGCGGCGATTGCGGCGATGTTCTTCCCCATCCTGCAAAAACAGTGATTCTCCTAACAGCATTTTGAAATTATCTGGCCAACCTTCTTTCCATGAGAAGCATTCCATATGGCTAGATAACACGAATTCAGCAGCCTCGGAGCCAATCATAAATACTGTAGGTCTACCAAGTAAGCTAGTTTTAGAAATCGCCCCATACTTGGCATATTGTTTCTCGGCAAATTTGCGATCAAAGAGAAACTGCAAGGTTTGTCCAAGGATCGGTAATCCCAACTCCCCAGGCGGAAGATTCATCGATTGCGAATTAGAGTTTTCAGAATCTTGATTCATGGTGCTAAAGAGAAAAATACTTTTGCTATTTCCATTGGATATTGTAGCGCGATCGCTATAATTTTCAGGTTTTATACGGACTCTAGGCGATCGCGAATTTTTTGACGCAATAATTTGCCAGAAGCAGTTTTGGGGAGAGATTCCCAAATATAGATAGACTTGGGTAATTTATATCGCGCCAAGGATTTTTGTTCGCAAAAATTTCTAATTTCTTCTAGTGACAATTGAATATCAGTCACGATTGCGGCAGTAACTATTTCGCCCCATTCGCGATCTCCTATGCCCACCACACAAGCCTCTACGATCGCAGGATGTTCTAGTAAAATCGCCTCAATTTCCGTCGGATAAATGTTTTCACCACCACTAATAATCAAGTCAGAACGACGACTGATGACATAGAGGTAACCATCGCGATCGAGATATCCTAAATCGCCCGTGTGCAGCCAACCATCTTGAATATTCTTGTCAAGTTGATTGAGATAGCCATTCATCACACTTGCCCCTTGAATGAGAATTTGCCCGATCTCACCAACATCAAGATCTTGCTGTTGATCATCGACAATCCGTAGTCGATTGCCAAAAAGTGGTAAACCCGACGAACCTCTTTTTTTAGCTACTTCATGGGATGGAAGAGTAGTTATTTGCGAAGCAGTTTCAGTCATGCCATAGGTAGGGCTTATCGGCAAATTTAATTGTAAGCATTGTTCAATTAATTCTGGACTCGCAGGTGCGCCGCCCAATAAAATCGCACGTAATTTCTGAAGGTTTTGCCATTGGGGATGTGCTAATAAACGGCTCAGCATCGTTGGCACAAGCGAAATAATTGTCACTTTCTCAATAGCGATCGCATCTAGTACTTCCTGCTCATCAAATTTTGGTAAAAGCGTGATTTTCGTTCCGTTAACGACACTCCGCCATGCGATCGATAATCCACCTACATGAAACAATGGCATACAGAGCAACCAATTATCATTTGGCTCTATACCTAAATTTAAAGCCGACGAGATCGCGCTATGGAAATGATTGTTATAAGTTAATGGAACTGCCTTGGGCTTACCCGTTGTTCCCGATGTATAGAAAATACCCTGTGTATTTTCCAGATCTATATTTTCGCTGCAATGTTTACAGCCATTTAATTGAAAATTTAGCAGAGAAAAACTAGATATTTCAGAAATGATTAAATGATCGATTTGTTTATCCAGATTGTTTACAGTTGATTTAGTAAGCTCATCACAAAGCAAATATTTAGCTTGACTATCTTCTATCTGCCAACGCAATTCTTCAGTAGTGAGGCGAATATTGAGGAAAACTGCGATCGCTTCACACTTCACTAACGCATGAACAAGTATGATATATCTCGGATGATTGGTAAGTAACAATCCAATGCGATCGCCAAATTTTATCCCCAATGTCTGCAAGCACTCTACCCAGTGATTAACTTCGGCTTCCAACTCCGCATATGTCCAGCGTTCTACTTCTTGATCAAAAGGCGATCTAAAGATAAGTGCGATCGCACTTTTTTTCTGAATAGCTCGTTGTGATAGCCAGTTGGGAAATTTCATAATATCGAGATATGATAGACATTATGGAGATTGCAAAGCAATCTCCATAATGTCTATCATAAAATTTTATGGAGTAATGGCAATGAATCCATTTGGTGGCATCGTCCAAAAAGCATTTTATCTAGGTCTAGGCTTGGCGACTGTCGCAGGTGAAAAGGCTGGTGAGACTCTTGGTGAACTTCGTACACAAGCTAGTAAATTAGCTGACGACCTAGTTGAACGTGGCGAGATGACAACCGAAGAAGCGAAAAAGTTTGTAGATGACCTAGTCCGTAACTCTCAAAAGCCGATTGGGGAGAGTGCTCCAAATCCTAGCAGCAAAGATGCCCCACGGACAATCTCAATTGATGATGAGGAAGATAGTGATTCTAATCAAACTGTAAGCGATGTGGATTCTCTCAAAAGCAAAGTTCAAGCTTTACAAGATGAACTCAAACGATTACAGAAGTAAAAAACGGCGCAAATAACACAAGAACTTAAGTTCTTGTCTAAAAGCTTAAGTCCACTGAAGTGGACTACGGAATGCCTTCTATCAACCCTTTTGAAACGGGTTGAGATTTCAGTCCGCACTTGAGCTCAGGGCTTGAGTGCGGCGCTAATGCTTTTTATGGAGTATCCCCTAACGATTGCAGAAGCTGAGCCTCTGAGAAATTGGTAGTCAATGAAGCAGGGAATCGGGGAGATGCGATCGCTTGTACATAAGCATTATTGAGATAAGCCCCAAATTCAGGGCGGTTATTGAGATGAGTTTGAAAAAAAGCTAGGCTTAACGCTTTTGTATAGGGATGCGTAAATTCGGGCTTTTCACCTAATATGGTTGCTGGAACTACCAATACACCGTGATCGCTTCTTTCTAAAAAAGAGAAATGTGTTCCTTTAGGAAAAGTTACTAGATACTTATGAGGACTAGTTGACCATACAAAGGGGAAAAACTGTTCAGGAACCGCAGGTGTAAATAAGTCATCTCCACCAGCAAAAATCGCTACAGGAATCTTGATATTTTGAATTCCTTCTTTACCCAGTAGCGTACTACCACCGAGTGGATTAAGTGCTAACGCTGCTTTGACTCGGCGATCGCTAAGATTAATATTATTTACATCTAATGCACTAAAGCGACATTGGAGAATCTTAGACACATTAAAAGAAGAGAGATTGGGTTCGGGAATACTGCATTCTTTATTGATTTGATTGAAATTAAGTTGAGCACCTCCCAAAGTTAGAACAGTATAGCCACCGAGTGAGTGCCCAATTAAGCCTACTTGCTCTGGGTTGAAGCGATCGCGCCATTGGGGATCAGTTTTAACCTTTTGCGCCAATGCATCTAGTAAATATTTCACATCATAGGGGCGTTGTACTGCTTCTTCAATCTGGGGCTCTTTACTGAAGCCAGATAGGAACGCCGCAAAGTCATGACTACCTGTTTTAGGATGCTCTAAGGCAGCCACAGCAAATCCATGAGAAGCAAGGTGCTGCGATAAATATTGCAAAGTATCAGGATTAGAAGCCAATCCATGGGAAATTACAATTAGCGGTGCTGGAGTTGCTAATCCTTGGGGGATATATATATCGGCAAATATTTTGACATTGCGATCGCGTTGCAAATAGGTAAATTGCTCTTTTGTCCATTTTACATCCCCCGCAACTCGCAGTTCCTTGTGAGGGTTGACTAGAGCTTTATTCTCGTTCTGATTCTGAGATTCAGTGATCGCTTGCTTTTCGATGGCGGCGATCGCTTGTTCTTTTTTGTAGAGCAATTGTGAGACTTCTGCATAAGCCTGAAGTCCGTGATGTAAGTCTAAATAGATAACTGGGACGGGATATCGTCGCAATAGATTAAGAATGCTAAGCCCTTCCTCACTTTGTGCAGAAAGAATCAACGAAGCTCGCAATGCCGAGAACCCATTTAGCTCAGGAGTCATCTGCAAAATCCTACCTAAGCGTCGCACTAAAATCTCACCAATTGGAGAATAGGAAAATTGCGCTGCTGTAGTATGGCTGAGGCTATAGCGGGTTGTTAGAGCTTCACGAAGTTGAGTTTGTTGTTGAGGTGATAATCTTTCTAGATAGAACTCTAAACGCTTGGTTAGTTTCCCCTCTTTCGCAAATTTTTCTAAATCACTAACATAGATTGTAAATTCACCAAAAGGGGCATACCAAAAGCGAATTTGTTCGGCGCTATTCAGTGGGGCTGGATTAGCAAAAAAATAACCAATGGCGATCGCAATTCCAAAACCTAGGGATTTAATCAACGGTCTGCGATCAGCCAACTTTAGTCGTAAACTCCCCATAACAATCCCTTAAATATTAATATTTGCAAAATTATCTGGCACTTAAGGATACTCCCTTCCCACCAAAGAAATAGCCATATAAAACCAAGAATTAGACATTGTGGCGCGAAGCGCCGCAATGTCTAATTCTTCACTAGGAAGGGAGTAGTCGGCGCAAAGCTGAGCTTATCCTTGGCACAGTAATTCTTATTATGGAACCGTTTTTGGGGTTCTCAGAGCCAAAAAAACGATTTTAATAATGAGAATTACTGCCCTGGCAATACTGAATTATGTAATATGTGCGATGATGCTATAATAGCAATCGCAAAAAATTTGTATTTGACCAAATTAGCTAACTTGCCGATGTAGCACAGGGGTAGTGCAGCTGATTCGTAATCAGCAGGCCGTGAGTTCAAATCTCATCATCGGCTTAATAAAAAAACAAGAGAGAGTGCCTTGCACTCTCTCTTGTTTTTTTAAAATGGAATATCGTCATAATCAGGTGCATCGGCTGCGGGTGCAGATACAGGCACATATGTTGACACTGGGACAACGTTTGCAGCGGGAGTAGGATTATTGGCAATTCTTTCTGTGCGTGCAGGAGCAGGAGCATTATTAGCTGTACCACCACCAACTCCAAAACTGTGGACACGCTGAGCAATTAGTTCTGTACGCTTTTCTTTGTAAGTACCGCGATCAACTGTATCTAGACGCAACCGACCTTCAACGACAACTTGGTCGCCTTTATGATATTTCTCAACCATCTCATCGGCTAAACTATTCCAGCCAACAACTTTGATGCGATAAGGTGCGTCTTCAGCTCGTCCACCTGCAAACTGAACAAGAAATGAAGCGATCGAGCTTTGATTATCAGGAGTGCGGCGGAGCTCAGGATCGGTAAGTACTTCAGCCATTAGGACAATAGAGTTCATAGGTTTGTATCAGAAGCTTACGGCTTATTTTTATTGATCATCATAATATCGCGATCGCTAAGGATCGCAAATTAAATAAAAACCAAAACTGTTGTTGTGGACTTTGTCCGCCACAATAGTTTTGGTTTTTATTTAATTTGTGTTATTTCAGTCAAAATCTTGAGTGAAATAGTATTCATCTGCATGTATACTTTTGCTGATTATCAAGCTGTTATGCTGCTACTAGGATTAGTCACGCACATATGCTGACCGTCAATGCAATCATCATCAGTACAATCATTCTCGATGTTGGGATTCAGTCCGTGATTATCGACAGAATATTTCGAGCAAAACAAGGTAATAGGCGGCGGGAAGAAGTGGAAGAAGAAAACCTTACTCGCTACGAGTCCAACACATCTAGCGATCAGCCTAAGGGCTGGGAATTTAAAATCTTGCGTACTAGTAGCGGCGGGTTTCGTGGACGCAAGATCTTGAACAAAGTCTGCGCTGAAGAGTCACAAGCAGGTTGGATCCTATTAGAAAAGCTGGACGATCATCGATTACGATTTCGCCGTCCCATAACTGCTCGTGATCGCGATAATAATTGCAAAATCGATCCCTATCGCACCCGTTATGGCATTGCTGAGAGTGTGGAAACTTGGACGACGATCATTGTGTTATTAGCGATCATGAGCGGCGTAGCAGCATTAGGTTTTACAACATTAAATCGATTTTTTGGTGATTGGCAAACGCACTCTGTACAGAACGCTCCCCGTTCTGGTAACAATAACACCATTCGTCAGCCCCCTAGTCCGATCGCCAAACCAACTACGCCCCCACAATAAACCCAGATGAGAGGTGGCGCTTAGCGTCACCTCTCACGTTTTAGTGAGAAACCCATGAAAGCAATTTTGATGACCGCAGTAGGTGAGCCCAATGTGCTGCAACTTGCCGATATCCAAGAACCAACGATTCAAGCTCCGACTGAGATTTTAGTACGCATCAAAGCAGCAGGGCTTAATCCCATTGACATAAAACTGCGGAGCCGTGGCACATTTCATCCTGATCGCTTACTGTCGATTCTTGGTTGTGATGGTGCAGGAATCGTAGAAGAGATCGGCTCAGAAGTCACTAAGTTTAAAGTAGGCGATCAGGTCTATTTTTGTAATGGAGGGCTAGGTTTCCATCAAGGTAACTATGCCGAACTAACAACGATAGACGAAAAATTCGTCGCCCATAAACCTAAATCCCTCAGTTTTGAAGAAGCTGCTGCTGCTCCCCTTGTGTTAATTACTGCGTGGGAAGCCCTATATGATCGCGGCACTTTACAAAACACTGTACAATCAGCGCCAACCAGCCGCAATGTCTTAATTCATGCAGGAGCTGGCGGTGTTGGTCATGTGGCGATTCAGTTAGCCAAGCTCAGGCATGCCAAGGTCTGCACGACTGTTGGCTCCGAAGCTAAAGGAAGATTTGTACGGGATTTGGGTGCAGATTTCGCGATCGCCTATAAACAGACCGATTTTGTGGAAGCAGCGATCGCGTGGACAAATGGAGAAGGTGTAGATCTCGGCTTTGATACCGTCGGAGGTAAACTGATTGAGCAGACTTTTCCCGCCGTTAAAATCTATGGGGATCTTGTCACCATTCTTGAGCCACCTACCGATATAAGCTGGAAAGTGGCCCGTACCCGAAACTTGAGATTTAGCTTTGAACTAATGCTTACGCCGATGTTACTCGGAAAGCCTGATCTGCAAATTCAACAAGCCAAAATTCTTAGTGAATGTGCAGATTTATTTGACTCAGGCAAGCTCAAAATCCATGTCAGTGAAGTGTTTCAGCTTGCGGATGTGGCTAAAGCCCATAAATTATTAGAAACTGGATCAATGACAGGAAAAATTGCGATCACCATATAACTCCAAAAGAGGAGTGGCGGCGCTTCGCGCCGCCACTCCTCTTTTGGGGTTTAGCGAAATGTTGCTAATTGCAACATTTGTTTTTCGTTGATGATACTCATCACTTGACGCTTAGGATCGATCGCAATCCAACCCTTTTCTTTAATTTTGTCTAACACCTTGGTCGTGTCGTCAGGGCTTACTTCAGAGAGATCGGCAATATCTTGTACAGGTATATTAAAAATATCAATGCCTGTATCAGTCTTACTGCCATAAGTATCAGCCAACCCAGTTAGAATAGTGGCAATCCGCACCGCAGGTACTTGTTGGCGTAACTGAATGCGCTGATTGGTTTTGCGCAACCGTCGCACCATCAACTGCAACATACGGTGATGCAACTGTGGATCTTTAAATAAAAACTGGATAAATTTTTGAGCAGGAACACTCAGAACACGAACTGGCGTGAAAGCAACTACATCCGTAGATCTTGGTGACTCATCCAGAATCGCCATTTCTCCAAAAAAGTCACCATTACCAAGTATGGCAAGGGTTGTTGCATCCTGACTTCTCAAAAATCTAACTTTTAACCAGCCAGAAAGAATGAAATACACAGCATTGCCCCAAGCGTCCTCCATTAGCACAGCCCGCCCAGGAGGATAGTCACGTTCTACTGCTTCAGCGAGGAGCCACTCCAAAGTTTCAACGCTAGCAGCATCGAATAGTGGAAATAGCTCTTTGAAGATATCCGTTTGCATGGGATTTTTAAAAAACTGATCTAGTGAGCAAGAATTTTGGCGATCTCAAAAGTCAAGGGAGTTTGTTTATTAAGCACCCATGACTTCGTAACCAGCATCCACATAAATAATTTGCCCAGTTACAGCACTTGACAGATCGCTGCCCAAGAAAGTTGCCACATTACCCACATCATCAGGAGTAACTAAGCGACGTAAAGGCGCTGTTTCTTCATAATGGTGCAACATTTTGTGGAAGTCACCGATCGCTGCTGAAGCAAGAGTCCGAATCGGTCCAGCAGAAATTGCATTAATCCGAATATTGTCTGGTCCCATATCGGAGGCGAGGTAACGCACATTCATTTCCAATGCAGCCTTAGCGATCCCCATCACATTATAGTTAGGGACAACTTTTGCACCACCAATATAGGTGAGGGTAATCACGCTACCACCATCTTTTAATAGAGGTCTTGCTGCACGACATAAATGGATCAGAGAGTAAGCACTCACATCAAGGGCAAGTTGAAAGCCTGAGCGAGAAATATCCGTAAAGTTGCCAGATAGATCTTCCTTGTTGGCAAATGCTAGACAATGCACCAAAATATCAATTTTTTCCCACTGTTCGGCAACTGAGGCAAACAGTGAATCTACTTGTGCGTCATCCTGAACATTGCAAGGCAACAAAAAGCTCGGAGTCAAGGAATCAGTCAACTCAGCAACTTTACCTTTGTTGCGATCGCGATCGTCTGGTAAATAAGTAATACCAAGCTTAGCGCCAGCCTGATGTAACTTTTGGGCAATACCCCAAGCGATCGAACGATTGTTGGCAATCCCAGTCACAAGAGCAGTTTTCCCGCTCAAATCTAACAAACCCGTCATGTATATTTCCTAACGTGAACGCAGCGTAATTCGTAATTTGTAATTAGAAATAAGCTTACCCTAAAAGCCCATACTCGCGCTTGCAGCCAATGGAGCAAGAGCACGTTGTAAAAAACTAAGTGCAAGGAAGGCAAGCATGGGCGATAAATCCATACCTCCTAGTGGCGGAATAATCGAACGAAATATATTGAGATAAGGATCGGTAATTTGAGCAAGTGCAGCAAAAGGCTGGTTGAACCAATCAATGTTTGGAAACCAAGTCAGTAAGACGCGAATAAATAGCAAACCCAAATAGATCGTGATAAATGAGCTGACTGTGCCAAAAATAACTGCCATAGGAGGTTGTGAGTTTATAGAACAATTAGAATAATTATAGATGCCACTATTCTACTGAATACAGCAGAAATCAGGATGTTATCATCACTTATCATCAACGGTCATATCTCGTAATGATTCAACTGATATTTGCTTGCCACCATTTTTCCCTTCAGCCGAAGCCAATTCTTGACTGACTGAATCGATCGCTGCATTAAGTTGGGCGATTTTCTTTTCGAGATTACGACGAGCAAATTCATTAGAGGTTTGAGGTTTATCAATCAGGCGATCGCGATTAGATGGCTGATCGATCAAACCGTCTTCAGGCTCACTCAGCTTAATTGCTACCAATGCGCCAACTACGCCACCCACAGCAGCACCGAAGAGAAAACCTCCCCAAAAATTACCTGAATTATCTGCCATAGATTTGCCCTAAGGATCTCAACAACATTGACATAGTGCTTAAGCATTACTTACAACAAATTGCTGTAAACAGTGTGAATTTTTGCACATCATATCATTTTGGTTTACGTTGTTGCATAGCGATTCTCCAAGCCCCCAAAAAGTTAGAGTTGTTGCTAAGCAACAACTCTAACTTTATCTAACAATACTAAAACATAAAATGGCTACGCCATTTTGTGTTTTTAAAACCCTTACAGGGTTTGGCTTTTAATTCACGAAAGTGTAGCCACACTTTCGTGAATTGGGATAAGAGGCGGTGCTTCACGACACCATTCTCTTATTGAGCAGCTATATATCGAGGTTTACCAAAACCCAAACCCTGTAATACGAAAAGACAAAATGGCTACGCCATTTTGTCTTTTCGTATTACAGGGTTTGGGTTTTATTCACAGAAGTGTTGCCACACTTTTGTGAATTGGGATAAATTAACGATGAGGTTTATGCTGAAATGCAATTGATATTGCACCTTTGCTTTCATCAAATTTGCTCAGGAATTTGGCGAATTTTGCTGGATCAAATTCTTCAGTATTCACCTTCGCAAATGCTCGATGGTTTTGCAGACCTACTTTTAATAAATTACTGCGCTCAGCATTAGCTACATCGTCTTTAGGATTTTTGGATAACCAACTGGTGTAAGCATTGATTGCATCATACCAATATGCTCTTTTCGCATAGATTCTGGCTTTTTCTAAATCACTTTTGGCTGTAGCGATCTCTTTTGCAAGCATAGGATCGTTATCGTAACGGATGGCAGCGCTAACATCAACTTGCGCTGTACCACCATTAGCTTGCCAACGAATTTGCCAACGTTGTACTTTTCCTTTCACTAGCTCAGGCGCATTTTCGGGCAAAGTAAATTTATAGAGTCCCGAATCTTCTCCTTTCCCTTGAGCCATAAAAATCGGCTTTGACTCTCTCCCGTTACTATCGCGTAAAATGAAAGTTACTTGAAATGGACTTTTGCCATTATCAATCTGAGGAAATGTCGTTGAGTCAGTTGACGTAATATCAGGAGGCGCAATGTACCAATAAAATGTTGGACGAGATGATGAAGTCTTTCCCCCGTCGTCAGGTACAAGAATCGTCAGTAGAGGTAAGTCTCCCCTAGTTGCACCGCCCGAACCTGCGGATTTTGGGAGCCCTAAGCCATATTGGGCAAAAGCAGCGGGTACAAAGATCGTCGAACTAGCGACAGTGGCTATACAGATCGTACTAAGGGCGATCACGTTTTTGATGCTGTTTTTAATTTGAGTCTTAGTTGAAGTCATGGTTGTAATCTTCCCAGTTGTTCCTAGTTTGTTGTTACTAGCTTCAGCACAACATCACTTTACCAAAGCCTAAATTTTCTATAGATCTAAGGTCGAGAATTGAGGCTAACAAGTTCCATAAAATACCAAATTTTTTGTTTTTATTTGAACTATAGCAACGTAAGAGATAGATAGGACAATTCAAAACCCAAAAGATGGCAGAGCTTCGCTCTGCCATCTTTTGGGTTTTATGTCCTAAGCAAAGCTTACATTGCTATAATAACTAAGATTTTTTGTTGCAAGTGATACAAAGTGGCACTTGCAACAGAAAATCTTGTTGTTTTCTGGATCTTAAACTGCTCTTCTGTAATAAAAATAAATTCGCAATTGTCAACGCCATCGGTACTTAACAATTGCGGATTTAATAATATTGTGCGACTAAAATGGCTGCGATCGCCTCAGCGATTTCTTGCATAACCACAGACTTAATACTGATAGGTGCAAAGCCATAAGAAATTTTGCTTAGAGCTGCTAGTTTTGATGTTTTACTTCACCCAGATGAGTGATTGCATTTTGTCGCTTTTATCTAACAATAAAGGTTATTAAATTAAGTGATCGCATAAATGAATCATTTGTGACAATTAACCACAATGGTAATGGCTCAAGTTGATTAATCAGCTTATTGAGACTTGTGAGCTAATTTACATAACTTTCTTAAGCAAAATTAAAGATAAGTAAAGGTGAATGCAGGGAATAATTAATGGAAGGTTTATATTGTGTTAACAATTACTATTATTGAGACCCTTTAGATTTAATGAATTTTATACGGTTGATTCTAGAGGCATAGGCTGGGAAACTCTAGTATATTAGCCCCGTCCAATGTAACTAAGCAGCCAGTATGACCATTTAAGTACCCAATTTTGCAATTATTACTGCTCAAGACCTGTGTGCCAACCCCTATTACACATTTTGAGTTTATCGATTAGAGCTTTAGTTTTCGCATCTATCTAAATTTTGAGGATTCAACAATTACCCTAAACAATTGACCTAAATAAAATTATGATTATTGCTATTTTAGTAAATCTAAATAAGCAGTTACATACGTAACTTTATTTGTATTTAATTGTATTTAATTTTTTAGAACAACATTATCTCTCTTTACCTGCTTCTGATATCAAAGTTGTCTGATTTCATTAACAACAATAAATACGAGTTCGGAATGTCATTAGAGTCTTAATTTAATGAGTGTAAATACCTATTCAAACCTTGGTCAAATCTTTAGATAGATAGTGATAGCCGTCCTTTGACTTTTCTAGTTGATTCGTAATAATATGTAACTCTAGACGCAAGATTAAAAAAGGTTAATTGTTTATTATACAAATTAACTTTGAAGCAAATGACACATTACCATGCCAACTTTATAAAACTTAAAGATCATGATTTTAATATATTGGACTTCATAAATTTAAATTTTAAAGTTATGAAGTCCTATTTGTCTCAGTCTTCTGGTCTTGGAGAAGCACTCTTGAAAAACGCTTAGTTTAAAAAAATGAGGAGCGATATGTCTGAAGAACCATTGATCCAACCCACACCAAAGACAGTGGATAGGCAAGCTAACAAGCAAGTCGGCCTGTCTGCTGACATGGTTCGCACGTACTTGCATGAAATCGGGAAAATCCCCTTACTCAGTAATGAAGAAGAGATTATCTACGGGAAGCAAGTACAACAGATGATGACGTTGTTTGAAGCCCAAGAAAAGATCGCCCAAAATAGTGATCGCCTACCAACTGAGCAAGAATGGGCTGAAGCTGTTGGTCTGGAGCGAGAGATTTTGCATAGCCTTATTCGTGTTGGCACACGCGCTAAACGCAAAATGATCGAGGCAAACCTTCGCTTAGTTGTATCTGTCGCTAAAAAATATCAAAAAAGAAACTTAGAGCTTCTAGACTTGGTTCAGGAAGGAACTCTGGGGTTAGAGCGTGCGGTAGATAAGTTTGATCCAACCAAGGGTTTTAAGTTTTCAACCTATGCCTATTGGTGGATTCGTCAAGCGATTACGAGAGCGATTGCTCAGCAAGCGCGTACTATTCGCTTACCAGTTCATATCACTGAAAAGCTCAACAAAATCAAAAAAGCTCAACGCCAACTCTCTCAGGATCTTGGTCGAGTTGCTACGGTCGCAGAGATTGCTTATGAACTAAATATCAAGACCGATCAAGTACGTGAATGCTTGTCACTATCGCGTCAGCCAATTTCCCTTGATTTACGCATTGGTGATAACCAAGATACTGAACTCGCTGAACTACTAGAAGATACAGGACGTTCTCCTGATAACTATGTAGAAAGGGAATCTTTGCGAACGGATATCCAGAGCTTACTCAAGGAGCTACCCGAAAAGCAGCGCCAAGTGATGATCTTGCGCTACGGACTAGAAGATGGACAGGAAATGTCGTTAGCTAGTATTAGCAAGCGTATGGATCTTAGCCGTGAGCAAGTAAGGCAGTTAGAGCGTCAAGCTATGGATTATCTTCGCAAGCGCAAAGCCCGTATGCAAGAATATTTAGCTAGCTAGCTAAAACAAACAGGAGGTGCAATGCGCCTCCTGTTTGTTTATATAGAGATCCTTAAACAATACCAATTCACAGAAGTATGACGACACTTTTGTTAATTAAAAACCAAACCCAGTCAGGGTTTTATAGCTGTCGCCCCCAAAACCTGTCCCGCCTGCGTGGCGGGCGGTACAGGTTTTGGGTGTGCTTTTTAAATTTTACTAAATTGCATAAAACCCAAAGAGTGTGGGGCGGCGCAAGCGCCGCCCCACACTCTTTGGGTTTTGATAGGATTAATGTATACATATAGAGAAATTGTTTGGTTAGGAATCTCTAAAAATTTGCAATAATCTAAAGTTAGTTCTTCAATACTTACCCAAGTCACATATCTTTATGCCGCTCAAATCTACAACCCGTCATATTCAGATTTATGCTGCCATTGTTGAGGAGCAGAATGATGAACTGATCGACAGCGAAAATACATTGACTATAGATGTTGATCCTGACAATGAACTGAACTGGACAGATGGTGCTTTGCAAAAGGTTTATCGCAAGTTCGATGAGCTTGTAGCAGACTACAAAGGTGCTGATTTGACAGATTACAATTTGCGTCGCATTGGTTCAGATTTAGAGCATTTTGTGCGATCGCTATTGCAGCAAGGCGAAGTTACCTACAATCTCAATCACCGATCGCTTAACTACAGTATGGGACTACCCCAGATTGTCAATGCAGAAGCCAAATAGAGAATAGACAACGCGCAGCGTTGTCTATTCTTGTTATAAAATTTAGCAATATTTTAAAAATCATGTCTGAAACCACTGCACCAACTTCTGAAGAGCCAAAGGCAAAGCCTGCTGCAAAGCCCAAAGCCGAAAAGCCACCTGCGATCGAAGAGTTACCCTTTGACGAATTTATTAACAAGCATTATCTACCAGCCCTTACTAAAGCCTTTGGTAAGCAAGGCATTGATGATTTGCAATTGGAGTTTGGCAACTCGCAAGTGCGTGGGCTCTGGGCGCAAGGTTCACGCCAGTTTACAGTTTACTTTTCTAAAGCAGATCTCAATGCTCAGAAGGCTTTTTCCTGTGCTGATGCTGGGCGATCGCCTAGTACCATCGAGCCATTTTTGATCGACGAGCGCAAAGCACCTCTTGACTTACTTGTATTCGGTGTAATTCAACGGTTAAATGCTCAGAAGTGGTTATCTGCTAATTAAATAAACAAGAAAGGGGCGAAACGCGTCCCTTTCTTGTTATTTAGCCACAATAGTTTGTGCCCCATTTTTAATTTCTATTTTCAAGTTTAGTTTATCTAGCTCTTGAGCAATAATTTGGACAGTTTTTTTGTCTGTAGCATTTTGCAAAACTAGTGACCAAGCACCAATTTGAGCCTTAGTCAGATCCCGATCTCCTTCGAGCCATTGTGCAGACTGGCGAGATAACTCAGCCGAAATTTTGTGGGCTTCGACCAGTTTTTCATCTGATAAGCTCGCTTTATCAGCCCATTCAGCAGCTTTTAGATAAGACTCCCTAGCTCCTTTAGCATCCCCTAAAAACAATAGTTGATCGGTTGCCTTGTATCGCCAAACTATATAGGCGCTAGGCTGTCGATCAGGATCTAGAGATTTTAAACCCTTACTATAGATTTCTATCGCTTTACTAGGAGCTCCCGCAAACATGGACACACTAGCTGACATATATATATAGCTACTTAAAAACCGAGGATCGCGATCGATAATATTGGCAAAATAAAGCGGACTGAGGCTATATCCCGTTTGAAAGTTATTTCTGGCAATATCATCGCCAAAATATTGCAAAAATTGCAAAAACGCGAAGTTGGCAATCAAGTTATTAAAACCAAATCCACGTGGAGGTAGTTGTTTAACTAATTTGAGACGAGCCTCTTCGTCTCTAACTGCTTTACGAGTTTCTTCTTGAGTTTGTCCACTCAATCTTTGATTGAGCTTAGGGAGTTGCAAACTAAGGGTGATCGCTCCCAAAATAGCGATCGCCCCTAAATTAATAGCAAGGTTACGGAACCGCATCTGACTTAATTGCCTTCAGAAATAAATGTATCTTTACTCAGACTATCAATCAGTTTATTGCTTGGTGAGCCATCGGCAGGGCTAATCGTGTAAAAGTTTTGCGCTCTGATGATCGCATTACGAGTTTCCCCACTTAATACACCATCGACTTTACCAGTGTAGAAACCTCTCTGAGCCAGTAATCTCTGTAATTCTGAGACTTGTGTGTTTGCAGTTGCAGCAGGAGCTGTGGGCTGTGCCACTGGTGCGGTTGTGGGCTGGACTGCTGCTAGTGTGGTTGGTTTGGGAGTTGCTTGGCTTGTTGGTTGCGGTGTGACTGTGGCTTGCGGTTGCGGCGCAGGTGTTACCTGTGGTTTTGGTTCCACGCGAATAGCTGGCGTAACATTAGCTGGAGCTGGAGTAGTAGTGGCGGCAATTTGTTGTTTTGGTGCACCTGCTTCTAGAGCGGCGATCGTTCTCGCTCCAGCCACACCATCCGCAGTTAATCCATAGGCTTTTTGAGCGGCAATGATTGCGTCTCTAGTACGTGTACCTAAAAATCCTGTAATTGGTCCATTATAAAATCCGCGATCGGTTAGCAAATTTTGTAAGTTGGCTACTCCACCGTCGATAGCTGGAATCACAGTATTCGCAGCTTGCTTACTTGCATCTGGCTTGGGGGATGATTTTGCATCGGTTTGCAACGCTGCTATAGTTTGAGCGCCTGCAATGCCATCGACGGTTAAGCCATAGTTCTTTTGAGCGGTCGTGATCGCGGCATTTGTCTGCGCTCCTTTGATACCATCGATCGCACCATTGTAAAAACCGCGTTGGGCTAGTAACTGTTGCAATGCGGCAACATCTTTATTACTAGTCTTCGTAACCGAGGATATGGTTTCAGGATTCTTGGTAGCAACACTGACTTTGCTAGCTCCTGATTCTAAGGCGGCAAGAGTTTGAGTGCCTGCTATACCATCAGTAACTAAGCCATAGTTTTTCTGAGCGGCGACGATCGCTGAGCGAGTCTGTGGTCCCATGATGCCATCAACAGCACCATTGTAAAAACCACGCTTGCTGAGTAACTCTTGCAGACTGGAAACTTCTGCACTTTTGGTGCTAGTAGTTGTAGCGCTAACGGTTGTAATAACTGCTTTAGCACCATCTGACTCTAGAGCCGCTAAGGTCTGGGGACCTGCAACCCCATCGGTAGTGAGGTTATAAGCTTTTTGTGCTGCGATGATTGCTGAGCGAGTCTGAGAGCCCATGATGCCATCAACAGCACCATTGTAAAAGCCACGATCAGCAAGTAATTTCTGGAGATTCATCACCGTCGATGAAGCACTACTCGTAGTTTCGCTGACATTAACTTTGGTATCAACGACATCGACTTTTGTGGCACTTCCATCTACAGATTTGCCATCTTCGAGAGCTGCGATCGTCCGACTACCAACTATTCCATCGGGAGTAAGTCCAAAAGCTTTTTGAGCGCGAAGGATGGCATTTTTAGTTGATGCTCCAGATAAACCATCGATCGCCCCAGGGTCAAAGCCATTTTTTGCTAGTAGTGATTGTACATATTTCACATCTGATGATGGGGCTTCGGCAGCTAAAGCATTTAAGGTTGAGCCTAGACCAATCAGCAGGGTTGTACCTGTTAGGAGTACGTTTAAGCTTAGTTTGGCGGAATTAGTAGTGAATTTCTTGAACCATGTTTGGAAGGTTTCAGGTATTTCACTGATGATCGCATCGTCAGCATTGATAAATTCTTCTTGGATATATGCTAAGAGTTCCATGATTAGACCTTGTTGAGATTGAGAATAGAGATTTGTACTTGAAAAATTTGGTGGAATTGACGAGATTTGTTCAGCTTTTATTTAGGAAGAATTAGTATTTTTGGCTGTTGGTGCATTTTGACTGGAGGTTGGGACTTGGGTTCCATTACCTAGCGGAGTACTGCTAGGAATTGGCTGAATAGTTTGACTATTTGGGCTACTGGCAGGGATTTGAGTAATATTCTGAGTGGGATTTTGCGCTTTCAGAGCCGTCTGTAGATCTGAAGTCAAATCCCCTGTGGCGGCTTGTCCGTAAGCAAGTTGAGCTTTCAAAATACTTGCCTTGGTCTGAATGTTGTATAAGCCACTAAGATCTGCATCATAAAAGCCTCGTTCCTTGAGTAATGTTTGGATTGCCAAGACATCTTGTGTTGTTGGCAATCGGGGCAAAGCAGGCTGAGTGAGGGGGAGATTGTTGCCACCAGCTAACAATGAGCGCATTGTTAAAGGTCCTACAAAGCCATCTTGAGATAGGGCATAGGCTTGCTGTGCCTTTAATACGGCATTAGTTGTGGTTTGCCCTAGTTGTCCATCAATTTCACCTTGATAAAATCCCCGTTGTTTCAGCAGCATTTGCAAATTTCCGATTTCGCTTATCACTGGCTGCTGAGAGTTACTAGTTGGAGCGTTATTTGATCGCACAATCACAATTGTCTGATTTGGTGTCTGGCTTGATGATGGGCTTGAGCGATCGCTCGTAATTGCCCCTGTTGGTTGTCCTGTAGTTTGATTTGGACGCTGAGATGCTAAAGGTTTACTCACTGATGAGTTTCGCAACAATGCCAAGGTTTTTTCCCCAGGAATTCCATCGGCAACCAGATTAACTTGTGTTTTCTGAAAATCAATTACAGCTTGCTTGGTATATCTGCCATAAACCCCATCAATTTCTCCGACCGCAAACCCACGTTGAGCAAGTAAAGTCTGCACCTCTAACATATAGCTGGTATTGCATATATATAACTGGTTACACCAAGGCGCAACATTTACCGCAGGCTCTAAAAAATGAGCAGCCATCGCAGGCGCTAAATTCCAGCTCAACCCACTGAGACTGGTAAAGGCGATCGCTGATAGTAAATAGGCTTGCTGTTTTATCGCTGCAAAATTCCAGTCAAGCTTATTTAACTGATACTCGTCAGCATCAAGCTCATCACAAGTAAGCAGATTACGATCTGTCGCTCCTTGATTGGCTTGTTCATATGCCCATGCATCATATATATATGCTGCAAGTTCCATAACGGCTACCAAATGATTGCGGTCTAACTTATTTTAAACGATCTTTTCTGGTTTCTTACGTCAAAAAATGTATACATTTTTTTGTTACAGCGCTTTGCGCTGTAATAAAAACCAATATTTTTGTTGAGAGTGTTGCAAAGCAACACTCTCAACAAAAATATTGGTTTTTATTTATTTGTTTAGATATCGTAATCATTTGGATTTTCGGCAGCGATCGCCTGTTTTTTATGGATATCTTTGTCGTACTTAATTCCTATTTGCATGACATTGTCCTGAGGAAGCTCTGAACGCGATCGCTCGATGCCTCTGCGCCGTTCCGAAGTTCTTACTTCGCTAGTATCTTCAGTCACCACTTCATAGAGAATCGCTTGCTTATTTGCCTCAGTACCCCGCCGCAACACTCGTCCTAAGCGCTGAATATATTCTCGGGCTGAGCCAGTACCCGATAGCAGGATGGCAATCCTTGCATCAGGTACATCGACACCTTCATTTAAAACATGGGAAGTAGCTAAGGTTTTATATTTGCCTTCTCGAAAGAACGTTAAAATTTCGTGGCGTTCCTTCACAGGAGTTTGATGCGTGAGTGCGGGAATTAATAAATCTTGCGAAATACGATAAACCGTGGCATTGTCGTTCGTGAAAATTAGAATCCTCTCGCCGAAGTGTTGAGCCAATAAATCTGACAAAACCCGTAATTTTGCTTCAGTTCCTAAAGAAATTTCCTTTGATTCACGATGGGCAAGCATTGCTCTTCTACCTGCCTGCGATCGCGCACTCGCCTGCACAAATCTTTGCCATCCTTCGAGACTACCAAGAGAAATTTTTGATTCCTTAAGAAACATATTGCGACTTTCAATTAACGAATCATAGCGATCTCGTTCTTGTGCTGAAAGAGAAACTTTGATCTGGACAATTTTATGTTCTGCTAAGGCTTGTCCTGCTAAATCTTCAGAGGATTTACGATAGACTTCTTCCCCAATTAGAAGTTCTAAATCTGCATGTTTACCATCACTACGTTCGGGCGTGGCGGTTAAGCCCAGTCTATAGGGCGCGATCGCATATTCTGCAATCACTCGAAAAAAATCCGTTGGTAAATGATGGCATTCATCAAACACGATCAAGCCGTAGAGATTTCCCAAAGCCTCGGCTTGAATGGCAGCACTGTCATAGGTTGATACTAGAATTGAGGTGCGATCGCGAGAACCTCCTCCCAATAAACCAATTTCCACATCAGGGAAAGCTGCTAATAAATGGGCATACCACTGATGCATCAAATCGAGGGTAGGCACGACAACTAAGGTGCTGCGATTTGTAACTTGCATTGCTAGCTGTGCTAGATAAGTTTTACCTGCAGCAGTCGGTAAAACAACCACACCACATTTTCCGACTCTCTGCCATGCGGCAAGAGCTTCGCTCTGGTGTGGATAAGGCTCCATTTTGGTATGAGAAATCAACTTAACTTCTTGATATCCCCGTGACTTATCTTCGATCGCAATTCCTTCCGATCGCAAAGTCAAAATTAACTCACGATAGTGATTAGCAGGAATCCGAAATTTCTCAATGCGATCATCCCATGTAGCAAATTCTATCCATGCTTTACCTTTGGGCGGTGGATGGAGAATTAAGGTTCCGCGATCATAAGTTAGTTTGGGAATGCGGGGCATATTTTGTTGTGAGATTAATTTGTGTTGGCTTGCATAGTTACAGAGCTTTGCGCTCAAACCCAAACCAAGATATTTTTTGAAAGTGTTGCTAAGTAACACTTTCAAAAAATATCTTGTGGTTCGTTTGATCGGTAATTGCTGTAACTGTGATCCTAAGTCTATTTTAAAGTTTGCATATTTGGCGCGATCGCGAAAGTGCTACTTCTTCTACTTGCCAACTAAAGGCAAAATGACTAATGGAATTAATCGCAGGCACAGCTGAGCGAATTGCTTGCATTTGCACTTTCAAGGATGGACGATTTGTAAAGGAGACATTCCATTGACCGACTAAAATTGGTGCGATCTTAGTTCCACTTGGTGCATATTGTGCAACCCTACGAACTTGATCCACTATACAGTTTGGCTTACCGCAGACAGCATATGCCATCGGTTGCCACTCATAGGTACTAGAAAACAAATGCCAAGGTTGCATTCGCGAATCAAATCCTTCGCCTACAGGTTGATTACCATCGGAGAAAAAGGCAATACTCGCAGGAATCTTTTGCTGAAAAACAGGCTTAGAGACAGTATCTAAATAATATGTCACACCAATAAAAGCGTGACCAACATCCAGTTGCCATAGTTCTTTTTGCCAATATGTGATCGCAGGTTCTTTTTGATCAGATGGTTGGCGACCTTGCCAGAGTGGTTCTGTTTCTTGGGGATAGAGTTTTTTAACTACTTTAAGATCGTTTGGTGTGACATAACCCTGTTTGAGAAAGCGGTTGATAATTTCTCTGCCTTGGAAATTCTCAGCGCGATCGCGAAAAGCCTGTAATGAAGATGCTCCGTAAATCCACAGATAGCGGACATTGCTTACCACTGAGGCAGCACCTGCGCCGCGCTTATAACGAACATAATCAAATGCTACCCCATCAGGTTTGCGCTTGACGACCTCATGCACTGCCAGATACAAATCGCTTTTGGCACTGGTCAGATAAGACGTGAGAAGTAAAATAAAGAGGCAGAGACAAGGAGAAAGGCATGGAATGTCCACACTGCCAAAGCAAAAAGATAGTCAAGAACGGCAAAGATTATCACCAAGACGGAAAAGCTGTTCAG